>NZ_JBQFTB010000015.1:0-120505 GCF_056538465.1 Ruegeria sp. BG6 | reverse complement strand
TAAACAGATAGCCCAATGTAAGCGATGCAATCGACAGGTGTCCCGCAAAGTAGACATCCGTTCCGATTGGGCGAACGACCGCAATGCGGACGAAACGGCCGTTCGATGTGCTTGCACCAATATCAGGTTTCACGCCCACACACATCAGAGCAACCCTTTGGAGGATCGCTTGTTCGCCAAAACGCAGATTTCCACTACGGTACAATCAGATGATTTTGTGAGGATTTGATATGAAACGCCTGTTTCCATCCCTGCCCGACGGTGCGAGTCTTAGCCATATTTACAGCGCTTTTCCCGAAAAACTTGGACCACTGTCCGAGTACCAAAACAGGGTCATGAGAGGTGAGAGCGAACTCAGCATTGCTGAACGCGAGATCATTGCTGCGTATGTTTCGGGTTTGAATGCATGCGCGTTTTGTTTTGGGGCGCATAAGGTACACGCCAAGGCTTTTGGCGTTGAAGTCAGCACCATCGAGGCGATGATGAATGACCTTGAAAATGCCGACATTGGCGACCGGCTAAAGCCAGTGCTGTCCTATACTGGCAAGCTTACGACCACCCCATCGCGCATGACCGAAGCCGACGCAAAAGCTGTTTTTGAAGCTGGCTGGACTGAGAAGGCACTTTTTGATGCGATACAGGTCTGCGGGCTTTTCAATTTAATGAACCGCATGCTGGAAGGGACCGGCATCACTGATTATCATTCCGATCCCCAAATGGTCGAAGAAGACGTTCTGGATAATCTTCGCAGCAAAACGTGTTATGTTGATTTGGGGAAATCTAGCGGCCTATTTGAGTGATCATCGTTTGGCGACCGCTGGCTCAGTGCGGTCGTTAGGCCAATTCATTGAACGACTGCTCTGCGGACGAAGCTGCCGTTAGCCGCAACGCGGCATGTTTAACCCACATGAACACCCGCTTCGCGGACAAAGCCGCCTTTGGATCGATTGACTAATACGCGTCCGCTGACGCTTGCTTGATAGGTCTACAGCGAGCCAAAAAGGGAAACGCAGCAAAGCGCGTTGTGCCTTTCGCAGAATTCCTGCCTGACTACTGCAAAAGGTAGGTCTTTGAGCATTTCAGCAAGAATGAGGCGATTTGTGAAATCCAGCGTTGCTTCCGCATCCTTGAGTTCTGCCTGCGGTATGAGAGTTGAACGCAGCAAGGCCTTCTGCATGTTCCGGGTCCCAATAGCTGACGGGTGCGTCGTTAGATCCGGGGATTACCTTGCGGGTCGATTGTGCGGTGCGCCGGAAAGGTGCGGCCTTGGGTGCCGCGATTGTCGGTCATCACTGCATTCATCGCGCGGCTTTCCAATGCTGCGAACTGTTCAAACAGTGTCAGCTGCCAACCTCACTTTGACCAATGTTGTATTGCCAAGCCGGATGCACCGCTCGCAGCGCCCGATCAAACAATCAACGTCGAACGGTTGGCTGTACTGTCCCAGATAGCTGACCTGTACCTGATCGATCTGACCGCACGTTTCGCACCGGTCTAACGCTGTCGCCAGATCGGCATTGGCTGCTGCGAATTGGCCTTGACGCATGTTGGCTGGCTGCATGGCTGGCGATCCTCTGGTCCTTGGGTGGGCGTTTTCGTTTGCTGGGCATAGTCGATCCATAGCAAGGGGCACGCACAGGCTGAGGCGCGTGTCAGGGGGTATTATGTTACCTTATCATAATTCGGCAAGGATTTTTACAATACCGGATAGATCGATCCAATCCGACGTAATTAGACGGTAATTTGATCCCCAAAAATCAATGTTGTGCTGATAGATCGTCGCAGTCGCTATCGGTCAATTTGTGTCAGTTTCAAAAAGATTCTCGACCCGTCGCGGTAAGCGTCCCTACGGTTGTGTTTCGGACCACCCCGCCCCAAACGATCCACGGCCCAATCATCATCGGTCCGTCATCGATCCACCATCGATCAGTAATTATCTGCTGCCGATCCACGGGCGATCCGCTGTTGGAATACTAGGGATTTTATCGATCAGTAATTATCCGATAATTTATCGATCCATCCCCCAATACCATACAAGTATAAGTATAGTAGTGTGTGCGCCAAGCACACTACTATATACGTAGTATATAGGGGTTGGCGGGCGGATGGTTGGCGGTAGGTTGGCGGACGGGTTGGCGCAAATTACTGATCACGATAATTTCCGGAAAATATACGAACGACGCTTATAATCCGAGTTTGTTATTTCCTGTATTTCGATCACGCCTTTATTGAATAATCTATCCATCGCGATCTGGAATTGCTTTTTCGTGATCCCATTACCAGCATCGGCAAACACTTTCGGCGCATAGATCATACTGGGTGATGCGCTGACATAACGCTGTTGACCATTCCGTTCATCCAGCATCCGCATGAACTCAGCTTCCCACAGGATCATCGCTTCATTGTCTTCTGCGATCTGCGGCGCACCGGACGGATGGAACATTCCACCATCCCATCTGATCCGCAGCCGGTGATCATCCGATCCGTAATTCGCTTTCATGTGTTCCACGACCCGGCTTTTGGGGTCGGGTTCCATTCCATCCGGGGCAGCTTCACGGGTCAGGTACAGACGGGATCGGACCTTGTTGTGCCAAGACGTACTGCCAGATGTTCCGTCACCGGATGCCATGCCCGACTTCGATGGATGGGCCAGCAGGATGACAGCACAATTGAATTCCTTCGCCATGCCGATCAGCAACTGAACAAACTGGGTGCCTTCGGACCGGCTGTTTTCATCCCCAGCAAACAGGTCGGCCAGCGTGTCCAGCACGATCACTTCGGGCTGCACCTGCATGGCCTGTTCCCTTATCCGGTGGAATAGTGGCATTGGTTGGACGATCCCGTCGAAGCCGGTTTTTGCCATGACCGCTTCCTGACCCATCAGCGACCAGATACGCAGGTTGCCCACCATGCCAAGATTGATGCCCAGACCGGCACTGATGTCCACCATGCGGCGATGCAGTTCATCCATGTCGTCTTCCACGCTGATGAACAAAGCACCCCCAACTGACACATTCTGACCGACCCACGGCAAGCCGGTCGCAATGCAGGTTGCCAGTTGCAGGGCCAGCAGGGATTTGCCGACACCACCATTCCCGGTCAACAGCGTCACATGCTTGCGCGGCACCAGATCAGCAACGGTCCATTCACGGGGCTTCGGGGTATGTTGGGCCAGATCACAGGCGTCGATCAGATCGGGCACCAGAACGCCGTCCATGTCCCAGTCGGGTATGTCGGCCCATGGATCGCCTTCTGACCCGCTGACGGGCCGCATTTGGGCCGCAGCACGCTCGAAACGCCGCTGTCCCATGGCTACGCCTAGCTGTGGCGGCAACTGGCCACCAAAAGCCGCACGCACGGCTTCGTGCAGGGTGCCAAACGTGATGTCTTCCGGGTCCAGTCCCAGATACGTCTTCATGGTGAATTCGGGGTTGTTCTTCGGTGCGCGTGCGGACCATTGGGCGAACAGGTCCGCACCGGCATTGCCCAGACTCGCTTTGACCGCGTAGCCGATTTCAAGCCAGGGGTCATATTCCAGATCATTGTTCGGCAGGGCTTCCAAAAACAGGCGTACCAGTTCGGGCGGCACCGGGTCGGTTATGCTCTGGGCCTCGCCCTTGCTTTTCATCACGCCACGACGCTTCAGGATCGCGTCACGGACCGCTGGGGCGCACTGTGGCGGCAATTCATAGCCCGGCAAGGGTGCAAACGTCAGGACAGCCCCCCGCGTGCCGTTGGCGAAAAAACCAGCGCAATTGCGTTCACCAGATTTGTGTTGGTCGTCGCCTTCCATCCGTTCCATCAGCAGGCGGATGCCGGTGCCGCTGGCGGACACTTCGGCATAGGTCTTTGCGGCACCCAGCACTTCCAGTGCCCACGGTTCGATATTGCCCGTCACCGGGTCGCGGCAATTGTCCAGATCGCCAATGGTCAGGACGCTGTCGGGCCTGGGCAGGTATCCGATCGCATAGCCTTCCGCCTTGCCGCATGGCTGCAAGGTTTGGACCAGATGGACCGCTTCGGCGTAGGTGTAATGCGCGGCATATACGACCGACACCGGGGCATCAAAACGGACGCGTTCTTCCCAATATTCTGATGGAATCAGATCGGTCGGAAATTTACCCACTTTCTGACCTTCACGTTGGTGCAAACCGAAGATCAGCCAATTGCGTTCTTGGAACGCGCGATCCCAAGATGTTTGCTGGTCGGGCTGGATGGGTGTTATATTGCTTGGCATCTGACGATCCTTTGGCATTGGGGTTGTTGTTTTGTTTGCCCCCGACCCACCACAGGCCGGGGGTTTTTCGTCACCGATGGATCGCGTCAGTTCAGGTCAGCCACACCTGCCACCATCGGCCCTTTGGCTTTTTTAGAGCGTAAACAACGCTCGTATTTCATCCGGCATCCCAGCACGCCACGCAGCCTGATAAGCAGCGCGCTCCGAATTGGACTATTGTGAAAACACGATGTAACCAGCCGTGCTTTCCCGCAGACGTTCCGGCGTCCAGCGGTGCTTTCGGATCATGTGTTTGGTTGCTTGCTTCAGGTATCCACCGCGTTCAGCGGCACGGTATGCGCCCCGGCTGTCCCGCTTCCATTCGCTCGGGTGCCGGTAGCGTTTCGCGTCGGCCAACACTCTGGCCTTCGTCCAATTTTTATACAGTCTAGGCATGGGGCCAGCATCGGCACAACCGGCTGGCCTGACAAACAATAAATTGCTATTAGTCACATGTTATCAATGACCTATGACTCTCTAACTTAGGGAAAATCAAATGGACTTGGACGCCATCATTCAGCAGCGGATCGACGCAATAATTGCCGAAAAGCTGGGTATCCGTGAACACGACGCAGCCAAAATTGCAAATCCGTGTACACCGGTTCGATTCCGGTACTCGCCTCCATATCTTCCTGCGAACAATCGATAATCCTGACTGAGCACGTTGTCACGAGGGTTCACCGCCGTTGAAGCGAGAATGGCTGACTCAGGCCGCTGTCGCGCGTTGGGCCGTTACCTGATTGAACCAGCTGACGATCTCTTGCAGGTCAGGTGTGATTTCCTCAGCGGTGCCTCCTGTGAACTCCTGAAATTTCTCGTTGTTCAGGCCGTTGACACCGACCAGAACGGGAATATCCCGCGCCAGGGCTTCAGCGATGACAGGGCGGAAGCCGCGGCCGTCCGCCTCGTGTTTGCCGAACTTATTGATAATCAGAAGCTGCGGATTGTCGTCCAGAGAAGCAGTTACATATCCGACGGCCTGCTCCAGCGCGGCCGGGTCAAGACGGCAACCGCGCGACTGGGTGCCCAGAGACTGGGAAATCCGAATGGTCTCACCCGCTGGCAACACCCGGACGTCCATATCGCATTTGCTGCTGTCCGCGCATTCGGTGTTGGTCTGAACCACACCAGCCAGTCGCGCGTCAGCGTTCAGAAGATGCTCGGCCACAGCGCTCAGCAGGCGGTCGGTTGCGCCGCGATCGGTGGTGGTGACATAGGCCAGGTACATTCAGAGACCCTCTTCGTACAAATACATGACATTCCAGATAGCACGCATGTCTGTGCTCGGCCACACCTCGCGTCAAGGCAGAGGGGAAAGGCCAATCACAGGTGTGTGCAGGTGAAGCAGAACCGCAAATACGGCAAGCGCGACAAGACCGGACCATTTGCCCGGCCATGGGCGCGGTGCGCGTAGCGAGAAGCGCGCGGTGTTGCGCGACAGACGCGTCCATTCGATACCCATCGCCCGCGCCTTGCGGCGGTCGATCAGCGCCATACCCATTACAGCGAAACCCGCGAATAGCCCGAAAAGGATGACATGGGACAGGCTGCCATTGGCCAGTAGGTGCGCGCCGGCCCACAACATCAACGCTGCCAAAACCGGATGGCGCGTTGTGCGCAGGATGCCCGGGTTCTCGGGGTCAAAGGCGCGGTGTCCCAGCCCTCCGAACGAAAACGGGTTCTGGATCGACAGCCCCACTATGGCCAGCCAGCAGGCAATCGGCATGATCAGCAGCGGTATCCAGCGAAAGAGCGCAAAAGGCGGTATGACTTCAACATACGGCGCCCGCGCGGCCGCGACGACAAGCCAGCCCAGCACCAGCAGGGACAAGGCGGAATAGGTCGCGAAATACCGCCTGCGCCCCATCGTTTCGATCAGCCTGCCACGCACGGCGGGACGAGCCGGGACAACGTGGGTCAGAAGGAAGGTGATCAGCGCTGCAAGGAAGAGGGCCCAACCGGTCATGATAAACTCCGAACATATTGCGCCCGGTTTAGGCTGCGGCGCGGGGGTGGTCCTTGTCCGAAATCAAGTCGGGCGTAGGGGCAGATACGCTGCCCCTGCCCTTGTTCACAAGCCCAGTGCCTTACGCCGTTCTTCGGCAAAGCCCTGCACCATGCGGTCGGCAATCAGCGCCAGGATTGCCATCGCGGCACCAGCCGAGATACCAAGCCCCACATCGGCCTGCCCTAGCGCCAGATAGATCGACTGGCCCAGACCGGTTGTCCCGATCAGCGCAGCAATCACCAGCATGGCAAAGGCATAAAGGATGGTCTGGTTCAACCCCAGCAGGATGGTCGGCGCCGCGTAAGGCGCACGCACGTCACGCATGATCTGCCACTCGGTCGCGCCGCTTGAAATGGCGGCCTCCATCATCTCTTCCGGCGTATTGACAAGTCCGTGCCGCGTGTAGCGGATCATCGGGACGATGGCATAGGCGCAGATCGCCAGAAAGGCAGAGAACTCGCCAATCTGAAACACCATCAGCACCGGGATCAGAAACACGAACAGCGGAATCGTCTGCAGCATGTCACAGATCGGGCGGACGATTTTCCACACCGGCTCCCACACCGCGCTGGCCAGACCGATCAGCCCGCCAACAACGGCGCAGGAAAACACCGCCGCTCCGCTGAGATAAAGCGACAGCAGCGCTCTCTCCCACAGGCCCGAGATGAGGATGGTGCAGAGCAGCCCCACCGACAGCGCTGCAAGACGCCAGCCGCCCGCAACCCAGCCAAGGGCGGCTGTTCCGGTCAGGACAAACGGCCAAGGCAAGTTGGCAATGCCGGTTTCCAGCATGCCAATCAGGATCAACACGACCAGTCCGCCGGTCAGGTGCCCGCGCCACGCCATCAGCAGGGTGATGCCAGCACCGGCCGCGAACAGGCCATAACTCATCCCAGGTGTCCACTGGAACCCCCAGGTGAAAGGCAGAACCGCCTGATCAAGACCGATCCGCAACGGCAACAGAACATAGAACAGCGAGTTGTTCTTGAGCGCATCCAGCCACGGTCCGTTCGCCTGTGTGAACGCCGTCAGACCGCTGTCGACCGCTTCGGCCATGGGGTCCAGAAGCGTCAGTTCGGACGGATTCGGAAGCCATGCCCAAAAGGCGGCCGTGAACAGCACGGTAAAGCCCAGGACAGCCCAAACGACGCGTTGGTCATAACGTTTGCGCTCGGTCGCCAGAGTGCCGCTCATCCGGTCGATCACCACGGCGAAAACCACAATCACCAGACCGGCCAGCAGGGATTCACCGAATTGCGCCTTGCGCATGGTCAGCAGAACCTCCCAGCCGATATCGTTGAACCCGCCGATGACTGCGGCGATGATCACCATCGACAGCGCCGCCATCAGACATTGGTTCACACCAACCATGATCTGCGTCGCGGCGGCGGGGATTTCCACCTGAAACAGTTGCTGAAACCGGGTGCCGCCGGACATGATGGCAGCCTCTTTGATTTCGGGCTCGACCCTTTCGAGGCCCAGCATCACGTTTCGCGCCATCGGCGGCGCGGCGTAGATTGCCGAGGCGATCAGACCAACAACGGGGCCGAAACCAAAGAGCAGCAGCAGCGGCGTCAGATAGGCAAAAGTCGGCACAGTCTGCATCACGTCCAGCACCGCCTGCACAAAGGATTTTACCTTTGGCACCTCATTCGCGAGGATACCGATCGCTCCGCCAACGATCAGCGCGACCGGCACCGAGACAGCGACCAGCGCCAGGGTGTTCATGCTCTCGGCCCAGTAGCCTGAGGCCAGGACAAAGCTGAGGCCGAAGAACCCCAACGCCGCCATCGGCAAGCCGCCGAGATACCAGCCCAATGCCGTGACAAGACCGATGAGGATCGGCCACGGGGTATTGGCAAGCACATAGTTGGCCGCATTCATCGGATAGGTCATCAGATCGGAAAACAACCGCATGGCGGGTTTGATACCGTTCAGGAACCAGTCCAGGAACGCGCCCACCCATTGGGTCGCGGGCAGTTCCCACGCGGTGGGCCATTTCACCAGCCACGGGGCGACGCCTTCCAGTGCAAGACAGACGGCACCGACGATCACGGTGATCAGGGCCGCCTGCGCGCCTGCGGTCAGCCGCGCCCGATGCGCAGGAATATCCGTAGCCGCGGTCATGTGTCATCCACCTGAAGCGCGGCAGCCAGATCCGACGGGTGGACACTACCGACGATGTTGCCTGCCTCGTCACGCACAGGCACCGGTTCGTACAGTTCCATGCAATGTGCAAGGGCGGCGTCCAGCGTCATCGCCGTGGTCAGTCCCGGATCATCCGGCCCACACTCACTTTCGCCTCCGCGCATGACCGAGGCGACCTTGGCGTGCTGGCCCTTGGCCACATCTTTCGAGAATTCGCGCACGTAGTCGTCGACCGGGCGCAGCACGATATCCGTGGGCGTTCCGATCTGAACGATCTTGCCATCGCGCATGATCGCTATCCGGTCGGCCAGCTTCAGCGCCTCTTGAATGTCGTGCGTGATGAAGACGATGGATTTCTTCAGCGTCGCCTGAATGCGCAGGAACTCATCCTGCAACTGGCGGCGGATAAGGGGGTCGAGGGCCGAAAACGGCTCGTCCAGAAACCAGATATCGGGATTCACGGCCAATGACCGTGCGATGCCAACACGCTGGCGCTGACCGCCCGAAAGCTGGCGCGGGAAACTGTCTTCGCGGCCTTCCAATCCGACCAGCGATATTACTTCCTGAGCGCGGGCCAGACGTTCCTTTTTGCCAACACCCTGAACACGCAGCGGGTAGGCCACATTTTCGGCAACGGTCATGTGCGGGAACAGACCAAAATGCTGGAACACCATGCCCAGCTTCTTGCGGCGCAACTCGGTCAGCGTCTTCTTTGATGCGCCAATGACATTCTCGCCGTCCACATGGATTTCTCCGCCCGTTCCAGGCAGCAACTGCGAGATACACCGGATCAACGTGGACTTGCCCGACCCCGAAAGCCCCATGATGACGAAAAGCTCGCCCTCCTGGACTTCAAAATTCGCGTCCTGAACGGCCGGAATCAACCCTTTTTCGCGCAGATCGGCGGCGGCTTTGTCAGAGTCGTTCCCTGACCGAGACAGCGCGTCGGTCAGGGCTTTGTCAGCACCAGGGCCAAAGACCTGCCAGAGATTCCGGCAGGCAATGGCTGGCGTGTTTGCGTCAGTCACTTATGCGGCTCACTTGGTTGCCGCGTCGACGACCGGACGCCATTTGCCTTCGTTCTCGGCCATCCAAGCGGCGACAACTTCTTCGACCGAGCCGCCGTCAACGTCGATCGCACCCATCATCGGCTGCTGGTCTTCGACCGCCAGTTGGTAGTTGGTCAGGATCTCGTACGCGGCCGGCCATTTCTCCTCCATGCCGCTCCAACCGGCTTTGAAGATACGCGAAGGCGAGAAGTCGCAATCATTCACCGCGTTCGGGTTCGGACCCCAGGCCGGATCGTTGAAGCAAGCCTCTTCTCCCGCAGGCAGGTCAACGAATTGCACGTCATAGGCCGACATCGCCCAGTGCGGCTGCCAGAATGTGATCAGCAGCGGCGACTTGCGTTCAGTCGAAGCGCGCAATTCCGCGATGAGAGCACCTTCCGAGCCCGCAGGAACCGCTTTGAACGGCAGTTCAAGACCCGTCATACGATCCGCGCCGGGTGTACCCCAGTCCGCAGGATAGTCGACCAGACGCCCGCCGGGCAGTGTCTCGGCCGTGGCAAAGACCTGCGCGCAGTCTTTCAGCGCTTCCCAAGCAGGCAGGCCGGGGCACAGATCGGCCACATGGGCCGGGTATGCGATGCCTTCTTTGGCATCCAGCCCAAGATCGCCGATTTCGACCACGGTGCCTTCGTCGATTTTCTTGGCATATTCGTCCGACACGTTGGACGACCAGATTTCCAGCGTTGCGTCGATGTCACCATCGGCCAGCGCCTGGAACTGGTTCATCATGCCTGCCGTCACGTATTCAACGTTATATCCTGCGGCCTTCAGCATCTCGCCCGCGACATGCGTTGTAACGTGCTGACCGGTCCATTCGTTGATCGCCAGCTTGATGGGCTCGTCCACGGCGCCCAAATCCGCCGCCTGTGCCGATCCCGCGACCGCAAGGGCCAAAAGGCTTACACTCAGTTTTTTCATGATTTTTCTCCCTGTCTTCTTTGTTTTGCCCACCCCGACGCGTTTTTACGCCGGCTGACTTGTCTGGTGACAATACCATGTCGCAACATGCACAAATTTAGCCGGAAAAGGAAAGTGAACACTGACACCAGAGCTAAGCTAATTTCACTTTTTTGGCGCGATTTCCCCCACCCGCTTTGCAACGCAACTGCACCGTCCTGGCTTGTTGTTGAGGTTTGCCAGGGCACCGGATATTGATTGACGAGTCAATCACAAACCCGAATCCCCTGTTTTGTCGAGCATTTCTTTGCAAAACCGTCTAAATTTCTGCATTTCTCAATACTCGCGATCTATTGAACCCGGCCAACCGGGCGCCACTTGCCCTCTTGCCAGAAAGGAACAAAAAGGAAACACTAGCGCCGGAGGAACCGAATGATGCGCCATTTTGACGAAATCTACAGCATTGCCGCCGGCCGGCATGGCGGCCCTGACAGGCTGGAGGAAAAGCTGAGCAAACCCAAAAGCGCCGCTGAGCTGGCCGCCATGCCGGACGACCGTTGGTTGTCGACAATAACAAAGACCATTTTTCAGGCGGGATTCAGCTGGAAAGTCATCGAATCCAAGTGGAATGGGTTCGAAACGGCATTTGACGGATTTGATGTCGGGCGGTGTGCCTTCATGGACGACGAAAAATTCGACAGCCTGCTGCAGGACACGCGTGTCGTGCGCAACGGAACAAAGATCGCCGCCGTTCGGGACAACGCCGCGTTTCTGCTGGAACTGCGTGAAGAAGGCGGAGCGGGTCAGGTTCTGGGAGGCTGGCCTTCGCACGACTACATTGGCCTGCTGGCCATGCTGGCCAAACGCGGGGCGCGCCTTGGTGGGGCGTCGGCTCAATATGCAATGCGGTTTGCCGGGCGTGACAGTTTTATATTGTCACAGGACGTCACCGCGCGGCTGATCGCCGAAGGCATCATTGACAGGCCCGCTACGTCGAAAAAGGCAATGGCCGCAGTGCAGCAGGCTTTTAACACATGGATGGAGCAATCCGGCCGATCGTTGACAGAAATCAGCCGTGTTCTGGCAATGAGCCTCTAAAATCACCTTGCAGGCGGAATGCGTCGTACTAGGCTGCAAGGCATGATCACTCGCGTTATGCTAGTCGCCCTGTTTCTGCTTGCGTCCTGCAGCCGCCCGCTGACAGAGACCGAACGCGCGTTTACCGATACCATTCAGGGCAAAAGCCTGAACATTGATCGCGTCAGACTTGTCGATGGCGCGCCCGTGCTGCCCATTACATACTACCGCGAGTCGCGACCGCGTCTGGCCTGCCGGGATCGCATTCTGCCACCGGCCGAAGAGGGGCTTGTTACCAGCACCCCTGCCGCAGTGGCCCTGTTCAACCGGGTCTATTTCTCGCGTGACTGGTATCTTGAGAATTACATGTCCGGATTTCCGGACGAAATGAACCTGATAGCCGCGATGCTGCTGGCCCATGAACTGACCCATGTCTGGCAGTGGCAGAACCGCGAAACCACCGGGTATCATCCTTTACGCGCGGCGGCAGAACATGGCGGACGCAAGGATCCCTATTTGTTCGACCTCGCAACTTCGCCTGACTTCCTTTCTTACGGGTTTGAACAACAGGGCGCGATCGTCGAGGAATATGTGTGCTGCCGGGCGCTGGATCCCCAGGCGGCCCGCACGCAGCGTCTGCACGACATGCTGGGTGTGCACTTCGACCTGTCACCGCTGCCCGAGAAGGGGCGCGAGCGTGACGTCGCCCTGCCGTGGCGGGGCGCGGAAATCAACGGCATTTGCAGCTGATCACCGTCACTTTTGCAGCGTTTCCAGATAGGCGACCAGATCGACAATCGGCTGGCTCGTCAGAATAGGCTGACCATCATGCGTTTTGATGGCCGTGTCCTGCCCTTCGAAGAACGGCCCATACACAGGCATCGGGCTGCCGTGCGAGACCAGAGGATCGCGCCCGTCGATCCGTGCCACAACTCTTGCCCGTGGAAACACCCCATTGGCACCCGCCAATTTGGTCAGGTCAGTGGGCTGAATAACCAAAACACCGGCCATCGGACCCTGACCCGTTGCTTCGATCCCGTGACAGGTGGCGCAGTGGCGCAGGTACAAATGGCCACCATTTTCGGCATCCTGCGCTGGCGCTTGCGACGCCAGAAAGACGGCTGTCAGAAATGTGACCCGGGCGGCGGACATTTTCATCGTAATCTCCTGTCAGGATTGGCAATTGCAGGCTTGCCCGTTCTGCGGCTAGGGGCAATGATCCAGATCAACGCAACAAGGGCAAAGGATCGGGCAATGACACAATACGCAGCCATCATGCTGGCAGCCGGGGTCGGCGTGCCTCTGCTGGCGGGTCTGAATGCGGCCTTGGGTAAACTGATCGGGTCGCCGACCACGGCGGCGGTGGTTCTGTTCGCCGTTGCCCTGACCGCTTCGGCGCTGGTCATGTTGGTGTTTCCCGGCTTCGACGCGCTTTCAAAAGTTTCAGAAGCCCCGAAACACCTGTTCCTCGGCGGCGTTCTGGTCGCCTTTTATGTGTTGTCCATCACCCACGTGGCCCCGCATTTTGGCGTTGGGAACGCAGTGTTCTTTGTCCTTCTGGGCCAGTTGATCAGTGCAGCCGCCATTGACCATTTTGGTCTATTCGGCGCCCAGATCACACCGCTGACCTGGATGCGGGCGGGCGGAATCGCCGTCATGGCAGTTGGCGTCGCCATCACTCAACTGGCTTGAGAACACCGCCGTCCAGCCGCACGATCCGGTCCATCCGCGCGGCCAAATCCGGGTTGTGAGTGGCGATCAACGCCGAAAGCCCCTCACCCCGCACAAGTGACATCAGCGCATCGAAAACCTGATCCGAGGTCTCAGGGTCCAGATTGCCGGTCGGTTCATCCGCCAGCAGAACGCGCGGCGCATTGGCCAGCGCCCGGCAGAATGCAACGCGCTGTTGCTCTCCTCCTGACAGAGCCGCCGGGCGATGATCGGCGCGGGACGCAACCCCAACCCGCGCCAGCAGTGACATGGCCCGTTCACGGGCAGCTTTTTCGGATACACCATTGGCTAGTTGCGGAAGGGTTATATTCTCAAGCGCCGTGAATTCCGGCAGCAGATGGTGGAACTGATAGACAAATCCCACATCGCGCCGCCGCAACGCTGTGCGGGTACGGTCGCCCTTGCCCGAGGCATCCTGACCCGCAATTTCAACCGATCCGGCATCTGGGGCATCAAGAAGCCCGGCAATATGAAGCAGCGTCGACTTTCCCGCACCCGACGGTGCCACCAGCGCCACAGCCTCACCCGCGCGCAGTTCCAGATCTGCACCGCGCAGAACCTGAACCTCGCCCGGCGTGCCCCTCAGATAGGTCTTGGTCAGACCGTTCAGCCGCATCGTCAAATCATTCATAGCGCAGCGCCTCAACCGGGTTCAGCCGCGCCGCGCGACGAGCAGGGAAATAGGTGACAAGAAAGGACAGACCCAACGAAAGCGCGACCGCCTTGAGCACATCGGTCAGGTGCAATTCGGCGGGCAAAGCGTAGATGCCGCGAATGGACGGATCCCAGACACCGCCGCCCATGACGTAGTTCACGAAGGAAAAGATCGGATCGATATAGATGGCGAACAGGCATCCAAGGACCACGCCCATCACCGTTCCGATGATGCCGGTAAATGCGCCGCAAATGAAAAACACCCGCAGAACGGACCCTTCACTCAGACCGATGGTGCGCAGGATGCCGATGTCCCGCCCCTTGTTCTTGACCAGCATGATCAGGCCGGAGACGATATTCATCGCCGCGATCAGCACCAGGATCGACAGGATGATGAACATCACGTTGTCCTCGACCTCGAGCGCACGCAGGAACCCGCCCGAAGCGTCCTGCCATGTCCAGATCTGGCTGCGTTCGCCTGCGGCTTCGAGTATCGGTATCAGGATCGGGTTGAGAGTCTCGGGCTGCGTTACCATTACCTCGATCTCGTCCGCGACACCTTCGCGGTTGAAAAAGCTCTGCGCCCTGTCAAACGGCATGTAGACCCTGGTCCGGTCAGTATCGTAGCGGCCGGCCGAAAAGACATAGACCACGCGGAAAGCATTCACCCGCGGCGACGTGCCAAAGGCGGTTTTGACCCCGTTGGGCGAGGTCAGCTTGATCGTATCGCCGACGGTCGCGCCAATGCTGCGCGCGACACCCGAACCCAGGGCAACAACTTCTTCGCCGTCCTGAAACCCGGACAGATCACCAATGGCTTGTTCACTTTCAGCAATACCCGGCAAATCACGCAGATCGTCGGGGCGAATGCCAAAGACCTCGACCCCGCTGCTGCGGTCGCGGTTGGTGATCAGCACTTGTCCCTTGACCAATGGCGCGGCCCGCTTGACCCCGTCAACCTGCGCGATCCGCGCAGCCATGCTGTCAAAATCCGCAATCGTCCTGTCCACGTTGCCCTGCTGGCCGATCTGGCCAGCCGAATAGACGGTGACATGCGCGTTGGCACCCAAAATGGTACCGACAAACTCGGACCGGAACCCGGACCGCACCGCCAGGGTCGCGATCAGGGCAAACACGGCCAGAGTGATCCCGATCAGGGAAATCCAGGTCATCACGCTGACGCCGCCTTCGGCGCGGCGGGCACGCAGATAACGCCAGGCGATTTTCCATTCAAAAGGGGCAAAGGGCGGGGGTGTGGTGGCCATGCCTGCTCCGGTTTTTCTGTTTGCGGCGACCCTTTCGGCATTTGCCCGGATGGTCAAGCGACTTGTCGCCGCCAGTGACTGTGCTAGCCGGAAAGGGCCGAAGTTCGATCCAATACAGCCTTTGTTCTGGCCGGGTCGCTGATGCCGCGGCTTTCCAATGCTCGGAATACCCGTTCGCGGAGATCATCGGGTAGTTTCGAAACCGCCCGATTGTGCAATCCAAGGCTGAGTGACTGCGGATCGTCCAGTCGTGTCACCTGCGCGCTCAGAACGTCCTGCGAATAGGTAGGCCACAAACCGACGCTGTTGTTTTCAATCGGCTGAAACCAAGGTCCGTAACCTTCAGGTGAGCCCATACAAAACGCGTTAAGTAGCATGAACTCGGAAGGCCGCCGCCGCGACGCAAAGAGAGCCTGCACCGAACCGTAACGCGCATTGATTTCGTCCAGCAGCGCCAAAACAAGTGATCGTCGGACCGGGAACGGTGTCGCAAAGTTCGTTGTTTCAAGATCGGCGGTATCGGGCTTGTTAACCCCAAGTGCCTCCAAACTCTCAGACAACCAATTGCGGTGAAAATCGCTTTGAACCGGAATGAACGGGATTTGGGCAGCGCCATCCTGTGAAAAGAACTCAGATTGCTCGAAAGCGCGCAAAAACACGTTCTTGGTATCCAAGATAACGATATTCTCGGCACCTGCCACGCGTGCGGCACCCAGTTTCAGCACCTGCTGAGCGCGATACCCGTTGTTGCCCCGCCACCCGCCTTTTCGGGCAAACGGAATCCGGAAACGGTTCTCGATCAGGACCCGGTCACGCCAGGGCCGTTCTGAACAATGCCCGGTGCCCAGCAATACGTCGTCGCCGCTTAGCACCTTAACCTTGGGCAGCAACGGGCCATAGGACGGCAGGATTGGATCGATCTTCTGTCTGAGCGACGCCTCGTCAATGTCGTTCATGATGACATGGATCGATGCGACGCTTCGGGGGTCAACGAACCGGGCAAATGACAACGCCTGCAATTCCAGCAAGGGATAGTCCTTGGAATACACAACCGTTGCAAAACTCAGCACGCCCGTATCCCCCGTCTGAACCAGACCGATTTACCACTCTGATATCTTGTGTCCAGCCCGGCAATTGCAATGCCGGAACGAATCAAACGCCGTCTTTCCGCCAGGGAGGGCTCGGGCTTAAGGCGACAGAGCAACAAGTGGGCTACACCAATAGTTGTGACATCCTTCACAGACAGCGCTGAATTGTTTCACCTATGATATCAATGCGGGTATTGCGTGAATTATTGAACTCAAAATGCAACATTTTCAGAGTAATTTTATTTCAAATTTTGATTATTCTGAGAAATTTTGACACCCTGTATTGGGGGAACACATTTCAGAGCGGGGGTCGCTCATGTTAATTAAGCGGAAGACTGAGGTGTCGGGTTCTATTGTGGCCCGAACGGCATCAACAGAACTCGATTGCGAAACAGCGGCTCTGCTGCGCGCAGCAATCCGCCCGTTATTCGCCAGCGCGGCAAGCTGGGGTAGCCTGGCGGACATCCTGAAAGACAAAGGATACAGGCTGGCATTCCGAAAGGGCCGCCTGTGCATCACCGACAGAACATCCGGCGAGAGGGTTTGCGGACTGCGTTTTCTTGGGTTCGAATTCAAGGATCTGGTGCGTAAGCTTGGGCGTCCGATTGTCGTCGCCCATGGCGGGCAGGCAGATGGAGAAGTTCTTGCGGCACGTCCATCCCGGAACGGCACTTGAATTAAGAAACTAGAACTTTCGCCAAAACTGCACCGAACGGCGCAGGGTCTTTAACAGGCAATGGCGCGCGGCACGTTTTATCGCCTCGGGCGTATCGGGTCGACGCAGAACTTCAAGCATCAGGTTGGCCGGCATGTGTCCGCGCCGATAGTACCCAAAGAAATCCTGCTGCGTCAGCTCATGGGCCGTCTTGAAATCCGCGTAGTATTGCATCCAGACACGGGCATAGTCCTGCCCTGTTGCCTCATCGTCGCTGGTCACACCTCTTTCCCAGAACAACGAGACCGGATCATCCATCCGCTCACCCTGATAGCCGCCGCCGACCAGGCGCAGCATCAGGTCGTAATCGGCGGCAACGCGAAACTGCGTGTCATGTCCGCCCAGTGCAAGAAAGACATCCCGTTTAATGAAAACCGAGTTATGGCAGAACGGCATCCGCTGCAGGACCGCCGTAAGTGACATCCGTTTCTCCCGGCTTTCGTATCCGTCCGCGTGTTTGCGCAGTGTCGACCCGAACAGGAAATCGGGCGCGGTTGCCTCAAGCCGATCCGCCGCCATGTTAAGCACATCATCTGACGCCAGAGCGTCGTCCGAGTTCAGGAACAGCAGATACGTTCCGCGCGCGGCCTGTGCCCCCTTGTTCATCGCATCGTACAGACCGGCATCCGGTGCGCTGATCACGCGTGTACGCAGGGCGTCTGCCGTCGCCTCATTCAGAAACGCAGTTGTTCCATCCGACGAAACGCCATCCTGAATGACATGCTCGGCCCGAACGCAGTTCTGCCGCGCCATGCATTCGATGACGCCCAGAAAACTGTCCTGCCGCCCTTGGGACAGCAGGTTGTAAGTCGCCGTGATCACCGAGATCAGCGGCGTGTCGGTCTGCTCAGGCGATCTGCTCATAAATCCCGGCGATCTTGGTGACCGCGGCCTCGGGGCTCAGTTCCTCACTTTCGCCGGTGCGACGGCTGGTCAGTTCGACCACGCCGTTCTTCAGGCCGCGCGGACCGACAGTGATGCGCCACGGCAGGCCGATCAGGTCCATGGTTGCGAATTTGCCCCCTGCCCGCTCGTTGCGGTCATCATAAAGCGGCTCAAGCCCCAGCGCGGTCAGTGCCTTGTAGATCTTGTCGCAAGCCGCATCCGCTTCTTCATCACCCTGTTTCAGGTTGACGATACCGCAATGGAACGGGGTCACGCCCTCGGGCCAGATGATGCCCTTGTCGTCATGGCTGGCTTCGATGATCGCGCCGATCAGGCGGCTTACACCGATGCCGTGGCTGCCCATGTGAACCGGAACCGGCTTACCGTCGGGGCCTTGCACGGTTGCACCCAGCGGTTCGGAATACTTGGTGCCGAAATAGAAGATCTGGCCGACCTCGATTCCGCGCGCCACGCGGCGGCGCTCTTCCGGGATCTGGTTGAACAGCGCCTCGTCATGGGTTTCGTCGGTGCGCGCGTATTTCGAGGTGAACTCCTCGAGGATCGCCTGACACTGCTCGCGGTTGTCATAATCGATCTCGCGGTCGCCAAAGGTCAGATCGGTAACGGCGCTGTCATAGAAAACTTCGGACTCGCCGGTATCAGCCAAAACCAGGAACTCATGCGTGTCGTCACCACCTATGGGGCCGGAATCGGCGCGCATCGGGATGGCTTGCAGCCCCATACGCTCGTAAGTGCGCAGGTAGCTGACCAGATGGCGGTTATACGCGTGCAGCGCGTCTTCCTTGTTCAGGTCGAAATTGTAGCCGTCCTTCATATAGAATTCACGACCACGCATCACGCCGAAGCGGGGGCGGATTTCATCGCGGAATTTCCATTGAATCTGATAGAGGGTCAGCGGCAGATCCTTGTAGCTGCTTACATGGCCACGGAAGATGTCGGTCACCAGTTCCTCGGCCGTTGGCGTATACAACATGTCGCGCCCGTGACGGTCCTGCATTCGCAGCATTTCCTGACCGTAATCGTCGTAACGTCCGGATTCCCGCCACAGGTCCGCGGATTGCAAAATAGGCATCTGGATGGCGATATGACCCGCCCGCGCCTGTTCTTCATGGACGATGTTTTCCAACTTGCGCAGAACTTTGAAACCCAACGGCAGCCACGAATAAATCCCGGCCGTGGCTTGCTTGATCATCCCGGCACGCAGCATCAGCCGGTGGCTGACGATCTGAGCCTCGGAGGGGGTTTCCTTGAGAACGGGCAGAAAGTAACGGCTGAGGCGCATTGTATGACCTTCAAAGGTGAGAATTCGACTTCAAAGCTGCTTATTGCAAAGCCCCGCCGGGGGCAATCGGCCATTGGCGATTTTGCGACCTCCGAGCAGTCGGTTTTTTGATTGACCCGCCAGTCAGCATTCAAGATGGTAGCGGGAACATTTTCTCAGGAGATCCCCGTGCAAACCATTCAGGAACCCGCCCGCCAGATCCCCGTAGTTCATCAGACCGACGTTCTTGTTGTAGGTTCCGGCCCCGCCGGCCTTGCCGCCGCACTGGCAGCGGCACGGGCGGGGGCGGAAGTGTCCTTGGTCGACCGCTTCGGTTGCATGGGGGGGAACATCACCGCTGTCGGGGTCGAAGGTTTCGCCTGGTATCGCCACGAACAGACGGTCGAAGCTGGCGGCATCGGCATGGAGTTCGAAACCCGTGCCAAGGAGATGGGCGCTGCGGTGCCGGAAAGCCAGTCGCTAAGCTATGAGCTCGACAGCGAGGGCTTCAAACTGGTGGCAGACAAGCTGGTCGAAGAGGCCGGCGTGCATCCGATGCTGCACCGTCAGTTTGTTGCGCCGATCATGGAAGGCAACCGGATCACCGGGATCATCACCGAATCCAAGGCAGGACGCGAGGCGATACTGGCCAAGGTGGTGATAGATGCCACCGGGGACGCTGATGTGGCCCATCGTGCAGGCGCACCGACCCACAAGACACCACGCGAAGACATGATGGCGGCCTCGGTCATGTTCCATCTGGCCGGTGTCGACAAACGCGCATTTATGGAAGGTGTCAAATCCGACCCGCAGACCTACAAGGACTGGGGCGGCGGCGGTGAGTGGAACATCGAGACGAGCGGCAAAGAAGACGACATGTTCTCGCCCTTCGTGCACAAACCGTTCCAACAAGCCATTGATAAAGGGTTGATCCCGCCGCATCTGAACACCATCGCCGGTACATGGGGCGCAATGCATGACACGGGTGAGCTGACCTACATGAACCTCATCCATCTCGCCGAGATAGACGGCACCGACCCCGACAGCCTGACGCGCGGCGAGATCGAGGGCCGACGTCAGTCGGTGCTGGCCATTGACGCGCTGCGCCGGTTCATGCCCGGTTGTGAAAACGCCCGTCTGCGGAACTTTGGGATGACTATCGGCATCCGCGACACCCGTAAGATCGACGCGATCTATAACATGACCGAGGATGACGCCCGCCATCAGGGTCGGTTCAAAGACACGATCGGCATCTACCCCGAGTTCATCGACGGCTATGGCATCCTGATCTTACCGACCACAGGCCGATACATGCAGGTCCCTTACCGATCCATGCTGCCAAAAGGCGTGCGGGGCCTGCTGGTGGCGGGGCGTTCGCACGGCGCAGACCGCGTCGCCCATGCCGCGACCCGAAACATGGCCTGTTGTGCTGTCATGGGTCAGGGTGCCGGAATTGCAGCGGCGTTGTCCCTCAAAAGCAATCAGGACGTGCACGAATTGAACCTGAGCCCGGTTCACGCCGAACTTGAACGCCAGGGGGTGAGGATCAACTGATGGACCATATACCTACAATCGACATTGCCCCTCTGAACGACAAGGCTCATCCGGGCTTTGACACCACCGTTCAGCAAATCCTGGACGCTTGCACCAGCATCGGCTTCCTATCGATTACAGGCACCGGCGTTCCCTCGAATATGGTCGAGCAGGTTCGGGACTGCGTTCGTGAGATCTTCGGCGTCGATGACAGCAGCAAATGGGATCAGGCCATCACCCGTGACAATTATCGCGGCTATATTCCCATGGGATTTTTTACCCCGAACGACGGATCGGGGACCGCCGACAAATACGAAGGCTACAAGCTGCACTTCGAAACCTCATCGGATGCGCGTATCCGTCAGGACTGCGCCCTGTACGGGCCAAATCTCTGGCCGCGCGAAGTCCCGGGCGCACAGGACATCATCCTGAATTACTGGGCTGAACTGGATCGCGTCACAGACCATTTGCTTGGGGCGCTGGAAGTCGGGTTGAAGCTTGAGCCGGACAGTCTGCGCGACGCGTTCCGCGACCCGATGACCAATATGACTTTGCTGCATTACCCGCCTCAGGCCGCCGAGGAAGCGGGCTATGGCATTCATCCGCACAAAGACACCGACGCACTGACCATCATCGCGCCCGATCCCGTCGGCGGGCTCGAGGTTCAGACGCGGGCCGGAGACTGGATTACTCCGGATTGCCCGCCCGGTGGCTTTGTCGTCAATATCGGCGACATGCTGGAGCTTTGGTCGGGGGGACGGTTGAAATCAACTCCGCACCGGGTCGTCAACCGCTCGGGGCGGGAACGGTATTCCTTTCCGTATTTCGCCGTGCCGCGTCATGATGTTGTCATCCAACCCCAATTGCCACCCCTACCCGGCTTTGACCGGCCCGCAGTCCATTGCGGGCACTGGTCAGCAGAAATATGGCGCACAAACTGGTCAGATGAAACGGCGGATGAGGAAACCCCCGAACTGGGAACATTGCACGGCTGACACCCCAAAATCTCGGCGGGCATGAACCACTTGCATCGCGGGCGCGCATGGGCCAAGAACACGTGCAAGAGCCAAACTCAGGGGACCGATATGGCCTTGCCCGTTAAGGATCAGCTCAGATACTGGGGCATCGCCGCAGTGGTGATTGCCCTTCTTTTGTGGGCTCTTGGGGACGTGCTTCTGCCCTTCGTCATCGGTGGTGCGATTGCATATTTTCTGGATCCGGTCGCGGATCGGCTTGAAAATCTGGGTCTCTCGCGCATGGCGGCGACGGGCATCATAACCGTTGTCGGTGTGCTGGGTTGCGTCCTGGCCATCCTGATGGTTGTTCCCGCATTGATCACTCAGCTGATCGATCTGGTCGAGATCATGCCCAGCCTGTTCAAGGAACTACGCGGGTTTATCGAAAGACAATTTCCGTCCCTGCTGGACCGTCAGTCCAACTCGCATCAGTTTCTGGTTTCTCTTGGCGAGACCCTTAAGTCGAAGACCGGCGATGTCCTGCAAACAGTCGTTGCCTCGTTGGGATCGGCAATAAACGTGGTCGTTTTGCTGGTCATCGTGCCGGTGGTTACCGTTTACCTGCTGCTGGACTGGGACCGCATGATTGCGCGTATAGCCGAGCTTTTGCCGCGTGACCATGCGCCGACAATCAAGAAGCTGGCCGGGGAAATCGATGATGTACTGGCCTCGTTCGTGCGGGGCATGGGAACGGTCTGTCTGATCCTGGGCACGTACTATGCCATCGCGCTGATGCTTGTCGGTCTGCAGTTCGGGCTGATTGTCGGGTTCATTGCCGGGCTCGTCACCTTCATCCCGTATCTGGGGGCGCTGATCGGCGGCACGCTGGCGATCGGGCTGGCGCTGTTTCAGTTCTGGGGTGACTGGGCCCATATCGGGCTGGTCGCTGGTGTATTCGCACTTGGGCAAGTGACGGAAGGCAATTTCCTGACACCCAAACTTGTCGGCAATTCGGTCGGTCTGCATCCGGTCTGGCTGCTGCTGGCGCTGTCCGTGTTTGGGGCACTGTTCGGTTTTGTGGGCATGTTGGTGGCTGTTCCGGTCGCCGCAGCACTCGGCGTACTGGCCCGGTTTGCCACTTCGAAATATCTGGAAAGCCGCCTGTATACCGGGCTGGAAGGGCTGGATCAGGAAGACAAGTAAATGGCACGCCAGCTCAGCTTTGACCTTCCGGCGAAAACCGCGCTGGGACGCGAGGATTTTTTTGTTTCCCCCGCCAACGCTCTGGCGGTGGCAATGATTTCCGCCTCGTCCTGGCCAGGCAACAAACTGGTGCTCAGCGGGCCGGCAGGTTCAGGAAAAACACATCTGTCGCATGTATGGGCGGCGGAAACCGGCGGACGGATCATTTCGGCCACCGATCTGAAGCACGGTGAGGTGCCCGAATTGGCCCGGACTTCGGTCGCCGTCGAAGATGTCCCCATGATCGCAGATGACGCTGAAAAACAGAAAACGCTGTTTCATTTGCACAATCTTGTTCTGGCCGAAGGCCACGCGCTGTTGATGACCGGGCGGCTGGCGCCGAAGCTTTGGCAGCTGCCTCTGGCCGATTTGCAAAGCCGTATCGAAGGCGCCCATCAGGTCGCCCTGGACCCGCCTGATGACGCCCTCTTGGGGGCCGTGCTGGCCAAACTGTTCGTGGACCGGCAGCTCAACCCCGGACCCGAGGTGATTTCCTATCTGGTCAAGCACATGGACCGGCGTTTCGAAACGGCGGCAGAGGTCGTGGCGCAACTGGACAAGCTCGCGCTGTCGGAAAGGCGCGACATCACTCGGGCGCTGGCGATCCGGGTTCTGAAACACCATGCCGGCGACGGCCATTGAAGAGATTGACCCGAATCCGGTGATTTCGCATCCTGAGACAGGAACATCTGGGAAAGACATGGATCAGACTATCGATACCACCATCCCCGACTGGGGACCTTTCGGAAGACCGCTTTTTGCTGATCCCCGCGTCAGGGACTTGTCCCGGGTCGGTGTTGTCGATGTCGGGTCGAACTCGGTCCGTATGGTCATATTCGATGGGGCGGCCCGCTCGCCCGCGTATTTCTACAACGAAAAGGTGATGTGCGAACTGGGCGCGGGTCTGTCGGAGACCGGGCACCTGAACCCCAGAGGGCGTGTTCGCGCCTTGGATGCCCTGCGCCGGTTCCAGCATCTGGCCGACAACCTTGATCTGCCCGGTCTGCACGTTGTCGCAACCGCCGCGGTACGCGAAGCCAAGGACGGGCAGGAGTTTTGCGACGAGGTCAAAGCCGAAACCGGCCTGCACGTTTCGATCATCGATGGTCTGGAAGAGGCCCGTTTTTCCGCGCAGGGCGTGCTTCTGGGATGGCCGGGTGCATACGGTCTGATCTGCGATATTGGCGGTTCATCCATGGAACTGGCCGAGATCGGCGAAGGCCAGACCGGCCGCCGCGTGACATCGGCGCTGGGTCCGCTGAAATTGCGGGACATCAAGGGCGGGCGTCGTGCCCGCAAGGCGCACATCAAATCCACCATGGAAGAGTTGCGCGATCAGTTGGGCCCCCAGCGGGATCGCCTGTTCCTGGTGGGCGGCAGCTGGCGCGCCTTTGCACGGCTGGACATGCTGCGGCGGGGTTATCCGCTGAACGTTCTGCATGAATACAGGATGACCCACAAGCAGGTACGCGAAACCATCCGGTTCATCGAAAAGGGCGACCCCGAGAAACTGCGCAGCCGGGCTGGTGTGTCCAGCTCGCGCATGGCGCTTATCCCTTATGCGATGGATGTGCTGTCCCGACTGATCCGCACTTTCAAACCCAAGGACATCGCCATTTCAAGCTATGGAATCCGCGAAGGGCTTCTGTACGAACAGATGCCGCAAAGCCTGCGCGATTGCGACCCGCTGATCGAGGCCAGCCGCTTTTCGGAAGCCAAGGACGCCCGTCTGCCCGGTTTTGGAAAACACCTGTTCGATTTCGTCATGCCGCTGTTCAAATCGGCCCCGTCAACCCGCGTCCGGCTGGTCAAGGCCGCTTGCCTTCTGCACGATGTCAGTTGGCGCGCTCATCCCGATTATCGGGCAGAGGTCTGTTTCGACTACGTGACCCGCGCCAATCTGGGTGGGCTGAAGCATTCGGAAAGGGTGTTCATTGGTCTGGCCTTGCAGCACCGCTACCGCAACAAACGCGAAGGTAACCGGTTCGCGCCGCAATATGAACTGCTGGATGAAAAGAGTCAGAAGCAGGCCGAGATTCTGGGCAAGGCAATGCGCTTTGGCGCAATGCTGTGGATGAAGAATGACGCCACGATGGGCAAACTTCGTTATTTCCCAAAGAAACGCCAGTTGGATCTGATTTTGCCGAAAGCCGCCGAACCGCTGTTCAACGAAACCGCCGAAGCACGCTTCGGCTCTCTGGCTCAGGCATTGAAGTCCGAGACCAAGGTTATCATCAAGGGGTAATCCCCTGTAAACGCTCAGATATCCGTTACACCTTCGTCCAGCTCTGGTTTTTCCTCAGGAGTTTGCGGGGTGTCGTCCTGCGGTTTCCGGCGGATGATGATATCGCCATTGGGCAGGATCTCCGGTGCCTCATAAACGCTCCAGTCCTGTATCTCCTTGGTCATTTCTGCCAGTGCCGGTCCCATTTCCTCAAAAAAGGACAGCATGGCAGGACCAAACTGTTCAGCCAGGTCGCGCAAATCATCGAGCGTGGGCTCCATTTCCTTGCGCAGGCCTTCGAAGAAAAGCTCGGCGCCGCGCTCCATCAGGGACTTGCCGGTATCTTCCTGCGCGCTGGCTGGGAACGCAGTGGACGTCACGATCAGACTTATCAAAAGCACTCGTTTCATGGGGCCAAACATAAGCACTGCGGGAAGGCGTTGAAAGATCACAGGTCAATATCCAGAGTTACGGGAAAATGGTCCGAGGCCGTCAGCAGTGCGTCCCGCAATTCCGCGTTCGAACGGATCGCGTCGTCCCGCAACGGATGCCAGATTCGCCAGACCGGATTTCGCTGGCGCAGCGGATCGCTGATCATGATGTAATCCAGCAATGCCTCAAGAAAATCTCCCTTGTCCCGGCGCACAAACCGGGCCGTCGAAGGTGTTTCCCCGCCGACAGAGCCGTAGGCGGTTGCGGCATTGGGATCAAACAAACCGGACTGCAACAAAATCTCGACGGATGAGCGCCCGAACAGGTTCTCGAACTCGTCCAGGCCCGGGCCGTTATTCAGATCACCCAGCAAAATCACCGGTTCGTCCTCGGCAATGTGCTGTTCGACGCGCCGGGCCAGCCAGATCGCCTGAGCCAGTTGTTTGCGCCGGTTGGAAATTGAAATCCGGATCGCCTCGTCCCGGCTTTCCGCGCCGTGCGGCGCTTTGGATTTCAGATGTGCCCCAATCAGGCGAAATTTCGCACCCGACTTTGTTTCCACCGCCAATTCCATCGGTGGCTTTGAAAAAAGCACAACATCCTCGGTTGCGTCGATATCCAGATCAATCCGAAATTCGGTGTCAAACCGGGGTGCTGTCTGATGGTCGAATGGCTGCGCAGACCGCGTCTTTGGATCATGGCGCACCATCATCAACTGAGGATCAAACAAAAGTGCCAGTTCCTGATGGGTTTCATTGGCAAAGCCCATGACCGCATGAGTGGTGCGCAAATCGAAGGCTTCCGCAAAACCCTGCAACGCGCGGACGGTGTTCTGGGTTTTGCCGGTGTTTGGGGCCTCAACGATCAGAATGGCATCTGCGTCGATGGCCGTCAGAACCTTGGCGATCGCCTCGACCTGCTGGGCCCGGGTGACATCATAGCGGCCGGACCAGCCGTCATCGACGATCAGACGATCCTGGCGATCAAACAAGTTGGCGAACCATTCGATATTGTAGGTCGCCAAACGCATCCGTTCAGACCTTTGCACCGTTTATTTCGTCCCAGGCGCGGTTGATGTCGATCATCTTTTTCTCGGCCAGCCGGATTGCCTCCTCGGGCACGCCGCGCGCCATCATGGCGTCAGGATGGGTTTCGCGCACTAGCTTGCGCCAGATGTTGCGAATTTCGGTCAACGGCATGTCCCTTGTCACGCCCAGAACGGTATACGGATCGTTTGGGGCATCCGGCACGAACCGGGCGCGCAGCGCCAGAAACTGAGCGTCGGTTTGCCCGAATATCCGGCTGACTTCTTCCAGAAACTCGTTTTCGTTCGGGTGATAAAACCCGTCGGCCATGGCGATGTGAAACAGGCCTTCCATCAGGTCGCACAACGTCGTGCTGTCTTCGTCGAACATCCGGGCGATCTTGCGGGCATAGTCCTGATAGCCAGCCACGTCGGTACGGGCCATGTTGAACACCCGCGCCGCGCCTTCTTCGTCTTCGCGGGCAATCTGGAACACATCGCGAAAGGCCGTAACCTCGTCCCGCGTCACCTGCCCGTCTGCCTTGGCCATCTTGGCCCCCAGCGCGATTACAGCGATTGTAAAGGCCACCGACCTTTCGGGCGGTGAGCGCAGTTTCTCAAAAACGGCAGTCAGGCTTTCACCTTGTGCCAGTGCGCTCAGCGCATCGGATATACGGGTCCAGATCGACATGGCCGCACCCTAGCGCCACAAATCGCGCGTGTCAGGTGCGACAGATCAGTCCTGACCAATAATTTTCTGCATCAGTACCAGATCCAACCTGCGGCCCCATTTGCAGCCCACTTGGGGCATTCGTCCGACTTCGGCAAAACCGACGCGAGCGTGAAAGGCGATGGCAGCCGGATTTTCCGAGGATATTCCCGCCACAAGCACGTGGACGCTGTCGGCCCGGGCCACCTCTTCCAACCGGCTCATCAACGCGCGGCCGATCCCCTTGCCACGTGCTGATGGAGCTAGTTGAATCGAGTGCTCGCGGCATTCGGCATACCCCGGCCCGGATCGAAACCGAGTATACGAAGCGAAACCGACAACCTCGCTATCCAGTTCTGCCACCAAAAACCCCGTGCCGCGGGCTTCGATGTCGGCTGCAATTCCGGCGGTAGACCGCTCCTCGGTTGTGAACGTAACCAGGGTATCCCTGATGATCGCGTTGGTAATTTTAGCAATCGCCGGTGCATCCGCAATCTGTGCCTGCCGAACCCTCATTCCAGAACGCGACGTCCGTTTGGTGTCTCGAATTCAGCGCGCAGGCCCGGCGAGCCCTGGTGAAATTCGACACCCTCAACCGGCCCGGTGCTTTGGGCAAGTTTCGCGGCTTCGGGATGGGACACCAGCAATCTCAGCAACCGGCAACCACTGGCCTGCAACATTCCGGCGGGGTGCAGATCGCCCTGCCACTGTATGAGTGCGGGATAGAGGTTGTCATAAGGCAGGCGCCCGGACGACGGCACGATCATACGCCAGCGCAGCGCCCCGCGCTCCAGATCTGTCGGGTCGAACGGGCCACCTGGCATGATGGCCGCCTCGATATCCTTCACACGGCAGATCCAGTTGGTCAGGCGCGGTGCACCCTGAAACCGGTCCAGATCGAACCACCGGGTGCGCTCGGGTTGCGCCGCATTCGGGTCAACTGCAATCGCTTCCAGATACAAGCCATCTTCAAGTCCCAGCAGCTTGTTATAAGTACCGAATTTCTCATGCTTGCCGCCTGTCTCAAGCCTGACCCCCAAGGCGTCCTCGACATGCGCGGCAGCAGCCTCCAGCGTTTCCCCTGCGACGGCCAGATGATCCAGTTCCATTTCCACCCCATCATAAAAGGCAGCGCAGAAAACGCCTGCCTTTCCCAATAAAGCTGTCCTCGGACATCTGCGCCACAAGATTCTTCGTTGAAAAATCTTGTCTGGGCCTTACCCCTTGGCTTCGCCGATCAGGCGCAAAATATCCTGTGCCGCTTCGGGGATATTGGTGCCCGGACCAAAGATCGCTTTGACGCCGTGGTCGTAGAGGAACTGATAATCCTGCTGTGGGATCACCCCGCCGCAGATCACGATGATATCCTCGGCACCGGCTTTCTTGAGTTCCTCGACCAGTTGCGGGGCCAGTGTCTTGTGGCCTGCCGCCTGTGAAGAAATGCCGACCACGTGGACGTCATTGTCGACGGCATCCTGAGCCGCCTCGGCTGGTGTCTGGAACAGAGGGCCAACGTCGACGTCAAACCCGATGTCCGCAAAGGCCGTCGCAATCACCTTGGCACCCCGGTCATGACCATCCTGCCCCATCTTGACGACCAGCAAGCGGGGGCGGCGGCCTTCGGCCTCGGCGAAATCTTCGATGGATTTCTGGATTGCGGCAAAACCTTCGTCACCCTCATAGGCTGCTCCATAGACACCGGCCAGCGTTTTCACTTCGGCGCGGTGGCGACCGAATTCCTTTTCCATTGCCATGCTGATCTCTCCTACGGATGCGCGGGCGCGGGCGGCCTCGACCGCAGCAGCCAGCAGGTTTCCACCCTCGCGGGCTGTGGTGGTCAATGCGTCCAGCGCCTGCTGGCAGGCTGCCTCGTCCCGCGTTGCGCGGATACGTTCCAGCCGCGCGACCTGAGCCTCGCGCACGGCGACATTGTCGACGTCGAGAATGTCGATCGGGTCTTCCTGTTCCTTGCGGTACTTGTTGACGCCAACGATTACCTCGTCGCCCCGGTCGATCATGGCCTGACGACGGGCTGCGCTTTCCTCGATCCGCAGCTTGGGCATACCCGAGGCAACGGCCTTGGTCATGCCGCCCATCTCCTCGACCTCATCCATCAGGGTCCAGGCTTTTTCGATCAGCTCATTGGTCAGGCTTTCGACGTAGTAGGAACCCGCCAGCGGATCGACCACATCCGTCACGCCGGTTTCCTCTTGCAGGATCAATTGCGTGTTCCGCGCGATGCGGGCCGAGAAATCGGTCGGCAACGCAATCGCTTCGTCCAAAGCATTTGTGTGCAGCGACTGGGTGCCGCCCAAAACCGCGCTCATCGCCTCATAGGCGGTACGGATCACATTGTTATAGGGGTCCTGCTCCTGCAGCGACACCCCGGAAGTCTGGCAATGGGTGCGCAACATCTTGGATCGTTCAGACTTTGCCCCGAACTCGGTCATCACGCGGTGCCACAGCGTCCGCGCGGCACGCAGTTTGGCGGCCTCCATGAAGAAATTCATGCCGATGGCAAAGAAGAACGACAGGCGACCTGCGAACTTGTCCACATCCATCCCGGCTTGCGTCGCGGCACGAACATATTCGCGCCCGTCAGCCAGCGTATAGGCCAGTTCCTGCACCAGGTTCGCTCCGGCCTCTTGCATGTGATAGCCCGAGATCGAGATCGAGTTGAACTTGGGCATCTCGTTCGACGTGTAATCGATAATATCCGAGATGATTTTCATCGACGGTTCAGGCGGATAGATATAGGTGTTGCGCACCATAAACTCTTTCAGAATGTCGTTCTGAATGGTGCCGGACAGGACGGACTTGTCGTGGCCCTGTTCTTCGCCCGCAACGATGAAGCTCGCCAGAATCGGAATCACCGCGCCGTTCATCGTCATCGAGACCGAGACCTTGTCCAGCGGGATGCCGTCGAACAAAATCTTCATGTCCTCAACGCTGTCAATGGCCACACCAGCCTTACCCACGTCTCCGACAACGCGCGGGTGGTCACTGTCATAGCCCCGGTGTGTCGCCAGATCGAAGGCCACCGACACGCCCTGCTGACCGGCCGCCAGGTTGCGACGATAGAATGCGTTCGATTCCTCGGCGGTGGAAAAGCCCGCATATTGGCGGATGGTCCACGGACGGCCTGCGTACATCGTCGCCTTTACACCGCGCGTAAACGGCCCGAAACCCGGCAAAGACCCCATATGCGGCAGTTCCGCCGTGTCCTCAGGCGTATACAGCGGTTTGACGTCGATGCCTTCCAGCGTCTCTTTGGTCAGATCATCCAACGGACGACCGCGCAGCTCTTTCTCGGCAAGCGCTTTCCAGTCCTTCGTGTCGGTCATTTCGATTTCCTCTTATCAATTCGGGGCGCGGCCGGTTTGCGACAGCACACGTATGTTCAATCCCGCCCTTCAATCCGGCCCGGGCGCGGAAAATTGAGCGTTGAGTGCAAATCGCTGGTCGCAATCGCCTGCACAGTGGCTATATTCAGTGGAACAGGAGGCCATATGACACGCACGCTTGCCCTTGTTTTCTCGGCACTATTCCCGCTGGCCGCGCTGGCCGCCGATGGCACAGCACCAGCAGATGACAGTTTTGTCCGACCCGCTGGCGACAGCGAACTGGACGAGTTCCTATGGGTCAGCCGACCCATCGTTGTCTTTGCCGATACACCTGCCGATCCGCGGTTCCAGCAACAGATCGACATGCTGCTGGAAGGTGAAGACGCCATGCGCGACCGCGACGTTATCGTGCTGACGGATACCGATCCCAAGGCGCGGTCGCCCATTCGTTCACAACTGCGCCCGCGTGGATTCCAGATGGTGTTTGTCGACAAAGACGGGGTGGTGAAACTGCGCAAGCCCAGCCCGTGGAGCGTGCGCGAGATTGGCCGCTCCATCGACAAGACCCCCTTGCGCGAACGCGAGATTCGCGAGCGGCGCGAGGGCGGCTGAGCACTTTCGCCAAGCCCATTGGCCCCGGCGATGATCGCCGGTGGCCCTTGGAGATATGACAAAAGCGCAGCCATGGTCACTCGAATTCCATGATCACGTCGTCCACGGCGAGACTGTCGCCGGGACCTGCGTTGATCTTCGAGACCACGCCTTTTTTCTCGGCGCGAAGGATGTTCTCCATCTTCATCGCCTCGACGGTGCACAGCGCCTGACCTTCCTGAACCTCCTGCCCCAATTCGACATCGATCTTCACGATCAGGCCGGGCATCGGGCACAGCAGCATTTTCGAAGTATCCGGCGGCAGTTTTTCCGGCATCAGCCTGGCCAGTTTGGCCTGACGCGGGGTGCGCACGTGCACCTTGATATCCGCGCCCCGGTTTCGGATGCGGAACCCGCCCGAAACCTTGCCCACCTTCAGCACCAATGGATTGCCATCCACATCCAGTACTGCCAGTTGATCACCTGGCGTCCAGTCTGAGGACACACGGTGCACAGTGCCATCTGCGAAGCTCACCGTTGAACCTCCGGGGTCGGCGGCAATTGTTGTGTCAAACTCCTGCCCCTGCAACGTCACCGTCCATTCGGTGCCAACCTTGCGTTCGTGGTTGTCCATCCGGCCCGATACGCGGGTACGGCGAATTTCGGCAACCCGGTGCATGGCAGAACACGAGGCCGCGATCCGCCGCAACTCGACCTCGGGTAGTTGAACGCCATCGAAGCCGTCTGGGTATTCTTCGGCAATAAACGCCGTGGTCATGTCGCCGCTGACAAATTTCGGGTGATCCATGACGGCAGACAGGAACGGCAGGTTGTGGCCGATGCCTTCAACCTCGAAACTGTCCAGCGCCACACGCATCGCCTCAATCGCCTGCTCACGGGTTGGTGCCCAGGTGCAGAGCTTGGCGATCATCGGGTCGTAATACATGCTGATCTCGCCGCCCTCATAGACGCCGGTATCATTGCGCACTGCGGCTTCGCCCGAGGGGGCCTCACCCTGCCATTTGCCGTTGACCAGCAACGGACCGGCTGCGACTTCCTGCGGCGGACGATAGCGGGTCAGACGGCCAATCGACGGCAGGAAGTTGCGATACGGATCCTCGGCATAAAGACGGTTTTCGATCGCCCAGCCGGTCAGGGTCACGTCATCCTGCGTAATCGAAAGCGTCTCACCTGCGGCCACCCGGATCATCTGTTCCACCAGATCGACGCCGGTGATCAGTTCCGTCACCGGGTGTTCCACCTGCAAACGGGTGTTCATTTCAAGGAAGTAGAAGTTCTTTTCCCCATCGACGATGAATTCCACAGTGCCCGCACTGGCGTAGTTCACGGCCTTTGCCAGCGCGACCGCCTGTTCCCCCATCGCCTTGCGTGTTTCGGGATCAAGGAACGGCGACGGTGCCTCTTCCACCACTTTCTGGTTCCGGCGCTGGATCGAACATTCGCGTTCGCCCAGATAGATGCCGTTACCATGGCTGTCGCAAAGAACCTGAATTTCGATGTGCCGCGGCTGGGTCACGAATTTCTCGATGAAAATTCGGTCGTCGCCGAAGGAATTCGCCGCTTCGTTCTTGGACGACTGGAAACCCTCGCGTGCTTCTTCGTCATTCCAGGCAATCCGCATCCCCTTGCCGCCACCACCGGCGCTGGCTTTGATCATGACGGGATAGCCGATGTCGTTCGAGATCTTGACCGCCTCGGCGGCATCTTCGATCAGGCCCATGTAACCGGGAACCGTCGAAACACCGGCGTCCTGCGCGATCTTCTTCGAGGTGATCTTGTCACCCATGCTTTCGATCGCACCCACCGGGGGGCCAACAAAAGCGACGCCTTCGGCCTCAAGCGCTTCGGCGAATTTCGAGTTCTCGGACAAGAAGCCATAACCGGGATGGACCGCCTGTGCACCGCTTTGACGGATGGCATCCATCACCTTGTCGATCACGATGTAGGACTGGTTCGCCGGTGGCGGTCCGATATGCACCGCCTCATCCGCCATCGAAACGTGCAACGCGTTCTTGTCGGCGTCAGAATAAATGGCGACCGTACCGATACCCATCTTGCGAGCGGTCTTGATGACCCGGCAGGCGATCTCGCCCCGGTTGGCGATCAGGATCTTGTTGAACATGAGACGTCCTTTGGCTTGGTGTTCTGGAAATGCAAAACGCCGCCGCAGGGGACACCCCCGCGACGGCGTTCTGCATGATGGCGGACGGAGCGGTACGCGCCCCAAAAAACTTTGAGTTAGTCGCAGGTACCCTGCGACTTGCAATACAGTACGTTGCCCGCGGCACCGACCGCAGCGCCGACGACCGGGTTTGCGTCCAGAACGACCGCGCCCAGGGCGCCCGCTCCGCCGCCGATGACCGCTTGTTCGCCGGTGGTTTCGCCACAGGCCGCAAGGCCTGCGCAGGCCGCGACCACAAGGAAGATGCGTGAGGTTTGCATGGTTTCTGCCCCTTCAGATTTCTTGGTTTCCTTGCGGCCAGATGCCGGAAGCCCGCATTGTTATGCAATAACAACGGCGGCAACCAAACTTTTTGCGCAGTTTTTTGCCGCTTGTTGCCTACTGTCTGAGAAAAGAAAAACGCGGGCAGGATATTGTGGGGAACACAAGCCTGCCCGCGATAGGAAGGGGTACGGAATAGTAGGTGCTTGTGCGACGCAGGCAAACTAGAGCCGCACGGCCCTTCCACCATGCACGGCACAATCCCGGCAGCAAACAAAGTATTGTTTCCACCCCGAATACCGGCTGGATTTTGCCCATCCTGCGTAATGCCGCGCAATTTCGCGCCGACAAGACCTTTGCCGTATCCATATTTCAGCACACCAGAAGGTGTCACATTCCTGTTACAGACCCGGTTTCCAAGGGCGATTTGGGCAAAAGGCAAATCACGAACGCCATGGAATTCGAAGGCCAAATTTTCTCTCGATTTCCGTGCGTTACGACCCTCTTTCACCCACCCGTGAAGGTGCTTGGGATTTCCCGCACGATTGCTTGAGAAATCGGGCCGATTTTGTCCCGTTCTCGTGATTTCCATCGGATTTTGGGTCGTGGAATTGTGCTTGTGCACACTCGCATACAAGGAAATACCCAAATGATAATAAAGAGAAAAACGGCCCTTCTGCTCGCCGTCTCTGCGCTCGGATTCAGCGGATTGAAGGCCAACGCCCAGGATGCCCAGACCCAGGCCGAACTGGATGCCCTGCGCGCCCGTGTCGAAGCGCTGGAGGCCGCCAAACCCGGTGCCGGGACCGGCGATCTGAGGATCGGCAATACCACTCTGGACGTCTACGGATATATCAAGGCCGATTTCTTCTACGACTTCGACTACGACCAGGGTGACACAGCCTTCGTAAACAACATCGGTGAGCCTGCAAACGAGACCAGTGGCACATTCGGCGCGACTGTTCGTCAGTCCCGAATCGGGCTGCGTACCAGCACGCCTTCCGGTATCGGCGAAATCGGAGGTCAGCTGGAACTGGATCTGTTCGCCTCGGGCGGAGCGGCTGAACTGCGCCTGCGCCATGCCAATATCACGATCGGAGACAGCTGGCTGATCGGTCAGTACTGGACCAATTTCCAGCCGCTGGACACCTATCCGACCTCGGTTGAATTCAACGGTCCTGTCGGCATACCTTTCGCTCGTGTGCCACAGGTGCGCTACTCCAATACCCTTGGGTCCAACACCACATTCTCGGCTTCGATCGAAGAGAATGTCAGCGCGTCCAATTCGAGAGATCCGGTTTTCACCGGTGCCATCGAGTACCACGACGGCACATATATTGCCCGCGCATCCGCCCTCTATGGCAAGGCCGAATCCGGCACGGTCGAAGTCGATCAGACAGGCTTTACCCTCTCGGGCTCGGTCCGGCCGTGGCAGGGGGGGCTGTTTCAGGTCAACTACGTCGACGGTGAGGCGCTTGGCCCCTACCTGATCGGCCTGGGCGATGCCATCGTCAACGGCCGGGCAAATGACGTCGACGGCTATACCATCGAGTTCCGCCAGGACATTGGTACGAAATGGAATGTCGGTATCGCCTATGGTCGCGAAGATTACGATCTGCCCACCCCGACCGGTACGTTGTCCTTCACCGAGCTTGAGACGATCCATGTGAACGCCTTTTACCAGGCAACCGATAACCTGACATTCAGCGCCGAGTACTTCTTTGGCGAGCGGAACGATGCACCCACTGGACGGACGTTTGACGGCGACCGGGTCCAACTGGCGGCGCAGCTGAACTTCTGACATCCCATAACAGCCCTGCCCGGCTTCGGGCAGGGTTTTCCTTTGGCGGATATGGGACGCGACGGCAAACACGATCAGCGCACCCCGTCGAAGATTTCAGGAAAGGAATGGCGCGCGACGTCCAGATCAATCACCAGCAACGCATCGTAGCTGGCAGGGTCGAACGGGTCTTCTGCCGCAATCACTTCCCGCCCGAACAGCCAGCTCAGCCGCCCTGCGTCCAGATTTCCACGCTCAAACGGCCGGTCACCGAAATGTTCCCACAACGCTTCCATGAACGCTGCGTCCGCGCGCCGGTCCGCTGGTTTGCGATCCCGGAAACGCTCGCGCCGGGTCAGAGGCGTTACACCTTTGGGGTTGGCGCGCCGGATGACGAACTGGAAATCGGTACCGGACAGACGGCCGGGGAAACCACGATGCTTCAGCATACCTGAACCTCGGCCATCAACATCTTGAAAAGGAAAAAGGACTTACATCCAACCAGAGCTGGTTTCATTGCGCGCACCTCCACGGTCGCCGGTTTTTTCTGAAACGCACTGATGTCATGAAAATCACCGATCATGATCAGAGCCCTTCCCAGATACACCGGGAATTCTCCAACCGGTAGGCCTCGAAGAACTGCGTTGCGTCGGGCGCGGCATTACCGAATTCGGTGGCGCGGTCGGAAAAGGAAATCACGACGCGCGCCGGCTCAAGTTCATGCTTCGCCACATAGGGAACCGCCAGGATTTCACAAAGATGCGCCATATCGGCCGACGCCACATCATAACCGATCCGCCCAACTGTCGAACCGATCTTGGGGGCAATGAAGCGAAACCTAAGCCACAATTCACCCGGGTTGTTGTCCAGCAGAACATCGCTCAGCTCGACTGGCTGGCCTGACGGAACAGGCAGAAGGCTTTGGGCCAGTACTTCCGCAGGGGATGCAAGCAACGCGCCAGCTAAAACAAATGCGCGACCCCAGCACCGCCAGTGGCAGGCTCCTCTCTCCGGGGTCGCGGGCGCAGCGTTGACACGCCGCGCTAATCTGTTTCTGGCTGGTTGTTCCATAAACCTGTTTCGGCCTCAAAGTCGGATTTTCGGCTTCGCAATCGTTCCGCCATCAACGTCGGCAGACCGTCGCCAATTTGAGGTGGGCCGCCCCACCCCGGCGATCAAAGCGGGATATTGTCGTGCTTTTTCCACGGGTTCTTCAGCTTCTTGTTCCGCAAACTCGCAAATGCGCGCGAGACACGGCGACGCGTAGAGTGTGGCATGATCACTTCGTCAATAAATCCGCGCTCGGCCGCGACGAAGGGATTGGCAAAGCGATCCTCGTAGTCCTGCGTATGCTGCGCGATTTTGTCCGCGTCGCCCAGATCGGCGCGGTGAATGATTTCGGTCGCGCCCTTGGCGCCCATCACTGCGATCTCGGCTGTCGGCCAGGCGTAATTGAAATCGCCACGCAAGTGCTTCGACGCCATAACGTCATAGGCTCCGCCGTAAGCCTTGCGCGTGATGACGGTTACTTTCGGAACCGTTGCCTCGCCATAGGCGAACAGAAGCTTTGCGCCGTGTTTGATCACGCCGCCATATTCCTGGCTGGTGCCGGGCAGGAAACCCGGAACGTCGACAAGTGTCAGGATCGGAATTTCAAAACAGTCACAGAAGCGCACGAACCGTGCAGCCTTGCGCGAGCTGTCGATGTCCAGACATCCGGCCAGAACCATCGGCTGGTTGGCCACGACGCCAACGGTCTGCCCCTCAAGCCGGATGAAACCGGTGATGATATTCTTCGCGAAATCCTCCTGGATTTCGTAGAAATCACCCTCATCCGCGACCTTCGCGATCAGTTCCTTCATGTCGTAGGGCGTGTTCGGGTTGTCCGGAACCAGCGTGTCCAGCGAAGATTCAATGCGATCGGGTTCGTCAAAGAACGGACGCACAGGCGGCTTTTCGCGGTTGTTGAGCGGCAGGAAATCAACCAGACGGCGCACTTCGGCCAGCGCCTCGACATCGTTCTCAAATGCACCGTCGGCGACCGAAGACTTCTTTGCGTGAGTAGACGCACCACCCAACTCTTCCGCCGTCACGACCTCGTTTGTTACGGTTTTGACAACGTCGGGACCGGTCACGAACATGTAGGATGTGTCTTTGACCATGAAGATAAAGTCGGTCATCGCCGGGCTATAAACCGCGCCGCCCGCACAGGGCCCCATGATTACGCTGATCTGCGGCACAACGCCCGAGGCCATGATGTTACGCTGGAACACTTCGGCGTAACCCGCCAGTGACGCAACACCTTCCTGAATACGCGCACCACCCGAGTCGTTGATACCGATCACCGGGGCTCCGTTCTGCACTGCCATATCCATGATCTTGCAGATCTTCTGTGCGTGAGTTTCAGACAGCGAGCCGCCGAAAACCGTGAAGTCCTGACTGAACACATAGACCATGCGACCGTTGATCGTGCCCCATCCGGTCACAACACCGTCGCCCGCAGGTTTCTGATTTTCCATTCCGAAATCAGTACAGCGATGGCTGACGAACATATCGAATTCTTCAAAGCTGTCTTCGTCCAGTAGCAACTCGATCCGCTCGCGCGCCGTCAGTTTGCCCCGCGCATGCTGCGCATCGATCCGCTTTTGCCCACCGCCCAGCCGCGCATCGTTACGGCGATCTTCAAGCTCGGAAAGGATGTCTTTCATGACGATAACCCCTGTAAAATTTGGCCGGACCTTATACGGAGTCACGAAAGGACCAAAGCAACTTTCGGCAAATTTGCAAACTATTGGCAATCAAGTCAGTGAATAGTGTAAATTTGTTAATTTTTCGATTGACGCTGCGAGGCCGATGGTAATCTCATCTGCGCCCCCTATACATGCACATCATGCAATTCAGCTCGACCTCGGTGCGCAGATCGCCGCCTTCAATCACGACATTGGTCATCCTATCGGGGCTTTCGGCCCTGAGCATGAATCTGTTTCTGCCCAGCCTGCCCAACATGGCGGAGTATTTTGAGACGGAATACCGGGTGATGCAGCTGTCGATTGCCCTGTACCTGCTGATAAATGCGGTGCTGCAGATACTGATTGGCCCGATAGCGGACAAGGCCGGGCGCAGGCCCGTTATGCTGTGGGGGCTCGGGCTTTTTTTGCTGGCGACTTTGGGTTGCATCTATGCCCCGAATGTCGAGATTTTCCTGGCGTTTCGAATGTCTCAGGCCGTTGTCGTGGTCGGGATGGTCCTCAGCCGAGCCGCCGTTCGCGACCTTTACGAACAGGACAAAGCCGCCTCGATGATTGGATATGTCACCATGGGCATGGCGGTCGTTCCGATGATCGGTCCAGCAATTGGCGGCATCCTGGAAGAGGTCTTTGGCTGGAAAGCCAACTTCTGGTTTCCTTTTCTGGTCGGCGCTCTTGCGATCTGGCTGACTTATTCGGATTTCGGTGAAACCAGCATCAAAAGCGGCAAGACACTGTTGCAGCAGTTTCGGGAATACCCCGAACTCCTCACGTCTCCGCGGTTTTGGGGTTACTCCCTGTCTTCCGCGTTTTCGTCCGGTGCGTTCTTTGCTTATCTCGGCGGCGCCCCCTTCATCGGAACCGAGGTCTTTGGCATGACCGCGGCAGAAATCGGCATCTATTTCGGCGCGCCGGCACTTGGCTATTTCTTCGGCAATTTCCTGAGCGGGCGCTACTCGGTCCGCTTTGGCATCAACAAGATGGTTCTGTGGGGAAGCTGGCTGAACGCGCTTGGTGTATTCCTGTCTGCCCTACTGTTCCTGGCCGGGCTGGGAACCGCCATCAGTTTCTTCGGGTTTATGACATTTGTTGGCGTCGGCAACGGCATGGCGATCCCCAATGCAACATCCGGCTCGCTGTCCGTTCGCCCCCATCTGGCCGCAACAGCATCCGGTCTGAGCGGAGCGATCATGCTGGGCGGCGGCGCAGCGCTGAGCGCACTTGCGGGCGCGCTTCTGACACAGGAAACCGGCGCAATGCCGTTGCTTTGGCTAATGCTCACAACCGCGGTTCTGGCCATCGCAGCCATCAGCCTTGTCATTTGGCGGGAACGACAGCTGGGTCTTTGAACTTTCTTGCACGCAGCGGTTTGCAAAGTTAGCCTGCGCTGAAAGAAAAGTTGCAAAGACACGCCATGGCCACTCAAAAGCTCTATGCCGGCGCAAAGCTGCGCGAAATGCGCACGCGCCTGACCCTGACGCAAAAGGAATTCGCAACCAAGCTTGGCGTTTCCCTGCCCTATCTAAACCAGATGGAGAACAACAACCGACCGATCTCGACAACGGTTGTTCTGGCTCTGGCGCAAGAATTCGGGATGGATGTCACCGAGCTCAGCACCGGTGACAGCGAACGGCTGGTGTCGGATATGCGCGAAGCGCTCGCTGACCCGGTCTTCGACGACGCAATGCCCCCTCTTGCCGATTTGCGACTGACTGCATCGAACGCGCCGGCGCTGGCACGCGCCTTCATCGCGTTGCACCGCACGTATCGCCAGACGCACGAACGGCTGGCCTCGCTGGACGAGGCCCTGGGGCGCGAGGATTCCCGAATTCAGGCCAGCCCCTGGGAAGAAGTGCGCGACTTCTTCCACTATTGCGACAACTATATCGACGCTGTCGACCGGGCCGCCGAACGGTTTTCAACACGCGCGGAAGAAGCCGGAGGCATACGCGCCGCAGCCCTCAACAGCCTGTCCGAGCGGGGCATCCGTGTTGAGTTCACGGACATCTCGGAAACGCGCAAATATGACATAGCAAGCAAAACGCTTTCCCTGTCTTCACGCGCCGCGCCACAAACGCAGGTCTTTCAGTTGCTGCTGCAGGTTGCGCTGATTTCTCAGGACAAACTGCTTGAAGCAACCCTGGATTTTGCCCGCTTCCAAAGTGACGAAGCCCGCGCCATCGCCAAAATCGGGCTTGCGAACTACTTTGCCGGGGCTTCCCTGATGCCCTACGGTGCCTTCTTGGCCGCCGCGCAAGAGGATCGCCACGATCTGGAATTGCTCAGCATCAGATTCGGCGCATCGATCGAACAGGTTGCCCACCGCTTGTCCACTTTGCAACGGCCCGGAGCCAAAGGCATCCCCTTCTTTTTTGTTCGGGTGGATCAGGCCGGAACGATCACCAAGCGCCATTCAGCCACACGACTGCAATTTGCGCGCTTCGGCGGCGCCTGCCCGCTGTGGAATGTTCACCGCGCATTCGAAACGCCAGGTCATTTCCTTCTTCAACTTGCCGAAACGCCGGACGGAGTGCGTTATATCTCCCTGGCGCGCGACGTATCGAAACCCGGCGGTTCATTCGGGGCCCCGGTGCGCCGCTACGCCATCGCACTGGGGTGCGAAGTGCGCCACGCGCAGGCTCTGGTCTATGCCGACAACCTGGATACCAGCAATGCCAGCGCCTATGAACCGATCGGGATTTCCTGCCGGATTTGCGAACGTCAAACCTGTCACCAAAGGTCCGTTCCCCCGCTGGAACGCAGGCTGACAATCGACGCCCATACCCGAGGAACGCTGCCCTACGAAGTCACCTGAAACTTTTCCCCGGGATCTTCATCTGGCAAAAAATACCCCGGAGGAGTCGCGGCCTGCCGCGACGGGGGCAGAGCCCCCGACTGGGTCAGTTTTTCGACAGGATCGCCCAGATTTCATCCTTCAAGGCCGCGCGCTTCTTGCGCAACTCAACTTCAGCCAGTTCCTCCATCGGCTCGACATTGGTCTCGGCCCGATGCACAGTCCGGTTGATCTCATGATATTCGTCCGACAGCCGGGCAAAATGCGCGTCGGACTGCTTGAGGTGACTCATCACTTCGACCTTTTCCGGAAACTCTTCGGCCAGTTCATGTGGGGTGTGGGACATTCGTGTAAGCTCCTCGAAATGTTGTTGTCCCCACGGATAAACATGTTCCGGCGATACCGCTTTGACCCGGATCAAATTGGCGACATCAAAAGGTTGGATTCACCGCTTTGCAGGTCGCCAACCCGCCAAACGCGCCGCGCTGGCGTCACAGAACCAACGCTCGCCCTTTGCCTTGTTGATCTTTGTCGCCGAATAGAAAGCCTGCCCGGGCATGTGGTAAATCTCTTCTCCACGAGCCGAGATATTTCCCTTGATCTGGCACGTTTCTTGCCGGGGCAGACCTGCGGTCCCGGCGCGGTGCACCCAGGGCACCTGAATCACTGTTGCGTGCAGACCCTTCTTTTCCTTCGCGGCCCTCTGTTCAAACGGCACATATTCGCGGGAGTATTTGCGATACGCAAAGGCCAGCCCATCCTCGACCAGCGTAAGCGCTGCATCGCTCCCCGCTACATCACAACTAGCAACCACGCGGCCATACCTGTCTCGATCTATCGGTTCACAGAAGGCCGCTCGCCCATCGAACCTTTGTCTTGCAACCTGCGTTACCCACGCGCCACAGCGCCATTCGACACCTTGCGCGTCCCGACATGTTTGATCCAATTCGGGGGCGTCAATTCCAAACAGACGAATCCTGACCCCACCGACATCCCACGTATCCGCGTCCACGACCCGCACAGTCCCGGTTGGCCGGTCAGCGGCCAGAACCATCTGTGGCAGCATCAGAACAAACAACAAACAAAGTCTTAACATACCCCCGATATGCCCCTGACCAGCGGCGCATTCAACGGGAGATGTTAAGAAACGTTAACGCTGAGCAGTCTCCCACTCTGGATGGACCCATGGCCGGTCATTCGAACTGGGCAACGCATCCTTGCCCAGCAGGTGATCCGACATTTTTTCGCCCACCATGATCGATGGCGCATTCAGGTTGCCGTTGGTGATTTGCGGGAATATCGAACTGTCCGCGACCCGCAGACCATCTACACCAATCACACGCCCCTGCGGGTCGACGACAGCGTTCTTGTCGTCTGCCCGCCCCATACGGCATGTCCCGCAAGGGTGATACGCACTTTCGGCATGTTCGGCGATGAATTCGTTCAATTCCTCGTCGGACTGAACGCTGGCTCCGGGCTGGATCTCTTTGCCCGCATAGGGTTTGAAGGCGTCCTGACCGAAGATCTCGCGCGTCAGGCGGATGCAGGTGCGGAAATCCGCCCAATCCTCTTCGTGGCTCATGTAATTGAAACGAATGACAGGCGCGTCCTCGGCCCGGGCCGAGCGCAGCGTTATCGCCCCGCGCGAAGGCGAGCGCATGGGACCGACATGAGCCTGGAAACCATGCCCCTCGGCCGCGGTCTGTCCGTCGTAGCGCACGGCGATCGGCAGGAAATGATACTGAATATCCGGATACCGCACACCGGGTTTCGAGCGAATGAACGCAGCACTTTCAAACTGGTTCGAGGCACCCAGACCCGTTTTAGTAAACAGCCACTGGGCACCGATCAGCCCTTTGCTGAACAGGTTCCAGTGCTTGTACAGCGTGATCGGCTGCAGCGATGCCTGCTGGATATACAGTTCCAGATGATCCTGCAGGTTAGCCCCAACCCCGGGGCGATCCGCGACTACGCCGATCCCATGTTCAGCCAGATGTGCCGCGGGTCCGATACCGGACAACATCAGCAGCTTGGGCGAGTTTATCGAAGATGCGGCCAGAACCACCTCACGCCGGGCGCGAATGATCTCCTTTTTGCCGCGTCGGACCAATTCGACGCCTATGGCGCGGCCGTTTTCCATTACGACACGTGTCGCAAGGCCACGCAGGATGTCGCAGTTATCCCGTTTGAGAGCTGGCTTCAGATAGGCATTCGCAGCAGACCAGCGCCGTCCTTTCCAGACGGTCTGCTCCATCGGGCCGAACCCTTCCTGCTTTTCACCGTTATAATCGCCGGTAACCTGGTATCCCGCCTGTTGTCCGGCATCGACAAAGGCCTGGAACAGTGGGTTTTCGCGCGGGCCACGCGACACGTGCAGGGGCCCGTCAGTGCCGCGCCACGTCGGATCGCCCCCATGCCCGCCGTCGTGCCAGGATTCCATTCGTTTGAAATACGGCAGGACATCCGCATAGGACCACCCGTCGGCGCCCATTTCCGACCAGGTGTCGTAGTCATGGGCATGACCGCGTACATAGACCATACCGTTGATCGACGACGATCCGCCAATCACCTTGCCGCGCGGACAGGCCAGCCGGCGGTTGTTCAGATGCGGCTCGGGTTCGGAACTGTAGCCCCAGTCATAGCGCGACATGTTCATCGGATAGCTGAGTGCGGCGGGCATCTGGATGAACGGTCCCGCATCAGTGCCACCATGTTCAATCACCAGGACAGAAGCCCCGGCCTCGCTGAGGCGATAGGCCATCGCGCACCCTGCGGATCCTGCACCCACAATGACAAAATCTGCTTCCATTTTCAGGTCTCCTGTTCCCGCCGGGCCAAGGTCTTTCGTTGAAAAACCTAATTGCCTCCGGCGGGAGTATTTTCAAAAAGATGAAGAGGTTATTCGCCGCGCGGGAAGCGGGCGTTTTCCTCGACGATATTCAGATCCATGTGATTGCGCATGTAACGCTCCGATGCTCTTTGCAGCGGCTGGTAATCCCACGGATAATATCCCCCCTGCCGCAACGCCTCGTACACGACCCAGCGGCGCGCCTGACTGGCCCGCACGTCTGCGTCGAAACGATCCAGATCCCAGCGCGCCTCGGATTTCGCGCGCAGGGTTTGCAGTGTGCCAGCGTGTTCGGGGTTCAAGGCAAGGTTGGTCAGTTCGTGCGGATCGGCCTCAAGGTCGAACAGTTGATCCGGGTCCAGTGTGCAGCGGTTGTATTTCCACTTGCCGTAGCGCAATGAGACAAGCGGCGCATAAGACGCTTCGGCCGCGTATTCCATGGCCACGGGCGCGGTGCGCTCGCCGCCCTGAGCCAAGGGCACTAGGTTCTCGCCGTCGGTCCATGGCGCGATCTCGTCCATGTCGACGCCAGCCAGAGCGCCCAGCGTCGGTGTCACGTCGATGGTCGATACCGGGGCGTCGATACGCCCTGTTGGAAGATCAGGGGCCGAGATCATCAGCGGCACCCGTGCCGAGCCTTCGTAGAAGTTCATTTTGAACCACAGGCCCCGCTCGCCCAGCATGTCGCCGTGGTCTGAGACGAACATGATGATCGCCTCTTGTCGCGTCGTTTCCAGCACCTCGATGATCTCGCCGATCTTGTCGTCCAGATAGGTGATGTTGGCGAAATAGGCGCGCCGAGATTTGCGGATTTCTTCTTCGGTAATGTCGAAACTGCGCCAGTCATTGGCATCGAAGATCCGTTTTGCGTGCGGATCCTGATTGTCGTAGCCGATATCGGCGATCTCGGGCAGCAGGTGCTCGCAATCCTCGTAAAGATCCCAGTACTTGCGCCGGGCAACATAGGGGTCGTGCGGGTGGGTGAAGCTGACGGTCACGCACCAGGGGCGGTCGTCTTTGCCGCGCGCCAGATCGTATAGCTTGGCCTGGGCGTTATAGGCAACCTCATCATCATATTCCATCTGGTTCGATATTTCGGCCACGCCCGCGCCTGTCACCGAACCCATGTTGTGATACCACCAGTCTATTCGCTCGCCGGGTTTGCGATAGTCCGGTGTCCAGCCGAAATCGGCCGGGTAAATGTCAGTGGTCAGGCGATCCTCGAATCCGTGCATCTGGTCGGGACCGACGAAGTGCATCTTGCCGGACAGGCAGGTGTAATAGCCTGCGCGACGAAGGTGATGCGCGTAGGTGGGAATATCGCTACGGAACTCGGCCGCATTGTCGTAGACACCGGTGCGCGAAGGCAACTGGCCGGACATGAAACTGGCCCGACCGGGCGCACAAAGGGGCGACGCGGTATAGGCATTTGCAAAACGGGTCGAACGCGCGGCCAGTTTCTTCAGGTTGGGCGCATGCAGCCAGTCTCCGGGACCATCGGGAAAGAGGGTTCCGTTCAGCTGATCCACCATCAGGATCAGAATGTTCGGCTTTGTCATTTTTCAGCCTCGAGCAAAGTGTTGAGGACACGCATTGCGTGGTTAACGGCCAGTTGCGGCTCTTCCGGTGCGCTCAGCGCCGCGCGGATATACAGCCCATCGATCAGGGCAATCATGTTCTCGGCAGCTTCAACCGGGTCACTCATCAGCGGTCGCAAACTGTCGATCAGGTTGGATCTGATCCGCGACTGGTAGATTTGCCAAAGACGCAACGCATCGTCATTGGTTTGCGCCAGAACGTAAAAGGTCATCCAGGCAGCGATCACATCGGGTGTGAAACACGAGGGTGCAAAGCATGCCCGGATAATGGCCTGAGGTCTTTCCCCTGCTTCAGCGCCTTTCAGTTGCTCGCGGGCTTCGGCACCGAAATCGGATAGAATGCGGCGCATGGCGGCCAGAAAGATCTGATCCTTGCCGCCGAAATAGTGATGCGCCAACGCGCTGGACATGCCCGCCCGTTTGGCGATCTGGCTGACGGTCACGTCGAGGGATTTTTTCAGACCAAGCTCGGCAATCGTCGCGCGGACGATTGCATCCCGACGGATCGGCTCCATTCCGAGTTTTGGCATGCCTACCTCTCAGCAGCTGGGTTTACCAAACGCTAAGGGGGTTTTATTGACTCGTCAATCAATAACGTTCAGGCCGAGCGAGCGGCGTCAGTATTTCGGGCCGACTCCCGGCGGCGTTACGGCACTGCGGTTCAGGACCGCTTCGCGCCATGAGATGAAACTGACGGCGGCGAGGATCAGCGTTCCGCCAGCAACCACCCAGACATCAACCCGTTCATGAAATACCAGTGCACCCATCAAAGTTGCCCAGATCAGTTGCAGGAACGTGACCGGCTGGGTTACCGCAACAGGTGCCGCCTGAAGGGCCAGCGTCATGAAGTAATGACCAGCTGTCGCGAAACAGGCGATCAGAAACAATACACCCAAATCGTGCAGGCTGGGCGGGGTCCAGACGGCATAGGCAAACGGGATCAGGGCGATTGTAACCCAGATTGACAGGTGCGCGACCACGACCGAAGGCGGGATATCCCGGACCAGAAGCTTGGCCAACAGGTAAGACCCACCAAGGGTCAGCGCCGTTCCCAACATGGCGACATGGCCTGGCGAAACCTCTCGAAACCCGGGGCGCAGAATGATCAGAACCCCGATCAGGGCAACCAAAATCGCGGCAATCCTGCGAAAGGCCAGCTTTTCCCCCAGAAACAGCGCCGCGCCCAGCGTGACGTAAATCGGTGTCATGTAGTTCATTGCCGTCACTTCGGCCAAGGGGATCTGCGTCATGGCAAAGAACCACAGCATGACCGCCACGGCGTGGATAATCCCCCGCAGCCCGAACAACGTCAGGTCTCTTTTGGTCAGATGCGTTGCCATGATCGTCCGCAAGGCAGGCAGCAGAAACACCAGCCCCAGCGCATACCTCAGAAAGGCCGCCTGTATTGGATCCATGGACGAACCAAGGGTCTTCACCAGGGCCGTCATCATGACAAAGGACAGCCCGGCGGAGAACATCCAGAACATACCTGCGATCGGGCGGATGGATACTGCTGCTGTTGTCATGTCAGTGGTTGAACACCGAAACCGGCGGCGGGACAACCCTTCACATCGCAACAAGTTTCAGTGCAATGGCCAACATGATGATCCCGATCACCACATCAAGAATTTGCCATGCCCGGGGGCGGGTGAAAATGGGCGACAAGATCCGCGCGCCATATCCCAGTGAAAAGAAGAAAACAAAGCTGGAAAGCATGGCTCCGACCGCAAATCCCAGTCGGTCGTCATACTGCGCCGATATCGACCCGATCAGAACAACCGTATCCAGATAGACATGCGGGTTGAGCCATGTGAAGGCCAGAACAGCCAGCAAAGCCGCCCGCAGGCTGGTACGGTGCCCACTTCCCACCTCCATCACTGCGCCGCCACGCCAGGCCGACAGCAGGCTGCGCAGGCCGTACCATGTCAGGAAGGTGGCGCCACCATACCGCATTACCGGCTCGAACCAGGGAGCGGCCTGCGCCAGCGAGCCAAACCCGGCGACACCGGCGGCGATCAGTACGGCATCCGAGACGGCGCAGGTCAGACAAAGGGTGAAGACATGTTCGCGACGCAAACCCTGCCGCAGGACAAAGGCGTTTTGGGCGCCAATGGCCAGGATCAGGCTAAAGCCCAAGGCAAAACCGGCGATCAGAGATGTGGACATGAAACCTCCTGCGTTCCGACCGTTGACTAAAACCAACAAGGCGATCTATCAAATTAAAGATGTTGAGCCAGATTAAGCGCAGCTAATGATGCTGGATCCCAACCACCTGTCCGCCTTGTCGGCGATTCTGCGTCACGGCAGTTTCGAAGCGGCTGCGTCCGAGCTGGCCGTTACGCCCTCGGCCATTTCACAACGTATCAAAGCGCTGGAAGATCGCGTCGGTGCCGCTTTGATCAACCGCGGCACGCCCTGCTCGGGTACGCCTGCAGGTATTCGCATTGCCAGGCACGCTGAGGACATCAGCCTTCTTGAGGCGCAGTTGTCCCGCGAACTGACCCTTAAGCAGGGTCCGGAACCAGCAAGAGTACGCATCGCCATTCCGGCGGACACTCTTGCGACATGGTTCATTGATGCGATGGCGCAGACGCGGGGTATTTTGTTTGATCTGGTCGTGGATGATCAGGACCATTCGGCAGAATGGCTCAGGCGCGGCGAGGTCAGTGCGGCGATCACCGTGGGCGGACAGCCCGTGACCGGATGCGATACCACACCGCTAGGCGTCCTGCGCTATCTGCCGACAGCCAGTCCCGCTTTCATGGCGAAGTGGTTTCCGAATGGTGTCGACGCAACGTCACTGGCGCGGGCCACGTGTCTGACGTTCAACAGAAAGGACAATTTGCAGAAGATGTGGATTGCCCGCCAATTCAGCGGTCGGATTTCACCGCCGTCGCACTATCTGCCGTCCTCACACGGGTTTGTCGACGCAGCCCTGGCCGGATTGGGTTGGGGCATGAACCCTGAGACGCTGGTCCGTCCGGCGATTGCCGCAGGGCGCTTGCAGGAAGTCATTCCAGACACGCCTTTGGACATCCCGCTCAGTTGGCAGGTGGGCCGTGTACTGGCGCCAGCCTTGAAACCCTTAACCAAAGCGGTCAGACAAGCCGCCGCCCAGTGGTTGATCCCGGAATAACCACGTCGAACAAAGATTAAATACCCAGAGGAATACAATGTTTTCACGTGATAAAATTAACTACACCCCATTACCGCTGCCGGACCGCAGCGATATGACAGACGTTGAGATGGCAACGGCAGCCGAAAGCTTTTATGACGTCATGCGCAAGCGCCACACGGTCCGCGACTATTGCGACCGAACGGTTCCGCGGGCGGTGATTGAAAGTTGCATCCGCACTGCGGGAACGGCCCCATCCGGCGCCAACCATCAGCCATGGCATTTCGTGGCCGTATCTGACCCGGGGCTCAAACAGCGCGTCCGGGAGGAGGCTGAGGAGGAAGAACGCCGGTTCTATGCAGGCGGTGCTGGTGATGAGTGGATCAAGGCGCTGGAGCCGATTGGGACAAACGATGTCAAGGAACACCTCACCGTCGCCCCCTGGCTGATTGTCGTCTTCGCCCAGCGTTGGGGGCAGTTCGATGACGGTACCCGGTACAAGAATTACTACGTCCCAGAAAGCGTCAACATCGCCACCGGGTTTCTGCTGGCGGCGCTGCACCACGCCGGGCTCAGCGCTTTAACACACACCCCTAACCCCATGCGATTTCTCAATGATGCACTGAACCGACCTGCATACGAAAAACCGACAATGATCATCGCAGTGGGCCATCCCGCTACAGAAGCGACCGTCCCGTCCGTTGCAAAACTAAAGAAACCGCTGGAAGACATCTCGTCTTTCTTCTGACAACTCGTCAGACCGAGGGCACAAAAAAACCCGGCCTGACGGGCCGGGTTTCTCAATCAGTCATACGACGCCTTACAGTTGCGCCATAACCTCGTCCGAGGCCTCGAAATTGGTGGTGACGCGCTGCACATCATCGTCATCTTCCAGCGCATCAACCAGTTTCATCAGTTTTTGCATGTCCTCGAGGCCCAACTCGGTCGTTGTTGTGGGCTTCCAGACCAGCTTGGTCGACTCGGTCTCGCCCAGCGCGGCCTCAAGCGCGTTGGACACGTCGTTCAGATCGGTATCCGCGCACCAGATGATGTGCCCGTCGTCCGAGCTTTCGACGTCTTCGGCACCCGCCTCGATGGCCGCTTCAAAGATGGTGTCCGCGTCGCCTGCCGAGGCCGGGTAGACCACTTCGCCCTTGCGGTCGAACATGAAGCCGACCGACCCGGTCTCGCCCAGGTTTCCACCGTTCTTCGAAAAGGTCGACCGGACGGTCGATGCGGTCCGGTTGCGGTTGTCGGTCATCGTTTCAACGATTACGGCCACGCCATTCGGGCCGTAGCCCTCGTACCGGATTTCTTCGTAATCGTCGCCCTCGCCCGCCTGCGATTTCTTGATGGCGCGGTCGATCACATCCTTGGGAACCGAGTTCGACTTGGCCTCTTTCACCGCCAGACGCAGGCGCGGGTTCTTGTCGGGGTCGGGATCGCCCATCTTGGCGGCAACGGTGATTTCTTTCGATAGCTTGGAAAACAGTTTGGACCGCGCGGCGTCCTGACGCCCCTTGCGGTGCTGGATGTTGGCCCATTTGGAATGGCCTGCCATGTTGCGTCCTCGTGATAGTGATTGCGTATTCGGCGCTCATATAGACGGTTGCAGGGTGTGGGATCAAGAGAGCGGCTTGTCCAACCCGTCAGCGCGGGTATGGTGGCCCCATGACGACTGACCAGATCATTCTATTCGCACTTTTCATAACCGTATTTGCACTGCTTCTGTGGGGCAGGGTCCGATACGATCTGGTCGCGTTTTCGGCGCTTCTGATCGGTGTTGTGCTGGGCGTTGTGCCCGTTGACAACGCATTTTCCGGTTTCGGCCATCCGGCCACGATCATTGTCGCGCTGGTCCTTGTGGTCTCTGCCGGGTTGGTGCGGTCCGGCGCGGTGTTCCTAATCACCCGCACCCTGGTCGATGCGTCGCGCGGACTTGGCGCCCATATCGCGCTGATGGGCGGGATCGGGGCCGTGCTGTCGGCCTTTATGAACAACGTCGCGGCGCTGGCGCTGCTGATGCCAGTGGACATTCAGACCGCCCGCAAGGCGGGTCGATCGGTCGGGCTAAGCCTGATGCCGCTAAGTTTTGCAACCATTCTGGGCGGCATGGCCACGCTGATCGGCACCCCGCCCAACATCATCATTGCATCAATCCGGGCTGAAACACTGGGCGAGCCGTTCCACATGTTCGATTTCGCCCCCGTTGGTGGGTTGGCCGCGATTGCCGGGCTGGCCTTTGTTGCGCTGATCGGATGGCGACTGATCCCGGACCGGGGGCCGCAGACGGAAACCTCCGAAGCGCTGGCCGAATACATCGCTGAACTCACGGTTCCGCCAGAGTCCCCTCATATCGGCAAACGGGTCAGTGAGCTTTACGAGGTGGCGGAAAAATCGGACGTCGCCATCATCGGGCTGATCCGGGATGGCAAACGCCGCTATGGCCGATCCACCCATGCCACGCTGCACGAGGGCGACGCGCTGGTTCTTGAGGCGCGACCCGAGGCGTTGGATGAGTTCCGCACGGCACTCAACCTGGATTTCTCGGACACGCGGCGACAGGAGTTGCTGACCGCCGAAGGCGACGGGTTGGAAGTGATCGAAGTCGTCGCCCCCGAAAGCGCCCGCATCACGGGCCGCACAGCGCAAGGGCTGGGCCTTGCCTGGCGGCAGAGTACCGTACTGATGGGCATTTCGCGTCAAGGCCGCAACATCACCGAACAGGTCCGGAAGACCCAGGTTGAAGCGGGTGACATCCTGCTGCTGCTTTGCCCACGGGATCAGGGGGCGGACGTTACTGAATGGCTCGGCTGTCTTCCGCTGGCCACGCGCGGGCTGAATGTCACGGCAAACGACAAAGCGTGGCTTGCCATCGGACTTTTCGCCGCCGCCGTACTGGCTGCCAGCATCGGCCTGATCTACCTGCCGATTGCCCTGGGACTGGTCGTCGTCGCCTATGTTTTGACCAAGATCATGCCGATTGCCGATATCTACAACCATATTGAATGGCCGGTCGTTGTCCTTCTGGGTTCTATGATCCCGTTGGGCAGTGCGTTGGAATCTTCAGGCGGCACCGAATTGATCGCAAACGCGCTGATACAACTGACGGACGGTCTGCCCGCCTGGGCCATTCTGACCGTGCTGATGATCGTCACGATGACCCTTTCGGATGTTCTGAACAACACGGCAACTGCCATCGTTGCGGCCCCTGTCGGCATCCAGATGGCCCGAACGCTTGAAGTGTCGCCCGATCCATTCCTGATGACAGTCGCAGTTGCCGCCTCGGCTGCGTTCCTGACGCCCATCGGGCATAAGAACAACACACTGGTTCTTGGGCCGGGCGGATATCGTTTCGGCGACTATTGGCGCATAGGCCTGCCGCTGGAGATCCTGATTATCGCGGTTTCGGTTCCGGCCATACTTGTGTTCTGGCCGCTTTGACGGGTAAGGGCAGCACATGAAACGCTTTTTGATCCTGCAACTGCGCCCGGAAACTGATGCATCGGACGCCGAGTACGCCTCGATTCTCGACAAAACCGGGCTTCACGCAGACCAGACCCATCGCATCCGGCTGGATTGCGAGACTTTGCCCGAGGGGCTTAGTGTTTCGGACTACGCGGGCATTATCGTGGGGGGAGGTCCCGGCTGCGTCAGTGACGATCCGGCTTCGAAATCGCCGCTGGATGCTCGTATCGAAAACACCATCATGGGATTGATGCCGCAAATCACCGCGTTGGATCATCCCTTTATGGGCTGTTGTTACGGGTTGGGCATTCTGGCCGCACATCTGGGGGGCGACGTCAGCAAAAAACGCTTTGGCGAGCCGGTCGGCCCTTCAATCTGTCGCCTGACCGAGGCCGGCGCGGCCGACCCGCTGACCGCGGGTCTGCAATCAGAATTCGAAGCCTTTGTTGGCCACAAGGAAGCCGTCCAGAACCTGCCGGATGGTTGCGTGCATCTGGTGGCTTCGGACCCCTGCCCGTTCCAGATGATCCGATGGGGGCAGAACGTTTATGCCACGCAGTTCCACCCTGAGGCGGATGCAGGGGACTTTGAACAGCGCATCAACATCTACAAAGACCACGGTTATTTCCCGCCAGAAGATGCGCAAACGCTGATCGATCTGTGCCACGCCGCCGACGTTACCCAACCCGGCGAAATCCTGCGGCGGTTCGCTCAGCGCTATGGCTGACCCAACGACGTGGTTGCCTGATCCGTCGCCCCTCGCATAGGTTGATCCGAACAGCTTTGGGAGGAGTTGTTCTTGGATCTGCTCATCAATGTCGGCCTGCCCATTTCGTTGGCCATCATCATGCTGTCTCTTGGTATCGGACTGGAGGCGGCCGATTTCCGTCGCGTGCTAAGCCGACGGTATCCGTTCGCGATCGGTGCCTTGTCTCAGGTAGTTTTGCTGCCCGTCACCGCTTTTGCCGTCGTCAAGCTGTTCGCCTTGCCGCCCGCAATCGCAGTCGGGTTCATGTTGCTTAGCTTTTGCCCCGGCGGCGTGACCAGCAACATCCTGTCCCGGCTTGCCAGGGGCGATGTCGCGCTGTCCGTCAGTCTGACCGCCGTAATCAGCCTGTTGTCCATCGTGACCGTGCCCGTACTGGCCGCATGGTCGATCAGCCATTTTATGGCCGAGGATGCGCCCGAAGTGTCGATCAGCGGGCTGGCCATCGCCATGTTTCTGATCACCACCCTGCCCGTGGCCATTGGTGTCGGCCTGCGCCATTATGCAACCGGGTTTGCCGACCGGGTCGAACCCGCGCTGGCCAAAACCGCTACTATCCTATTCATCCTGATCGTCATCGCCGCCCTGGCCGGAAACTGGCAGTTGTTCATCGACAACCTCGGCATCATGGGTGCCGGGCTGGTCACACTGAACCTGGCGCTGCTGCTGATCGGACTGGGACTGGCGCGCGCAGCCAATCTGTCGTGGAATGAAAGCAAGACGATTTCCATCGAAACCGGCATTCAGAACTCGACACTGGGTATCACGCTGGCGGCCTTGATCACTGGAACAGAAAGCGGGTTCAGCCCGCTGGCCCTGCCCTCGGCCGTTTATGGCATCACAATGTATTTCGTGGCTCTTCCGTTTCTCGTCTGGTTCCGCAACCGCTGAAAGGACATTTCATGACCAACAATACTGCAGATGCAATTGTCGTTGGCGGCGGTCTTGCCGGTCTGGCAGCGGCGGCGGAACTTGGCGACCGCAGCAAGAAAGTGATCATCGTTGATCAGGAACCTGAACACTTTCTGGGCGGTCAGGCGTTCTGGAGCCTTGGCGGATTGTTCATGGTCGACACGCCCGAGCAACGCCGCATGGGCATCCGCGACTGTCAGGATCTTGCCCTGCGCGATTGGATGGGCAGTGCGCAGTTTGACCGTGACGATGACCTCTGGCCCCGCAAATGGGCAGAAGCCTATGTCGAGTTTGCCGCTGGCGAGATGCGCCCGTGGTTGCATCATATGGGCCTGCGCTGGTTTCCGGTGGTGGGCTGGGCCGAACGCGGCGGATCTTTCGCGGATGGACATGGAAATTCGGTCCCGCGCTTTCACATTACATGGGGCACCGGACCGGGCGTGCTGGAACACTTCATCCGCCGGGTGAACGAACATGTCAGCGCCGGGTTGATCCGGTTGGAATTCCGCCATCAGGTCAGCCACATCATCATGCAGAACGGCGCGGCCAAAGGCGTTTCGGGCGAGGTTCTGGCCGACGACGACACCCAGCGCGGTGGCAAGACCAACCGCGACGAGGTTGGCGAGTACGAGTTCTATGCGCCGTCAATCATCGTCACGTCCGGCGGCATTGGCGGCAACTTCGAAATGGTGCGCAAAAGCTGGCCGCGCGAGCGTCTGGGCGCTCCGCCGCAGGACATGGTTGCGGGCGTTCCCTTTCACGTCGATGGCCGGATGATCCCGATCAGCGAAAAGGCGGGCGGGCATGTCATCAACGGCGACCGGATGTGGCACTACACCGAGGGCGTGCGGAACTGGGATCCGATCTGGCCAGCCCACGGAATCCGCATTCTGCCCGGCCCCAGCTCAATGTGGTTCGATGCCAAGGGCAACCGGATGGAACCGCCCTGCCTGCCGGGTTTCGACACTTTGGGCACGCTGCGTGAAATCCTGAAAACGGGATACGAATACAGCTGGTTTGTCCTGACCCAGAAAGTGATCAAGAAGGAATTTGCCCTTTCGGGATCCGAACAGAACCCGGACTTCACCTCGGGCAGTTGGAAAGAGGTGATCCGGCAACGTGTCCTATCCGGCTCAAAAGCCACCGGGCCGGTCGAGGCGTTCAAGGAAAAGGGCGAGGATTTCGTCGTTGCCAACACCCTGACCGAACTGGTGCGGGGCATGAACCATCTGGGCGATGACCTGATTGACGAAGCTCATTTGCGCGCCCAGATCGAAGCGCGGGATTCGCAGGTCGACAACCCGTTCTCGAAAGATGCACAGATGATGGCCATCCTGGCGGCGCGCAACTATCGCGGCGACCGGCTGATTCGCACGGCCAAGCCGCACAAGTTCCTTGATCCTTCAAACGGGCCACTGATCGCCGTCAAACTGCATGTTCTGACACGCAAGACGCTGGGGGGTCTGCAAACCAATCTGGACAGCCAGATGATCGGCGCAGACGGGCAGACCGTGCCCGGCCTTTTCGCCGCCGGCGAGGTCGCGGGATTCGGCGGCGGCGGCTATCACGGATACAACGCGCTGGAAGGCACGTTTCTGGGTGGCTGCATTTTCTCAGGCCGCAACGCAGGACGGTCCCGGGCCGTGGCCTGACGATTTACTTTGCGCGGTTTAGTTGCACGACCGGTTCGCCGGTACTGTTCAGAAAATTCAGCGTGTCGCCTTTGAACGCATAGGCGGTCACGTCCTGCAGTGCCTGGAAGAACTCCCGCTCGACCTCATCCTGTGGCGGCGGGCACGCCCGCAATGTGGCCGCCATGTTGTCAGGAAAAGCGATATCGGTGCCGGCTATCTCTGCCTGACCGGAAAAGCGATTGCATCCGCCGCTGCCAGAAAAACTGCCATCTTCAGCAAATGTTATTTCGGGGAATTTGTCCGTTTCCGGAACCGCACCGTTCAGACCCATCGCCACCCAGGTCGTCCCTTCCAAAGCTTCCGCGCCCTGTGGGCGGGCCTGCACCAGCAAAAGGTCTGCGGTGTTACCAGCGTCTCCGGTCAACACGGGATAAGCGGTATCGGTGGTGAACAATAACTTGTCGCCCAGAAAAATCGATCCCCGGACGACATAGCGCATTTCATCACGGATCAACGCGTCATCGTAAGCCAGTTCGTATGTCGCCGGTACACCATCAAGGGCAAAACGCTGAGAGGCGAGCGTAAGCGCCGGGGCATCCGCACGCGAAACATCCTGCAATTGCACATAGAGGGTCGCATCGGGCGGAACCGCTATCCGTTCGCGATATGTGGCGGTTCCGGTCAGAGTTCCGGCGGAACTCTGGCTGCCAAGCAGGGTCAAAAATACTGCGCAGGCGACGATGGCCTGCCCGATCCTGGGAAAAGGCATTGTTCTGTCCTTGCTTTGATACTCTAAGCAGAAAAGATTGTGCCCGGATCGGCATTTACAAGAGCAGCCCGCCAATTTCGGCGGTTCCACGCCGGTGTTACAATGGCCAGATCAGCGGGATCAGAAGCGAGGCCAATAAACCAACTGTCAGGTTCAGCGGAACGCCGACCTTCAGGAAGTCGGTAAACCGATACCCGCCGGGGCCATAGACCATCATATTGGTCTGATACCCGATCGGGGTCGCAAAAGACGCGGACGCCGCCACCATGACCGCCACCACCAACGGGCGCGGATCGATGCCAACCGCCTGCGCCAGTCCGATAGCGATAGGCGTCACCACAACTGCCACCGCATTGTTCGAGACCAACTCGGTCAGAACGGATGTCAGCAGATAGACTGCCCAGATAATCAGGAACGGCGGAAGGGCACTCAGGCCCGGCGCGATCGCCTCGACAATCAGCGAAACGGCGCCGGATTTGTCCAGGGCCGCCCCGATTGCCAGCATCGCAAAGATCAGGGCCAGCAACCGGCCTTCGATAAAGGAAAACGCCTCATCCGCGTCGATGCATCGGGTGATCAGAACGACGGCAACCGCAAGGATCGACAACAGCAATATCGGTGCCACACCAAGGGCCGCCAGAGCGACGATGCCCACCAGAGCGCCGATGGCAATTGGCGCGTGACTGCGCCGGAACGCCCGCGCCGAAGGCTGGGAAACATCGACCATATCCATATCCGCCGCCAATCTCTGAATGTCCGCGGGCGCACCCTCCAGCAGCAGGGTATCGCCCACGCGCACGATCAGATCATCCAGCTGACGTCCGATATTCTGGTTCCGGCGGTGCACGGCCAGCACGTAAACGCCATAACGGCGGCGCAGGCGCAGCGCACCAAGGGTTCGGCCAACCATGCGGCAGCCCGGTGTGATCAGAACCTCGACCGTCTTGGTTTCGACAGCGGAAACCTGATCGACCCGCTTGAGTTCCTTGTTGCGCTGAAGGCTGAGCAACTCGGTCATCTCGGTCCGCAGAACAACGCGATCCCCGACTTTCAGGTTCACGTCCTTCAGATTTCGCCGCAGCGACTCGTCCCCCCGGATCACGTCGATCAGGCGCACTCCGGGGCGTTTGAACAGTTGCACGCCCATCACTTCTCGGTCGATCAGGTTGCTGTCAGGCGGCACCACCGCTTCGGTGAAGAACTTCATCTTCGAACGGTCGCTGAGCATCGTGGCCATACTGTCGCGTGCAGGCAGCAGGCGCGGCGCGATGAAGCGCAGGTAGATCATTCCGTAAATCACCAGAGCGATCCCCAACGGGGTCACTTCGAAGATGGTAAAGGGGGTCATTCCCTGCGCCCGGGCAACGCCGTCGACCAAAAGATTGGTCGAGGTGCCGATCAGCGTCAAGGTTCCGCCCAGAATGGCAGCATAGCTCAGCGGAATCAGCAACTTCGAGGCGGGCATGTTCAGCGTTCGTGCGATCTGTACGAACACCGGGATCATCACAACAACCACCGGTGTGTTGGACACGACGGCCGAGGCCAGAATGACGAACCCCATCAACAGGCCAATTGCTATTCGTGGATTGACCTGCGCCTGTTTCTGCGCCGTCGATGTAAAGGCGTCCAACGCCCCTGTCCGGACCAGAGCGCCCATGATGATAAACATCGCGGCGATGGTCCACGGGGCCGGGTTGGACAAGACCGCAAGCGCGCTTTGGTAGGGCAGAATGCCGGTTACCAGCATCAGTGCGACCCCACCGATGGCAACGACCTCGGTCGGATAGATTTCGCGCAGGAACATGACGAACATGCCCGCGACAATCGCAAGCGCCAGTATCGCGCTGCCGGTGTCTGTCAATTGAAGGAATTGCATTCGTGGTATTCTGTCCGAACCCTAACCCGGCCTGAGCGCCTGACATGCAGTTTCACGCATTGCTCGGGGTTGAGCAAGCCTGTCATGCACCCGGCGGGCCTGCTTGTTGCAGTCGGCCGCCCACCCGCACCATGTGAATCGACTTGGCCTGACCGTCGCGATCATCGGTTTCGACAAAAACTCCGCTTAGAGTGGCTTCGCCATTCGCAGGTGTGAACCGGGCCTTGGGCATTCCGGTGATAAACCGCCTCATCGGCTCCTGCTTGTCCATGCCGATGACCGAATCGTAGTCTCCGCACATCCCGGCATCCGTCAGATAAGCCGTGCCGCCCGGCAATATCTGCGCATCTGCCGTCGGCACATGCGTGTGCGTGCCGATCACAAGGCTGGCACGCCTGTCGCAATAGTGACCCATGGCCATTTTTTCGGACGTTGCCTCGCAATGCATGTCGACAATGATGGCCTGCGCCTGCCCGCCACGGGGATGCGACTTGAGGATCGGCTCGATGGCCGAGAACGGATCGTCAAAGGGCCGCTTCATGAACACCTGCCCCAAAACCTGCACAACCAGCACCTTGCGCCCACCCGGCGCGTTGAAAAGACGATGCCCCCGACCGGGCGCACCCTTGGCGAAATTCACCGGTCGCACGATGCGCGATTCTTTCTCGATGAATTGCAGCATGTCTTTCTGGTCGAACGCATGATCGCCCAGTGTCAGGCAATCGGCCCCCGCATCCAGCAACAGCTTTGCGTGATCACCTGTCAGCCCCATCCCGTTCGAGGCGTTTTCACCGTTGACCACAACGAAATCCAGCCGCCATTCGTCGCGCAGACGCGGCAGATGCTGTTGTATGGCCGCGCGTCCCGCACGGCCCATGACGTCACCCAGAAAAAGTATCCTCATTCAAACCGTCCTAAGTGTGGCATCAGGCAAGCACAAGCGGTTAAACTGTCTGCATAATCCGTCAATACACCCAACACAGGAGAATTTATATGTTCCGCATCTTTGTGGCGATGTTTGGTCTGGCTCCGCTGGCAGCATGTGATCAGCCTTCTTCCGGCGAGTCTTCCACTCAGCTGGCCAACCCGGCCGCGACCTTTTGCGTGGAAAGCGGCGCACGGTATGAGATCCGGGACGGTGCTGACGGCCAGTCCGGCGTCTGCATTCTGGAAGACGGGCGCGAAGTCGACGCTTGGGAATATTTCCGCGAAAACAACCCGGCCTGACGTTCAATCGGAAAAGGTCAGAACGCGGCTTTCAGTGATCACCATATCCAGCGGCTGATCTGTCGGTTCCAGAGGCAACCCCTCGGCCTGCTGTGCATCAAATGCAAACCCGATGGCCAACGTCGGGCGTTTGGCGCGCAGCCCCTCCAGCGTGCGATCATAGAACCCGCCGCCATAGCCCAGCCTGCCGCCCTGCGCGTCATAGGCAACCAGTGGCACGATCAGGATCTCGGGGTCGAAGTAGTCGTCGACCTCGGGCACTTTGGCGCCAAACGGCCCATCTTTCAAAACACCATCGGGGGTCCAACGGGAAAACCTCAGTGGTTGCCCCGCGGCCTGAATCACCGGAACGCCGACCGGCCCGTAGGCCGACGCCTCGGCCATTGCCGCCAGCGGGTCGATCTCGGTGCGGATCGGCATGTAGCCCGACAGCGGCACCCCGCGGTACCCGGCCAGCACCTCGGACAACCGCCCTGCCGCGCCGGGCATGCGCGTGTCAAACGCCGCCTTGCGGCGGGCGAAAGCGGCCTTTCGGGCGGCGGCCTTGATTTCTGTCAGATCGGTCGTTTCGGTCACAATAGCACCACGCTGGCAAGCCCCAGAAAGATGAAGAACCCCATGACATCCGTGGTTGTCGTCACAAAGGTTCCAGATGCCAGCGCCGGGTCAACACCCATACGGTCCAGCAAGACCGGTACTACCGTACCTGCAAAGCCCGCGATGATCATGTTCACGACCAGCGCGGACCCGATCACGACACCCAATAGCGGCGAATCGAACCACAACATGCCAACCGTGCCCAGAACGACCGCAAAACACAGACCGTTGAGCATCCCAACCAGCAACTCCCGTCGGATCACGCGCCTAACGTTCGAACCGGTCAGGTCGCGTGTTGCCAGTGCCCGCACGGCAACCGTCAGCGACTGAGTGCCCGCATTGCCGCCCATCGATGCAACGATCGGCATCAGGATCGCCAGAGCTACCAGTTGGTCGATGGCCGCTTCGAACTGCGAAATCACCAGCGAGGCACAGATGGCGGTACACAGGTTCACCGCCAGCCACGGCAGTCGGCGCCTGCTGGTCGCAGCCACGCTGTCGGACAGTGAGCTTTCGTCGCTGACCCCGGCCAGACGCAGGATGTCTTCCTCGTGTTCTTCGTCCAGAACAACCATCGCATCGTCGATGGTGATTACACCCACCAGCCGCCCATCGTCATCCATGACCGGAGCCGAGATCAGGTGGTACTGGTTGAAGGCATAGGCCACATCCTCTTCGTCCTGATCGACGGGGATGGTATAGAATTCCTCTTCTGCGATGTCGCGCAGCGGAACTTCGCGCCGGGTTGCCATCAGTTTTCCCAGGGCGACCTGCGCCACCGGTTTCAGGCGTGGATCGATAAGAATGACGTGATAGAATTGCTCGGGCAGGTCGTCATTGGCGCGCATGAAATCAATGGCCTGACCCACTGTCCAATGCTCGGGCGCCATGACCACTTCGCGCTGCATGAGGCGACCGGCGGAATTTTCCGGGTAAGACAGCGCCTGCAGGGCCGCGATCCGCTCGGCATGCTCCAGCGCGCCCAGAATGGCTTCCTGCTGAGGTTCCTCAAGGTCTTCCAGCAGGTCGACGACATCGTCGCTTTCCATATCGCGGACAGCATCGGCCAGAACATCCGGGCGCAGAACGCCAATCACCTCTTCCCGAACCACTTCATCCAGTTCGGAAAGAATGTCGCCGTCAAACTCCTTGTCATACAAACGGATCAGCCGGGCACGATCGAACGGATTGATCTGCTCCAGAAGGTCGGCGATGTCAGCCGCGTGCAGCGGCTCCATCAATTCGACGAGTTTGTCGCGATCTTCTACATCGACAGCATAAAGGATGGCTGCCACAGTCCGGCGGTCCAGCGCGTAGACATCTTCGTCCTCGGCGGACTCGGTTACGGGTTCATCAAAGCCTGTTGTCATATGCTGCCCCCGCGAATTTCCATTTGCCCCTAATTAGAAGAAGCAGCTACCGGAAAACAATGACAATGCGCCAATTTACCGGCATCTTCCGCGCGCTTATGGTGTTTCGCGGTCTCAGCCGGGCGGAGGAAAGCGGAAATGGCGCAAAAAACACTGTTGAAGGGACGTGTCCTGAGCTTTTCGGGCTCACCTTTCGAAGGTGAACCGACAGATGCCGTCACCATCAGCGAGGCGGTCGTCATCGATGACGGCCATGTCGCGGCCGTAGGTGACACCCGGAGCCTGACAGAAGCGCATCCGGATGCCGCAATCGTCGATCACGGACAGCACCTGATCATGGCAGGGTTCGTTGACGCGCATGTGCACTATCCGCAGACAGCCATGATTGCCAGCTGGGGCAAGCGGCTGATCGATTGGCTGAACTCCTATACTTTCCCCGAAGAGATGAAGTTTGGTGAAATCACCTATGCCAGCGAGATCGCCAACCGGTATCTGGACCTGACGGTTGCGCATGGGACAACAACGATGTGCAGTTTCTGCACCATCCACCCGGAAAGCGTCGACGCCTTTTTCACTGCGGCGCAGCAGCGTGGACAGCGGGTCGTGGCCGGCAAGACCTGCATGGATCGCAATGCGCCCGAGGGTCTGCGCGACACGGCGCAGACGGCCTATGATCAGTCCGAAGCACTGCTGGAGAAATGGCACGGCATCGACCGGCTGTCCTATGCCATTACGCCCCGTTTTTCACCAACTTCGACCCCGGAACAGCTTGAAGCCATGGGGGCATTGTGGGCCGAGCACCCACATTGCCTGATGCAGACGCACCTGAGCGAACAGACAGATGAGATCGAATGGGTCCGGACGCTGTTTCCCGACGCGCGCGACTACCTGGACACCTACGAAAAGTTCGGCCTGCTGGCCAGCCATGGCCTGTATGGTCACGCCATTCATCTTGAGCCACGGGAACGCGACCGGTTGCGCGAACTGGATGCGGCCCTGATTCACTGCCCGACCTCGAACACGTTCATAGGCTCGGGCCTGTTCGACATGGCCGGGCTGATGAAAGACGGTCACCGGGTCGGGCTGGCGACGGATACCGGCGGAGGATCGAGTTTCTCGATGTTGCGGACAATGGCCGCAGCTTACGAGATCGGCCAGTTGCGCGGATCGCCGTTGCATGCGGCACAATTGTTGTGGCTGGCCACCGTGGGATCGGCCCGGTCCCTACGGATGGACAATTGCATCGGCAATATCGCCCCGGGGATGGAGGCGGACCTGGTGGTTATCGACCTGGCCTCGACCCCGGCCATTGCCCAGCGCGAAGCCTGCGCAGAAGACCTGTGGGAAGCCGTTTTCCCAACCATCATGATGGGGGATGACCGGGCCATTGCCGAGGTCCGGATGGCCGGCAAACCAGTCACGGTTTGAAGGAATACGCCTGACGGCGCATTCCTCCGGCAACGGAATTTCTGAACAGACGACGAGATCGACGCTTATCCGGCAAGCGCCCGCGCAAGTTCATTCTGGCGTTCGATCACGCGGGGCATGTCCAGCGTAACTATATGCCCATCCCGCACGATTTGTCTGCCTTCGACGAACAGATGTTTGACCCGAACCGGCCCCGCAAGCAGCAAGGCGGCCGGATCCCAGCTTCCCGCGCTTTCTATGCCGGATACATCCCAGATCGCGATATCGGCGCGTTTGCCCGGCATAAGCCGCCCGCAATCGGGGCGGTTGAGCACGTCCGCACCGCCACGGGTTGCTATCTCGAGCGCTTCGCGGGCCGACATGGCATCCGCGCCATTCGCGACCCGCTGCAACAGCATCGCCTGCCGGGCCTCGGCCACCAGATTGCCACTGTCATTGCTGGCCGACCCGTCGACGCCCAACGCAACCGGAACGCCCGCGTCGCGCATTGCGCGGACCCGCGCGATGCCTGACCCCAACCGGCAGTTTGAACACGGGCAATGTGCAACACCGGTGCGGGTTCGGGCAAACAGGTCGATTTCGGCACTGTCCAGCTTGACGCAATGGGCGTGCCAGACGTCCGAACCGGTCCACCCCAACTCCTGCGCATACTGGCCCGGGCGGCATCCGAATTGTGACTGGGAATAGGCAATGTCTTCGTCGTTTTCAGCCAGATGAGTGTGTAGCATCACGCGCTTGTCCCGTGCCAGCACCGCCGTGTCGCGCATCAGTTCACGACTGACCGAGAATGGTGAGCACGGGGCCAGACCGACGCGGCACATCGCCCCTTCGGATGGATCGTGGAATTTGTCCACAACCCGGATCATGTCAGACAGAATATCCTGCTCTGCCTCGACCAACATGTCCGGCGGCAGGCCACCATCGCTCTCACCGATACTCATCGCGCCGCGTGTCGGATGAAAGCGCAGGCCCAGTTCGGCGGCGGCGGCGATGGTGTCGTCCAGCCGCGCACCATTGGGATAAAGATACAGATGATCGGAACTGAGCGTGCATCCCGAAAGCGCCAGTTCGGCCAATCCGATCTGCGCCGAGACGAACATCTCTTCCGGGCCAAAGCGGGACCAGATCGGATAGAGCGTTTGCAGCCACCCAAACAACAGCGCATCCTGACCTCCGGGAACCGCCCGGGTCAGAGTTTGGTAAAGGTGGTGGTGCGTATTCACCAGGCCGGGGGTCACGACGCAGCCCATGGCGTCGTGCACATCACCGGTTGTGGTAAGCCCCTGCCCTAATTCAGCAATAACGCCGTCCCGGATCAGGATGTCCGCGCCATTCAGTTCCTGCCGATCGTCATTCATTGTCAGAATGAAATCGGCGTTCTTTATCAGAGTTTCAGTCAATTTGTGCCCTCCTGCATCAGTCCGTCTCGTGCAAGAAGTGCATGGGCTGGCGGAAAACGGACACAAGAACCAGCCATCGGCACTGTACCGACGGCTGCGGGTGCCATCAACAGGTTTCAAAAATTGCGAAGAATCTCCAGCGCAGAGGCGTGGATGTCCGGGTTGGCAGCTGCCAGTGCGCGGCCTCCATTGTGGGCCGGTCTGCCCTGCCAATCTGTCACGATACCACCCGCCGCCTGAATAACGGCGATTGGCGCCTGAATGTCATAAGCGTTCAGTCCGGCCTCGATCACCAGATCAACCTGACCTGCCGCCAGAAGGGCGTAGGCATAACAGTCCATTCCATAACGGGTCAGTCTGGCTTGCTGAGACACCGCCTCAAACCCGGCCCGGTCTTCAGGCGTTCCAACTTCGGGAAAGGTTGTGAACACCATCGCCTGATCCAGCGATTGCGTGGACCGGGTCCTGAGCTGTCGGGTGCCTGTCGGGCCTGTGACCTGTGCCGCGTGTGCGGACCCCACGAACCGCTCACCAATATAAGGCTGGTCAATCACACCCAGGATCGGCCCGTCCTGCGTGCTCAATGCAATCAAAACGCCCCATGTCGGGGTACCGCTGATGAACCCTCGCGTACCATCGATCGGATCAAGAACCCAGGTCCGCCCGCTGGTGCCATCGACATGGCCGAATTCCTCGCCGAAAATACCATCCTGAGGGCAGCGCCGCGCCAGAACTGCCCGCATCGCCTTTTCCGCCTCGCGGTCAGCGATTGTTACGGGGTCAAACCCATCAGCCAGTTTGTTGGACGTTTCAAGGTCGGACTGCCGGAAGTAAGGAAGTATGGCCGCGCGCGCCGCATCGGCCATTTCCCCGGCGATTTCCAGATCGGTTGCTGAACTTTGATACATGCGCAACCCGTGCGGTCAGCGCGTTCCGAAGTCAAGCCTGCTGATCAGGCGACGTCACTGAGAACACGCGCCAGTTCGAACAGACGACGGCGCTGGTTTTCCGGGATCGCGTAGTACGAGCGAACCAGATCCAAAGCTTCCTTATCCCCCATCAGATCGGCAGGCACCGATTTCTTCCCTGCATCTTCTTTCTGGGTTTCTTCCAGACCCTCAAAGAAAAAGCTGACCGGCACATCCAATGCTTCGGCGATGTCCCAAAGGCGCGATGCGCTGATCCGGTTGGCCCCGGTTTCGTATTTCTGGATTTGCTGAAACTTGATACCAACCTGCTCGGCCAGCTGCTGCTGGGTCATGCCAATCAGCCAGCGGCGATGCCTTACGCGTTTGCCCACATGGACATCGACGTGATGAGTCATTGGTATTCTCCTCTACTACACACACAACTGCCGGGGGTTACGCAAAAAAACAAACGTGTTCGCCAACCTAGCGAGCCGCTGTTAACTATTCCCTAATTCAGGAATGTGCTCCCCCCGAAACAGCACCAGATTTCAATATCACCTCTTTTGTCTTTTTTTTCAAGAAGGTTGAATCAGTAACATCGCATAATGGTTTGTGGTTGTACAACCGCTGGTTTTGAGCGTTCTGTTTCCCGAACAGACACAATCAACGAAGCCCTATTATACATCATTCACGCGCCCTCTGGTAATTGATTGACATTCCCCCCGCATCGCTGACCTATGCGAAAAACAAGGAGCGCGACGATGCTGGCCTTTCGCCTTCAGTCCGAAGAATCAACAGCCCGGCTCTGCAACATCGACGTCCCGAAGCCGGGGCGAGATCAAGTTCGGGTCGCTATTAAAGCGTGCGGATTAAATTTTGCGGATCTGCTTATGCAGAACGGCACGTATCAGGACACGCCGGATACTCCGTTTACGTTGGGCATGGAGATCGCGGGTATTGTTGATGAAATTGGAAACAATGTCTCTCATCTGAAGCCCGGGGACCGTGTTGCGGTCTATTCTGGTCAGGGTGGACTGGCCGAGTTTGGCGTATTCGATGCCGAAAGGGCGATTCCCCTGCCCGATCAGATCAACTTCGAGGACGCCGCCGCAATTCAGATTGCATACGGCACCAGCCATATCGCGCTGGATCACCGCGCGCGCCTGCAACCCGGCGAAACCCTTTTGGTCACCGGCGCGGCGGGCGGTGTCGGCCTGACTGCCGTTGAAATCGGCAAACTGATGGGCGCGACAGTGATTGCGCAGGCCCGTGGTTCTGAAAAGCTTGCGGTGGCCCGCGCGGCTGGTGCGGATCATCTCGTGGATGCCTCCGAAGACCTGCGCGCCCGCGTCAGGGAACTGGGCGGGGCGGACGTGGTCTATGATGCGATTGGCGGCGACGTGTTCAAAGCCGCCTTCCGTGCCACGAACCCCGAAGGCCGACTGCTGCCGATCGGCTTTGCCGGTGGAGAGGTTCCGCAAATTCCGGCCAACCATCTTCTGGTCAAGAACCTGACCGTAATCGGGCTTTATATCGGTGGGTATCTGAAATTCAGGCCGCAGATCGTGCGCGACAGCTTTGACACGCTGTTCCGTTGGCGCGCAGAAAGCCGGATCAAACCGCATATCAGCCACACCCTGCCACTGGAGGACGTGGAACAGGGCATGCGTTTGCTGAAAGAACGGAAATCAACCGGCAAGATCGTCATCACGATCTGAGGCCTGTCACCCGACCACGGCCTTCAATGGTGTGCCGCCCACCATGCGGAAATTCTGACGAACCAGCGACGCCAGCTCCTCGATCACCGCGCCGCGACCGGGATCCCCTCCGTAAAGGTTGATCATGTGGGCAGGCAGCTCTGGCAATGCCCCACCCGAGTCGATTTGCTGCAGATGCGCGGCCTCCGTTCCATCCAGCATTGCGTGAACGGCAAGATCGGCGCTGACGGTCGCTTCGATTGTACGGTCGTTTTCTGTTTCGACAGACAATTCCCAGGGGATACCCGCCGCGTCCAGCGCCGCAATGACCTGAGGCCGGAACAAACAGCGCCGACCAAGCGCCAAAGGCAATGGGCGCTTGCGCCACGCCGACCCGCCAGAAGCTCCAATCCAGCGCAACGGCAACTCGGCCACGGTTTCCGCACCTTCGGCCGCCGAGGCCTCGGTCGTCAGTATCAGATCACATTCGCCGCGCTTGTACATGTCCTTGAGTTGCAGCGAATAGGACGAAACCAGCTGGACGCGGACACGCGGAAAATCTGCGTTGAAACGCTGTAGCACGCGCGGGATCGCCGGATAAACAATGTCATGCGGCACGCCCAGCACGACTTCGCCTTCGAAAGCCTGATCGGTGAGTTTCGAGATCACTTCGTCGTTCAGGGCGATCATGCGGCGCGCGTAGGCCAGCAATTGTTCGCCCGACGCCGTCAACGCGATGGTTCTGCCGCTGCGATCCAGTAGCTCAAGGCCCAGAAGCTCCTCCAACCGCTTGAGCTGCATCGAAACCGCAGATTGCGTCAGGTGCAGAAAACCGGCGGCGCGTGTGACGCCGCCCTGATCGGCCACGGCAACGAAGGACCGCAAAGTGGTGATGTCCAAATTTCTCATTTCACGAATCCTGATGATTCACGTCAAAAACATTCATTTTTAAAATGTGCCACAGTGATACATATAAATCAAGGAAGTTGATGCAAACTGCATTAATCATCACAGAGCAAGGAAAGGACAACCGTTATGACCCAAATTGCAGCATCACACGAGCACGTATGCAAACAGCCATCGAAAGGCTACAGATTGCGGGATCTTCTTGGCCTTGCCCGGCAGCGTCGTGACCTTGCCAAGCTGGATGGCAACGCACTGAAAGACATCGGTGTGACACACATCGAGGCCAGTCGCGAAGCAGCCCGCCCGTTCTGGGATGCTCCCGAAAACTGGCACAAACGCCTTTATTGACCGGTCAAGCATCGCGATCTGGCGGCAACTGAAACAATGCCGTCAGATTTGTCGAGTGTTTTAGCAGGTTTTGGGCGTAAAACTCTTGAAACATGTGCCTCACTCTCCGATATTTGCAGGGAAATCGGTCTGCAACTGCGGGCTGAACCAGAATTGCGAAGGGAGACCCTTAATGGCACAATTTGACACGATCCGGACGGCGACCGGTGCGCGCGCCGCCCAGATTGACGAGGGCCTGCGCGCCCACATGAACAAAGTCTACGGCACCATGTCCGTGGGTATGCTGATCACTTTCCTGGCTGCATGGGCCATCGCCGGCCTTGCGACCACAACTGATCCGTCTGCCGCGGCAGCTCAGCTGAGCGAGACCAAGTATCTGACGTCGCTCGGATACGCACTGTTCGCTTCGCCGCTTAAATGGGTGATCATGTTCGCTCCGCTGGCCTTCATCTTTGGCTTCAGCGCCGGGATCAATCGCCTGTCCGCAGCCGGCGCACAGACGGTGTTCTACCTGTTTGCCGCTGTCATGGGGGTATCGATCAGCTGGATTTTCCTGGTCTTCACCGGCCAGTCGATCATTCAGGTGTTCCTGATCACCGCGATCGCCTTCGCGGGCCTGTCGCTGTATGGCTACACCACCAAAAAAGACCTTTCGGCGATGGGTACGTTCCTGATCATGGGCGTGATCGGCCTGATCGTGGCGTCGATCGTCAACATCTTCATCGCCTCGTCTGCCATGGCTTTCGCCATTTCGGTCATCGGCGTTCTGATCTTTGCCGGTCTGACCGCGTATGACACGCAGAACATCAAGGCCACATACCTGCAGATGGCCCACTCGGGTGATCAGGAATGGCTGGGCAAAGCCGCCATCATGGGCGCGCTGAGCCTGTATCTGGACTTCATCAACATGTTCATGTTCCTGCTCCAGCTGTTTGGCAACCGCGAATAACGCGGCGCACAATCCAATACGAAAGGGCGGGTCCGAAAGACCCGCCCTTTTCTTTTGCGGAAAGAAAACCAATGACGATTCAGGACATCCGGCCAGATCAGGCCCGTCTGATTTTACCCCTGCTGCACCAGGTTCACGACCTGCATCTGGAACATCAGCCTGAAAGATACGCAGTGCTACCGCCGGATGCCGAGCTGGCCGACTACCTGCAATCCTGGCTCATGCAGCCCAACCTGTTTACTGTCGGTTTTTTCGAACGCGACAAGCTGCTGGGTTATGCCATTTTCGAGATTTCCCGGCGCCCCGCGTCACCCTTTCACCCGGTTGATACCCGCGCTGTGCTCCACCAGATCAGCGTCGACAGGGCCGCGCGCCGCCGTGGCATCGGCACCGCGCTGCTGGAAGCCGTCAAATCGCGGCTGAGGCTGGTTGGCGGAAGCGTTCTCACGGCCTCGGTCGCCAGTTTCAACGCCCCGTCCCAGGCCCTTATGGCCCATTCCGGGCTGAACCATTCTCTGACCATAATGGAATGGCGTGACCCTAGCCCTCAATGAAAAAGCCCCACCGAAAAGGTGGGGCCCAATCAAATTCGATGTCAGTCCGAGTATCAGCTACAGTTCAGCGGTACCGCAAAACCGGAGCTGCGACTGTCAGACCCTTTCCGGTAAACTTCGCCAGCTGGCAGGCACCCGGTGAACCGTTCCGTGTTGGCGCCAAACGCCGCTCCTGTGGAACTGTCCACTTTTCCACCGTTGCTGGCGGTGCGCAGAACCCCGAAAAGCGTGCCGTTTACGCTGACAGTGCTCAGGTACAGGTTGCTGCCCTGGTTGGACAATTGAACAGCACTGACATCGGATTGCCCGCCATTGGCAATCGCCACACCGGCGATTTTTGACAATTCAGTCTCATCCGAGACGACCGAAACGGTCGGAATTTTCGCAAGTTCCGCAGGTACATTTGTCGCTGGCGGTGCAAATGCAACTGCGCCTTCGACTTCCGAGACCGTGCGCGGTTCACCATCAATGCCGGTAAAACCAACGCCCTGGCGGTTGAACGGGTCCTCACAGGCCGACAGGCTCAGAACGAGGGTCGAAGATAACAAGATTTTTTTCATGGCGCTCAACGTTTTGTGGCGGTTTGCTCAAACGTAGCGGCAGGTCGCCACGAAAAGCAAGACGCCGGGGATGCGATTGGGCCATATGCTGATGCTCTGCTGCAACGGCCATGGACGTGCATTAGAAATGCACAAACGCGCTTGTGAAACGTTGAAAAACAAAAAAAGGGTCCTGCTTCGCAGAACCCTTTAACTGTGTCCGGATGGACAGGCAGATTACTTGATCTTGCCTTCCTTGTACTCGACATGCTTGCGAGCGACCGGGTCGTATTTACGAATGGTCATCTTCTCGGTCATGGTGCGAGCGTTTTTCTTGGTCACGTAGAAGTGGCCCGTGCCCGCGGTCGAGTTCAGACGGATCTTGATTGTCGTCGGCTTCGCCATGGTTATCTCCTGCGTCCGAAAAGGCAGGGGCCTTTCGGTTGAATTCCTATGAGCGTGCGCTTTTACGCGCTGCACAGCCCATGTCAAGGGCTATCGCGCGCATCGAGGCAGCAGAAGTTGGGATGGCCTTATGCAGGAAGTGTCGGTGCCCCCATATAGGTATGAATCTGATTACATTCCGCGTCCGACAGCCCCAATGCGGTTGCCAGCTGACGCAGGTATGACGCCTCACGCGAGTTATCCAGACGAATCGCAGCCAGAGACGTGGCGTATATCTGTGTTTTCAAAGGTCCGCCCGCAGCGGCCGCCAAGCCCATGACATCAATCGGCGCGTTCAGTTGTTCTTGAACGAAGGCTCGCTCCTCATCGCTGACGTCGTCGCCTAACTCTCCCAGAATTGTTTCTTTTTCATGAGTATCCAGTTCACCATCCGCCTTGGCCGCCTGGATCATCGCCCGCAACATCAGTTTGGCCTGCTCCTCCATGACGGCACCGCCGGGTGTTCCCCGGAACACGGTATCCATCATGTCCGCCGTCTGCTGGCTGCCCGATCTAGCCGCGCCCTGCATGGCGTTCATCAGACCGCCCAGCCCGGCGGCACCAGCCGGGTTGACCATACCCAGCTTGCCGATCATCTCCTGAAGCCCGGCGGCCCCGCCGGGCATGCCGAACTGCTCGGCCATCTTGCCAAGCTGGTCCATGCCAAATCCGCCCCCCGCACCCTGCATTGCATCCTGCAGGCCAGCCATGCCGCCCATCTGCTTGTATTTCTCCAGTCCTTTCGCGGCAGCAAACCCTACGGCCACCGAGGCAAGTGCTTTCATGAAACTCATAATCGTCCTCCCGATTCAAAAATTACTCCTTACCGCACCTACTCAGACGTCCTTGAACCCGGCTTTCGAAATTCGTCGGACAACGGCTGGACTGTTGCGGACTGAAAACTCAGCAGACACAAGACTATACGAAAACGAAAAACCATGTTCGCGCTTGCGCATTTCCATCATTAAATTGGCGCTTTCCCGCACATGCGGAGCTTCAATTGCCCGGATCACGAATTCGTGATACCGTGCCGCCAGTTCAAAGACCCAAGAAGCCATCCAAGCGCTTAACGCTTGAGGCACCGAAAACAGGCGAAACCTCTGTCAGCAGAGTTTTAAGGCATGTTTTTCTGGGGGGCTATCATGACAGAATGGACTATTCAGGGGGAAGAGCTGGCCAATTGTAACTGCAATTTCGGTTGTCCTTGCCAGTTCAGCGTACTTCCCACACATGGGAATTGCGAAGCGGTTGTCGTCTTTGACATTGAAGCTGGCAAATATGGCGATACCGATCTGGCGGGCTTACGCGCTGCCGGCGTCTATTACTGGCCCGGACCGATCCACGAAGGCGGCGGTCAGATGCAGCTTATCATCGACGAAAGCGCCAGTCCCGATCAGCGGGCGGCCCTGCAAGCGATCATGACCGGCGAGGACACCGATGAAATGGCCACCATGTGGTACGTCTACAGCGCCATGGCCCCGCAGAAACACGAAACTCTGTACCTTCCGATCGAGCTGGACTGGGATCGCGAGGAACGCAAGGGGTTCGCGAAAGTCCACGGTATCTTCGACGTCGAGGTCAACCCGATCCCGCATATCGTATCCGGGGCACCGCACCGCGCATCCATCCAGCTGCCGAACGGGTTCGAGTACCGCCACGCGGAATCCGCCGCAGGTACGACGAGAACATCCGGGGGTGCCATAAGCCTGACATTTGATGCCACCCACGCACACTTGGCGCATCTCAACATTTCCGGCCACGGTGTTTTGGGCGCTTAACAGGGGCGTCGCATGACACGAAACTCTGACGCACCGCCCGTGGCGGTCGCTGAGCGGTTGCTGCGACAGGACAGGCTGATCGTTCTGGTCAGTGTCTTGGTCATCGTTCTCGGGGCCTCATGGTACACGATTGCCGGGATCGGCATGAACATGTCTGCCGTCGAAATGACAAGGATGGCCCGGCCAATCGGTGAGCCCATGCAGATGCCGGTCGACCGGCCATGGAGCCTGCCCTACGCGCTGCTCATCTTTTTGATGTGGTGGGTCATGATGATCGCCATGATGACCCCCAGCGCGGCCCCTGTTGTCCTGTTGTTTCTGGCCCTCAAACGTGTCGGCGCTGACAAGGCCAATGCGGCCCGCCTCAGCTTGCTGTTCCTCGCAGGATACCTAATCGCCTGGGGGGGCTTCAGCCTGCTTGCGACACTGGCGCAATGGGGTCTTGAGCAGGTCGGCCTGTCTGATGGCCCCATGATGACCGTCCGGTCAAAGGCTTTTGCAGGCTTTGTCCTGATTGCGGCGGGCCTCTATCAGCTTTCATCGCTCAAATCCGCTTGTCTGCGACATTGCCAAAGCCCCGCCCGGTTTCTTGCCGAACACAATCGGCCCGGCGCATCGGGTGCGTTCAGCATGGGCGTCATTCACGGGACATTTTGTCTGGGCTGCTGCTGGGCCCTGATGCTCTTGCTGTTCGTCGGCGGCATCATGAACCTCTACTGGATTGTCGCCATCGCAATTTACGTTGCGCTGGAAAAACTTCTGCCCCGAGCCCGCTGGCTGATCCCGGCGACGGGCATCGGTTTGATTGCAACAGGTGCCTGGGTGCTGGCAAGCGCGATATATTCCGGCACCTAGGCTCTCAAACGGCCAGGGAACCGGCCGAATTCAGGGTTCCGTCACATTGATCCCAGGAGGAGAAAATGCCTTTATTCATAACTTACGCCACCTATTCCCAATCCGGCATCAAGGGAATGCTGCATAAGCCATCAGACCGCACCGCGCCGGTCAAAGCCCTGCTTGACAAGGTGGGCGGCAAGCTGCTGGCATTCTATATGACCACCGGATCGAACGATGTGGTTGTTATCAGTGAGGCACCTGACGGCACCGACGCAGTTGCGGTCGGAATGGCCGTCGGCGCATCGGGCGCCGTCGACAAGATAGAGACGGTCCGCGCGTGGACGGCAGAGGATTTTGTTGCCATCACGGAAAAAGCGGCGGCCCTGACCGGTGCCTACACACCACCCGGAGGGTAAGAGGATACGCGCGGAGGGCCTGTAAGCCGGATCTTGTTCCGGGGTTGCCCCCTTCGATGACCATTCCTCTAGGCCGCACATTGCTGTGCGGCTCAAGCTGCCAACCCGGTCCCTCTCGGCCAAGACGCACTTAGCGGCGGTATCGGCTTGCGCCGACCGGCCCGCGCGGGGACCCTATTTGGCATTGCTCCCGGTGGGGCTTGCCGTGCCGCCGCTGTTGCCAGCGGCGCGGTGGGCTCTTACCCCACCGTTTCATCCTTACCCTGCAAGCAAGGCGGTTTGTTTTCTGTGGCGCTTTCCGTCGGGTTGCCCCGCCCGGGCGTTACCCGGCACCGTTGCCTTGTGGAGTCCGGACTTTCCTCTCGGGCTTGCACCCCAGCGGCCATCCGGCCCTCCGCGCTGGCGTTGGGTATGCCTTGGGGGCGGTGGCGTCAAGAGTGGTCAGGGTGCGAAGGGGCCAGCCCCTTCTTGGCCTGCGGCCAATTCAACCCCGGGATATTTATAGCCAGATGAAGCCCGGACTTGTTCTGGGGAGACTCAGCTGATCGGCGCAAGGTCAGCGGGTGTGAGCGGACCTTTAGCCCAGGGGCGGTATCTGAGCCTAACGGTGGTGAGTAGTGTTTCGTCATCCGTGTCAGCGGTATAGCCTGCCAAGCGGGCCTTGATGCGGAACTCGTGTTTCAACGCGTTCAGAGGGCAGCTTCCCTGCCCTCGCCGCGCCGCAAGCCCCTGACGTTCGAGTCGAGGCCAGTCAAAGCGGGGGCCGGGGTCTGATTTGCGGCCCGGTGCCATGTCGGAATGCCCGATCACGCCTCGCGGCGGGATCGACCAGCGCGTCATGATTTGGGGTAACAGGTGTTCCAGCACATTCATCTGAAGGTGCGAAAAGGGATGAAAGCCTGTATTGTCCAGCTCGACCCCGATCGAGCGCGAGTTGATATCGCTTTGACCGAACCACTCCCCTGCCCCCGCATGCCATGCGCGGTCTTCCTCGGGCACCATTTGCCAGAGGGTGCCATCATTTCCGATCAGGTAGTGTGCGGAGACTTCGGCCTGCGGATCGCACAGACGTTCCAAGGCCGCCTGCGCGCTGTCCATCGCCGTGTAGTGGAGTACAACCAAAGACGGCTTCAACCTGTCGCGGCGCGGTCCGAAATTTGGCGACGGGTGCCAGATCGGCGTCAGGGGATCAGTTGCTGACGGCACTGCGGAACGGGCTTGGGTCCCAGTTGCAAGCATAGCCGTCACCGTCCGGGTCAAGCCCCTGACGATCCCGCTGCGGGCCGCCATTTGACAAAAAATCGATCTGTGCCTGATCCGGGGACGGATATTTCGCGCAGTTGCGCTGCGCCTTGGCCTGCAGGTTGAACCCCGCGCGGCTGTAAAGCTGGGTCCCCACGGGGTTCGACGTGTTCAGAGCATATTGAACGATGTTGGGCTGTCCGTCCGCCCCGCGCTGCGGTACGGCGGTTGGTGCGACGACCTCGTAGGTCTGGCGGTTCTGTTCGATCAGGGCGGAGTCGGATTCGATGCTGCGGCGGTTGGATACGGCCGCAAAATCCTGTTCGTCGGAAATTCCCTGTGCATTGGACACCGGGATCGGAGTGGATGCGCCCTGCGGAGAAGTGCTGGCCAAGGCGGCGGCTGTCTGAGAAGCGATGTCCGCATTGGCCCCGGTCGCCACGGGTGTCACCGCACCCGGAGCGCCAAGCGGTTGTGCGGACACGTCCACCGGGCCAAGCAACGGATTACCGCCCAGTCCCTGCCCGGCCAGTTCAGCCTCGCGTTGCGCCTGGTAATCAGGCGTGTTGAATCCCGTGTTGGCCACTGGTGCCACGTCGGTGCAAGCCGCCACCACGCCGATGGCGGGGATCAGAAGCAAAAAGCGCATGTGACTGCTCCGTGTCTGCTGCTCTGGTTGCCAGAGGCTTACCACCATTTCCCCGGCTTGGCCACGAAACCGGCCGCGTTTTCCAGCGCATAGGCGGTGTTGAGCAGATCGCCTTCGTCCCACGGACGTCCGATCAGTTGCAGGCCAAGGGGCAGACCTTGTGAATCCAGACCCGCAGGCACCGAAATACCGGGCAGACCGGCCAGATTCACCGTCACGGTGAACACGTCGTTCAAATACATTTGAACAGGGTCGGCTTCGGTCATCTCGCCCAGACCAAAGGAGGCCGACGGTGTCGCAGGTGTCAGAATCGCATCGATTCCGGCGGCAAACGCGTCCTCGAAATCTTTCTTGATCAGGGTCCGAACGCGGCGAGCGCGGTTGTAGTAGGCGTCATAGAAACCGGCTGACAGCACATAAGTACCAATCATGACACGGCGCTGCACCTCATGTCCGAAACCCTCGGCGCGGGTCTTTTCGTACATCTCGGTGATGCCGTCACCCTGCGCCAGTTGCGCGCGGCGGCCATAACGCACACCGTCATAACGCGCAAGGTTCGAGGACGCCTCGGCCGGTGCGATCACGTAATACGCGGGCAACGCGTATTTAGTATGCGGCAGCGAAATATCGACAATCTCGGCACCCGCTGCTTTCAGCATCTCGGCCCCTTCGGCCCAGAGCTTTTCAATCTCAGCAGGCATTCCATCCATGCGGTATTCTTTGGGGATACCGATTTTTTTGCCCTTGATGTCGCCGGTCAGCATCGCCTCAAAGTTCGGCACCGCCAGTTCGGCACTGGTCGAGTCCTTGGGATCGTGACCGCACATCGCCTCGAGCATGATCGCAGCATCGCGCACGTTCTTGGTCATCGGACCAGCCTGATCCAACGAAGAGGCAAAGGCGACGATACCCCAGCGCGAGCAACGACCATAGGTCGGCTTGATGCCGGTGATGCCGGTGAAGGCGGCAGGCTGACGGATCGAACCGCCGGTATCGGTACCGGTTGCCGCTAGGCAAAGGTCGGCAGACACGGCCGAAGCCGACCCACCGGATGAACCGCCTGGTGTCAGTTGCGCGTCGTCATTGCCGCGGCGCCAGGGGCTGACCGCGTTGCCATATACAGAAGTTTCGTTACTGCTGCCCATGGCGAACTCGTCCATGTTCAGCTTGCCCAGCATAACCGCGCCCGCATCGGCCAGTTGCTGCGAAACGGTGGATTCGTATTCCGGCTTGAAACCTTCCAGAATCTTCGAGGCCGCCTGCGAGGGCACGCCTTTGGTGCAGAACAGATCCTTGATGCCGATTGGCAAGCCACACATCGACGGTGCGTCGCCGCCCTTGATCCGCTCATCAGCCGCCTTGGCGCGCTCCAGTGCAATCTCGGGCGTCTTGTGGACAAAAGCATTCAAAGCATCTGCTTGATCGATTGCTTTCAGGCAGGCTTCGGTCAGCTCGACTGAGGTCACATCACCCTTGCGCAGCGCGTCTCGGGCTTCGGCCAGGCCCAGTTTGTTCAGATCGCTCATGTCTTACTCCACCACTTTGGGGACTGCGAAAAAGCCTTCGCGGGCGTCGGGGGCATTGGCTAGAACCTTGTCCTGCTGGTTTCCGTCAGTGACCACATCCTCGCGACGTTTCAGGCGCATCGGCTCGACCGAGACCATCGGCTCGACGCCTTCGACATCCACTTCGTTGAGTTGCTCGATGAACCCAAGAATGGTGTTGAACTCGGACGCCAGCGCCGGCAGCGCGTCGTCCTCGACCTTGATCCGGGCCAGTTTGGCCACCTTGGCGGCGGTGCTTTGGTCAATCGACATCGGAAAACCTCATATGCGTTAGGGGGCATTTACCCGTCTGCCGCACCGGTCGCAAGACCAACAGACTCGGCGGATGATCGAAGGTGATCATGGCAGGTCCGCAGCACCCCATTCAATTTTGAATATCTCATATGCAAAAAAGTGAACTACACGGTTCACTTTGCATCTTGAAAAACTGAACTGCGCTGTTCACTTTCTGACATGTGCAACAGCACAAAACCCGGAGAAAGATCATGAAAACCTTCATCACCGCCTTCGTTTTGTCCGCAACTGTCGCCATTGCGCCAGCAATGGCTTCGGGCTTTGATTTCACCCCGTTGACCCGCACCCTGACCTTCCCCGAACCGGTTACCCAACCGGTCACCAAGGACACGACAATTCGCGGAAACTAAATAGAAGGAAGCGCCGGATCAGATATGACGCGACTGATCCGGCGTTGCTGCAATTGCATGCTGCGGACCATGCGACAAGCCGCTACCATAGGGCGAAATGACCCGCCGGGAGATCCGGCAGGCGCAGAATTGCCAGACTATGGAGCCATACATGAGCGCACAAAAACAAGCCGTCCTGGACGCGATCGACGCAGTCAACATACAAGACCCCAACCAGGATGGCGGAGAGCCGGAGGCCCTGCTTTATGGCAAGCGGGTGAGCGAGGAGCTTGCGCGGCTGTTCCCCGACGCCTCTGACGCGCTGCAGATTGCGGCACGCGGTCAGCACGTGGAACGCTGGAAACTGGCGCGCACCGAATACCCCGAAGGTCGGGCCGGTTATCTGGCTTGGCGCAAGGCGCAGGGCGTTCACCATGCCGAGGTCGTCATGGGCCTGATGAAAAAGGAAGGCTACGGCACCGATCAGATCGATGCCGCGGGCCGGATGCTGCGCAAGCAAGGCATCAAACGCGAGGCCGAAGTTCAGGCCCTGGAAGACGTGATCTGTTTCGTCTTTCTCAAATGGTACTTCCAGCCCTTTGCCGCAAAACACTCGGCCGAGAAGATTCAAAGCATCGTCGAGAAAACGGCCCGAAAGATGTCTGACGAAGGGCGCGCGCGGGTGTTGCGGGAATTCGACCTGCCCGATCATCTGGCCGATGCTTTTCGCGCCGATCAGACCTGATTTTCGGCCAGGTCCTTTCTGTAGACTTCGATCATCCAACCCAGCATCGTTGCGTTCAACAGATGCCACATAAAGTGTGTGCCCATCGGGAATTGGGCACACAGGGCCGGATCAAGCGCGCGGAACGTGATGGACAGGATCAGCAGTACTGCCCCGGCGGTCATGCCACGCGCTAGAACAGGTTTTTTCGACCGCAACAATGCAGCATAGATCAGGATCAGCAACGGGACCGGCGCGTAGGCAGCGGACCCGCCAAGACCCGGCACAAACCGAAACAGCGGGATTGTCGCAGCCGCATAAGGGATGAAAAGCGCGGTGCCGACCAGCGCCCATACCGGAGACATCCGCCAGATGTCGCGGTTTGCCGCATAGATGTAGACCAGAATGAACAGAAGGATGGGCGTTGTGTCGGCAATAGCTGCCCAAACCTGTGCATGAGTATGAAACAGAAAACTGCCCACTCCGATCAGCGCGAGCACTGCGACCAGCACCTTCGCCAAGGGCATACCCTGCCCTCGTACCCGGCACCACATTACCCATGCAGCAACCAGGAAGGCCGCATTGGTCAGCGCATTGACCGGTTCAGCCCAATAGGCGGGCGACAGTCGTTCGCAATAGCTATCGATTTCCTGCATCCAGTCCATGGATTTTTACATAGCCGATGCTAGGCTGAGGCCAACAGTCTGAATGGGAGGATTTTCATGAATATCATCTGGTTGGGCCACGGCAGTTTCCGCATCGAAACCGGCGGTCAGGTCTTGCTGATCGATCCCTGGCTGAGCGGTAACCCCGTCCTGCCCGAAACTCAGCATGACGCGGCGATCGAAGGGGCCACGCATATCCTGCTGACACATACCCATTTCGACCATGTGGTCGATATCCTTCCCTTGGCGAAGCGCCTGGGCGTGCCGGTTGTCGGCCAATTCGATCTGATGGGTTTTTGGGGCGAAAATGAAGGCATCGAAACGGTCGGATTCAACAAAGGCGGCACGGTCGACCTGAACGGCGTCAAGGTTTCGATGGTACCTGCGTCGCACAGTTCAACCTTTTCGACGCCGGAGGGGCTGCGCACCGGCGGCACCGAGGTCGGGTTCATGATCGTCACCGAGGGCAAAACGCTGTATGTCTCTGGTGACACTGATATCATGGCCGACATGGACTGGATGGGCGACTATTACAAACCGGATATCGGCATTCTGTCCGCGGGCGGCCATTTCACCATGGACATGAAAGGCGCGGCTTATGCGTCCAAGCGCTATTTCAATTTTCGGACCGTGATACCCTGCCACTACAAAACCTTCCCGATCCTTGAGCAATCTGCGCAGGATCTGAAAGACGGCCTGCCCGGCGTCGATGTGATCGAGCCTGAAGTGATGCAGGCGATTAAACTATAGGTCCGATGTGAGCGGCGAGGTTTCTCCTTCACCGGAATTGATCGCGGTTGTGCGGCGATGGAACAAGGCCGTGCAAGACAGGGACCGCGCGGTTTTGGAGAACATGCTCTCAACTTCGGAACACCTGCGTTATCAGGGATCGGCAGATGATGAATCCTGGTCCGGGCAGGTGTTCCGACAGGGTTTCGTCGATCATACGAAAGAAATTCCCGACTATGCCTGGCAGGAACATTCGCTGGAAGCCTTCGAGTGCGGAAACGCCGGTTGGGCACATTGTGAAGCGACGATGACCTTTGCCACGAACGGCAAAGCCGCGTTGCACCGATTTACCTTTGTTCTCCATCTGGAAAACGGCGTCTGGAAAATAGTGCAGATGCATGTCTCCAATCCGACCTCTAACATGGAAAAGATCGGGATCGAACATGAGGCCCTGAATGCGCTGATCGAAGCGGCACGGCGCGAGTTCACGCAGGAACAGAGCGAGGGCACCGCCTCGGTCATGTTCACAGACATTGCCGGATCATCCGAAATCACACGGCGACTGGGCGATCAGGAGTGGATCAAAGTCATATCGGATCACTTTGATCTGGCAGAGAAAGTGATCCAGTCGCATCAGGGGCGTCTGGTCAAATCGCTCGGCGACGGCACCATGTCGATTTTTTCGTCCGTCCATGACGCAGTTCAGGCGGCCGTCAATTTCCAACGGGAAAACAGGTCGGCCACAGTCGACACGGCGCTTGGCCTTCGGATTGGGATTCATACCGGCGACGTCATCCACAAGGACGAAGATTTCTTTGGGTCCGTCGTCAACAAGGCGGCGCGGGTTACGAATGTCAGCGGGCCATACGAAATTCACGTGACTGACGTGACAAGGCTGCTGGTGGGGAACGCCGCCGGATTGAAGTTCAGCGCGCCGAAACCAGTTCAGCTTAAAGGGTTCGGCGGGCACCAGACAGTTTACCGTTTGGACTGGACCTAGACCCTTTCAAACCACGTCAGGGTAAAGTCACCTACCTGCCCGCTTATCGGCAAAGAACTCAAGCAGCAGGGTTTCGCATTCTTTGGCTGCGATACCATCATAAACATCCGGCTTGTGATGCGTCTGCGGGTGGGTAAAGACCCGTGCGCCATGTGCCACACCGCCCGATTTCGGATCGGCAGCCCCGTAATAAACACGCCGAATGCGCGCGGCGGCCAAAGCGGCAGCGCACATCGCGCACGGCTCCAGCGTGACATAAAGATCATGATCCGGTAGTCGCTCGGACCCAGCATCGGCGCAGGCAGCGCGTAGGGCCAGAATTTCGGCATGGGCGGTCGGATCATTCAACTCGCGCGTCCGGTTGCCTGCGGTCGCAACAATCCGACCGTCGGGCGCGATGATAACCGCACCGACCGGAACCTCTCCGCGTTCGCCTGCCAATCTGGCCTGTTCCAGCGCCGCGCTCATTTGCGATCTGAATTCCATATCTCTGACTGCATCAGAAACCTGCCTTTCGCAAGCGGGCAGGATAGGTTATGGCCGGGTCCATGAGCAACACCCCTCCTCCCGGCGACCGGATCGCCAAGGTCCTTGCCCGCGCGGGCGTCGCCTCGCGCCGCGAGGCTGAACGCATGATCGAAGCAGGTCGCGTGGCCGTGAATGGCAAGGTGATCGACAGCCCGGCGCTGAATGTCACCTCGAAAGACAGAATTGTGGTCGATGGCAAGCCGGTGTCCGAACCCGAACCCTCGCGCCTTTGGCTGTATCACAAACCTTCTGGGCTGGTGACAACCACACGCGACGAAAAGGGCCGCGCGACGATTTTTGACAAACTGCCCGAGGACATGCCCCGGGTCATGAGCGTCGGGCGGCTTGACCTCAATTCCGAGGGGTTGCTGCTGCTGACGAATGACGGTGGCATCAAGCGCAAGCTGGAACTGCCTTCGACCGGTTGGCTGCGCAAATACCGCGTCCGGGTGAACGGCCGGCCGAAGGATGAAGATTTCGAACCGCTGCGCAAGGGTTTGGTGATCGACGGGGAACGGTTTCAGCCGATGACCGTTTCCCTGGACCGCCAACAAGGGGCGAACGCCTGGCTGACGATCGGCCTGCGCGAAGGCAAGAACCGCGAGATTCGCCGCGCAATCGAGGATATCGGGTATGCGGTGAACCGCCTGCTCCGGGTCTCGTATGGACCATTCCAGTTGGGCGACCTGAAGCCCGGCGAGGTCGAAGAAGTGCGCCGCCGCGTGATGCGGGATCAGCTGGGGCTGGAAGGCGGCGAAAAACCCGATGGCACCGCTAAACGGACCACGCGCCCACAACGAAAACGTCCCCCGGTCGGCAAGAAAACTCGCAAGTGACGCCAGTCACACAACCTTCCCCCTAGCGCCAAGCCCGCGCATACACTAAATTTTCTGTGAACGCGGATGTCCTTGGGGGTGCCATGTCCGGAAGCGGAGTGCAAAAACTGGCCTACGCGGCACTGCTGGTGCTGTTGTTTGGAGTATGCACCGGCCTGCTGGGAGGGCTATAGGCGCATGGCCAAAAAGTACGGTGGAAAATACAGCCCCCAGGGTGATACGACACCTTCGGATCAGCCCAAGCGCGGACAATTTGACAGTGCGCGGGTCGAACCTGCGGGCGCGCGGGCGAATGTTCTTTTCATTCCGGCAATCCCCCTGGTGTTCCTGTCTCTGAACGACGGTGCCATCGGCATGACCATGGGTCTTGTGGCTGCCGGTTTGCTGACGGCGGCTGCGTTTCTGCTGCGCGAAGGCCTGCGCGCCGAAGGGGCCTACAACGCCCGTCGCACAGCCCGCCGCCCCGCCTTTCCACGCAAGATTTTCGCCAGCATTCTGACCGGGTTGGGTGTGGCGCTTGCCTCGTACCGGACCGAGTATCTGGATGCCGATGCGGTGTCGCAGGTCAGTTTGCTAGCGCCTGTTCTGTTTGGCGCAGCGGCGGCGGTTCTGCACTCGGTCTCGTTTGGCCTTGATCCGATGAAAGACAAAGGCATGGAAGGTATAGACACCTTTCAACAGGATCGCGTCGCACGTGTAGTGGAAGACGCCGAAGCCCATCTTTCCGAAATGACCGACGCAATCAAACGTGCCGGGGACCGTACTGTCGAAGCCCGGGTTGAACGGTTTCAGGACACCGCCCGCGATCTGTTTCGCACAGTCGAGGAAGACCCGCGCGATCTGGCCGGTGCCCGCAAATACCTGACGGTTTATCTGCAAGGTGCCCGCGATGCGACGATCAAGTTTGCAGATGTCTACGCGCGCACCCGCGATGCGCAAGCCTTGTCAGATTATTCATCTTTGCTGGATGATCTGGAACAGAATTTCGCCGCGCGCACCCGCAAGATGCTATTGGATGACCGAAGTGATCTGACGGTTGAAATTGAAGTGCTGCGCGAAAGGCTGCAGCGCGAAGGCGTCCGGTTGGACTGACCGGCCATTATTTGAGCGAGGAATATCCCCATGTCCGATGAGATCAAGAAAAAGGCCGCTGAAGCTGAAACGATTGTTCAGGAAGTGACTGCCGTGGCCCTGCCCGAGCCCAAGGCCGATATTGTTCCGCTGGAAGAGGCCGATGAACCTGTCGGCGCCGAAATTCGCAAGCGGATGGAAGAGATCGATATGGGCAATACCAATTCGATCGTGTCCTTTGGTTCGTCGGCACAGGCCGAGTTGCAGGAGATCAGCCAGGCCATGCTTGCGGACGTACGTAACAAGGATGTTGGCCCCGCTGGCGACAGCCTGCGCGATATCGTGACCACGATCCGCGGGTTCTCGGTCAGTGAACTTGACGTACGCCGCGAACGTAGCTGGTGGGAGAAATTGCTGGGTAAGGCCGCACCCTTTGCCAAATTCACAGCGCAGTTCGAAGATGTGCAAGGCCAGATCGACAAGATCACCGACGATCTTCTGGGGCATGAACACACCCTGCTCAAGGACATCAAGTCGCTGGATTTGCTATACGAAAAGACGCTGGGCTTTTATGACGAACTGGCGCTGTACATCGCGGCGGGTGAGGAAAAGCTGACCGAACTGGACAGCCACGACATCCCGGAAAAAGAGCTCGAGGTTCAGGCCGCCGCTGAGGGCGAACAGGTAATGGAAGCGCAGGAGCTGCGCGATCTGCGCGCCGCGCGCGATGATCTGGAACGCCGCGTTCACGACCTGAAGCTGACCCGGCAGGTGACAATGCAATCGCTGCCGTCGATCCGTCTGGTTCAGGAAAATGACAAGTCGCTGGTGACCAAGATCAACTCGACCTTGGTCAACACAGTCCCGCTGTGGGAGACGCAGCTTGCGCAGGCCGTCACGATCCAGCGCAGCGCCGAGGCTGCCTCGGCCGTGCGCGAAGCCAACGACCTGACCAACGAATTGCTGACCTCGAACGCGGCCAATCTGCGCCAGTCCAACAAGATGATCCGCGAGGAAATGGAACGCGGTGTCTTTGACATTGAGGCCGTCAAAAAGGCCAATGCAGACCTGATCGGCACGATCAACGAAAGCCTTGCCATCGCCGATGAGGGCAAAGCCAAACGCGCTGCCGCCGAAGAAGAGCTGAAAAAGATGGAGGCTGAACTGCGTGACACTCTGGCGGCGGCCAAAGCCCGAAAGGATGGCATTGGCGACAATGCCGGAACCGCTGTATCGGGCTGAGGCGGGTCGGGGCGTGCGTCCGTTGAAATGTCTCAAGGTCCTGCTGGGACTGGTTTCGCTGTTGGCTCTGGCCAATTGCGACGAAGCGCTGACGACCTCACTTGTTCCCGAGGCTCGCCCGGCTGAACCGGCGCCGCAGCCCAATGCCTATGTTCCCCCGTCTGCGGCCAGTCAGGATCTGGCGCGTTTCTATCAGCGGGTCGAGCGCGATCTGCTGACACGCGGATTGCTTCGTGTGGACGGTGGCGGCCCGGATACGCCCTATGATGCCGACGATCTGGCTCGCAATTTCGAAGCCATCGCGTTTTACAGCGAATACCCTGATCACGCCGTGGCGATTGGTTCAGGACAGACCGATGGGCAGCTCAGTCGCTGGTCGGGGCCGGTGCGCATCCAGACCGAGTTCGGGCCGTCAGTTCTGCCCGAAACACGCAAGCGGGATTCGGAACTTGTCCAAGGCTACACCGAACGTCTGGCGAAACTGACGGGGCACCCTGTCTCGGTCGTCAGTCGCAAGGCCAATTTTCACGTCTTCTTTGCCGGCAAGGACGACAGCGCCTACGTCGTCGCCCGCGTGAAGCAGCTGATACCGAATATCAGTCAGGCCTCGCTGGATCTGATCGCCAATCCCCGCGCGAGCTTCGACTGTTTCGTGCTGGCCTCGGCCACAAGAACATCACCGTACAAATACGTACGTGCTGTCACGCTTATCCGGTCCGAATTGCCTGATCTGGTGCGGCGCAGCTGCATTCACGAGGAAATCGCCCAAGGCCTGGGTCTGTCCAACGACAGCCCCACAGCGCGACCGTCGATTTTCAACGACGATGACGAGTTTGCGCTTCTGACCAGCCATGACGAGAAATTGCTGACTATTCTTTACGATCCACGTCTGCAGCCTGGCGTGTCTGTTGAAGATGCCAGGCCCGTGGTGCGTATCATTTCACGCGAGTTGATGGGTCAGTCGCTCTGACCTCAAGGACAGGAGAACCCAGATGGGAATTTTCGATTTTCTGACCGGCGAATTCATTGACGTCATTCATTGGGTGGATGACACCCGGGATACGATGGTCTGGCGGTTCGAACGCGAAGGACACGAGATCAAGTATGGCGCCAAGCTGACGGTGCGCGAGGGACAGGCGGCGGTGTTTGTGCACGAGGGGCAACTGGCGGATGTGTTCACGCCGGGCCTTTACATGCTTGAGACCAACAACATGCCGATCCTGACGACGCTACAGCATTGGGACCATGGCTTTCAGTCTCCGTTCAAATCCGAGATCTATTTCGTCAACACGACCCGGTTCAATGACCTGAAATGGGGCACCAAGAACCCGATCATGTTGCGCGATCCCGAATTTGGCCCGACCCGGATCAGGGCCTATGGCACCTATACGATCCGTGTGAAGGACCCCGCTAAATTCCTGGTCGAAATCGTCGGCACTGATGGCGAATTCACCATGGACGAGATCAGTTTTCAGATCCGCAACATCATCGTGCAGGAGTTCAGCCGGGTGATCGCCGGGTCGGGTATCCCGGTTTTGGACATGGCGGCCAATACCGCCGATCTGGGCAAGCTGATCGCGGCAGAGGTGTCGCCGGTGCTGGATGGCTACGGGCTGGAAATGCCCGAGTTCTATATCGAAAACATCTCGCTGCCTCCGGCGGTCGAGGCTGCGCTGGACAAGCGGACATCGATGGGGCTGGCGGGAGATCTTGGCAAGTTCACCCAGTATTCCGCAGCCGAAGCAATGACGGCCGCGGCCAGCAACCCCGGTCAGGGAGGCGGTATGGGCGCGGGTCTTGGCATGGGAATGGGCATGGCGATGGCGCAGCAGATGTCGAACATGGCAGCGGGTCAGCCGAGCGGCCCTTGGGGTGCGTCCGCCCCCGCTGCTCCGCAACCGACGGCGCGTTTGGCACCGCCGCCCCCGCCGCCCGTGGAACATGTCTGGCACATCGCGGTGGACGGACAGGTCAGTGGACCGTTTTCCAAAGCCAAAATGGGCCGCATGGCCACGGATGGCGAAATCACCCGCGACACGCATGTCTGGACGGCCGGACAGGACGGCTGGAAAAAGGCTGGTGATGTGCAGGAACTGGCGCAACTTTTCACCATTCTCCCGCCGCCGCCGCCGGGTGCGTGACCCGATGGGAAGGTCTGTTGCGCCAGTCTTCATCGCCGTCGCTTTGCTGAGCGGATGTGCGGGACCGGGCCGCGAACCGGCCACGCCCTCTCTTCCTCCGCTCGCGGTGGACGCCGCGCGGCAGAATTTTTTCAAGGCTCATCCGGGGGCTGCCGCCGATTTGTTCGATGCCAAAGGCGACGGTTTCCGGATATTCAAGAATGGCCGGGCTGAATACCGGTCATTTGGGGCGCTATCCGATCTTCGCACGTCCACCTATGTGTCGGAGATGTCAGGCAACCGACTTTGTCTGGCTGCGGCTGATCAGTGGTCGGGGGCGTGCCTTGACCTATTCAGCAATCCCGAAGGCACAATTCTGATTCAAGTCGAGTTCGGCAATGGCGCCAGACGCAGCTACCAAACGCAGGTCGTTCCGGCATCTGATTTCTAAGACCATTTGGAAAGCAACTGAACACGCGCCTGTAAGAGACAGTAAACCCTGGTGAAATGGCAATGACCGATCCTGAGCAACTCACTGTTACACAAACAGACGAACACCGCTTTCCATGCAACCAGTGTGGCGCTGATTACCGGTTCAACCCCGGCGACGGCACGTTGACCTGCGATCACTGTGGGCACTCGGTGTCGATTGGTGCGGGTCCGTGGGGCGGTGCAAGCCTGCGTGAGCTGGATTTTGACGCGGCAGTTGCAGATCGACTGCCAGACAGCGAGATTGAGGAAACCCGAGTTCTGTCCTGCCCGAACTGTGCCGCACAGGTCGAATTCGACCCCGCCACGCACGCGGCGGAATGCCCGTTCTGCGCCACGCCAGTAGTCACGGATTCGGGCGTGAACCGTCACATCAAACCCAAAGGGGTATTGCCGTTTGCGCTGGATGAACGTTCGGCCCACAAGGCCATGGGTGATTGGCTCGGCCGGCTGTGGTTCGCCCCGAATGGCCTGAAAGAATACGCCCGCAAGGGGCGGAAGATGCAGGGTATCTACGTGCCCTACTGGACGTTCGATGCCGATACCAAATCCCGATATCGCGGTGAGCGGGGTGTGATCTACTATGAAACCATAACGGTCATGCGCGATGGGAAGCGGGTTCAGCAACAGGTCGCAAAGGTGCGCTGGTCTCCCAAATCGGGCCGCGTGGCGCGGTTTTTCGATGATGTTCTTGTGCTCGCCTCTCGCTCATTGCCGAAACGTTACACCGACGCACTGGAGCCCTGGGACCTGCCCGCGCTGGAGCCTTATCAGCCCGAGTACCTGGCAGGCTTTCGGGCCGAAGCCTACACGGTCGAGTTGAAGGACGGGTATGCCGAGGCGCGGGCGCATATGGCGCGCGTCATAGAACGGGATGTACGCTTTGACATCGGGGGTGACCGTCAGCGCGTGCATGCGGTCGAAACCGATGTGCGGGATGTTACTTTCAAACATATCCTGCTGCCGGTCTGGATGGCGGCCTACAAATACCGCGGTCAGACCTATCGATTCGTAGTGAACGGGCGAACCGGCCGGGTTCAGGGGGAACGGCCCTGGTCGGCCATCAAGATCACGATCGCGGTGGTGCTTGGACTTCTGGTCGCGGCCGTGGTTGGCTACCTGGCGGCGACGGGCCAGCAATAGACTTACAATCCGTCGTCCGGACACTTGATCTTCGCCCAACCCGCAGCCATCCTGCGCGGCGTTGGGGCGAAGGAGAGATCGGGTGACGCTATCGGCATTGAACGGCTTGCTGGAGGATCGACACTCCTGCCGTGCCTTTTTGTCAGATCCGGTACCTCGGGGTGATATCCGGAAAATTCTGACCAGCGCGTCCCGGGTGCCAAGTTGGTGTAATGCACAGCCCTGGCAGGTCGTTATCACCAGCGGCGCGGAAACCGAGCGTTTCCGGCAGGCCATGATGCATGAAGCCGCGACTGGTACCCCTGCCCCGGATCTACGCTTTCCCAGCTCATATTCAGGAACCTATCAGGAACGCCGCCGTGCCTGTGGATGGGCATTGTACGAATCGGTCGGGATCGAGCGCGGCGACCGCGCGGCGTCGGCGCGGCAAATGAGCGAGAATTTTGCCCTTTTCGGCGCGCCACATTGCGCCATTATTTCCAGCCCGGCCGAACTGGGCCCTTACGGGGCGATGGATTGCGGTGGTTTTGTCACGGCGTTTACGCTGGCGGCGCAGGCTCTGGGCGTGGCCACCATTCCCCAGGCGGCGCTGGCCGCTTACAGCCCGTTTCTGCACCGGTTTTTTCAGATCCCGGATGATCGCCTGATCCTGTGTGCGATATCTTTCGGGTACCCGGACAGGGACCACCCTGCAAACGGTTTCCGAACAAACCGCGCAGGCGTGGATGAAATCGTGGACTGGCGGGGCTGACGCCGGTGTTCCTGAAAAGAATGGACTAGGAGAGAAGACATGCGGGCCCTTCTGCAACGCGTGACGCGCGCATCCGTATCGGTCGGCGGAACAGTGATCGGTCAGTCCGGCACCGGTCTGCTGATCCTTGTCTGTGCTATGCGGGGTGACGACGAACAGCAGGCGGACAAGCTGGCGCAGAAGATTGCCAAAATGCGTATCTTTCAGGACGACGCCGGAAAGATGAACCGGTCGCTGCTGGATATCGGCGGATCGGCCCTCGTGGTCAGTCAGTTCACACTGGCCGCCGATACGTCGCGCGGCACCCGACCAGGATTTTCCGAGGCTGCGCCTCCGGAACAGGGCAAACAGCTTTATGAAACGTTTGCAGACAAACTGGCGGCTCAGGGTGTTGCCGTCGAAACAGGAGAATTCGGCGCGACTATGGCCGTCGAACTGGTCAACGATGGACCGGTCACAATCTGGGTGGAAAACTGATGTCCCAAGCGGAAAAAGCACAGCGGATCTGGCAGGCCGGCGTTTCGGCGGTCGATGGGTACACGTCTGTTAGGCAGGCGTTGAGCGATATCCCGACGCCCGATCGCATCCTTGCCGTGGGCAAACCGGCAGCGGCCATGGCGCGGGCGGCGCTGGAACATTTTGGTGCATTGCCGACACTTGTCGTAACCAAGGACGACCACGGCCGCGACCTGCCTCCGCATGTTGAGGTGATCGAGGCGTCGCACCCTGTTCCAGACCACCGCAGTCTTGCGGGTGGCAAAGCCCTGCGTGAGGCCGTCGAGAACATGGCGGACGGATCACATCTTCTGTTGTTGGTGTCCGGCGGCGCCTCGTCGCTGGCCGAGGATCTGGTGCCGGGCAAAACTCTGTCCGATCTGGAACAGTTGAACAAAAGACTGTTGTCCGAAGGGCTGGATATTACCGCCATGAACGCCGAACGGCGCAAGCTGTCGCGGATCAAGGGCGGCGGTCTGTTGACTGGTTTTTCGGGCGCGCGCGTGACCGTTCTGGCCATATCCGATGTGCCCGGTGATGACCTCAACGTCATCGGTTCGGGCATCGGCGCACTGCCCGATGATCACGCCTACCAGGCCACGGCCCGGATCGTGGCGTCGAATGCACATGCGCGGGGCGCAGCGGCCGAATTGGCGGCGGACGCCGGATACACGGTGCTGGCCAACGAGGAGTGTCTGCACGACGATTATCTGGAAATTGCCCGGACGCTGGGGCCGCGGTTGCGGTCCATGTCGACGGGGGCCATGATTTTTGGTGGTGAACCAACGGTTGTACTGCCGCAAAACCCCGGCCGCGGGGGGCGGAATCAGGCGCTCGCGCTGGCTCTGGCACGGGAAATCGCCGGGACCGAGGGGCTGACACTGGTGGTCGGCGGGACCGATGGAACCGATGGTCCCACACTGGCTGCGGGTGCGATCATCGACGGATCAACATGGGGCGAGGGCGCAGAGCAGGCATTGCAACGGGCCGACAGCGGGAGCTTTCTGGACAAAGCAGGCGCATTGCTGATCACCGGTCCAACCGGAACGAACGTTATGGACCTGCTTGTCGTGGTGCGCGCGTGAACGGGAATGATCTGGTCCCGAAGTCGCGCGATGTTGGTCGTTTCGGACAGAGGTCGGTCCGCAAAACCAGAAAAACTGACGTATTTTGCGCCCGCACATCGACAGTTATCAAACCTTTCGTGAAGAAAGTTTCACTGATGAGATACGCCTGGATCGCGATATAGTATTGAAGGACAAGTAATCTGGTCGCGTTCCCTCTGGATGAGCGACCGTCGAGACACAACATTTTTAGGCTGGGACGGCATTTCTTGAAATTTTAGTTCTTGTCGCCTGCTCTAAAATGCGCGAACTTTGACTCGTGCGTCAATAAAAAGCCCAGAAAGGGCCTGCAACTCTACCAACCGGGAGATTCTTGAATGAACGAACAACTCACTCACATGACCAAACAGGTTACAGCCGGCAAGCTGACCCGTCGCGAATTCATGGGGAAAGCAGCGGCATTGGGTGTAACTGCGGCAATGGCCAGCACCATGTTTGCAGATGCCGCGCGTGCGGCAGGCCCGAAAAAGGGCGGTGATCTGAAGTTCGGCCTGCAGGGCGGCGAATCCACGAACTCGCTTGACCCGGCAACCTATGCAAGTTCGGTTCCGTTCCAGAACGGCAAGCAATTCGGAGACCAGCTGGTCGAAGTCGCGCCGGACGGCACGATCGAACCGCGTCTGGCCGAAAGCGTTGAAGGCAGCGCAGATGCCAAGGTCTGGACTTTCAAGCTGCGTCAGGGTGTCGAATTCCACAACGGCAAGACAATGACCAGCGAAGACGTGCTGAAGACCATGCAGCGTCATTCGAACGAAGATTCGAAATCGGGTGCTCTGGGCATCATGAAGGGCATCGAGTCGATGAAGGCCGATGGCGACAACTTCCAGGTCACGTTGAGTGAGCCGAATGCGGACCTGCCCTATCTGATGGCCGACTACCATCTGATCATTCAGCCGGATGGCGGCATGGACAACCCTGGTGCGGGTATCGGTACCGGCCCTTACAAGCTGGAAGTGGACGAACCGGGTGTCCGTCACCTGTTCACCAAAAATGAAAACCACTGGAACAGCGATTTCGGCAACTTTGACAGCGTCGAAGTCGTTGTCATCAACGATGCAACCGCACGGACGGCTGCGCTGCAATCCGGCCAGGTCCATGCGGTCAACCGTGTTGAACCCAAAGTTGCCGACCTGCTGGGCCGCGCACCGAACCTGACGGTGCACTCGACTGCTGGTCGCGGACATTATGTCTTCATCATGCATTGCGACACTGCGCCGTTTGACAACAACGAACTGCGCACCGCGCTGAAATACGCCATCAACCGCGAGGAACTGGTGGACAAAGTGCTGCGCGGATATGGCTCGATCGGAAATGACATGCCGATCAACGCAGCCTACCCCCTGTTTGATGAGACCATCGAACAGCGCGAGTTCAGCGTTGAAAAAGCTGCTGAGCACTACAAGAAGTCCGGTCATGACGGCTCGCCGATCATTCTGCGTGTTGCTGACGGTGCCTTTCCGGGTGCTGTGGACGCCGCTGCGCTGTTCCAGCAAACCGCTTCGCAGGCGGGTATTCCGCTGGAAATCAAGCGTGAACCCAACGACGGATACTGGTCCGAGGTTTGGAACGTTCAGCCGTTCTGTGCGTCGTACTGGGGTGGCCGTCCGGTTCAGGATCAGATGTACTCGACCGCATATCTGTCCAGCGCCGACTGGAACGACACGCGGTTCAAGGTTCAGGCGTTCGACGATCTGCTGTTCGCGGCGCGCGCGGAACTGGACGCCGAGAAGCGCAAGGGCATCTATAGCCAGATGGGTCAAATGGTCCGCAACGAAGGCGGCCTGATCTGTCCGATGTTCAACGACTTTGTCGAGGGCGTGAGCAACCAGCTGGACGGCTGGGAATCTGACCCGACTCAGGAGATGATGAACGGCAACATGTCCCGCAAAATGTGGTTCGTCTGATACGGGCTACGGATAATGCACCCCATCATCAAACTGGTTTCCCAGCGCCTTGCGCTGGGAATCCTTTTGCTGTTCGGCGCTTCGGCCCTGATTTTCGGCCTAACCGAAGCCCTTCCCGGAGACGCCGCGCAAGCCGTCCTGGGGCAGTCCGCAACGCCTGAAGCCCTGGCCAACCTTCGTGAGGAGATGGGCCTTAACCGCCCTGCCCTGACCCGCTATTTTGAATGGCTGGGAGGTATCGTTCAGGGTGATCTTGGCCAGTCACTGACCAACAAGCTCGATATTGCCGAAAGCATTGGAAAACGCCTGGGGAACACTCTGTTTCTGGCGTGTGTTGCCGCAATCGTGTCCGTCCCGCTTGCGATCTTTCTGGGGCTGCTTGCCGTCCGGTACCGTAACCGCTGGCCGGATAAGCTGATTTCCGCAGTGACCCTGACCACAGTTTCTATCCCGGAGTTCCTGATCGGCTACGTGGTCATCTACTATATTTCGGTCAAGCTGGGATGGTTTTCATCACTGGCGATGATCAACGATTCCATGTCCTTCGGGCAAAAGCTGAACGCAATTGCGCTGCCGGCATTCGTTCTGACTCTGGTGGTATTGGCGCAAATGATGCGCATGACGCGTGCGGCCATTCTGAACCTGATGCAGTCGGCCTATATCGAAACCGCAGAACTGAAGGGTTTGAGCACGTTTCAGGTCATTGCCCGACACGCTTTTCCCAACGCGATTTCACCGATTGTCAACGTGGTTATGCTGAACCTCGCCTATCTGGTTGTGGGTGTCGTCGTTGTCGAGGTTGTGTTCGTCTATCCCGGCATGGGGCAGTATCTTGTGGACGCCGTGACCAAGCGTGACGTGCCCGTTGTTCTGGCCTGCGGCGTGGTGTTCGCGGCGGTCTATATCGGCCTGAACATGGTTGCGGATATCGTGTCGATCCTTGCCAACCCAAGACTGAGGCATCCGAAATGATAAAGAATATTCCTCTTTCGGCATTGATCGGCCTTATGTTCACCGGCGCGTATTTCTTTGTGGCCATTGCCGCCCCATTGATTGCGCCTTACGGAATGGCTGAAGTCGTCGGCGACGTTTGGGAGCCCGCCAGCGCCGAGCACCTGCTGGGCACCGACAATATCGGACGCGACCTGCTGACCCGGATGATCTATGGCGGTCGGACAACGATCTTCATCGCCGCCGCTGCGACACTGCTCAGTTTCATTACCGGCACGTCTCTGGGACTGTTGGCTGCGGTTCTGGGCGGATGGGCCGATCAGGCACTCAGCCGGACGGTTGATCTGGTCATGTCGATCCCCACCCTGATCCTGGCTTTGGTCATTCTGGCAATCGTTCCGGTAACCGTTCCGATCCTGATCCTGGTGATGGGCCTGCTGGACGCAACGCGCCCCTATCGCCTGTCACGCTCTGTCGCCGTGGACATCAACGTCATGGACTATGTCGAAGCCGCCAAACTGCGCGGTGAAGGCCGGGGCTGGATCATCTTTCGGGAAATCCTGCCGAACGCTCTGTCGCCTTTGGTGGCCGAGTTCGGTTTGCGTTTCATCTTTATGGTTCTGTTCATCTCGACCCTTTCGTTCCTGGGTCTTGGCGTCCAGCCGCCGCTGGCGGACTGGGGCGGCATCGTGAAAGAGAACAAGGACGGCATCGTCTATGGCATTGGCGCAGCGCTCTACCCCGCTGTGGCCATCGCAACACTGGCCATTTCGGTCAACCTTGTGGCTGACTGGATTCTGAACCGTACCACATCGCTGAAAGGAGGCCGGGGATGAGTGATACCCTTCTCAAGGTCCGCGACCTCAAAATCGGCGCGACTGTCTACCCGCCGGGCGAAAAGCCCCATGACATCGAAATCGTGCACGGGGTCAGCTTTGACCTCGCGCCCGGCAAGGTGCTGGGCCTGATCGGTGAATCCGGTGCCGGTAAATCCACCATCGGACTGGCGTCGATGGCCTATGGCCGGGGCGGTGTGAAGATCACTGGTGGCGAGGTCTGGGTAAACGGACGAGACATCCTGAAAGCGTCGCACGGCGATATACGCAAGTTGCGGGGGGGGGAGGTCACATACGTGTCTCAGTCCGCCGCTGCCTCGTTCAACCCGGCCAAAAAGATCATGGATCAGGTGGTCGAGGCCGCAGTCGAACAGAAAAAGTTCTCGCGGAAAGTGGCCGAAGGCCGCGCACGGGAGCTGTTTGCCAAGCTGGGTCTGCCTGACCCAGACAATATCGGCGAACGCTACCCGCACCAGGTCTCGGGCGGTCAGTTGCAGCGTTGCATGACAGCCCTGGCTTTGTGTCCCGAGCCTGATCTGGTGGTCTTCGACGAACCCACCACGGCGCTGGACGTTACCACACAGATCGACGTTCTGATGGCCATCAAGGAAGCCATTGCCGATACCGGCGTTGCCGCGCTCTACATTACGCACGACCTTGCGGTTGTTGCACAGGTGAGCGATGACATCATGGTTTTGCGAATGGGCAACACTGTCGAATACGGCAATACCGATCAGATCATCAACAACCCGCAAGAGGAATACACTAAGGCGCTGGTCTCGGTCCGATCAATCGAACACGAAGAAAAGAAGCCCACACCCGAAGCGGTGCTGAGCGTCGACGGCATCACCGCGCGCTACAAGGGGCTGAATTTCGACGTGCTGCACAACGTCAATGTCGAGCTTCATCCGGGGCAGACCTTGGCGGTCGTGGGGGAATCCGGTTCGGGCAAGTCGACTCTTGCACGGGTGATCACTGGCCTGCTGCCGCCGCGCGACGGAGAGATCACCTTCGCCGGTCGCAAGCTGTCGCCCGATCTAAAGGGGCGTTCCCGCGAGGACCTGCGCGAGTTGCAGATGATCTATCAGATGGCCGACGTTGCGATGAACCCCCGTCAAACGGTTGGCACGATCATCGGCCGCCCGCTGGAGTTCTACTTCAACATGCGCGGCGCGGAAAAGCGCAAGCGGATCATCGAATTGCTGGATGAGATCGAACTGGGCGAGAAGTTCATCGACCGCTACCCGGCGGAACTGTCCGGTGGTCAGAAACAGCGTGTGTGTATCGCACGCTCGCTGGCGGCCAAGCCCAAGATGATCATCTGTGACGAGGTGACTTCGGCGCTCGACCCGCTGGTGGCGGACGGGATCCTTAAGCTGCTGCTGGATCTGCAAAAGATCGAGGACGTGGCTTATCTGTTCATCACCCACGATCTGGCGACAGTGCGCGCGATCTCGGATTCAATTGCCGTAATGTACCAGGGCCGCGTGGTCCGGTACGGTCCGAAATCCGAGGTTCTGAGCCCGCCGTTCGACGACTATACCGACCTGCTGCTCAGCTCGGTCCCCGAGATGCATCTGGGCTGGCTGGAAGAGGTTGTCGCCCACCGCAAGATGGAAAGTGCCGGGAACTGATCCCTGCCCTTTCCGTGACTTTTCGGTGAAAATCTGAAATCCCGGCACCTTGTTCGATGACAGGTGTCGGGATTTTGCCATTGGGGGCGCGAACGGGCAGAACCCTTACCGCGAATCCCCTAGGGTCGCCTGAAATATTCAATCAAAAGGCCAATGACATGGATCGCAAACTACTCCTCATCATTCTGGACGGTGTTCCGTGGCGCAATTTCCGGAGACTGTTCGGCAACCTTGAAGGCTGGGTCGAAAACGGCGAGGCACGGGTTTGGAAACTGCGCGCAGTTCTGCCATCCACATCGGCCAGTTGCTATGCGTCGATCCATACCGGAGTGACACCGCAGGAGCACGGTTGCACGGGCAACGGAAACGTGTTCCGGCTAAGCCACAAGGACGTCTTCAGCCAGGTCCGTGAGGCTGGTGGCGTGACCGGCGCCGTGACCCACAGCTATTGGTCGCAATTCTTCAATCGGCACCCGTTCGATTACGTCCGCGATATCGAATATGATGAGCCGGACAGCAAGACGATCAACCATGGCCGGTTCCACACCATGACCGGCTACGGCAAAGCCAATCAGATGACGCCGTCCGACGTAGACCTATATGCCACTCTGACCAACCTCTGTCTGCGTCATGGGCTGGATTACGGGCTGCTTCATGCCTGTACATTGGACAGCATGGGGCACCGCTTCTACCACGATTGCGAAGAGATGGATCACGCCTGTTTCGTCGCGGACGAAATGCTGGCCCCGTTCATCCCACGTTGGCGGCAACTGGGCTACGAGGTCATCGTGACTGCCGATCACGGTCAGGATGAACGCGGCCACCACGGCGGGCGCAGCCCGCTGCAACAGGAAACGGCGCTGTATTACTTTGGGGAAGCAAAGGGGCTTGAAGCCGATCAGGTGATCGACCAGCTACAGCTTGCCCCGACAATCCTTTCGCGTCTGGGCGCCCCCATCGCCGACACGATGAAGGCTAAAGCGTTTCTGAAATAAGGCAGGGGATCAGTCGTAAGACCAGATGCCCTGCCCCAGCGCCTCGATGGCGACGGAAATTCGCTCAAAGCTGGCTGCTGCGCGTTTGACAGATGTTCGGGCGCGCAGATAGCCGTGAACCAGACCAGGTTCGTTGATCCAACACGCCTGCCCGCCAGCGGCTATGATCCTTTCACAATATTCTGACCCGTCATCCCGCAAGGGGTCGCAATCAGCGGTTACGACAACGGTTGGTGGGAGCCCGGAAAAGTCAGAATCGTGCAAAGGCGCAAAAGTCGGATCATGATCCGGCACGGAACCGCCGCAGCGGACTTTTTCATAGAACGTCACTTCTTCCTGGGTCAAAAGCGGGGCATGCGCATGTTCGACATAGGACCCCTTTGAGATGTCCCCACCAAGAGCCGGATAAATCAGGACCTGCCCCAGAATGTCGTCCAGCCGCCCGCGCCCATAATGCGCAACCGCTGCCGCCAGATTGCCCCCGGCGCTGTCGCCGGCCAGTACCATGGGATCGCCGAACTCCTGCGCAGCCCAGGTGACCGCAGTCCAGCTGTCCTGAAACTGCGCCGGGTGCACATGTTCGGGGCAAAGCCGATAGTCGACGGCGACAACGTGGTATCCGGTTTGCGCACAGATTTCGGCACAGACGTCATCGTGGCTCTCAAGGCCCCCCACGACAAACCCGCCGCCGTGAAAATAAACCACGGTGCGGGTGGGATCTCCGGCTGTATAGACCCGGACAGGTACACCGTTGGCGGACCTGTCCTGCGTGTTTACGCCCGGTGGCAGTGGTTGGCGAAAGTCCCGACACATCGCGTCATAGACGCGGCGCTGATCGTCAATCGACAACTCAACGGCATCTTCGGGATAGCTTTCAGCCGTTCGTCTTATGAACGCCCAGGTTTCTTCATCGATCAGACGTTCATAATCCATTGTCCCTCCGCGGTCAGGCAGCCCATTCCCATGGCCGGGTGAACGATCCCAGCACTTTGGAAACATCGTCCTCGGATGAGCCGTTCGCGTCAAGCTGTGCGACGAGCCCGCGCTTTTTGTCGTCGATCACGGAAACCACGCGCGCGTCGACGCCCGCCTTCTCGAGCGCACCGTTGTAGATTCGGGTAATCGCCTGTTTTCGCAGTTCGGGCTTAAAGACTTTACCCACCGCCGTTTTTGGCAATTCGTCCAGAATTGTCATATGCTTGGGCTGCGCTGCACGCTCGTGAACGTGAACCTTGCAGTATTCCAACAGTTCTTCTTCGGTCACGCTGGCCCCGTCGACCAGTTCCACGAAAGCGCACGGCACCTCGCCCGAATGCGCGTCCGGCTGTCCGATTGCGCCGGCAAAGGCGACCGCCTCGTGCCCCAGCAGTGCTTCTTCGATCTCGGCCGGATCGATGTTGTGGCCGCCGCGAATAATCAGGTCCTTGGCACGACCGGTGATCCACAGATACCCGTCCTCGTCAAACCGCCCCAGGTCACCCGTCCGAAGATACTTGTCGAAATGATAGAGGTTAACGTTCTTGTCCACTTCGGTATAGGTATTGCCCGCGTAGACACCGGGGTTCGAAACACAGATTTCCCCAATCTCGTCTGCGTTGCATTCCGTCGGGCCATCCGGCCCGTCGCGCAGAATTTTGACGTCGGTGTATGGGAACGGAATACCGATCGAGCCGATCTTCTTCTCGCCATCCACCGGATTGCACGAAACAAGGCAGGTTGCTTCGGTCAGGCCATAACCTTCGACAATTGTAACGCCGGTCGCTTCCTCGAACCGGCGGAACAGCTCCACCGGCAAAGGGGCCGAACCCGAAAAGGCGGTTTTCACGCTTGAGATATCAGCATCCACTGGGCGCTGCATCTTGGCGGAAATCGCGGTGGGTACGGTGATGATAAAGGTAACTTTCCAGCGTTCGATCAGTTTCCAGAAATTGTCGAACACTCCGTCGCCCCGATACCCTGCAGGCGTCGGGAAAATCACATGTGCGCCAGAGGACACCGCCGCCATCATGATCACATGCACAGCAAAGACATGGAACATGGGCAACGGGCACATGATGACGTCGTTTTCATCGAACAACAGCGTGTTGCCCAGCCAGCCATTGTAAATCAGACCGGAATATTTGTGCTGCGCGACCTTTGGCATACCGGTTGTCCCTCCGGTATGGAAGAAACAGGCGACGCGGTCTTCCTTGCTGTCTTCAAAGGTCAGCGTTGTCGGCTGTTTGGCCAGCTCTTGTCCGAAATCCTTGTAGTCCGCATGGGCAAGGTGTTCCTTGTCGCCCATTTTGGGACGCAGGAACGGCACCAGCCACGATTTCGGAGGCGTGAGATAGCGGTTCAGATCAATTTCGAGAATGGTGTTGACGCTTGGCGCGTGCCGTACGGCTTCTTCCACTTTCTGCGCGACATCCGCCTTAGGGAATGACTTCAACGTGACGACAACCTTGGCACCTGTCTCCCGCAGGATGGCCGCGATCTGCTCCGGCTCCAGCAACGGGTTGATCGGATTCACGATACCCGCGACCGCCCCACCCATCAGAGTGACCAGCGTTTCGTTACAGTTGGGCAGCACATAGGCCACCACGTCCTTTTCCCCGATGCCAAGCGAACGGAACAGATTGGCCGCCTGATTAACCTTGCCCAGCAGTTCTGACCAGGTCAGGGTCTCCGCCTTGTCCTTCGGGCCAGACAACAACTGAAAGCTGATTGCCTTGTGGTTGGGAAAACGCCCGGCCGTACGCGACAGCAACTGATGGAAGGTAACCGGAACGTCGCGGTCCTCCCACGGCATCTCCTGCTCCATTCTCGCCTTGTCTTCCAATCCCACAAAGGCCATGTGGCTCCTCCCTTATCTCTCCCACGTCACGCGCGGGTTTGCTTTGCATGCAAGGATGCGGCCAAAACCGAGCGTTATCAAGCAACGGCTTATCGAGAGATACAGAAGATTTGTAGAATTACGCCACGGCGAAATCGGAATTGCCCATACGTCAGGCTATTCCGCAGCGACGCCATCCGTGAATTGCAGGCGCGCCAAACGTGCATAGAGGCCATCCTGCGCCACCAGATCCTCATGCGTGCCCTGCGCCACGATCCGGCCGCTTTCGAGCACAACGATGCGATCGGCCTTTTTAACTGTGGCCAGACGGTGCGCAACGATCAGCGTGGTCCGCCCTGCGCGCATCTGATCCACCGCGCCCTGCACCGCCCGTTCGCTTTCGGCATCCAGTGCCGAGGTCGCCTCGTCCAGCAGCAGAACCGGCGCGTCCCGCAGGATTGCGCGAGCGATCGCGATACGCTGTTTCTGTCCGCCAGACAGCATGACGCCTCGCTCGCCGACAAAGCTGTCATAGCCTTCCGGCAGCGCCAAGATGAAGTCATGTGCGGCGGCGGCACGTGCAGCGGCCTCAACCTCGGCATCGGTTGCGTCAAGACGGCCAAAACGGATGTTTTCCCGCGCAGAGGCCGCAAAGATCACCGGATCCTGAGGCACCAACGCCATGTGCTGGCGGAAATCGGCACGGCTCAGATCGCGCAGGTTCACCCGGTCGAGGCTGACATAACCTCCGTCAGGGTCATAGAACCGCTGGATCATCTGGATCACGGTTGTCTTGCCTGCCCCGGACGGACCAACGAAAGCAACCGTTTCGCCCGGCTTGACCTGCAACGTCAGGTGGTCCAGCGCCACGATGTCCGGACGCGCCGGATAGCGGAAAGTCACGTCTTCGAACCGGATTTCGCCCCTTACAGGCTGTGGCAGTATATGGCCCTGCGCCGGATCGATCACGGTGTCTTCGGCGTTCAGCAGTTCAACCAGCCGTTCGGTTGCCCCTGCGGCGCGCTGAAGCTCGCTCCAGATTTCCGACAGCGCGGCGACCGAGCCTGCCATGATGATCGAATAGATCACGAACTGGATCAGAACGCCTTCGGTCATGACCCCGTTCCGCACATCATTCGCGCCCATCCACAACACGCCGACGATGCCGGAAAACACTAGGAAAATAACGATTACAGTCAACACCGCACGGGTCTGAATTCGGCGCAGCGAAACCACGTACGAAGTCTCGGTCATGTCACCGAACTGCTTGCGGCTGGCGTCTTCGTGGGTAAAGGCCTGCACGGTCTGAACGGCGCCCAGCGCCTCACCCGCGTTGCCTGACGAAGCGGCGATCCAGTCCTGATTCTTGCGGCTGATCACGCGCAGGCGGCGGCCCAGAACGAGGATCGGAACGACCACGATCGGGATCAGCAGCAAAACCATGCCGGTCAGCTTGGCCGAGGTCAGCAGCATCAGCACCAGACCACCGAAAAACAGCAGCATGTTGCGCAGCGCAATCGAGACCGACGACCCCAACACAGATTGAATCAAGGTTGTGTCTGTGGTGATGCGGCTCAGAACTTCGCCGGTCATGATGCGTTCATAAAATTCCGGGCTCATGCCGATCACACGGTCAAACACCGCCTTGCGGATATCGGCAACCACACGCTCACCCAGCCGCGTCACCAGAGCGTAGCGAACCCCGGTTCCGACCGCCAACACCGCCGCGATGCCCAGTGCGGCCAGAAAATACCAATCGAGCAGCTCACCGTCTTCGATGCGGAAATTGTCCACCACCCGACGCACCGCCAGCGGCAGCGTCAGCGTCATGCTCGCCGTCAGCACCAACGCCAGAGTGGCCCCGATCATCAGCAACCGATACGGTTTCATGAACGGCCAGAGGGACGTCAGCACCCCAACCTTTCTCGATCCCTTACGCTCTTCGCTGGCGCCGGGGGCCGGTGTTGTTGCTGGACTGGCGGTCGTGCTTCTTGCCATGTCTGGCCCTTGTGTCTTGATCGGTTTTGAGTGACCGCTTTCTTGGCGGCAGTGACCGGCAGGGTCAAGCCGCATGGCAAAATCAGCGGTCCACATGGGCCATTTGACGCAGAGTTTTCGGGGCTGATCTGGAGCGGGCGGCGGGAATCGAACCCGCTTCATCAGCTTGGAAGGCTGAGGTAATAGCCAGTATACGACGCCCGCTCAGCTCGAGCGGGTGTATTTCATCCCAAATTTACGGTCAATAGAGGATTTGTTTTTTTTCAGGCAACTGATCTTTGTTGAACAAAAAATCTGCAGCTGAATCGCAGGCAAGTAATGGAGTTTGGCCGAAAAGTAAGCTGTCAATTTTCAAATAGAAGCACTGAACAATCAAAGTGTCCCTGTTCCAATCGGAACTGTTCGAATGTCCCCATTGCTGAAAGAACGGGCATTCGTCTTATTGGCGGCAATGACTGCACCGAGCCCGGAGCGGACGTTCAAATGGGCTGTATGCGCCGAGACGCAGCGAATGACCGATTTGAGCCCAACTTGGTCATATACCGTATACGTTGGCTGCCAAGTTTGCTTTGAACCGTTATAGTCCAATGCATGGAACGACGACTTGCAGCAGTGCTCGCGGCAGACATAGTTGGGTTCAGCCGCCGAATGGAGCTCGACGAGGTTCACACGCTCAACGCCGTTCTGAAAATCCAGTCCGAGATTGTCGAGAAGCAAATCACAGGTAGGCATGGACAGGTGGTAAAAAGAATGGGCGATAGCTGGCTGGCTGAGTTTGCGTCTGCCGCCGACGCCGTAAACTGCGCCCTGGCAATCCAATCGGACATGCAAGGTTCGGATCTGTCACTTCGGATCGGGGTAAACGTGGGCGACATAACTCATATTGACGGCGACATCTTCGGCTCTGGGGTAAACGTGGCGGCACGTCTTGAGACGGTCGCAGATGGCGGCGGCATCGCCATTTCTGCAGATGCTCAACGCCTTATGCACCGTGGGGTGGATGCAGAGTTCCACCCAAACGGTGTTGTAGAACTGAAAAACATTCAAATGCCAGTTGAGGTTTGGAGCTGGCCAGGACCGCTCCCCGCTTTGACCCGGACACCAGTCGGCATGAATGGCAAACCCAAGCTCCACTTGAGCAACCTTGAAGGAGGAAATGCTGCGGCGGTTGAAATGGCGTCTGCGTTGCGCGCGGATTTGAGCCACGCATTCGGCCGTCAAACCGGATTGGAACTCGTTGCCGTCAAAAACGACGCAGACTTTAAACTTGGTGGATCCATTCGGGTTTCGGGCGATCGTTGGCGCGTGCTGATTGAACTCGTGGAATGCGCCACGGGCACGTGTGTTTGGACCGATCGAATTGATGAAGGAGGCTCAGACGCTTTCGACATCCAGGATCGCTTGTGTCAGCGCGTGGCCGGATCAATCCGAATTCGACTTCCAGCCCTACTGGCGGAAAAATTCAAGCACAAATCTCCAGAAGACATGAGCGTTGAGGAACTGCTCAACTTTGCGATGGGCTGCAACTTCACATTTACCAAGGAATCTTGGGAGCTTTCGCGATCCTTGCTGCAACGTGTTCTGCGCCTTGATCCAGACAACTGGATGGCAATGACAATGCTATGCTGGAATATAGTCAGCATGTCCCGCATCCTTGGCTGGCGAGACATGGGCCTTCAGCAAGTCGTAAAAGCGCGAGGACTGATCGATACCGCAACGAAAATTAGGCCAAATGACCACCTGATCCGGACCGTACGCGGGACGCTATCGCTTTTTGGGAACCACGACTTGCAAGCCGCGCGCATTGATTTGGAAGAGGCTCTGACGCTGAACCCCGACTACTATCACGCGATTAATACTATGGCCTTAATTAAGCTGGCCGAAGGCTCAATTGATGACGCAACCAAGTTGTCGCATATCGCGCTTGCGTGCGACCCTGCCTATCCCTACCGGCATCTCTACTATCGAGACGCCGGCTATGTCGCGCTGGTAGCTGGAGATCATTCTCGTGCAGTCCAACAGTTAATGCAGGCCGACCATGCAGAGCCAAATTTGCCGGCGAATCTAGCGCTGCTGGCTGCAGCACTTTCTGTTTCTGGCGACACAGAAGCTGCACTCCAAAGACTAATGCATCTTAAGCAGATCGAAGCAGATTTCGAACCGACCTCACTGGCCCGGCTCCCCTTGCGCGATCAATCTGCCGCAGACCGGATTTCGGATGCATTGCTCGTCTTGGACGCGTGACGTGAGAGTTCTGCCCGTTTATACCTCCGGCGCTCTGGCCGGGGTCCAATATTAGTGCGCCAAAAGACACCCGACTGCGCGACGAATGACCGTTATGTCCGCAAGTTAGACATTCGTTGCCATTGAGCGAATGACTGCCCCGATCCCAATACAGTCGAGCAGCAAACTTGCCTATCCACTTCGCAATCTGTCATCGACTTCCGACAAATCACGCCGAGCGCGCTGTTCGAGGGCCCTTGCGCCATTTCTTGTGGCGGCTTGGATTGCTCGCGTCAGCCAGCCGCGTTCTGTAGCTCGAAGACCTGCGTTCTTACCGGGCAACGTGTGCGCAAGCAGTCGACAAATTTCCGGCTCCCAGTTACGCTCTTGGCTTCGCTCAACGAATGACAGAGCGTCATGTAGCAAATCCTGTGCGGTGCTCTGCTCTCCTTCAGACATCAAGAGTTCGGCGCAAAGTGATTGGAAAAACGGAAGCCATGGGTTGCGGGCCGTCAGAGACAGTCTGTCGATAGCTGCGCGGACGACATCCGATCCTTTTTTACCGGACCAGCCAAGTATCACGTCGGCATAAGCAGCCCACAATTCACTCTCCTGCTCTTCGGCTAACGATTTCAGGTGCTGTCCGTAATGCTTTGCCGTCTCAGCGTCTGCGCGCATTGCTGCCGACATTGCGCATGCAAACATCAGGGCGTACGCAAGGCTGCTTGCATGCCCAATCTTGCGTGCGTGGGCTACCGCTTCAACACCAAGTCGCTCTGCTTCTGCACATTCTCCTCGCAACGAAAAGATAATTGCCAGAATGGACAGCCCAGCAACGCGGGGATCATAGCCATAGTCCAATGCGACTTTCTGATGCCGATCCAGGTCGTATATCGCAAGGAGCTTCTGAGCATGCGTATCCGCCTCGGCCAATCTGCCCAAATAGAGAGAGCACCAAGCGACGACCCGGTGACCTTGCAAAAGCCCTGCCTCGTCTTCCAGTTCCTCCGCAAGCGCCAGCAGCTCTTGGGCTAAAGCGAGCGCACTACCATATTCCGCCCTAGACACATGTATCAGATACTCACCGTAGTTAACTGGCAGTAAACCTCTGCGATCGCGAAGTTTTTCGCAAAGAGCCCTTGCCTTCGCGTAGATCTCATATGTCTCTTTTGCACTCCAGCCATTGACGACAAGTATTAGAGGTGCGAGCGCCATGACAAGCTCAAGCTCTCTTCTGTCCCGTTCGTCAGACTGAGGGAGCATATTGAGTGCTGCGAGACCTTCGCGAAAATGCTTAATCGCTTCATGATCCGCCGACCGTTGCTGCATCAGGCGTCCAGCATGGAACCACAGATGCACCGCTTCATCAAAGCGCCTGGCCTCAAAGAGGTGACGCGCAATTGCCTCAGCTGGGAACCTGCTGTCTCCACTTAGGCCGATCAACGCATCAGCGATTTTACCATGCAACTTTTCGCGCTCGCGCTTCAACAGGCTAGCTAGCGCTGCGTCTTGAACCAGAGCGTGAGTGAACATGTATTCAACTTTACCTCCGTGGTCCTCGCGCGCAAAGATAGCGGCATCTACCAACTTGGAAATGTTTTGCTCAATGTCGGCAGGGTCTGTGTCCAAAACGTTGGCCAGAAGATCTCGTGGAACCCGGCGCCCCAACATTGCGCCAACTTGAGCAAGACGTTTGGCTTGGCCTAAACCGTCAAGGCGAGTGGATAAGGACTCGTCTAGCGTTTCAGGTATCGTTGAAATGCCGTTCCTCTCACCTCCGTCGCGCAAAGCCCGACAGAACTCTTCGAGGAACAGAGGTACCCCCTCAGCCCTGGTTACAATTTCTTCGGTGCGGTCTCGGGAGCTTGGTTCCCTGAGTAGTTTTTCGCGAACAATTTCTCTGCTTGCTCTGCGTCCCAACCGGTTCAGTGAAATTGCTGTCACATTATGCTGTCTAACCCATTCGGGATCAAATCCAGGGCGCGAGGTGACGACCACAAGTATTGGCAATTGGCGTGTGCGAGCAATCAGTTGAGTCAGCAATTTTAACGAACTGGGATCAGACCAATGCGCATCTTCAAAAATCAGGCAGGCATATCCGTTTTTTGCTGGTCGGCACAGCCAATCCAACAAAGCCGCAATGAAATTTCGGCGCTTCTGTGTTGGCTGACCGCTAACCATGGGGGTATCTTCGATCGACAGGTAGTCTTCGACGCTTTTGGCGGCCTCGCTGCCGAGCAAGGAATCAACGTGGCCCGACAGCTTCGATAGTCGGGTTTTCTTTGAATCGTTGTCCAAAACTTCGGCGGTCGTTTCGAGCAACGTGATGAAAGGATAAAGCGCACTAGTGCTGTGTTGCTCCGAGCACTGTGTAATCACTGACGTAGAATTGCTTTGCATCAGTCGATCGTGAAGATGCGCGGCTAGGCGAGACTTTCCGATGCCGGGTTCTCCACTCAGAAGGATTGTCTGCCCCTCACCCTCGCAGACACTTTGCCACCGAGATTGCAGCAGGGCGATTTCAGCGCCTCGACCTACAATTTTGGTCAGGCCACGTTCGCTGCGCGCTTCGATACGGCTTTTGGCATTGGTTCGGCCCAATACACGAAACACCCGAAGCGGGTGATCAATTCCTTTCAGCTTTTGTTCGCCGATGGCTTCGGTGTTCACAAAACCCTCGGCCAGTAGACGTACTGCACCACTAACATAAATCTCGTCTGCCTCGGCCAATTGTTCGAGTCGCGATGCGACAATTGGCGCTTCACCAACAATTGAATGCTTCTCCCGCGTGCGGCCCGCTCCCATTTCACCCGCCACGACTCGACCGGTGTGAATCCCTATGCGCACCTGCAAGGCGTCGCCTTCAGGCAACGGAATGCTACGCGCTGCATGCCTAAGTGCGAGAGCAGCTTCGACTGCACGAAGTGCGTCATCTTCATGCGCGTTTGGATACCCAAAGTAAGCCATCAGCCCATCGCCAAGATACTTGGCGACATGGCCACCTTGCCGTTCGATAGCTTGCGCGCTGGCCATGTGAAACGAGGCCAACAAATCGCGCAAATCTTCGGTCGACATTTTCTGAGCCAAGCGCGTTGAATCAACTAGATCGGAAAACAATACTGTGACACGCCGGTTTTCTGGCTTTTCATCAGTATGGGTGTTCTCGACATGTGCGAATGCTGCAGCTGCCCGAAGGAGCTTCTTTCGGTGCCCGAGAGGCATTTTAAGCAAGCGCAAATCTTCATCGCGAAGATCCCGGAGTGTTTCGAGCTCCACAGCCTCATCCCGGAAAACATCGATATACTCTTCGAGTCCAATCTCCTTCAGAAATCGGTCGATCGACATGCCGATGTGTTTGGTAGGTCCCACCCCTCCAGACTAGCAGGCATATAAAAGATTGTCGCGATTTGTATTTTCTAAAGGTCTTCTTTGTCCGCAAGGCAGTCGCTCATTCACCGCGCAGTCAATGTCTGCTTCGAACCCAAAGCAGACATAGATGATGAGCGCAGCATTCGTCACTCAGGGCGGGAAGCGGACTTTCGCGGCACCTGCAAAGAGTAGGATTCGTCGCGGGGAAGCGGACATCCAGTTTGTGCCATGACAGCCAAATTGGTTGGACTATCAGAAGGGCACGCATTGTCGGGACTTCGTGACATCCGTTAGACTGTGAACAGGAGGGTCCTATGCAGCGCCGACTCGCCGCGATCATGGCTGCCGATGTCGTTGGGTATTCGTCGTTGATGGGCAGCGACGAGGCAGGTGTATTGTCCGCCCTCAAAACTCTGCGTTCAGAGATTTTTGATCCCGCAATTGCCAGACATCACGGGCGGCTCGTCAAGTTGATGGGGGATGGTGCTCTTGTCGAATTCGCTTCGGTTGTCGATGCCGTAACCTGTGGCGTCGAGATCCAGCGGGCAATGGCTGAGGCTGCTCCAACCATCGCCAACGGGTCGCGGTTGCAAATTAGGATCGGGATAAACCTCGGTGATGTCATGATCGCTGATGGGGACCTTTACGGTGACGGGGTAAATGTCGCCTCTCGCATTGAAGGTCTGGCGGACCCAGGCGGCATCGCGGTTTCTGAGAGTGTCGTCCAACAGGCCATGGGCAAGGTGGATGCCGGATTTGAGGATCTCGGACTGAAAAACCTGAAGAACATCGCTGAACCGGTTCGAGTTTTCCGGGTCATGTCCGACAGAGCGCCCGCATCCAAACGGCGATCAAACAAGCTGCCATTGATGACCAGCGCATCCGCGTTGGTTGGTCTGGGCGTTATAGGCTTGTTCACGTGGTGGATTGACTTTGATCACGAGCCGCTTGACGCCCCGACCTTTGATGAAGCTGCTCTGTTAACAGAGCCAACAGGTCCGACCGTTGCGGTTTTGCCGTTTCAAAACCTTAGCAATACAGACGCCCACGATTTATTGGCTGTGGGCATAGGCGAAGACATCATCGTTGAACTGGGGAACTATCAGGACCTCAATGTTTTGTCCCGCCAATCCACCCATTCCGTTGGACCGGACGAAAATGACCCGCTCAGTATCCGGCAGAAATTCGGCGCGGACTATGCGCTGGAAGGTTCTGTCCGGCAGGTTGCAGATCGTCTGCGCGTGACAGCGCGATTGATAGATACTACCTCGGGGCTTCAAGTCTGGTCGGGGGCGTATGACGAAAGCCTCACGACTTCAAATATTCTGGACGTTCAGCTGAACATTACCGAAAAAGTGGCCTCGGCTGTGGGTGACGCGGGCGGGGCAATCAAACGCATTCACGCAGGTCATGCGCGCGCGAAACCTCCGGATCATCTCTCGTCTTATGAATGTTCCCTGCTGCGCGTTGGTTTTCTAAACAGACGAGATATTCAAGAGCGCGTCCGCGGCTGTATCCTGCGGGTTGTCGAAGACGAACCCGAGTATTGGCGCGGGTGGGCGCAATTGACCGAGGCTCTGCTAACGGATGTGAAGCTTTTTACCGGGCTGTATCCAGGGACTCAGGATGAGAAAATCCGACGCGCGGAAGAGGCGGCGCGGAACGCGGTTTCACTGAACCCATATTCTGCGCGTGCTCACTTCCTTCTGGCGCTTGTGCTCCAGATTCAACGTGATCTTGACGGGTTCTTCTCGTCTGCTGAAACGGCGCTGGCATTGGGGACAGATCGTTATCTGCAAGGGCAGATCGGCTATGAGTTCATTTGGTCCGGGCGCCTGGAATTGGGTGCCGCTCTTGTTGAGAATGCAATTGCGCTTGACCCAAATGCAGCGGACCCAAACTGGTATCAGTCACTGGCTGAGTATCATTTCCTGAATGGAGATTATGAAACAGCGCTTACCACCTATCGCAAGGGGGCACAGCCGGACATTTGGTGGTCGGTTTCTATCGAGGTTGCGATTCTGGCTGAACTGGGTCCGCACGAGGCGGCCATTGCAGCGCGGGATCGGCTAAACAAAATTCGTCCGGGTATTAAGATTGGTGACATTGTCTGGATGTATCGCCGCTTTGCGCGCCCGGATGAACACATTCTGCCTTTCGTGGAAGCCTACAGAGCTGTGGAAATGCCAGAGGGCCGGTTTGCCCCACTTGAGGATAGTGCAGGCTAACCAACACGGCATGTTAAGGCATAGGGTGGCGCAGAGTCTGGCGCCGATTGTTATTCGGGCACGCCCGCTCTTTGCAAGCTTGCCAGCCAGATCCGTCGGTTTTCTGGGTGGTTTTTCGATCCTGCGAATTGCCTGCGCATCGCTGAGATTGATAGTTTCGGGTTGATTTCAAGTGCATCTTTGACAGCCTCTTGGGCATCGTCTTGTCTGCCCATCTCGGCAAGAGTGGCCGCGCTCAACAGGTGGTGAAAAAGCCGCCAAGTATTGCTTGTCGCCACCGCGCCTAATTGCCGGGCTGCGTCCAGCGCTTCTGCGTAGCGTTCAAGATGAAACAAGATGTGACCCTGGTAGAAGTACATGTTTTGAAGAAGCGGATCGCGCGGGCTTAACCGGATCGCCATCTCTATCTCGGGCAGGGCGCGGTCCTGCATACGAAACCAGTCATAAGTATGCGCCAATTCCAGCCGGATACGCGCGTCGTTGGGGTTGAGCGCGACAGCGCGTTCGAGATTTGCGATGGCTGGATCGGCCTCTCCTGTAAAGCGGTAGATATAGCCGAGGGCCGCATGCGCCTGCGCGTCCTGATCGTCCAGTTCAATTGCTCGCTTGGCCGCCTCAGTCGCGGCAATCAACGTGTCCTGAGGGGTATCCGACCACTGAAAGAAGAATATCGTTCCCAGCGCGCGGGCCAACAGGCTGTGTGCTGCGGCGAATTTCGGATCAGCTGCGATGGCGGACTGTGCAAACGTCACCGCGTCCTGCTGGGCCTCTTGCGAAAACACTGCCTGCTGCGCCCGGCCGCGCAAATACAGATCCCATGCACCCATGTCTTCGGTCGGTTTTTCCTGCGACCGTGCTTCGCCGGACTGATATATCTCAGGCAACAACTGGCCGGCGATGGCCCGGCTGATCTCGTCTTGAATATTAAAGACATCCGTTACCTGACGATCAAAAACCTCGGCCCAGATGGTTTCGGCGCTGTCGACATCAATAAGTTCTCCGCTGATGCGCATCTGACCGTCGGCCCTTCGGACGCTGCCGCGGACAACATAGCCAACCCCAAGGTCGCGCGCGATTTCTATCGGGGTTACCTGATCCTTCGCGTAAGAGAACATCGTTGCGCTGGACACAACGAACAGTTCCCGATTGCGCGACAGATGCGCGATCAGGTCGTCGGTGAGACCATCGACGAAATACTGACCAGTTCTTTCGTCCCCGATATTGTCAAACTGCACAACGGCCAAAGAGGGTTTTCCGGTGTCCGGCAATCGCTGCCGGTCGGCAAATATGGAAAAGGACAGCATGGCAATTGCCAAAGCCAACAGAACACCCGCAACAAGAACGCCGCGTTTGGGCGCTTGGGCAACGCGCTCAGGCGGTTCATCCGATGCAACCGGGGCCACAAATTGGAACCCGCGCTTTGGAAAGGTTTTGATGTAGTCTGAGCTTGCCGCAGTGTCGCCCAAGGCCTTGCGAACGGACCGGATGCGCGTGTTCAGCGCCGCGTCCGTGATCGCCGAGCCGCCCCAAATCTCGTCAATGATCTCTTGCTTGCTGACGATCCTGTCTCGGTTCCTGACGAGAAACTCCAGCAATTGCAGGGCCTGAGGTTCCAGAGCAACCGGTTCGCCACAGCGGTTCAATCCCTGTGTCGGCTCAAGTTGGAAATCTAAAAAACGGTACATACTGAAACCTACACTCCGCCATGTCCTTGGCTCAACGAAGTTTGCGGATTGTCAGATGAATGTCAGAAAAAATCAGATTCCGATCAAGCCCGGCGCGTTCGCCCGGCGTAACGTTTCCGGGGGTTAGCGTTCCGTAGCATTACTCAAAAAAATAAGGAGATTGGATATGGCCCAACTGAAAAAACTTTGCATCGCGGCTGCGGTCGCTCTGGCGGGGAGCACTGCATTGGCTGAAACGGATCTTGAGGCGGCGTTGGATAACGGTGCCGAGCGCCTCAATGCCGATCAGATCGCAGAGCTTCTGATCGGAAATACTGTCACAGCCACCTCTGGAGAGAAGAGATTTCGCTTTTTCTATGACCCCAACAATATCGTGAGCGGAGAACTTACGAACGGTGGATGGAACGGTGCCGGCGCATTTGCCATCACCGATACAGATAAGGTTTGCGTTTCCATGGCAGCCGACAAGGGGCGCTATCGCTGTATGACAGTTCTACGTGTCGGGGACACGGTGCATAAGTTCAGTGCCGACGGAAAGAGAACATTCGAGCTGCACAGCTTTGAACCGTCTACCGGTCTCTGAGTTTCGGTTTCAAACTGGTTCTGACACTGGACCTGCCATTTTTTCTGGCTGAGGAGAAATGGCAGGCACGAAATCAGCTGCCCTGTTCTCCATGCGCGGTGAATGTCCGACTTGAGCGGAAATGGTTAGTCATAGGTCGAACACTTCCGGTGTCCGCTAAGGACCGGGCGTGTAGCCTTAGATTGGAGGTACGGCTCGCACGGTGACCAACTGTCTGGCCGCGACCCTTTCGCGATGTATCATATACAGCCCCGCACCGATGATGATCGCAATGCCAAGCAGACTAAGCGCGTTCGGGAAGTCGTTGAAGACAAGATAGCCGAACAAGGTCGCCACCGGCAGCTCAAAATACTGCAGCGGCGCCAGCGTGACAGAAGGCGCAAAAGACAGCGCATAGGTCATCATCATGTGGCTCACCGTCGCGAAAAAGCCAGCGCCCAAAAGCCACAACAACGCGATGTCTGTCGGCCAAACGGGATCAAACAAATCAGAGCCGGAACCTTGCGCAACAATTAGAGCTGGAATGCAAAACAGGCTGGCGATCAGGCCGGTGTGGAATTGCAGGGTCACAGGGTGCACCCGACGCGACAACCCCCGGGTCAAAAGAATGTAGAAAGCGAAGGCAACTGCCGTGCCAAGCGGAATAATGGCAACCGCGCCGAAAGCTGCGAAACTGGGCTGTATGACGAACAACACCCCGACAAACCCCACAAGCGCCGCGCCTACGCGACGCGGGCCGACGTCTTCACCAAGATAGAACTTGCCGACCAACAAGACGATGAAAGGGGCAACGAACACGATTGCCAGCGCATCGGCAAGGGGCATCACCCGGATTGCGGCAATGAAGCAAAATGTTGCGAACACCAGCAGCAATGAGCGGAAAACCAGCACCATCACCTGACCTTTCGCCACGCGCAACGACAGCCCCATTATCCAGATGAAAGGCGCCATTAGCGCGCATTGCACCACAAACCGAGCAGCCGTAATCTGCCCAACCGGCACACTGGTCGACGCGAGTTTCGCAGACACGTCCAGCAAAGGAGCGGTTAGGCAAAACCCTAGCATCAGCGCAACGCCGACAAGGGTGCGATCTGGAGATTGAGGTATGGGTTCAGCAGAGGTCATCGTTTCATTTAGAGATGTCGCCAAATGCGTGTCTGTTCTCAATACGACCACAGACAAAAGTCCCACAATCCACGAGTTCGGGTTGAATTGGATATAGCGCTCGTGGCGAAAGTCTCCTCTGAAGGGCCGCACAGCCACATCAGGTGGCCGGGCCAAGGGGCAGCTAAGGGCCGTCATCACACATCCCAACAAACTGACTTATCGGCAGTTTCGTCCGCAGAGCGGTCGTTCGCGCTGGTCGGGGCGAATGACCGCCTCGAGCTCAAAGCTACCTTTGATTCGACCTATAGCGGCTGTCCTGCAGCGAACGACTGCTTCAAGCACAAAGGAGTCAAAGCATCAAGGAATGACCTTGGAAAAGCGTCTACTTAAGAGTTGGAAAAATTTCGAGGGCACTGGCAAACCAACGACTATCTGCCGGAAAAAGTCTTCTATTTTCGGAAAGCACATCCAATGCGCGTGCTAGCGATGTGTCGCTTCCTTCTGAAAGGTAGCCCTGCACAAGGTATTGAACGGCCACTTTGCTGTAAGGCCCAAGCGACATAGCTTCTTCTAAATGCTCAAGTGCTTCCATTTTAGATCCGGTGCGTGCGAGGATCATCCCTAAGTATAAGTGAGCATCCAGTTTTGTGGGCAAGCGGCTGGCTGGATTATCGAGCACCCGCCGAAAGCTTTCTTTAGCAAGATCCCAGTCGCCGCGAAACACGCGTAATGTGCCTCCGACCAGATCAGAGAACTCGGAAACGCCGTCTGTGAGTTCCGGCAGTGTGACGTAGCCGGTGATGTTGCCGCTTCTGACCTTGCTCGGTGCGCCTGGTAAACCCGGATTGAATTCGAGAAACAGTAACGCCCTTTGCGTGTGGCCCAGCACGCGACCTCCAGAAATCGTGCTTCGGATTGGTAGTCCTTCTGCACTAGAAAATTGGTCCACAATTTCCGGCTTCAGAGCAATGGAACTAATCGAAAATCTTCTTCTTGGCGGACCAACGCTCAATGTGATTTCTCCAGTCGTAACAGTCCAGGTCTCGAAGTTTTCTTGACGAAAATCGCATGAATAGGCGGCAGCCCGGCAATCTTCGCCTGGTCTTGCATATCGAGGTAGAGTTACGTTCAAGTCGGCAAGGACACTGTCACCGTAAGTGTAAGTACTGCCCCAAACCGAAATCTGTGCCGTAACGTCAAAAGCGCGTGCAAGTTTTTCGACCGCATCGTGACTCTGTTCATCCAGTTTGTCATCGCTCCATACGACTGTTGCTTGATTGAAATCATGGTTTTCTGGGTTGTCTGGCCATGGTGCACGTCGACCGGTCTGGGCAAGTTGCAGGGACAACACGGTTTCAACGTTCTGGCCCAAATTGCCTTCACCTTCTAGGCGCACAAAAAGAACCGTAATCTCATCAGGATTTACGACCTGTTCCGCACTCAGGACGTCGGTCTCGTCAAATGTTGAAAAAATGGCTAGTACACCGATCAGCCACCAACGGGGCATGCAACCTCCACAGATTTTGTTGCCGAATCCACAATCTTCTCGAGCGTTCTACCTGTTGCCTCATCGTCTGCTTTGACAGAGCCGGTACGTAGATCCGCTTGATTGATTAGTGCAAATGCCGCTGCGACATTTGTGCAATCAGCATTGCCAGACATCGCATCAGGATAGATTAGATTGACTGCTAGACTAGCTAAAACGGTTACAGAATGGCTGTCTTTTGTTGTGTCATATGCGTTGGCATCCACGGGCAATTCAACAGATACACTTTGTCCCCCAAGTTTATCTCCAAGATCACCTAGAAAGAACGTGCTCTTGATAGAGATTGCAGTCGTGTCATTCGATCGAACGCGACCTGTGAGAACCGCAAGAGCGCCGGTCGCGCGCCAGTAGTTATTCCGTTCCGTTAAACTTCCAACACGTAAGCTCGGATCTTCGAGGTTCTCATCATCCATCACAGGTTTCAATTTTAGATTTGAGATAGTGGTGAGCGCTTGATCGTGTTCTCCGTCGAGCATTTCGGTGGACAACAAGAGCAACTTCTCTCCAAAGATATAGCGGAATTCATCAATCAAGGCCGGCACTTTCGGGCCGAGGCCGCCGTATTTGAACATATGAATTTCGCTGCGGCCCTGAGCCATCGCTGCCGACGCGAATCCGATCAGAAAAATCAGAGTAATGGGCAGGCGCATGAAAGAGTCCTTGTGTCTTGGGTTTGGTCAAAATTCAGGATGCGTACATCAACAACTACCTTGCATTGCTCGGCTTGAAGCCCCGGGAAACTTACCAAGCCACCCGCGTGCGTCGTCTTGTCGACGTCGAATTTCAGCAGTCTTGCATCTCCTGCGTCAAATACACGTTGCGCCGGGTCCGCAGCCAGGGTCAACTTTCCCCTTGCGGTTTCTGTTGCCTCGAATTCGACGCTTTCGATTAGTCCCTGCCGATTTCCAGAATTTGTCGCGAACACCGTGATGCCGTCTGATGCACACGCCAGGCCACCGAGGCTTATGAGCGAATACTGCCCTTCCCAACGCTCCGTGATAAAGGCGTAAATTAGAGTGAGCAGCGGTAGAACTGCCAACAGCCCCGTTAAATTGAAACGGGCCATCCATCTGCTGAGCACGAACTGGTACTCGTCGCAAACAGTGCATTTCAAAGCACCTTTCGGCATGGGTTTCTTGCAGATTGCACAAATGCCTGCGTCTTGTTCGACAGTGTCAAGCATTTGGATCCGCAGCAAGGCCAAGTGACAAGAGCAATTCTTGGTTGATTTCCCCTGTTGGTAAAAGACCATTGTCTTGCTGGTATTTCAGAATGGCTGCTCTTGTATTCGGACCAATCTTTCCATCAATTCCTTTGGGGTCATACCCAAGAGAGGTAAGCCGCGCCTGTACTGCCCGAACGACGTTTGAGGAGTGGCTTTGTCCGTCTTTGCGCCGCCGACCTTCTAGACCGGCAAAGGCTGGTTGACCTATCAAAGGTAGCAGCAGACCGCAGACAATGAGCGAACGGCGACTAATTGAATCCAAAGACATGGTTGTTTCCTCGCAAAATTGAATTTTGCCCTCGCGTGAGGAATAATAAATTTAAGAATACCATAGGGTGAAGTTTTCGTCGACAAATCCATAAGATGACTGAAGACCCCGACCGCAACCTTGTCCGCACAGCAGTCACTGATGCACTGCGCAGCGAACGACTGTTCCGAGCCCAAAGCAGGCACTCATTTTAGGTTTTTAGCGGTTCTCGTACTCCGCAAAGCAGTCCTTGGCGCCTGATTTGACCACGTCTGCTGCATGCACCCGAGGTTAATTCTGGTTCCGTTATAAATGCCTGCACTCAGCCTGCTTCAAGCACATCGCGAATTGCATGAAATGTTGGCCGATGCGTTTTTTGAATCTCTACAGTATGTGGATAGGGAATGGAAACATCGTTTGCATCAAAGGCCAACTTGACGGCTTTAGTGATTGCGAATTTCAGTTCCCAGTAGTCATCGGATTTACACCAAAGCCGCGCGGTAAGATCCACAGAGCTTTCGCCTAGGTTTGTCACGCGCACCCACGGCTGCTCCGGGTCATCCAAAACGCGTCCGTCTGCATTTGCTACTTGGAGAATAATCTCAGCTGCCTTATCAGGGTCATCCCCGTAATCGATACCAAAAACCAAATCGACCCGACGTTTATCAGAGGCCGTGGAATTCAATATCACGTCACCCCAAATCATGGAATTCGGTATTACAATGACCTGATTGTCTGGCGTCAGGACAGTGGTTGAAACAATAGAAACGGACTTGACCGTTCCGGAAGTGTTTCCAGCTGTAATGTAGTCACCTTCATCGAACGGATTGTTAATCATTAGCATTACACCAGCTGCAAGGTTCCCAAGCGTTTCTTGCATTGCAAAGGCGAGGACAAACGAGCCACCTCCGACGATTGCGAATAACGCCGTAATGTCGACACCCAATGAAGAAAGTACCACGAGGAATCCAATTCCCATCGTAAGCCAATAGATTACCCTTGCTAAAAACGCGGGCATCAGCTTCGGCATGCCCCGCATCCGCCTAAACACACGCAACGAGAAGGTCGACACAGCTTTGGCCACGACAAAAAGTGCAAATAACGACGCGGAAAGCGAGATCATGCTGATCGCAAACTTGCCGCCACCATCAGTTGATCTTACCCACGTGAGAGCTTTTCTACTCAGGTCTTCCCAACTGGAACTCTGCGTTTCATCTGCGATTATGGCACTTCGGTAAGCGCGGTATGTGCCCACTTCCATCTCATCACCGTTCTTCTTTTCCAGACCCCCGACTACCGCCGAAAACCGCTTGAAAGCCTCATTGCGATCTTCAGTAAGGCGTAGGATGCGGTCAAAGTCGGCTTCTGATGTGCCATCACCCTCGTTTGCTGCCGCGATAGTCGCCTCGACCACGGCTTTGGTTTTCTCGCGCGCGATTTCTTGCCAGCGCACAGCAAGAGAAGATAATTCATCTTTTGTCAGTGGTATTAATTGAAGCTCAAACTCCTCCAATTCGACTCGGGGATCGTCGAACCCCGCAGGATACGGCACTTCTGCCTTCTCAATTTCTGAGGTTGGACTTGCTTCCGGTACTGATTGCTCGTTCGCAAAAATAGGCGTTGGCAATCCTGCGGCCAGAGTCAGCAGAAAAGGTGCAAGAAAGCACAAGGCTAATCTTGAACAAATTGATGTACCGGAAGACTTCATTAGTACTTATCCATATTCGAGTGTTTTTTCTAGCCGCGAAACAATGGCCTGCAGCGGCGCGACACCAGATACCGCCAGTAAAGCAGTCTTTGGTCCGCCGTGACGGGCATAAGTTTTTTCCTAGTCGTTGTGACTATTTCGGTCGTCGCGGCGCTCCTCTGCGCGGTCCTGCGCGTCTTCTAAATTGTCCTTCTTGATCGCGCCGCTCACGGCGCCAATTGCCGCGCCGGCAGCAGCCCCGCCAACGACGTTCTCGCCAGCAATGGCAGCGACAGTGGCGCCAACGACCGCGCCTTTGAAGGCTTGGTCCGCGACGTAGTCAGCCTGAGCCGTCGCTGCCATTGTAATCAGAATTGCCCCTGAGATCGGAGCAATAACGAACTTCTTTGTAGAGTTTTTCATTGGCTATATCCTTGTTCTACCCAAGCAACCACTGCGGTTGCCTTGTGTTATCGAACTAGGTGGGACCACCGTCTGCTGTCTTTTGCCACCGGGACAAGGTTTTGCGGATACTGGACACCTTCTGCGTTTAGGGATCTGCAGCTTTATCCATCAAAATGATATTTCCACTTGAGCGATTTCATTTCTTACAACTGCTCTTTTCTTACAACTGCTCGTTCAAGAAACTGACGATTTGACATCGCGTGGTGCGTTAGTCGTGCTAGCTAAAGATTGCTCACATCATTTGGAGGAGCATTCTAGAATGCGAGTTGTCTTTACGGTTCTAAGTGTTTCAGTGCTTCTTCCTGCCCTGGCTTATTCCGTAATTTGGGGAACTCTCGCTGTATGGTTCAAACTTCCCGGACCTGAGTGGCTAAAGTGGGTCGTTTGCGGTGGTTTCGCAGTCTTCGGCATGGGCACGCTAGTCGCAATGTTTACACGGGCGCGGTGGCGCTGGCTCGTTGTTTTCGCAACAGCTCTTGTTGCACTGAATTTGTGGTGGAACACGCTGGTCCCGCCGTCCGATGGGGATTGGTCTCCTGAGGTCGCGCAACAGGTTACTGGGTCAATTGAAGGGGATATCTTAACCCTAGAGAATGTGCGGAACTTCGATTGGCGAAGCGAAACCGACGTAACGGAGACATGGGAAACACGCAGTTACGATCTTTCGAAGATTGAGACAGTGGATCTTATTATGTCTTATTGGGGTGGACCATCAATGGCTCATTTGATCTTGAGCTTCGGTTTCGCAGATGGGCAGTACCTTGCGTGGTCGAATGAGGTGCGTCGAGAGAAGGGAGTTTCTTTTTCGCCGGTTGCGGATTTTTTCAAAGCGCACTCGATTGCAGTCGTGGCAAGTGAAGAAAAGGATGTTGTGGGTTTGCGTTCTAACATTCAGAACGCTCGGGTTCACATTTTCAGACTTAGTTCAGTGCCCGGAAATCGCAGGAAGCTTATCGAAGGATATGTTGCTGCGGCGAACGGGGTCGCGGAAAAACCACATTGGTTTCATTCGGTGTTTACCAACTGCTCGCGTTCTGTGGTCCAGCTCGCGCGGTATATTGGAATCAAAATACCTATGGATTGGAGAATTATTGTTAACGGGTATTTTCCTTATTTTCTTTATGATAATGGCGCCATGAATACTGACCTACCGATCGAAGAGATATTTCGATTGGGTGATGTCACTAAAAAAGCTCAGGCCTTCGGCCTGGCGGACGGCTTTTCGGAAGCCATCAGAGAAGGTGTTCCGAGGCCTTAGGACGTGATACTTCTAAATGCGATAACAATCACCCTGGACCAGTCAAATAGGGCTGCTCGTATGACCAAATACAACCAATTGCTCAAGCTCACTCTGCTGATCTTGGGGCTAACGGTTCTGATTAGTGCTTGTTCACGACCTCCTGAATTGGTCGGGATAAAGAATCCAGAGGTCAGCATTGAAGAACAAGTTGGAGTGAAGAAGCAAAAGGTATTCATGGCGACGACCAGGGCAGCAACAGGCGTGCAGGGTGTTTTTTTCTCAGGAGACAGAGCAAAAGAAGTCGGCTTGGCGTCGGTCGATGTTACAATTCCCCCCACGCATAAGATTGGTGAATTGAAACGACCCAGGAAGTTGCCCCCTGATCCCAGCAAGGAGTTCACAATAATCGACCCTATTGTCTATTCGAGCGATGCGGGGTTTGTTTCCGCAGTAAACAAGGAATTGAACTCTCGCCCACCTTCTAAACGCACCATCCTTTTCTTTGTGCACGGCTATAATAACACTACCACTGATGCACTTTTGAGGCTTGCGCAGTTCGTTGAGGACTCTGGATACGAAGGAGTGCCAGTTTTAATGTCTTGGGCGTCTTCTGCTCAGACAACTGGGTATGTCTACGACTTAAACAGCACGCTGATTGCACGCAGTAAACTTCCTGAAATTGCAAGTGTTCTTCAACAGACCAACGCTACAAGTGTCAATATCTTCGCTCATTCGATGGGTTGCCTTTTAACTATGGAAGGTATTGTCAACTCCGTCGAGACTGGTCGCGCGCGAGGCATCACGAAAGTTGAAAACATCATGCTTGCTTCACCAGATATCGATATCGACTTATTCAGAAGCCACATGGAGGCGATCCCACAGTCGATCACCGAGAGAATCTTCATTTTGACGTCAGAAGATGACAGTGCTTTGAACTTCTCACGCCGATTGGCAGGTGGCATCCCTAGGGTTGGAGCATCTGATGCGGAGGAACTTGAAAAAGAATTCGGAGTTCTTGTCATAGACCTATCCGACATTGAGAACTCCGATTCTGGAAGCCACAGCAAGTTCACTGGGTCGCCGGAGGTCGTGCAGTTGATTGGGTTGGGTCTAAATTCAGCGAGCAGATTTGGAACCAGTTCAGCGCCTCCAATCGAACGGATTATGGCGAACTCACCCATTAGAGTGTTTGACTGACGCTAAAATACTATTTGTTCGTCGATATGGCGACCTGTGATCAGGTATCTATAGACTTCTTGCAAAGTTGCTCGATCGAGTCGTCCGTTGGCCTGAAGCAATTTGCGAAGCCTGTCGCCTTCGATCAATGAGGCGTGCACGACAATACGGAAGAACTGGCAAAACTAAGGACCAATGGGCAGGTTTCTGACAGTCTGCTTTGTCCGGAAGTTTAACGTTAGGCTCTAGTGCTGAGAGTATCCTAAGTTTTTTAG
>NZ_JBQFTB010000014.1:0-140164 GCF_056538465.1 Ruegeria sp. BG6 | reverse complement strand
GCTCGATTTCATCGCGCTGGCGCCCCAACTCGGACCGGATCGAGCCGAAAAGCTCAGGATCACGATCCGAAAGAGACTGGGTGAAAAAACCGGTGTCACGAAGATTGGCGTTCATGGGGGCTCCACATGGCTGGGAATAATCTTGCGGATTTCCTATCGGAAACGACATACATGCAAAAGTCGTAAAGCGACGAATTGGCCCGTTATGGCGTCAAGTCTGGCCTATCGGGGAAAGGTATGTTTGTTTCGGAACCAAATGTGCAGCACCGGAAACCCGTTTACATGATTCAGAGAATCGCCTTTCTTGCCAGCGACGCCAAGGTGGCCCAGATTGCGCGGGATGCGCTGGTCGCCCGATACGGCAATGCCGCGCCTCGGGACGCAGATGTTGTGGTCGCGCTTGGGGGCGACGGGTTCATGTTGCACACCCTGCACAACATGCAACATCTGGATACGCCGGTTTATGGCATGAACCGCGGAACCATCGGCTTTCTGATGAACGAGTTCAGTGAAGGTGACCTGATGGAGCGGTTGGCCGCCGCCGAGGAGGAGGTCATCAACCCGCTGGCCATGCGCGCCATGGATCAGTCCGGCAAGATGCACGAAGCGCTTGCAATCAACGAAGTGTCGTTGCTGCGCGCCGGACCGCAGGCCGCGCGGCTGAAAATCAGCGTGGATGGCAGGGTTCGCATGGCTGAACTCATGTGCGACGGTGCATTGTTGTCCACGCCTGCCGGATCCACTGCCTACAACTACTCGGCCCACGGCCCGATTCTGCCGATCGGGTCGGATGTTCTGGCGCTGACCGCGATTGCCGCATTTCGCCCGCGCCGCTGGCGCGGCGCTCTGTTGCCCAAGATCGCGCATGTCAGGTTTGATGTGATCGAAGCGGATAAACGCCCGGTCATGGCGGATGCGGATTCGAACTCATTCCCAGACATAGATTGGGTTGAAATCCGGTCCGAGCCGTCAATCACACACCGAATTCTGTTCGATCCCGGCCATGGTCTTGAGGAGCGTCTGATTTCCGAGCAGTTTACCTAAGCTGTCCAGTTTGAACATTTTTTCGGTTTGTGTGAACCAGTTCACAGGAAAGTGCTTTATCATTCGTTAATCTGAACTTGCCCGGAGAACACGCTAAGGCGGGAGTGAGTGGCCGCCAACAGCGTATTCGAAATGATTGCGCAGTTTTCGCGCTGGCGAGGGTGGGTGGTGCTACGCTCGTCATCAGAAATTCGGGCATATTTTAGTATGCGGACCCCGGGCACAAAAACCCGGGGTCTATTTTTGTCAGCTGCGTTGTCAGGGTTTAGGCCGAGGCTCAGCGTGCCCCTGATTCCATTCTGTCCCACAGCGGAAAACACATCTGTCCGACGCGGGCTTCGATCGCGGCCGCGGCATCAACCGCCAGGTCCTCACGCCACCGCCGCGCAGCGATCTGCACATTGATCGGCTGAGGGCCTTTAGGCAGGCTGGCAAGCCGGGCGGGAACGCATGCGGCCGGCAGACCTAGAAAGTTCATCGCGTACGAGTACACGGCGCAGCCGAGAACCTCGTGAACACCTTCGGCCCCCTCTGTGTCACGATCGGGTCCAAAGAAGGGTTGCGGCAGAAATGGGGACAGAACCAGCGCGTAGTCCTCCATGAACAGTGACCATTGCCGTGCATAGTGGCTGCGTTCCGCCAGCATGCGGATCAACTCGGTTCCCACGATCGGCGGAAATTCCTGGAAGTACACCTCAAAGACATCCCGGATGGTCTGCGACCCGACCGCTTCGATGTCGCTTTTCATCAGGGTCAGAACCTCGCCCATCAGTGCGCGATACCCATTGCGTCCGCAGTCGAACACATCCGGCGTTTCGACTTCGTCTACCTGATAGCCCGCGTCCGTCAGCGCATCGCGTGCGGCTTCCAGCGCCTTTTCAACTTCGGGGTGCAGGTCGTAGCCGTATGTGTTCTTCGTAAATGCAACCCTGATCGGGGTATCCGGGTTCTCGGTCCGCCAGGGCAGGGGAACGTGGAACGGATCCCGCGGGTCAGGGGTAATCAGACAAGGCATGGACAGGTGCAGGTCGGCAGCAGAACGTGCGATCAGCCCCTGCACCGACATGGACTGTGCCAGTAACCCGCGTTCGGCCTGTTGGCTGGGGTTCCAGGCTGGTACCCTGCCCAGACCGGGTTTGACCGTCACCGCGCCGTTGGCAGCTGCCGGAAATCTCAGACTGCCACCGATGTCGTTGCCATGGCCCAGTGCGCCGATGCCGGCCATCACTGCAGCGCCTGCACCGCCAGACGACCCGCCGGGCGAGATGTGCCTGCCCCAGGGGTTGTGCGTGCGACCATAAAGCGGATTGTCGGTGTCCGCGCGGAACGAGAATTCAGGTGTATTCGTCCGGCCGATCACGACCGCGCCTGCCTTCAACAGATTGGCTACCACCGGAGCATCGTCGGGTGCGATAACATCCTTCAGGGCAGAAACGCCGTTTGTTGTCGCGTGGTCCTTCTGGTCCACATTGACCTTGATGGTGACGGGAACACCGTGCAGCGGGCCTGCAGGCGCGCCTTTGGCGCGCGCCTTGTCCAGTTCTCGTGCGCGTTCAAGGGCTTGCACACTCAGGTCGTCTACGACCGCATTCAGGTCCGGGTTGATCTCGTGCATCCGGTCCAGCGCGCCTTGCACAGCGGCCTCGGCGCTCAGTGCGCCGCTGCGGGTTTGGCTGGACAATTCGGTGGCGGTTAGTCGCCAGAGTTCTTGATCTGTCATGGGCCCTCTCTGTCTCAGAGTGACAGTAGGGGGCCGGTAACAGGTTGCAAGCGAAAGGCGAAAAGCGGGCGACGGTTTGTCGCCCGTTTCTGGGTTACTGAGCGTAACCGATGGTTTTCAGGGCTTCGGCGATCTCATCCAGAATGGCCGGATCGTCGATGGTTGCGGGCATCTTGTAGTCCTTGCCATCTGCAATCGAGACCATGGTACCCCTAAGGATCTTGCCCGACCGTGTCTTGGGCAAGCGGTCGACCACGACAGCAAGCTTGAACGCCGCAACAGGCCCGATCTTTTCGCGCACCATTTTGACGACATCCTGCACGACCTCGGCGTGATCTTTGTCGCAGCCGGCGTTCAGGCACAAAAAGCCAACTGGCATCTGCCCTTTCAGCTGGTCCGAGACGCCGATGACCGCGCATTCGGCGACGTCAGGATGGGCGGCCAGGACCTCTTCCATCCCGCCTGTGGACAGGCGGTGGCCGGCCACGTTGATCACGTCGTCTGTGCGCGCCATGATATAGAGATAGCCGTCTTCGTCGATCATCCCCGCGTCACCGGTTTCGTAATAACCGGGGAACTGATCCAGATAGGATTTGAGGAACCGGTCCTCGGCGTTCCAAAGGGTCGGCAGAGTGCCGGGCGGCAGGGGGAGTTTGACCGCGATGGCCCCAAGCTCGCCCGCCTGAACCGGGTGGCCTGCCTCATCCAGAATCTGTACGTCATATCCTGGCATCGGCTTGGCAGGTGATCCCAGCTTGACGGGCAGTTCCTCGATCCCCAGCGGGTTGCCGGCAATGGTCCAGCCCGTTTCGGTCTGCCACCAATGATCGATCACCGGAACTTTCAGTGCGTTCTGCGCCCATGTGATCGTGTCCGGGTCTGCGCGTTCACCTGCCAGAAACAGTGCCCTCAGGCAGGACAGGTCGTAATTCTTAAGCATGTCGCCAGAAGGGTCTTCGCGTTTAACAGCGCGGATGGCCGTCGGGGCGGTGAAGAAGCTGCGCACGTTGTGTTCAGAAATCACCCGCCAGAAAGTGCCTGCATCCGGGGTGCCGACCGGTTTACCTTCGAACACGATCGTCGTGTTGCCGTGGATCAGCGGCGCGTAACAGATGTAGGAGTGACCGACAACCCAGCCCACGTCCGAGGCGGCCCAGAACACATCGCCCGGATCAACGTTGTAGATGTTCTTCATTGACCAGTTCAGCGCCACAAGATGCCCTGAGGTAGGGCGCACAACACCTTTGGGCGCGCCGGTCGTTCCCGACGTATAAAGGATATAAGCCGGATCGTTGCCATCAACTGGCACACATTCCGCCGGTTCAACGCCGTATTGGAAACCATGCCAGTTGAAATCGCGCCCTTCGATCAGCTGCGCCACTTCCTGTTCGCGCTGGAAGATGACGCAGAATTCGGGCTTGTGACTCGCCATCTCGATGGCGCCGTCCAGTAGCGGCTTGTAGTGCACCACCCGACCGGGTTCCAGCCCGCAAGACGCCGCGATGATTGCCTTTGGTTTCGCGTCGTCGATCCGAACGGCCAGTTCATTGCTGGCAAAACCGCCAAACACGACCGAGTGAACAGCCCCCAACCGCGCGCAGGCCAGCATCGCCTCAAGCGCTTCGGGGATCATGGGCATGTAAATGATGACCCGGTCGCCTTTCTCGATCCCCTTGGCCCGCAGTGCCCCGGCCAGCGTTGCAACGCGGTTGCGCAGCTCGACATATGAGATTTCGCGTTTTGTATGGGTGATCGGGCTGTCGTAGATTATGGCCGTCTGCTCACCCCGACCGTTTTCAACATGCCGGTCCACCGCATTCCAGCAGGTGTTGACCTTGGCGTCACAGAACCATTCATAGAGCGGGGCATTGTCGTCAAACAGCGCTTTGCTTGGCGGCTGTACCCAGTCGATCCCCTTGGCGGCGTCCATCCAGAACGCCTCCGGATCGGATTTCCAACTCTCATAGATGTCCTGATAAGCCAAGGCGTCGTCCTCCTCAAAATCCCTTGCCAGTGTGTTAGGCATCTGCCGCCTGTCGGACAAGCGGCTGAAATGACGACGCGTCAGTTTACCGCGAATTATTTGCAGATACCGGGAAAATGGGCTGCAAAGTTTTGCAAATCGCCTTCCCGATCAAGGTGAATTCGCAACAAAGCCTTTGTTTTGCAAAACTGCAAATTATTAGTTGCAAATGGCCGCGGAATCACGGAGCGTTCAGTTTCCGGTCTTGGCGTATCGGGGCAAGCTGTCCTGAATATCCAGCCACGGCAGGTGATCTGTATGGAACACGTGAAACCGGGGCGAAACTGTTTCCGGGTTTTCCAGCGTCGCGATGTAAAGGTGGATGTTCACCGTGTCCCCTGCATTGCGGTACGCCATCTGAGTTCCACAGGCCGCGCAGAACAGCCGCTCGACATCCGGAGATGAACGATAGACCGCAGGTGGATCGCCAGACCAGGTCACCGATTCATGCGGCAATCCGAAAAATGCGGTAACAGGGGCGGCGCAGTTGCGGCGGCAATCTGTGCAGTGGCAATAGCAACTCCACGCTATGTTGCCGTCACTTTCCCAACGAACGGCCTTGCAGTGACAATGCCCCTTCATGGTGCCCCCTCCCGAAAACGGCGGCCTATGTCAGAGCCAGCCCATTAACCGTAATGCGCAACCGGAGTTCCGGCAATGGCCGCCATGTTCAACAAGCCGCGCGCCGTGATCGAGGGCGTCACGATATGCGCCTTGTTGCCCATGCCCATCAGAATGGGGCCGACCTCGATTCCGTCCGCTTTCATCTTCAGAATGTTTCGCACCCCGCTGGCGGCATCCGCGTGGGCAAAGATCAATACGTTGGCGGCGCCCTGAAGGCGCGAATTTGGGAAGATACGCGAGCGAAGCTCGGGGTCCAGCGCAACATCCAGGTTCATTTCACCTTCATAGGTGAAGTCCCGAGGTTTGGAGTCCAGAATATCCAGCGCGGCGCGCAGACGCTTGCCAGAACCTTCGGCCTGATTGCCGAATTGAGATTGCGAGCAGAACGCGATTTTCGGCTCAAGCCCGAACCGCCGCACGTGGCGGGCCGCCCCGATTGTCGTTTCGGCAAGTTCTTCAGGTGTGGGCAGTTGCCGAACATGTGTGTCGGCAATGAAAAGGGGACCGTCTTCCAGAATCATCAGGGACAGCGCGCCCTGCGCACGAAGATTTCCGTCGTCCAGAACCTGTTCGACATAGTTCAGATGCCAGCGGTATTCGCCAAAGGTGCCACAGATCATGCTGTCGGCTTCTTCACGCTGGACCATGATGGCGGCAATCGCGGTCGTGTTGGTGCGCATGATCGCCTTGGCCAGATCCGGTGTAACGCCCCGGCGCTGCATGACCTGATGGTAAGAGTTCCAGTAATCGTAGTAACGCGGGTCGTTTTCCGGGTTCACGATCTGAAAATCCTGCCCCGGCCGGACAGTCAGGCCCAGCTTTTCGCAGCGTGCATCGATCACCTCGGGTCGGCCAATCAAGATCGGTGTTTCCGTAGTTTCTTCCAGGATCGCCTGTGCCGCGCGCAGAACCCGTTCGTCTTCGCCTTCGGCAAAGACAATTCTGCGCGACGCTGCGGCTGCGGCCTCGAAAACCGGACGCATCAGCAGGGCCGATTTGAAAACGGTCTGGTTCAGGCTTTCCTTATAAGCCTCGATATCCGAGATCGGCCGTTTGGCCACGCCACTGGCCATTGCCGCCTTGGCAACCGATGACGATACAACGCCCACCAGACGCGGATCGAATGGTTTCGGAATCAGATAATCCGGCCCGAACGTCAGTTGTTCTCCCTGATAGGCGGCAGCGGCTTCCGCGCTGGTTGTGGCGCGGGCCAGTTCGGCGATGCCATCGACGCAGGCAATCTGCATGTCATCGTTGATCTCGGTCGCGCCGACGTCCAGGGCACCGCGGAAAATGAAGGGAAAGCACAGCACGTTGTTGACCTGATTGGGAAAATCGCTGCGGCCCGTTGCGATGATCGCGTCCGGAGCAACCTCTCGGGCGGCATCCGGCAGTATCTCAGGGGTCGGATTGGCCAGGGCAAAGATGATCGGGCGCTTGGCCATCTTTGCGACCATCTCGGGCTTCAGGACATTCGGGCCGCTGAGTCCCAGAAATAGATCTGCATCGCCAATTACATCATCCAGTGTGCGCAGGTCCGATTTCTGCGCGAACTGATCTTTGTGGGGGTTCATATCTTCGGCCCGGCCTTCGTAGACCAGCCCATGAATATCGCACAGCCAGATGTTCTCGCGCTTGACCCCCAGTTTGACCAGCATCATCAGACAGGCAATGCCCGCGGCACCGCCGCCAGTTGACACCACCTTGATGTCTCCGAACTTTTTGCCGGCAACGTGCAGGGCGTTCTTGGCCGCGGCGCCAACGACAATGGCCGTTCCGTGTTGGTCATCGTGAAATACCGGGATGTTCATCCGCTCGCGGCACAGTTTTTCGACAACAAAACAATCCGGTGCCTTGATGTCCTCCAGATTGATGGCGCCGAAGGTCGGTTCCAGTGCGCAGACGATATCCGCCAGCTTTTCCGGGTCGGGCTGGTCCACTTCGATATCGAAACAGTCGATACCAGCGAACTTCTTGAACAGAACCGCCTTGCCTTCCATCACCGGTTTCGAGGCCAGTGCGCCAATATTGCCAAGACCCAGAACCGCGGTGCCGTTTGACACGACACCCACCAGGTTCCCGCGCGATGTGTAAAGCTCGGCATTGGCAGCATCCGATTTGATCTCAAGGCTGGCCTCGGCCACACCGGGCGAATAGGCACGCGCCAGATCGCGGCCATTGGCCAGCGGTTTGGTCGCTTTTATCTCAAGTTTTCCGGGCTTCGGGTGGGCGTGATAGTCAAGCGCGGCCTGCCGCAGGCTGGGTGTGTCGGACATCGGTGAACAAGCTCCTTCCCGGAATTTGGTTTAGTGTTAAACTATATTTTCTGACTTGGCTATGCGGTCTAATGCGTAGGCCGGAATTGGCCGAGAGTGACAGGCTGGTTGAAATTGTTCGTGGTTCTTTTACACGGAGTGGACTTTCACTGCAGCGAAGCGCAAAATCAGGCATGAGCATAAAAGACAACATACGGCCGGAGAAGGCCGTTTCAGGCAACCAATCTTCATTTGGAATGGAAAAGTCCGGATTCCGCGTGGCAATCGCGCTGATGGCCCTGATCCTTTGCGCCGTTGTGATTTGGCCCCTGCAGGCCGAGCAGCTCAACCAGGAAGGGGGGCCGTTCGAAACGATTTCGGCCGCCGCGCTGCTTGCTGCCGGGCTGGCGGCACTGGTGCGGTTTCCCGGATTGAAACGTCTGTACATCGGTGTGACCTGCCTGCTTCTGGCCGAGCGAGAGCTGGAAGCAGACATTTATTCCGAAGGAACCGTGCCGTTTATGATACTGAGCGGCCTGGATGACATTCTGGACATGACGCTGATCCGGTTCGTGCTTGCGGTCATCATACTGGGCGGTGCCATTTGGCACGGGGTGCCCAACGCACGGCTTGCGCTGAAACAGCGCGCGCCGTTTTTGCTGATCTTCGTTCTTGCCGGGCTGTCGGCTGTGGTGGCCCAGCTTCTGGAAGAGGTCTCGGGACTTTTTGACGAGACGCTGTCCCCGATTATGGCGATCCGTCTGTTTGCGCTGGAAGAAACGCTCGAGATGTTCTTTTCGATTGGCATTTTGGCCTCTGTTCTGATCGGATGGCCCAAATCGAATATTGAAGAGAAGCCTGATGACCAGCAGCAAAAGTCCGACACTCGCTGAATTCCGTCTGCCCACGAACGAACTGCGCGACGACATCCCATTTTATACCAGAACGCTGGGGATGCGGATGGATATGATCTATCCCGCCGATGACCCCCGCGTTGCGGTGTTTTCGGGCCACGGCTTGCGATTGCGCATCGAAAAGGACGCGCCCGAGGCGCCCGGGACCTTGCGAATTCTGACCGAAGATCCGGATCGGTTTGCCGGTGGCGAGCGTGTGCTGGTCGCCCCCAATGGAACTCGCATAGAAATTGACGACCGCAACCCGCCGCTGGTGATGCCGGAAACGGTGCATTCCTTTGTCGTGCGCAGGCTGAAGGATCAGGCGCCGTGGATCATTGGACGGGCGGGTATGCACTATCGCGATCTAGTGCCTGATCGGCTGGGCGGGTCGATCATCGCCAGCCACATCCGTATCCCCGATGGCGGCCCGGTGCCCGACATGGTGCACTTTCACAAGGTCGGGTTTCAGCTGATCTTCTGCATCCACGGCTGGGTCGATGTTGTGTACGAGGATCAGGGCGAAAAGATGCGCCTGACGGCGGGGGATTGCTTTATCCAGCCTCCGGAAATCCGTCACCGCGTGCTTGAGGCATCGGACAATGTGCAGGTGATTGAGATCGGTGTACCCGCGGAACATGTCACGGAAATCGATCATGACATGGATCTGCCCACCCCCCATTACCGGCCCGAGCGGGAATGGCAGGGGCAGCGTTTTGTGTACAATCAGGCCAAGGATGCCGCGTGGGGGGAGTTCCGCTTGCCAGGTTATATCTGCCGGGACACCACAATTGCCGAAAACACTAAGGGCGTTGCCGGGGTTCAGGTGGTAAAACGGGGGCAGGGCGAACCGGACTGGGCGAGCCATGATACCGATATCCATTTCACCTTCGTGATGAACGGTCAGGTAACGCTGGAAGGGGAAGGACGTGAGCCCTATCGGCTGGAACAGGGCGACGCCTTTGTGATCCCACCGGGGATGCGCACGCGCCTTGCGGACCCGTCCGATGATGTAGAGCTGCTGGAGGTCACATTGCCCGGGACCTTCAGTACAACGCTGGGTTAAGCCAAGATCGGATCAGGAAACATGCGCCGGGGGCTTCAAATCCCCCGGCTCTTTCCATTAGGGTATGGCATTCTGACCAGATGATCAAAAATTGGGAATCACCATGCCTTTGAAAGACGCCGCCCTGTCCGTCCGGGAAAACGCTTACGCGCCGTATTCGAAGTTCAAAGTGGGCGCGGCGATCCGGTCGAAGTCCGGAGTGATCTTTTCCGGCTGCAACGTGGAAAATGTCGCCTACCCGGAAGGCACCTGCGCCGAAGCGGGTGCGATTGCCGCGATGGTGGCCGCAGGTGAGCAGGAACTGACCGAGGTTTATGTTGTCGCCTCAAGCCCGCAACCGGTACCGCCTTGTGGCGGATGCCGTCAGAAGCTGGCGGAATTCGGCAAGCCGGACGTCAAAGTGACGCTTGCGACAGCAACCGGAACTGAGCTTGAGACAACCATCGGACAGCTTCTGCCCGGCGCGTTCGACGCCTCTCATATGGAGGACGTCTGAGCCTATGGACGCCCGTTCGATCATCGCAAAACTGCGCCGGGGTGACGTTCCGACCAGTGCAGAGCTGAACTGGTTCGCCCAGGGTTTGGCCGATGGTGCCGTCAGTGACGCGCAGGCCGGGGCGTTTGCCATGGCAGTTTGCATGGGCAGTCTGGGCGCGCAGGGCCGCGCCGATCTGACCGTCGCGATGCGCGACAGTGGAGAGGTGCTGAGCTGGGATCTGGGCGGCCCGGTGATCGACAAGCACTCGACCGGTGGGGTCGGGGATTGTGTCAGCCTTGTGCTGGCGCCGGCGCTGGCCGAATGCGGGGCCTATGTTCCGATGATCTCTGGGCGGGGTCTTGGCCACACCGGCGGGACACTGGACAAGCTTGAGGCCATTCCAGGGGTCAGCACCCAAATCAGTCAGGACCGGCTGGAGCAGATATTGCGCGAAACCGGTGCGGCCATCGTCGGTGCGACCGGTCAGATCGCGCCTGCGGACAAGCGCCTTTATGCGGTGCGCGATGTGACGGCGACGGTGGAAAGCCTGGATCTGATCACGGCGTCGATCCTGTCGAAAAAGCTGGCAGCGGGCCCGGATGCGTTGGTGCTGGACGTGAAGGTCGGTTCCGGTGCGTTCATGAAAAAGCTGGATGATGCCCGAAATCTGGCGCAGGCCTTGACCGAAACGGCAAACGCCGCCGGGTGTCGCACGTCGGCAGTGATTACCGATATGAACCAGCCTCTGGCCTCGGCGCTGGGCAATGCGCTGGAAATAGCCGAGGTGATGAGGGCGATGACCAGCGGCCAACCGACACCGCTTGCCGAGCTTTCCTCCGAATTGGGTGGTGTGTTGCTTAAAGATGCGGGAATGTATGCCTCGATTGACGAGGGGCGCAGGCAAATCGCCGATGTGATCCGGGATGGTCGGGCGGCGGACCGATTTGGCCGCATGATGGCGGCGGTGGGCGGTCCGGTTCATCTTGTCGAAAACTGGGAACGCTTTCTGCCCGAAGCGAATGTCATTCAGGAAGTTGCGGCCCAACACAGCGGCTATATCACAAGCATAGACGGCGAGGCGCTGGGTCTGGCTGTCGTCGCGCTGGGTGGCGGGCGGCAGGTCGAAGCCGACGTCATTGACCCGGCAGTGGGCATTTCTGACATCGTGCGATTGGGGCAGCAGGTATCCCAGCGGGAGCCACTGGCGGTGGTGCACGCCGCACGCGAAGACGCGGCCCGGCAAGCCGCAGAGGCGATTTTGCAGGCCATCGCGATCAGCGAAACGCCCGCACCGATCCCCGATCTCGTCCATGAAAGGATTACCGCATGAGACGGGCTTTCCTTGTCGTCATGGACTCTGTCGGTATTGGCGGCGCAACGGATGCGGATCAGTTTTTTAACGGCGAGGTCCCTGATACGGGTGCAAACACCGTAGCCCATATCGCGCAGGCCTGCGCGGAAGGGCGCGCAGAATATGGTCGATCGGGTCCGCTGCACCTGCCCAACCTCGACGCGCTGGGGTTGGGAGCGTCTGTGCGTCTGGCCTCGGGCGATGAAACACCGGGGCTCGAGGTCGAACCAACCGGCCTCTGGGGCTGCGCGCACGAACATTCGCTGGGCAAGGACACGCCTTCGGGCCACTGGGAACTGGCCGGACTGCCGGTGCCGTGGGACTGGCGCTATTTCCCGGACACCACGCCCGCATTCTCCGCTGATCTGAGCCGCGCGGCGGCAGAGGCGGCCGGAACAGACGGGATACTGGGCGATTGCCATGCATCGGGTACGAAAATCATTGCCGAACTGGGAGCCGAACACATGCGGACGGGCTGGCCGATCTGCTACACCTCGGCCGACAGCGTGTTCCAGATTGCCGCGCATGAAGAAAGCTTTGGCCTCGACCGTCTGCTGCAGATGTGCCGGACGCTGGCCCCGATGCTGCATGACATGAAGATCGGCCGCGTTATCGCGCGCCCGTTTATCGGCTCGCCCGAGGACGGGTTCACCCGAACCACCAACCGCAAGGATTTTGCCATTCTGCCGCCCGCGCCGGTTTTGACAAACTGGGCGCAGGATGCCGGACGGCACGTTCACGCTGTGGGCAAGATCGGCGACATTTTCTCGATGCAGGGGATTGACACCTTGCGCAAGGGCTCGGACTCCGAACTGATTGGGCACCTGTCTGATCTGGTGGACGAAGCTGAAGACGGCAGTCTGACCTTTGCCAATTTTGTCGAGTTTGACAGTCTCTATGGACATCGCCGCGACATCAGCGGCTATGCCCGCGCGCTGGAATGGTTCGACCGCGAAATCGGCGCGATCCTGATAAAACTGCGCCCGGGTGACCTTATGGTGCTGACCGCCGATCATGGAAATGATCCTAGCTGGACCGGCACAGACCACACACGCGAACAGGTGCCGGTGCTGATCGCAGGGCGGGGCGTGGGGCAGATCGGTGCGGTCAATTTCGCCGATGTCGCCGCCAGCATCGCGCATCACCTGAACATTCCGGCACATGGACCGGGACGGAGTTTTCTATGACTGTCGCAGACCTGCCCAAGATCGAGTTGCATCTGCATCACGAAGGCGCGGCCCCGCCCGCCTTCATTCGCCAACTTGCGCATGAAAAACGCATTGATCTGAGCGGTATTTTCAAGCCCGACGGCTCCTATGACTTCCGCGATTTCGCCCATTTCCTGAGCGTTTATGAGGCCGCTTGCGAAGTGCTGAAATCGCCCGAGGATTTCCGTCGACTGACCCTGGCAATTCTGGAGGAAAGCGCTGCCAATGGTGTGGTGTATTCGGAAACCTTCCTGAGCCCCGATTTCTGCGGCGGTGGCGATGTGCACGCCTGGCGCGATTACCTGAATGCCATTCAGGACGCCGCGGATGAGGCTGAGCGCAAGTTCGACATCACCCTGCGCGGCGTCGTCACTTGTGTTCGCCATTTTGGCCCGGACAAGGCGAAACTCAGCGCCCGTTGCGCGGCCGAAACCTCAGGCGATTGGATCACGGGCTTCGGCATGGGCGGCAACGAAGGGGTCGGCGCGCAGGGCGATTTTAAGTGGGCATTTGATTGCGCCCGCGAGGCAGGATTACGGCTGACCACCCATGCGGGTGAGTTTGGCGGACCGGACAGCGTGCGCGATGCGGTGCGCGCACTGGGGGTCGAGCGGATCGGACACGGTGTGCGCGCCATCGAAGACCCCGACCTGATGTATGAACTGGTCGACCGGGACATCACGCTTGAGGTTTGTCCGGGGTCCAATGTGGTGCTGGGCCTGTATCCGGATTTCAGCGCCCATCCGATCGCAAAGTTGCGCGATGCGGGCGTCAAGGTCACCGTCTCAACCGACGATCCGCCGTTTTTTCATACCACCATGCGGCGTGAATATGAGATGCTGAACGCAGCTTTCGGCTGGCAGGCCGAGGATTTCAGCGCAATGAATGATACGGCCCTCAATGCGGCCTTCTGTGATGAAGACACCCGTTCGAGGGTCCAAAAAAGACTGGAGAAAACATGAGCGAACATCTGACCGTCGTTGATCATCCGCTGGTGCAGCACAAATTGACGCTCATGCGGGACAAGGGCACATCGACCGCTGTTTTCCGGCAGTTGCTGCGGGAAATCACCCTTTTGCTGGCCTATGAGGTCACGCGCGAACTAAAGCTGACGACCCGCAACATCGAAACCCCGATGGAGGAGATGGACGCGCCCATTCTGGCCGGTAAGAAGCTGGCATTGGTGTCGATTCTGCGCGCTGGCAACGGGATGCTGGACGGTGTGCTGGAATTGATCCCGTCGGCCCGCGTGGGTTTTGTGGGTTTGTATCGCGATGAAGAAACGCTGAAACCGGTTCAGTATTACTTCAAAGCGCCCGAAGGACTGAAAGACCGCCTGGTCATTGCTGTGGATCCGATGCTGGCCACAGGCAACAGTTCAGCCGCCGCGATTGATCTGCTGAAAGAGGCAGGCGCGACCGATATCCGTTTCCTCTGTCTGCTGGCCGCGCCCGAAGGCGTCGCGCGGATGAAAGAGGCCCATCCGGATGTGCATATCGTGACGGCCGCGCTGGATCGCGAACTGAATTCCAAGGGCTATATCATGCCCGGACTGGGCGACGCCGGCGACCGGATGTTCGGTACCAAATAAGCTGTCTGCGGCGTTTCGGGTGTAAGGTGAGGCACGAAATCCCTCCCCCGCCTACGGCGTTTTCGGGGTATTCGTGTCGGAGAGTGTTCAGGTAAATCCCGAACGCTTTATTCACCACAGATGTTTTGCAGCCGGACCCAGTCGCGGTCAGGCAGGACCTGCTCCTGGGATCGGCCCGCCATCGGGTCGGCCTCGATCAGGCCCAGAACCGTTTCGCCAGTGATATCACGCGCGTAGGCGTAAGGTGTCGAGGGCAGGGCCGCCTGAGCGAACACGGCCAGCAGTTCCTGATCGGGCAGGGATGGGCGCGGTTCCGAAAGGACCTGCTCGGTATAACTGTCGATGATCTGCGGTGTCAGTTCACCGGTCGTCAGCAACCGGAATGCGGTTGTCGGGCCGGTGCGGTCCAGCAGGTCATCAAGCGGGTCATGTGCCTCGGACCGGGCGCGTTCGGCGATGACATATCCTGCCGCCACGGCCGGGTCTTCATGATCCTCGACCAGCGTTCGGCTCAGCAGCACCGTGCCGCCGGGCAGGCTGAGGCTGTTCTGCACCCCGGCAGGCAGGATCACGATCTGCCGCACTCCGGTCCTTTTTGCCAGCATATCCAGCGCGGCCTTGGCATCTTCCGACGCACAGGCGCGCCCGGAGACCCTTTCGATGCGTTGCAGGATGATATCGCCGATGTCCTGCCGCTTGATCTTGGGAACGACTGAAATAACGTGGCTTTGCAAGGCAACCGGCAACCAGAGCAACAGCAGGGCCGCCACGGCGGCGACTACCCCGCCGACACTCAGCCAGCGCAGTCGGCCAGGGTGCGGACGTGACCGGTCGATTGCACGTTGCAGCCTGTCGATCGCTTCGATCATCGTGGTTTCGGATTCGGCCAGTTCCAGCGTTTCATCCGGGTCGCCGTCAGGGTTGAAAATGGCCGGGTAGCCGCCCGGATTTTGCCGCTCCAGCGCGGCCAGGGACCAGTGGGTCAGCGCACGGTCATTGAAATCCGATATCGTCAGCGTGGCCTCGCCAATCGAGACGACCACCTCGCGCCGCTGCATATCGGGCGAGGGCCGCCACAGACCGGTGGCTTCGATCCGCTGGTACTGTTTTAGGGCCGTCATCGGGGCGAGGTCTGCTCAAAATTATTTTGATCCAGCTTAGCATGATAAATTTACGCGGCGCAAACCTGTTGAACCGTATTTGGCACTTGCGCCCGGTACCCGGATACGGGGAAATACGCGGCATCCGGCAGCGAAGGCGAAAATTGAACAGAATGCAGACAGGCAACCCATCTTCACCCGTTTTGGCCGCTGGCCTCATGATTGGCGCAATGGCCATCATCGGGGTGATCGACAATGTCGTGGTTCTGGTGGCCGAAACGATCGGTCTGTGGCAATTCCATCTGAGCCGCGCATTGTTGATGCTGCCGCTGGTGCTTCTGTTGTCACTGCTTGGGTTGGGCGGATTGCGCCCGATCCGCCCGGGCATTGTTCTTTTGCGAAGCGTCCTGATGACGCTGGCCATGCTGTTTTATTTCTCGTCGCTTGCTTTGATGCCGGTTGCACAAGCGTTGGCGGGGTTGTTTACGTCCCCGATTTTCGTGTTGCTGATTTCGGCCTTTGGTCTGCGGCAGAAAATCGGGCCCTGGCGAATTCTGGCTGCGCTGCTCGGGTTTCTAGGATTACTTCTGGTTCTGCAACTCAATCCGGCGGATTTCGATGCCAGAACCCTGATGCCGGTCGCAGGCGGGTTTTTCTATGCGCTTGGGGCGATCCTGACACGGTCCCACTGCGCGCAGGAAAGTACGGTCGTCATGCTGGGAGGGATGGTAATTACACTTGGTATTGCTGGCGCGCTGGGGCTGACGGGGTTTTCGATCTTTCCGGTCGGTGCGGAACCGGGCCCGGAAGGGTTCGTGACCCGCGGCGTGGTCTGGCAGATACAACCCTCGCTTCTTTGGGTGGTGGTCCAGGCCGTAGGGTCAACCATTGCCGTTTTCATGCTGATCAAGGCGTATCAGGTTGGTGAGCCATCCTATGTCGCAATTTTCGAATACTCGGTGATGATCTTCGGTCCTGCGTTTGCGTGGGCGGCCTTCGGCCAATCGATCGATGGCATCCAGATCGTCGGTATCGGGCTGATCGTGCTGGCCGGCGCCCTGCTGGGCTGGCGTTCGATGCGCGCGTCGGCGGAACAGGCCGTGGCGTGATCGTTTCCCGGCGCAGATCGTATGTGTTTGTCCACATCCCCAAAACGGGGGGCACGTCGCTTGCATCGGCGCTGGAACAGAGGGCGACGAAGGATGACATCCTGATCGGAGACACGCCCAAGGCGCGGAACCGTCATCGACGGCAAAAGGACTTACGGGCCAAGGGCCGGTTGTGGAAACACTCCACCCTGGCGGATATCGACGGGCTTGTCCCGCCCGAGGCGTTGGAGCGCATGTTCACTTTCACGCTGGTCCGCAACCCCTGGGATCGGCTTGTCAGTTACTACCACTGGCTGCGGGACCAGAAATTTGACCACCCCGCAGTGTCGCTGGCAAAGGTGTCATCATTTGAAGAATTCTTGCTGAACCCGGCCACGCTTAGGTCAATTCAGGCGCATCCCGCGCGGCGCTACATGACGCGGGCAGATGGGCACGAGCAGTGCCGAGCCTTTATTCGGCTTGAGAAGTTCGAGGAGGATGCTGAACCGTTGTTCGCGCATCTCGGTTTCAGGCTGACCCTTCCGCATCTCAACGGGTCCGAAAGAGAGGTGGATTATCGGCAGTACTATTCCACGCGAACCCGAAATGCGGTGTCGGATGCCTGCGCGGAAGATATCGGAAGATTCGACTACCGGTTCCACTCCTGATCCCGTCACCGTTTCCGAATTTCCGGCAAGCCTGTGAAAAACAATCGCATTGTTTGCTGATTGTGGGTCAATTGGGCCGGAACAGGCTCAATTCGGGCTAAAATATGTCAAAACTAAGACAGCGCGCCTGATCACATGATACCCACGTTTCAATGTTTATCTGTGCCAAGGGGGGTTGGGCACGTGTTTGAAGTAGTGAGTGTTACTGATTTATCAGATCATGCGCGGAAGATGGACGACGTCCTGTCGCGCAATGCAACGTTGTCGCGCCGGGGCGGGTTTGTCCACGGCACCAAGATTGCAACGACCCGAGGCTGGAAGCCGGTGGAACGCATTGCGGCAGGTGATCTTGTCCGAACATTGGACCATGGTTTCAAGGAAGTACGCCGAATTGCGACTGACAGGGTGAGCATCGCAACGGGCGAAACGCGCGCAGAATATCTGCCCGTCTACGTGCCGTCGCGTGCGGCGTTTAATGGGCGTCCTGTCTGGCTGATGCCAGAACAGGGGGTCGCGCTGGACACAAGCCGGATTGAACCGGGCACCGAAGGCGTGTCTGTGATCCCGGCCCGGATGCTCAGCGGGATGTGCCGGATGACCTCGCAGGCACCGTCCACAACCTTCGATGTCAGCACGTTTTTTTTCGATTGTGACGAGGTGGTCTTCCTTGAAGGCGGGTTGCAGGCCTATTGCCCGGCAAGTCGCTTTGGATCGCGCGGGTCCCCGGATCAGCCTTCATACCAGATCGCCGAGGCGCAGGACGCCGACCACCTTGTCGATCTCATCGCATACAAGGGCGAACTATCAGCCCTTGCAAACCCGTTGGGTGCGCTGCCCGCGCCCATCCCGCAAGAACCGATTTTTCCCGTCAGGCCACAGTTGGGAGTGCGCCGCCCGGGAAGACCCGGCAGGCCGAATGTGCCAGCCCTGTTCTTGCGGCCTGAATGGCAGACCTAACCAAACACTAAGAAAACGATGCAGGCGCGTATTACGCGCCTGCATCACTTGTTTAGGCGGCCTTGGCCTCGGGCGCGAAGCGGCCATAGAACGTCTGGCCCTTATCGGCCATCTCACGCAGCAGCGGCGGGCAGGCGAACCGTTCGCCGTATTGCGCTGCCAGCTGGTCGCAGCGTTCGGCGGCGTAAGGTGCGCCAATGATGTCCAGCCAGCTTAGTGGGCCACCGGACCACGGGGCAAAACCCCACGCCAGAATGGCACCCACGTCACCTTCGCGTATATCCTCCAGAACGCCTTCTTCCAGCGCGCGCACCGCTTCCAGAACCTGTGCGAACATCAGGCGTTCCTGCACCTCGATCAGGTCGGGCTGATCTTCGGCCAGCGGGTATTTGTCCTGCAGACCTTTCCAATACCCGACGCGCTTGCCCTTTTCGTCATAGTCGAAGAAGCCTGCATTTGCCTTGCGGCCCAGACGTCCCTGTTCTTCCATCCAGAAGATCAGATCGTCCGAGGGGCTTTCGGGATAGGCATCGCCCATCGCCGCCTTGGTCGCGCGGGCAATCTTGGCGCCCAGATCAATCGAGGTTTCATCGGTCAGCTGTACCGGCCCGACCGGGAAACCCAGTTGACGTGCGGCGTTGTCAACCAATGCAGGGCTGACGCCCTCGGTAATCATGCGCGCACCTTCGTTGATGTACGGGATGATGCAGCGGTTGCAGTAGAAGAACCGCGCGTCGTTGACGACGATCGGTGTCTTCCGGATCTGACGCACATAATCCAGCGCCTTGGCCACCGCACGATCCCCGGTTTCCTTGCCTTTGATGATCTCGACAAGGAACATCTTCTCGACCGGCGAGAAGAAATGGATGCCGATGAACTGATCCGGCCGCACGCTCGCCTTGGCCAGATCGGTGATCGGCAGGGTCGAGGTGTTGGAGGCAAAGATGCAATCTTCGGGAATGATCGCTTCGACCTTTTTGGTCATGTCGGCCTTGACTGCGGGGTCTTCGAATACCGCTTCAATAATCAGGTCGCAGCCTTTCAGATGCTCCAGATCGGGCGTCGCGGTGATGCGGGCCAGCATGGCTTCTTTCTTGTCAGCCGTGACCTTGCCGCGCTTGATACCTTTGTCCAGGTACGCTTCGGTATAGGCCTTACCCTTGTTGGCGGCCTCCTGATCGCGGTCGATGAGAACGACTTCCATCCCGGCCTGAGCGGACACCAGCGCGATGCCCGCGCCCATCATGCCCGCGCCCAGAACACCGATCTTCTTGACCGACTGGTCCGGCACACCCTGAGGTCGCACTGCGCCTTTCTCCAGCGCTTCCTTGTTCAGGAACAGGCTGCGGATCATCGCTGACGAGGACGGGTTCATCAGGATCGAAGTGAACCAGCGCGCCTCGATTCTCAGGGCTGTGTCGAAATCGACCAGAGCACCCTCGTAGACCGCGCTCAGCAGGGCCTGAGCGGCCGGGAACGCGCCTTGTGTCTTGCCGTTGACCATCGCCGAAGCGCCAACGTAGTTCATGAAGCCAGCCGGATGGTACGGCGCGCCACCAGGCATCTTGTACCCTTTTGCATCCCAAGGCTTGACCAGATCCGCATCGCTGGCGTTCAGCACCCATTCCTTCGCGGCGGCCAGCGGGTCTTCGACGACCTCATCGACCATTCCTGCACCCTTGGCCTTGTTCGGCTCCAGTGTTTTGCCTTCCAGCAACAGCGGAGCCGCACCAACGGCACCCAGCTTGCGGACCATGCGGGTGGTTCCGCCCATGCCCGGGAAGATGCCGATCATGATTTCGGGCAGGCCGATCTTGGCCTTCGGGTTGTCGGCACAGAAAATGCGATGGCAGGCCAGCGGCACCTCAAGCCCGATCCCAAGCGCGGTACCGGGCAGGGCAGCGGCAATCGGTTTGCCACCTTTTTTGGTCTTCGGGTCCATTCCCGCCAGTTCGATCTTACGTAGAATGCGATGCCCGTTCATGGTGAAGTCGAACATGGCCTGCGCCGGTTCATCGCCCGACTTCTCCCGGATCGATCCCAGCACGTTCAGGTCCATACCGGCGGCAAAGCTGTCCTTGGCCGAGGTGATAACCGCACCCTTGATGTTGTCATCTGACAGAACCTGATCGATCATCTCTTCGATCAGGGCCAGCGCCTCGACGCGCAGGATGTTCATGCTTTTCTCGGGTACATCCCAGGTGATGATGGCAACGCCGTCGGCGTCCACTTTCATGGTGAAATCAGTCATGTCTCGTCTCCGATCTGGTCAGCCGTCAGCGGGCTGCCGTCTTTGCGGGTGAAGCGAAAGCCGTGGGCATCGAACTTCACCATCATGTCTATGTCGCTATAATATCCGGTCTCGGTCGGGGTCCGCGTGCCCACCACCAGAAAGGTCGCGGGCGCATCGGTTTTGTTTACTAGGTGATGGCCATTGGCCTCACCTGCGGGCCAAGCGGCGCAATCGCCGGGCTGCATCTCATGCTCGCCATCGTCATCGATCAGCACGCAGGTGCCGCTGAGCATGATGGCAAATTCGTCCTGCTCCATGTGGTAGTGGCGCAGCGAGGACATGCCCTGCGGCTCGAGCCGCACGACGTTGACCCCGTATTGAGTCAGCCCGCCCGCATCGCCAACACGCTGCACGAAACGACCGGCGGCCGCCTCGGCCAGCTTGCCGGGATAGGCCGAGCCACCCTTGAACGGGATCTGAGAGAGATCCAGCTTGGGCATCAGACCCGCTCGATAATGGTTGCCGCACCCATGCCGGATGCAATGCAGAGCGTTGCCAGACCGGTTTCCTTGTCCTGACGCTCGAGCTCATCGAGAAGCGTGCCGATGATCATCGCACCGGTCGCACCCAACGGGTGACCCATCGCGATCGAGCCGCCGTTGACGTTGACCAACGCCGGGTCGACGTCAAACGCCTGCTGGAAGCGCAACACGACCGAGGCGAAGGCTTCGTTGACTTCGAACAGGTCCAGATCGCCGATCTTCATGCCGTTGTCGGCCAGGATTTTTTCGGTGACCGGAACCGGGCCGGTCAGCATGATGGTCGGGTCGGTGCCGATCTTCGCGGTTGCCTTGATGCGCGCACGTGGTTTCAGGCCGTATTTCTCGCCAAATTCCTTGTTGCCGATCAGAACCGCGGCCGCTCCGTCCACAATGCCCGAGCTGTTACCTGCGTGGTGGATGTGATTGATTTTTTCCAGATGCGGGTATTTGAGCATGGCCACCTTGTCGAAGCCGGGCATCTGCTCACCCATCATCGCAAACGAGGGGTTCAGCGCGCCAAGGCTCTGCATGTCCGTGCCGGGGCGCATGTATTCGTCGCGGTCTAGAATGGTCAGCCCGTTCTGGTCCTTTACGGTGATAACCGACTTTTCGAACCGGTTGTCTGCCCATGCTTCCGCGGCACGTTTCTGCGATTCAACCGCCAGCGCGTCGGCGTCATCACGGCTGAAGCCATATTCCGTCGCGATGATGTCGGCCGAAATGCCCTGCGGGACGAAATACGTGCTCATCGCCAGAGACGGATCAACGGCGATGGCGGCACCATCGCTGCCCATGGGCACGCGGCCCATCATTTCGACACCGCCAGCGATGTACGCGTCGCCAGCACCGCCTTTCACCTGGTTCGCAGCCAGGTTCACCGCTTCCATCCCAGAGGCGCAGAAACGGTTGATCGCCAGGCCGGGGATCGACTGGTCCAGATCGGACGCCAGCACGGCCGAGCGTGCCAGACAGCCGCCCTGTTCCATCACCTGCGTGACATTGCCCCAGATCACGTCCTCTACGGCGTGGCCTTCGAGGTTGTTGCGCTCTTTCATCGCGTTCAGGGTCAGGGCGGACAGGCGCACCGAGGTTACCTCGTGCAGGCTGCCATCCTTGCGGCCCTTGCCGCGCGGGGTGCGCAGAGCGTCATAGATATAGGCTTCGGTCATGGGTCTTCTCCTCAAGCTCGATCCGACGGGTTGCCGGGCATCAGGTCATAGGGGTGTTTCCAGCCGGGCTGCTCGCTGAGGCGTGTCAGCCAGACGTCGATATTTGGCCAGTCGGCGCGGTCGAAACCGAATGGTTCCGGATAATACAGGTAGCCGCAGCAACTGAGATCTGCATTTGTCACGCCGTCGCCGACCATCCAGTCGCGACCGGCCAGATGCTGGTTCAGAATCTCGTATGCCGCCTTAAGCCGACCTTGATTGAACGCGATCACATCCGGGTTGCGGTGCTTTTCCGGCAAGAAATTTATCAGAAAACGAGTGAGGCCAGCCATTGAACTGAGTTTGTGATTATCCCACAACACCCAACGGAAAATCTCGTAATTTTCTTCCCGGTTCCTACCGCCAAACTTCCCTGATTTCTCAGTCACATATGCTTGAATCGCACCGGACTGACTGGTGCGGAAATCGCCATCGATCAGAAAGGGCGCTTCGCCCATTTCGTTGGCCTCCGCGCGAAATTCACGCGTGCGGGTCTCGCCATTGAAGAAATCGACAAAGACCGGCTCCCACTCCAGCCCCGACATCTCCAAGGCCAGCGCCGCTTTGTAGGAGTTCCCGCTTTCTCCGAAACAATGCAGTTTGATAGTCATGCGATTACCCCTCCCAAGGCGCATGTGGTCAGGTTGGAATTGAGTATTTTGGAAAAGATGAAGAGCCGACATTTACCTTTGATCAACCTTGGTCTGTTTCAATCAACATGCGGTACAGGCTGGAGAGCCGATGACCGCAAAAGGTGAAGTCGTCCCTGTCCTGATGGCGAGTGCGCCCGGTGGCAGGGGCGCATCAGGCCTTCATCTTTTCAAAAATACTCCCGCCGGAGGCGTCCGGCCTCGATGCCATCGCAGGCGAAGAATCGTCGTATTGCCTCACCGCTTTCGCGCATCCAGTTCGGAATTGAATATGCGCAGCCGGTGAGTTAGGTTCTCCTCATCTATGACACTGTTGAAATTCTCGAACAGAAAAGACAGCGCTTCACCCTCGTCCAGCCCCGCTTCGCGGGCGAAACCCTTGAGACGGCGATATCCGTCTTCGGTCATTGCAACCGGAAAGCGGCGGGTTAAGCGAAAGCGTTTCGGCATGTCATGTCCTCCGGTAAGCTGGGTCCGGGCAGTGTTACCCGGACCCAGACTGTGATCAGAAGTTCGCCGCGTCCAGAGCCATGACGGTGTCCGCGCCGGTCTGAATGCGCGAAAGATGCATGGACGTGGCAGGCAGACGGCGCGCCATGTAGAAACGACCGGTGTTGATCTTTGTCTCGTAGAATTCTTTGTCCGAGGCACCACCGTCCAGAGCTTCCTGTGCGGCCTTTGCCATTTTCGCCCACATCAGACCCAGGCAGACATGGCCGAACATGTGCATGAAGTCATACGAGCCGGACAGCGCGTTGTTCGGGTTCTTCATGCCCTCCTGCATGAAATACATACCCGCGGCTTGTAGATCCTTGGACGCAGCTTTCAGCGGCTCGATGAAGGCTTTGTCATAAGCTTCGTCCTTGCCATCGTTTTCCTTGCAGAAAGATTTGACCATTTCAAAGAAGGCCATGACATGCTTGCCGCCATCCTGTGCCAGCTTACGGCCCACAAGGTCCAGCGCCTGAACGCCATTCGCACCTTCGTAGATCATCGCGATCCGGGCGTCGCGTGTGTATTGCGACATGCCCCATTCCTCGATGTAGCCGTGGCCACCATAGACCTGTTGGGCCTGAACGGTCATGTCATAGCCTTCATCCGTCAGGAAGCCTTTGATGACCGGTGTCAGCAGCGAGATCAGCCCGTCCGCGTCTTTGTCACCTGAGCGGTGCGCCTTGTCGATCATGGTCGCGCCCCAGAGGATGAACGCACGTGCACCCTCGGTGAAGCTTTTCTGATCCATCAGGTTACGGCGGATGTCGGGGTGAACGATCAGCGGATCGGCGGGGCCGTCCGGGTTCTTCACACCTGTTACGTCGCGGCCCTGCAGGCGGTCTTTGGCATATTCGACAGCGTTCTGGTACGCAGCTTCGGCCTGAGACAGGCCTTGCATGCCCACACCCAGACGCGCTTCGTTCATCATGGTGAACATGGCGCGCATGCCTTTGTGCTCGTCGCCCAGCAGCCAGCCGGTCGCCTCGTCATAGTTCATGACGCAGGTCGAGTTGCCGTGGATGCCCATCTTCTCTTCGATCTTGCCGACCGAAACGCCGTTTCGCTCACCCGGGGTGCCGTCCTCGTTGACGATGAACTTGGGCACAATGAACAGTGACACGCCCTTAATGCCCTCGGGGCCACCGGGGATTTTGGCCAGTACCAGGTGGATGATATTGTCGGCCATGTCGTGATCGCCAGCCGAGATAAAGATCTTCTGGCCCGAGATTTTGTAGCTGCCGTCGTCCTGCGGTTCCGCTTTGGTGCGCATCAGACCCAGATCGGTACCGCAATGCGGTTCCGTCAGGTTCATGGTGCCAGTCCATTCACAGCTGACCATGTTGGGCAGGTACATGTTCTTCTGCTCGTCGGTTCCGTGCGCCAAGATCGCAGACGCCGCGCCGTGCGTCAGGCCCTGATACATGGTGAATGCCTGGTTGGAGCCCGAGAACATCTCGCCCACGGCAGTTCCGAGAACATAGGGCATGTTCTGACCGCCATATTCTTCCGGCATGTCGAGGCCCGTCCAACCGCCTTCCTTCATCTGCTCGAAGGCATCTTTGAACCCGGATGGCGTATAGACGATACCGTTTTCCAGCCGACATCCTTCGGTATCGCCAACCACGTTCAGCGGGTGCAGAACATTTGTGGCGATCTTGCCCGCTTCCTCCAGCACGGCGCCGGTGAATTCGGCCTCCAGATCGGAATATCCCGGAATGTCCGAGGTCGAGACTTTCAGTACATCATGCAAAATGAACTGTGCGTCTTTGATTGGCGCGTTGTAGACGGGCATGTGAAGCTCCCTTAATTCAGATGTCCGGGGGCGGGCGAAATTATTCGGCCGCCTTCTTTTCCTGTTTCATCGAGACGATGACCTTTTCGCCCCAGCGCAACTGCTCTTTCAGATCGTCGATGGCCTGTGTCAGTTCTTCACGGCGTGCTTCCATGTCTGCCAGACGTTCGCACGCGATCTCATAGGTGCGGGACATCTGTGTCAGTTGCTGATCACCGACGTGATACAGGTCCAGAAGCTGCCGGATTTCTTCCAGGCTGAAGCCAAAGCGCTTGCCACGCAGAATCAGTTTCAGACGGGCACGATCGCGTTTGGTGAACAGACGTTTCTGGCCTTCACGGATAGGAAACAAAAGTTCCTTGGCCTCGTAAAACCGCAAGGTACGTGGTGTGACATCATAGGTCTCGCACATTTCGCGGATTGTCATCAGGTCTTCGGTCATGGTTCAAACTCTCATCACTGGCGTCGTGAAAAAGATTTGCGCAGTTGATGGGCTTCTTACAACATGCAGATGACGTTTACGTAATGCGAACGCTACGTCACAAAAAAGTTGACGTAACATCCGTTCGCGTAAATCCGTGTTTCGGTAATCTTCTTTCCCTTGGGTAAGGGGAAATCTCGCGATTCCACGCTGCGTGCATCGCCGTGCCCCACAAGAAAAATCCCGCGGCAGGACCACGGGAGCTAAAGCTTCGACCGAAATGACGCTTGAAAGGTTGTCAGCCCAGAGAATTGGCCGTCTGGTCGCGCAGTTGCTTGAGGGCGTCCATGGCTTCGTCCAGTTGCTGCCTTTGCTGGCGCAACTCCTCCATTTGCCGGTCAGCCATTTCCACAAAAGTTGCCATCTGGGCCTGGTTGCCCTGATGTTCATAGATCAGCAGCCACTGCCGGATCTCTTCCAGCGGGAACCCGAACTTGCGTCCGCGCATGATCAGCGTCATGCGTGCACGCTCACGGGGGCCGTAATACCTGGAGCGGCCTTCGCGGTCAGGTTGCAGCAACTCGATATATTCGTAGTAGCGCAGGGTACGGGGCGTTACGTCGAACTCGGCGCACATTTCTTTGAATGACAAACGGGTGTCGGACATTCCTCATCTCCTTGCCTGCAACCTATGGAGTCGTAGCGGCAAGCGCAACAGTCGGGCTTGCCCTTTCTCTGAACTGACGATCATAAAGGGCGCGGAAGAAGGGAAAGACCGAATGGTAGAAAAATTGGGTTTCGCGCGCCAGTTCATCGAGGCGATTCCACATGCCAGGGCATTGGGCATGGAGCTGACGTATATCGGTGCCGGAGAGGCCGAGATCACCATGCCATATAACGCGGACCTTGTCGGGGACCCGCGCACCGGCGTCATTCATGGTGGGGCGGTGTTCGCTCTGCTGGACACCTGCAGCGGCGCGGCTGTCATGAGCCACCCGTCCGCGCCGGGTGCCACGGCGACAATTGACCTGCGCATTGACTACATGCGGGCGGCCACGCCGGGGCAGAATATTACAACGCGCGCCAAATGCTATCACATCACGCCCAATGTGGCCTTCGTGCGCGCGACCGCAACGGATGACGATCAGGACCATCCTGTCGCAACCGCATCGGGGTCTTTCACCGTGGAGGGCAGGTAAATGGCGCGCAATCGACCGGAGCCGATGCAGGTGGTCAAGAACCGCCGGGACGCCGCACTGAACGCCATGGTCGATGGGGTGCCGTATATCCGGTTTCTCAACATCACCTTCGACCGGCGTGGGGATGAACTGACGGGTGTTCTGAATTTTGACGACAAACTGATTGGCAATCCGCTGCTGCCCGCGCTGCACGGTGGGGTCACTGCCGCATTTTTGGAGGTGACCGGCGTGATCACCCTGTGCTGGGAGACCGTGTTTCACCGCATCGAAAGCGGAGAGATGAGTGCCGAAGACATTCGGGATGCCAGTTTGCTCCGATACCCGAAAACCATCGATTTCACGGTCGACTACCTGCGTTCGGGCTTGCCGCGCGATGCCTACGCCCGCGCTTACATCAGCCGTTCCGGGCGGCGTTATGCTTCGGTCCGGGTCGAGGCGTGGCAGGACAACCATGCGCGTCTGTTCGCGCAGGCTTCGGGGCATTTCCTGATGCCGCAATCGGATTCGGACGAAGGATAGCCTTGGATGCGGGATGCCTCGGCACCCATCACACACAGACGGGTGCTGAAGATCGCAGCACCTATCGTTCTGTCCAATGCCACTGTCCCGATACTGGGGGCGGTGGATACTGGTGTTGTCGGGCAGATGGGGCTGGCCGCCCCGATCGGCGCTGTCGGTATGGGTGCGGTCATCCTGTCGGCCATCTACTGGATATTCGGCTTTCTGCGGATGGGCACCACGGGTTTGGCTGCACAGGCGCGCGGGGCCGGAGACACGGCGGAAACCGGTGCGCTGCTGATGCGCGGTTTGCTGTTGGGCGGCGCTGCGGGGCTGTTTTTCATTCTGACGCAGGTCTGGGTGCTGTGGGGGGCATTTGCCCTGTCCCCCGCAAGCCCCGAAGTCGAAGCGCTGACTCGGCAATACCTGGAAATCCGGATCTGGGGTGCCCCGGCGACAATTGCGCTTTATGCCGTTACAGGCTGGCTGATCGCGATCGAGCGGACGCGGGGCGTATTTGTGCTTCAGGTCTGGATGAATGGCCTGAATATCCTGCTGGATCTGTGGTTCGTGCTTGGGCTGGGCTGGGGCGTCGAGGGCGTCGCGCTGGCGACACTGATCGCCGAATGGACCGGGTTGGCCCTTGGGCTATGGCTCTGCCGTCAGGCATTTGCCGGCAATCAGTGGAGAGACTGGCCGCGCATTTTCGACGGTACACGGCTGCGGCGGATGATGCAGGTGAACGGTGACATCATGGTGCGGTCCGTCCTTTTGACCGGATCGTTCACCACTTTTCTTTTTGTCGGATCAGATCTCGGCGACGTCAATCTGGCCGCCAATCAGGTTCTGCTGCAGTTTCTGGAAATCACAGCCTTTGCGCTGGACGGTTTTGCCTTTTCGGCCGAGGCGCTGGTCGGCGGGGCGGTCGGGGCAAAGGACCGTTTTCAGGTGCGGCGTGCGTCCGTGATGGCGTCACAATGGGGCGTAGGCGGCGCTTTCGCGCTGGGTCTGGTTTTCTATCTGGCAGGACCCGCGCTAATCGATGTGATGTCGACCTCGCCCGAGGTGCGTGAGGCCGCGCGCGAATTTCTGATCTGGGCTGCGATTGCCCCGGTGATTGGCGTGGCCAGCTGGATGTTCGACGGTATCTACATCGGCGCGACCTGGACCCGGGACATGCGCCAGGCGATGATCCACTCGGTCGGGATCTACGTCCTGTCCCTGTTCATTCTGGTGCCTGCATTTGGCAATCACGGGCTGTGGGCTGCGCTGATGGTTCTGAACATCGCGCGTGGCGTCACGCTGGGATGGCGCTATCCGAAGCTAGAGGCGCAAGTCGCTTAAAGCAGGGTCAACAGGTTTTCGGGCGGACGCCCGATTTCGGCCTTGTCACCGTGAATGGCAATGGGGCGTTCGATCAGGATCGGGTTTTCGGCCATGGCACGGATCAAGGTATCGTCCGGCGTCGCTTTGTTCAGCCCCAGTTCCCTGAAGCGCTTTTCACCTGTGCGCATCATGTCGATTGCAGCAATGCCCAGTTTCGCCTGCACGGCCCGCAATTCGTCTTCCGTCGGTGCATCTTCCAGATACTTCCGGACACGGGGTTCTGCGCCGTTTTCTTCAAGCAGTGCAAGCCCCGAACGCGATTTCGAACACCGCGGGTTGTGCCAGTATTCCATCACAGCCAATCCTCTCGTTTGCTGCCAACCGCCTGTGCGACATTTTCAAACCCGTCCCGGGCCAGAAGTTCGTCCAGACCCCGGGCGATTTCCGATGCCAGCGACATGCCGCCGTAAACCATGGCCGTATAGAACTGGACGGCCGAGGCACCGGCGCAAATCTTTGCATAGGCCTGTTCCGCGCTGCTGATGCCACCCACGCCGATCAAGGGAATGCGTCCTTCGGTCAGTTGGCTGAGCTGCGCAAGAACGCGGGTCGATTTTTCGAACAAAGGCGCGCCAGACAGGCCACCAGCCTCATCCTTGTGTGCGCTTCTCAGCCCGTCGCGGGACAGGGTGGTATTCGTGGCAATGACCGCGTCAATTCCGGTTTCCAGCGCGATATCGGCGATATCTTGTATCTCTGGTGCCGTCAGGTCCGGAGCAATTTTCAGGAATACGGGAATCGGTGTCGGCAGCGTGTCTCGCGTTTTGACAACACCCGCCAGCAAAGCGCCAAGCGCGGCCTTACCCTGCAGGTCCCGCAGTTTCTCGGTGTTGGGGGACGACACGTTGACCGTGGCAAAATCCAGATGGGCGGCGCAATGGGCCAGTACTTTGGCAAAATCACCGGGGCGGTCGTCGCTGTCCTTGTTGGCGCCAAGGTTCAATCCGATGACCGCATCGCGGGGACGGCTCGCGAGACGGCGAGCCATGACGTCCATTCCTTCGTTGTTGAAGCCGAAACGGTTGATGGCCGCCTTGTCTTCGGTCAGGCGAAACAGGCGCGGTTTCGGGTTGCCCGGTTGTGGACGCGGTGTCACCGCACCGACTTCAATAAATCCGAACCCGGCCCGCGATAAAGGGGCCAGAACCTCGCCATTCTTGTCGAATCCAGCGGCCAGGCCGACCGGATTGGCCAGCGTCAGACCGGCGAACTGTGTGCGCAGGCGTGGTGACGTGACAGGGCCGGCAGCCAGGACCAATCCGGCTTTCAAGGCCCGGATCGACATCCCATGGGCAGTTTCGGGGTCCAGCCAGTGCAGGGCTGACAGCCCAAGCTTTTCGGTCAGTTTCATCCGAAGGTCCCTCCGACCTGTGCTGGCGAACAACGGATCAGCCGCGAGGTCGAAACAGCCGCCTGACGATGCACCACGGCGGTGCGATAAACGGGGTCCGTTACCATCTCAAGGAAGGCGTGCGCGCTGGGATATCGGGCGATGAACACGGCATCCCAGACTTCGTCGGCGGTGCCTATCAAAGTGGATTCAAATCCACGGCGCCACAAAATGGACGCTCCGATGCGGGCGACAATGGGCGCGGTTTCCGATCCGTAGTTCTGGTAGGACTCAGCGCCGGTCAGGCCGGCATCTGCCAGCGCGTGCCCGGAAGGATATTCAGCCTGGGCGCGAAACCTGACCAGGTTGAGCATCTCGATCGGCTGATTGCGATCCAGTGCCTTGAACGCCTCGAACTGCTCACGATCAGGATCGATGAAGCCGATCATACCATCTCCTTGGGGAACTGGTGTAGCTTTCCGTCAAAAGGCAGGGCGCGGGTCCAGATCACATCGGTCATCCGGATCTGCCGGTAAAGGTGGGGAAACAAGGCGCCCCCGCGCGAAACTTCCCATCTCAGATCATCGCCCATGGCGTCGGCGTCGCAGGCCAAGAGGACAAGGCCATCAACTCCGGCAAAATGCTTGGCGGCGGTTTCGGCGGCCTGTTGGGCCGTCGAGAAATGGACAAATCCGTCGGTAACGTCAATCGGCGCGCCGTCTGACGCGCCCTGATCCTGCAGCGTGGCCCATTCATCGGACCTGAAAATCTTGTAAATCAGCATGAGGTGGTGATGCCTTGCACGGCGTGGGGAATCAAGGCGGATTTCCCCCTTTGACTCTTTGTTTCAGTCGGCGCACGATCCCTTCAATCAACGACAGGGAGTTTCATTAATGTTGATCCGTTTTCTGGCATCTACTGCCATTGTGGGCCTGACCGCAGGTGTTGCGGCCGCCGACTACAAGCTGACCATTCTGCACACCAATGACTTCCATTCCCGGTTTGAGCCGATCAACAAATATGACAGCGGCTGCGATGCCGAAGACAATGCCGAAGGCAAGTGTTTCGGCGGTTCTGCGCGCCTTGTGACCGCAGTGGAAGAAGCTCGCGGCCGCGCTGAGAATTCGGTTCTGGTGGATGGCGGAGATCAGTTTCAGGGTTCGTTGTTTTATACCTACTACAAGGGCAAGGTCGCGGCCGAGTTCATGAACCGGCTGGGTTATGACGCGATGACCGTGGGCAACCACGAATTTGACGACGGCCCCGAAGTGCTGCGCGGTTTCGTCGACTCCGTCGATTTTCCGGTTCTGATGTCCAACGCGAACATTGCTGACGAAGAACTGCTGACCGACAAGATCGCGAAGTCGACGGTGATCGAGGTTGGCGGTGAAAAGATCGGCCTGATCGGCCTGACGCCTCAGGATACGGACGAACTGGCCTCACCCGGGCCAAACGTTACATTTTCCGACCCGGTTCCGGCCGTGCAGGGAGAAGTGGACAAGCTGACCGGCGAAGGCGTCAACAAGATCGTTGTTCTAAGCCACTCGGGCTATGGTGTGGACCAGCGCGTGGCGCAGGAAACCACCGGCGTTGACGTGATCGTAGGGGGGCATTCCAATACGTACCTGTCGAACGTGTCTGACAAGGCCGTCGGGCCTTACCCGACCGTCGTGAATGACGTTCAGATCGTTCAGGCCTACGCCTATGGTAAATTCCTGGGCGAGTTGAATGTGACATTCGACGACGACGGAAATGTGATCGAGGCCGTTGGTGAGCCGCTGATCATGGACAACACCGTGACCGAGGATCAGTCCGCGCTGGACCGGATCGCCGAACTGGCGGTTCCTCTGGATGAAATCCGCAACAAGGTTGTGGCCAATGCTGCCTATGCGATTGAAGGCGACCGCGCGATCTGCCGCGTGCAGGAATGCCAGATGGGCAATCTGGTTGCCGATGCAATGCTGGCCCGTGTGGCGGATCAGGGCGTTCAGATCGCCATCGCCAATTCCGGTGGCTTGCGGGCCTCGATCGATCCGGGCGAAGTGACCATGGGCGAGGTTCTGACGGTGTTGCCGTTCCAGAACACATTGTCGACCTTCCAGATCAGCGGTCAGGGGGTCATCGACGCCCTGGAAAACGGCGTGAGCCAGGTTGAAGAAGTCAAAGGCCGCTTCCCGCAGGTGGCCGGTCTGGCCTTCACATGGGATCCGTCGGTTGCCCCGAACGAGGGGCGCGTAACCGAGGTGATGGTGGCCGAGGGCGATGGATTCGTGCCGATTGACCCGGCGGCGACATATCTGGTCGTGACCAACAACTATGTCCGTAACGGCGGTGACGGCTATTCCATGTTCGAAGGCGACGACAAGAAAGCGTATGACTTCGGGCCGGATCTGGCGGATGTCACCGCTGAATATCTGGCCGCGAATGCGCCTTATCAGCCTTATCTGGACGGGCGCATCAAGCAGAAGTAAGCATCCCGGCGACAACGACAAAGGCCGCATCCCCGATGCGGCCTTTTCTGTTCGGTGTGATTTGTGTCAGCTAAGGTCGTATTCCGGCCAAAGCTCGGGATCGAAACCGTTCAGCATCGGCTGGATGTAGTCTGCGACCTGACGCCAGCCGCCGATTGATTTGGTCGAAATCTTCTTTCGAACCTGATCGATGCTGGCTGTGCGCACCTGCTTTTTGTTCTTTTCCGGGTGCATCATCGTCTCGTGCCATTCGAGGCCAAGGAAGTCCGCAACCTGCCGGCTATAGGTTTCGGGGTCAGCGACGAGCTTTTCATACGGTAAGGTCAGAATCCGGTCGCCGAAGATGGTTTCCCAATGGGCGATGTACTTGCGGTACATGTTCGCGGAATGCCCGATTGCTTCCAGATTGGACGCATATCTCATACCCGGTGCCGGGAAGCGCCTGATCCATTTCGACAAACCGACATCGCGCGGATCGCGCATCATATTTATAACTTTCGCATTCGGGAATGCGGAAAGTAAGAATCCTACCTGCTGGTAGTTATGAGGCAACTTGTCGACAAACGCGATTGATGTCTCCGGGACTGGTGGCATCAGGCGGCGGAAATCTCGGGCAAACTCCTCAGCGTCTTTCGCGTCATAGGCTTTGCCTTCATGGATAAAGTCGTAGGACAAGTCCGGCCCTACAGTCAGTTCCCCACACCCTGCGACGTCCGGAATCGAGCTCAGCATCATTTCCATGAGTGTCGTCCCGGAGCGAGGTTGGCCGATGACAAAAATCGGGATCGGCCCATCGATCACCTCGGAGGAGATCGGAGTGTCAATTTCGGGGAACAACTGCACAATGCGCCGAAGTTTCTGGCTTTCGTCGCCGAATTTGTACGGATTCAACTCGTGTTGCAATTCGTTGGCCCGCGCAAACCCGGGCATTGCGGCAGTCAGCCCATGCAGAACGGATGTGATTTGCGCCTTTGCGAACTCAAGTTGCGAGACCGGATGATCACTGTTGTCGATGGCAGCAGCTACAAGCGGTTCCAGGTCGCGCGCGCGGTCCTCGTCGGCCATGTTGGACAATTGCAATAGTGACGCCACATGAGCGGGATCATTGGTGATGATCCGGTCGAGAATCTCGGCGGCATCTTTTTTCTTGCCTTCCTGATGAAGAATCGAGGCTTTTTGGAATGCGACTGCGTTGTCGTCTGGCGCCAGTTCATAAGCGCGATAGGCGTCCTGCCTGCAATTGTCGCTGAACCCAATTCTGTCGTAAGCGCGGGCTCGGGTCGTCAACAGCGTGACATCGTCCGGAGATTTTTTGAGTTTTTCGGTCGCATGCTCAACAATCTCGCGCCAGTTGGATCCTTTGAGTTGGATCTCATCCACAACGCGAACAAGCTCTGCGTTGTTGGGAAACTGCTCCAGCATTTTCTCGGCATAAGCCAGCGCACGCGGGATCTGGCCCGTCTGCATCAGAGCGTTTGCAAGGTTTTCAGCAAACTGAGGGTCATCGGGTTTGCGACGCGCAGCTTCGACGAAATGCGGAATGGACTTCTTGTACTGTTTCAATTCGGTGAAAACAAAACCCGCAATGGCTTGAAAGTCCGTATCCTTTGGAAACTTCTTGATCCCCAACTGCGCTTTTTTAAGTGCCTGCGGCAACTTACCTGCCTCGAGATCACCAAGCGCTTTGCCCTTAAGGGATTTAGCTGTTTGATTTGCCATGTGACCTCGTGTGAACTTGAGCCTGGAGAAAAAAATGTCAGTGGTTCATTACCTATGTGCGGACGGTTTGCAATAACTCTTCCCAACGACGCAATGGCGCAGCTGTTTTCTGCGCGCCCGGCGAACAGCCTTCCGGGCGCTCCCAATTTCAATGTGTGCCCGACCAATCAGGTGCATGTCGTGCGGACCGGTGAAGGTGGCCGCCAGCTTGATCCTATGCGTTGGGGGTTTCTGCCGCATTGGTACAAGGCGCAAAATGATGGCCCGTTGCTGATCAATGCCCGCGCTGAAACACTGGCCCAGAAACCCGCGTTCCGCGCGGCCTGCCGCGAGCGGCGTTGCCTGATTCTGGCGACAGGGTTCTATGAATGGACCAAATCCGCCCAAGGACAGCGGTTGCCCTGGTATATCTCGCGCCGCAACAACGAACCGATTGCCTTCGGTGGTGTCTGGCAGGACTGGGGTCCTGACGGTGAACGCCAAAGCACCTGCGCCATCGTCACCACTGCGGCCAACGGAAATCTGGGCAAGGTCCATCACCGGATGCCATTGATCCTTGAACCCGACGACTGGGCGCTTTGGCTGGGTGAAGCGGGTCAAGGGGAGGCCCGGCTGATGCGTCCCGGTGCGGAAGATGTGTTGACCTATCATCGGGTTGATCCTGCGGTGAACTCGAACCGGGCCAGCGGCGCAGAACTGATCGAACCAATCGAGGAGTGAGCTGGCTTTTCTTTCAGCCAAGCCCAAGATAGACCCCAGATATGGTTCTGAAATTCACCACCCTGCCTGACCTCTACACACACGGCTTCGATACCGTGATCGACGTGCGAAGCCCTGCGGAATACGCCGAGGATCATTTGCCGGGTGCCATCAACCTGCCGGTTCTGGACAATGAAGAACGGGCGAAAGTCGGCACGATCTACGTTCAGGAAAGCCCGTTCCTGGCCCGCAAGCTGGGCGCGGCTCTGGTGTTTCGCAATGCCGCCGCGCATATCGAAAACAGCCTCAGCCATCACGAGGGAGGATGGCGGCCTCTGGTCTACTGTTGGCGCGGAGGGCAGCGGTCAGGGTCGTTCACCTGGATGCTGCAGCAAATCGGCTGGCGTGCCGACGTGGTTGAAGGTGGCTACCGCGCCTACCGCCGGCTGGTGAGCCGCTATCTGTACGATGACGTCCTGCCGCACCGCATTGTGGCGCTGGACGGATATACAGGAACGGCAAAAACCGAATTGCTGGCGCATCTTGCAAAGCGAGGCGTGCAGGTTCTGGACCTTGAGGCGCTGGCCAATCATCGCGGCTCGTTGCTGGGTGAAATGCCCGGAGGACAACCCAGCCAGAAAGGGTTTGAATCCGCATTGTCCGCCGTGCTTTGCCGGATGGACGCCAGTCGGCCAGTGGTCGTCGAGGCAGAGTCGTCCAAAATCGGAAGTCTGATCCTGCCGCCCAGCCTTTGGAACGGGCTGCGAGCGGCTCCGCGTGTCCGCATTGATGTCCCGCTTGCGGCGCGGGCAGACTATCTGGTCGCTGCCTATGATGACATTCTTTCAGATCACGAGCGGTTGCGTGACCGGCTGTCACCGCTGCGCTTTCATCGCGGCCATGACGTCGTCGATAACTGGCTGTCCCTGATGGCGGCCGGAGATAAACGTGGTCTGACGCGGGCGCTGATGGATCAGCACTATGATCCGGCCTACGCCAAGTCGCAGAAAGGTAGGGGCGCTCAGGTCATTGCGGAGCTTCAGGCCGACCGGCTGGATACCGACGGTCTTGCCGATATCGCCGCCCGGATCGAACAGGTTCTAGCCCGGCTTTAAAGACGCAAGCCCGGAGCCTTGGTTAACCGACCGACAATAGCTGCGGGATATCCCGCATCACGAAGCGACGCGCACAGGTCCTGAGCCTGATCCGGGGCGACCGCAGCCAGCAATCCTCCGGCGGTTTGGGGGTCGAATAACAAGCCTGCTTTACCTTCCGCAGGCAGTTCCGGAGCAATTGCCCTGTTGTCAGCGAAAATGCTCGACCGGATGCCGTTCGAATACAACTGTTCAGCGCCGACCATTGCAGGCACGGCCTCAAGATCCAGTGCTGCACCGCAACCCGAAGCCTCGCACATTCCCTTCAGGTGGCCGGCCAGACCAAAACCCGTGACATCCGTCATTGCATGCGCGTGCCTGAGGATTTCGGCTGCTGTTCCCTGTGGGTGGGTCATGTGGCGAAATGCGGCCGCGACCCACGCGCCATCGGCCTGACCAGCCATTTCAGCGGCCATCAATACACCGCTGCCAATGGGTTTGGTCAGGATCAACGCATCCCTCGGCAGACCACCGGCCAGAGTAATAGGTTCCTGGGCGCAAAGACCGGTGATGGTGAAGCCGATGGTCATCTCATCGCCCATAGAGCTGTGGCCGCCAACAATCTCGGCACCAGCCTGCCGCAGAACGTCGCTGGCGGTTGTCATGATTTCGGTCATCGTGCGGCGCTGCAACGTGGCGGACATGCGGGGCAGGATCACAGTTGCAGTCGCCGCCTGCGGCGCCGCACCCATCGCCCAGATATCACTAAGCGCGTGCACGGCCGCGATGCGTGTCATCAACACGGGGTCTGCGGCGAAGCTGCGCAAGTGATCCGACGTGATGACCTGACGCGCCCCACCCGTTGTCAGCAGGGCCGCATCATCGCCGGGCAGGGGGGTGACATCCGAGCGTTCGGGCGCAGGCAACGTCTGCAAGGCTTGCTGCAAGGCACCACGCCCAACTTTGGCACCGCAACCGCCGCACATCGGTTTGTCACCCAATGCTTCGCGCAAACCGTCCGCATGATGCCCGGGCAGTTTCGGTATTGCCATCTGCGGCAGGTCACGAAATCTGTTCATGAATTTCTGGTCGATGTGGTTTTTCCATTTCCACATCAACGGACCGCTGAATGACGTTCCCAACTTTTCCGCAAGGGCGGACTTCCTGCCCAGCGAAATCAGTTTCAGATAATCTTTCTGCGGCACGTACCGCCGCATCCGTCCCGCTCCCAATGCCGCGCGCAGATTGTCAAACAAAACCGGCGCTTCACGGACCGCATAGACGCCGGCCTTGGGGCGCGGGTTGTCGGACAGGTGCGCGCAATCGCCGGCGGCAAAGATCAAGGGGTGGCTGGACTGCAGATGCGCGTCGACACGGATGTAGCCACCCTGCATCTCTAACCCTGTTTCAGCGATCCAGTCATAGGGTCGCGCACCAGCGGCTCCGGTCACGAACGCGGCTGGGATGTGGCGGCCATCCTCCAGTTCAACATAATCCTTGCCGATCTGGCGAATGGAGGAGTTTTCGAAGATCGCGATCCCCAGGCTTTCCATCGCCTGTCGGATGGTTTCCCCAGCCTTTGGGCCTGTGGCCGTCAAAGCCGTAGCGTTGTCGATCAGCGCGACCCGGGCGTCGCGGTTCTGCGCCCGCAACGCATGCGCCATCGCCATGACCAGTTCGCCCCCGGCAACACCGCCGCCAATGACCGCGACTGACGCGGGCCCGGGCGTCTTCAGGTAGTCGGCCCAGCGTGCTGCAAATAGGCCCAGAGGCTTCGCCGGCACCGCATGTTCTGCAAATCCGGGCACGGCGGGCATGTCAGAAGTTATGCCCACATTGACCGAAGCAACATCAAACGAAACAGGCAGGTGTCCTGATACGTGAACAACCCGGCTTGCTGGATCCAGGCCGTTTACCGCGCCCAGAATGATGCGCGCCCCGGCAAATCGCGCCAGCTTTACCAGATCGATGTCCAGCTCGTCCCGCCTGTAATGCCCGGCCACATAGCCCGGCAACATGCCGGAGTAAGGCGCGGTCGGGCCAGGATTGATGATCGTCAGTCGTGCGCCGGGCAAGGGGTTCATTCCCCATTTGCGCAGGACAAGCGCGTGCGTGTGGCCCCCGCCGATCAGAACCAGATCGCGGGTCAAAGGCAACGAAGGTGTATGCATCAGGGTCAGTTCGCTGTGTGATCCGGGACGTCTTCGACCTGCTCGACCGCGTGGGTGGCCCAAAGCTCATCTTCGCCTGCATCCGGCAGATCGCCGGGCGATTCGTGGCGATGAATGTGCCATTTGGCAATGAACAGGGCCGTGATCGGCGCGGTCAGGAACAAAAACAGCGTTATCAGCAGCTCGTGCAGCGACGCGTGATCCTCCAGTAGGACGGAATGAAAGATCGACGCCAGCAGAACGCCCCCAACGCCCAGAGTTGTGGCCTTTGTCGGCGCGTGCAGCCGGGACATCGGATCCTTCAGCTTGATCATGCCAAACGATCCCACGAAACCAAATATGCCCGAGACGATCAGGAAGAAAGCGATGAGAAATTCGAAAATGAAACCCATGTCGCACTCACTCGATAATGTTGCCACGCAGCATGAAGCGTGCGTAAGCCACCGTTGAAACAAAGCCCAGCATGGCGATGATCATGGCGGATTCAAAGAAGATCTCGGTTCCCAGCCTGAGACCGTAAAGGATCATCAACGCGATGGTGTTGATGACCATGGTATCCAGCGCCAGTACCCGCGTGCCGACACCGTCGGCCGTTACGATCCGCCACAGACACATCATGATCGCCGCGCCAAAACAGGCAAAAGTAAAGTAGATGGCATAGGTGATCATTCGAAAATCTCCTTGAGGCGACGTTCATAGCGTTGCTTGATCTGGTCCCGAACCTCGTCAGGGTTCGGGGCGTCAAGGCAATGGACCAAAAGGTTGTGCCCCTGCGCAGACAGATCGCAGCTGACGGTGCCCGGCGTCATGGTGATCGTTCCGGCCAGCACGGTAATCGCCTCGGGTGTGCGCAGTTCAAGCGGAATACAGACCCAGTTTGGTTGCCGATCACTGTCGCGCTTGAACAGGATGATCCGGGCGACCGCGATGTTGGCCATCACAATGTCCCATAGAACGACAAGCATGTATTCCACGATCATCGGCCAGTTGCGCAGTATGGGACGGTCCGGCCAGTAGGGCTGCGTGATGAACGGGATGATGATCCCCAGAATCAGACCAAACACCAGCGAATTCAGCGAGGGTTGGTTGGCAAGCAACATCCACACAAACGTCAGCAGAATGGTCAGATGCGGGTGCGGAAATATCCGGTGTAGCAGTTTGATCATTCTTCACCTCCCATGACGGCCGAGATGTAATTTTCGGGCGAGAACAATTGTCCTGCCGTGCCTTCAGCGTAGGTCAGCGCCGGGCCAGCGAACAAGGTCAACAGCATCAGGCCAAGGACCAGTCCGAATACCGCCGTGAATGCCAGCGCCGGTTGAGGTTCGGGCGCAGGCAGAACGACGTCTTCATCTTCATTTTCGGACTCTGCTGTGTTGTGCTGTGCGTCGTGGCTTTTCCAGAAGATCAGCGACCCGGCCCGGGCCAGTCCAACGATTGTCACAAAAGACCCGATCAGGATCACCGCCCAGATTGCGTTGGCGTCCGGGGCATCCCGCGCGGCGTCCAGTACCAGCAGTTTACCGACAAAACCGGACAGTGGCGGCATACCGGCCAGCGCAATTGCGCCCACGAAGAACAGCGCCGAAATCAACCCGCTTTGCGGCATCGGAGTGCCGGGCTCAATGGCGCCGCCGCGCCGCTGCATCACAAGGTCGGCCACAAGGAACATAAGCGCCGTCGCCAGTGTCGAGTGGAAAATGTAATACAGCGCGGCAGCGGTTGCGCCGGGCGAGAACAGCGAAATCGCAATCAGCAAAGTGCCCATCGACGCAATCGCGCAGAATGCGACCAGGCGCGCGATGTGCTGTGCTCCCAGAATGCCGATTGCTCCGACCGCCAGAGTGACCAATGCAGCTGGTTGCAGCCAAGCTCCGACCAGGCCTTCTGTCACTGCGACGTCGGGACCAAAATCCAGGGTATAGACCCGCAGGATCGAGTATGCGCCCACCTTGGTCATGATCGCAAACAGCGCGGCCACAGGCAAAGGCGCGTTGGCATAGCTGGCGGGCAACCAGAAATGCAGCGGCAGAACGGCGGCCTTGATGCAGAAGACCAGCAGCAGCAGTACCGCGCCGACCCGCAGCAAAGCTGTATCTTCAGGTGGAATTTCGGCCACGCGCAGCGCCAGATCGGCCATGTTCAAAGTGCCGGTCACGGAATAGATGGTGCCAAGTGCAAACAGGAACAGGGTCGAGCCAAGCAGGTTGTAGGTGACGTACTGAACCCCGGCTTTCAGCCGTACAGAACCACCTCCGTGCGTCATCAGGCCGTAAGAGGCGATCAGCAGAACTTCGAAGAAAACGAACAGGTTGAACGCGTCTCCGGTCAGAAAGGCGCCACAAACACCCATAAGCTGGAAGTGGAGCAGGGCGTGAAAGTGCTTTCCCCTGTCGTCCCAGCCGGAGGCAATGGAATACAGAACGATGGGAAGGGCCAGCAATGCCGTCAGCAGCACCATCATGGCCGACAGTTTGTCCAGCACCAGCACGATCCCGAATGGCGCGGGCCAGTTGCCCAGTTCATAGACCTGAATGTCGCCGCCCGACGCTTTTGCGGTGATGGTCAGGGCGATACCCAGCAGGCCTACGACACCGGCGACCGAAAAGATGCGCTGCAGGTCCAGATGGAATCGCAGTACCATGATGATGAAGGGGGCCAGGATCGCGGGCAGGACGATCGGCGCAACGATCCAGTGATTCATGCGTCTTCTCCTGCGCCGTCCACGCTGTCCTGCGCGCTCATGTCGATGTGGTCATCCATGGACGACAGATAGGCGGACAGGGCGATCATCACGATCACCGCCGTCATACCGAACGAGATCACGATGGCCGTCAGCACGAGTGCCTGCGGCAGCGGATCGGTGTAGGGCACGTCCTTGTACTTGTTCAGAACCGCCGGCGCGTTCAGCGCCAGCCGCCCGGTGGCAAACAGGAACACATTGACTGCATAGGTCAGCAAAGACAGGCCCAGAATGACGGGGAAAGTCCTGCGACGAAGGATCAGGAAGATCCCGGCTGCGGTCATGACGCCTACGGCAGAGGCTACGAGCGCTTCCATCAGGCCTGCTCCTTCTCTTGGTCTTCTTCTGGCGGATCATCCCGAAGCGGGTTGATATCCATCGGGAACTCCTGCGCCATGCCCGGTTGCCATGCAAACCGTGACAGGCTGTCCAGCGCCAGCATGACAGCACCCAGAACGGCGAGGAATACGCCGGTGTCGAACAGGATGGCAGTGGCCCATTCGAACTCTTCCAGCGGCGGCCAGTGAATGTAGCCGAAATCGCTGGTCAGGAACGGCCTTTCATTGAACCACGCGCCCAGTCCGGTCGCAGCGGCTATCAGAACGCCCCAGCCGATTGTTCCGTGGTAAAAGAACCTCTGCCGTTCAATGGCCCAGGTGTATCCGCTGGCCATGTATTGCATCAGGTAGGCGATCGCGACGATCAGACCCGCGATAAAGCCGCCGCCGGGCTGGTTGTGGCCGCGGAAAAAGATGTAGGCGCCCACCATCAGGGCAATCGGCATCATCACGCGGGTTGCAACCACCATCATAAGCGGGTGCGAGTCGCCCGATTGCGGCCAGTGCGGTTTGCGGTTCAGAAGATAGGCCCGGACATTTGTGCTCAGAACCGCCTCGGTCAGGGCAAAGATGATCAGCGCGGCAATGCCCAGAACGATGATCTCGCCAAAGGTATCAAAGCCCCGGAAGTCGACGAGAATGACGTTGACCACGTTGGTGCCGCCGCCGCCCTTGTACGAGTTCGCCAGATGGAAATCCGATATCGTCGGAAAAGCGAAATCGCGCAGCATCAGCGCATAGATCAAGGCGCCGCTGCCGATCCCGGCCACGACAGAGATCGCCGCATCCCGCCAGCGGCGCTGGGCGCTGCTGTCCCGTGGGGTTTCGGTTGGCAGAAAGTTCAGCGACAGCAATAGCAGGATCATTGTCACCACTTCGACCGAGATTTGCGTCAGCGCCAGATCCGGGGCGGACAGGTAGTTGAACGCCATTGACACGATCAGACCCACAACACCGATCAGCACCAGTGACAACAGGCGGTTGCGGTGGAACCACATGATCGCGAGCGTTGCTCCCACCAGACAGATCCAGCCGATAATCGGTATGATTGGTGCGGGCAGCGGCACCCGGGTCTCAAGCCCGATTGTGCCGGTCGAATAGGCGTAAAAACCCATCCCCACGGTAAAGGCGATCATGATGATGGCATAACGCGAGATGACGCCATTGTGCAGTTCGTCCGTGACCCACTGGCTGAGCTTTGTCAGCGCGCCGATCACTGCGTCGAAGATGTCTTTTGCCTCGGGCCGGGGCAGCGCATTCCAGACCTGTTCTCCGCGCTTGTGCAGCGACACCAGGAAAAAACCTCCCAGCGTTGCCACGATGGACATGTAAAGCGCCGGAGTAAAGCCATGCCACAGTTTGAGCGAATAGTAGGGCAGCTTCTCTCCGCCGATCACCGCGCTGGAGACAACGGCGACCAGCGGGCCAACGATGGCGGCGGAATACAGACCGATCAGCACAACCAGAACCACAAGAAATGCGGGGGCCAACCACAGCCCGACGGGCGGATCATGCGGATGTGCCGGGTAATCGTCCCGCTCGGGGCCAAGAAAAACGTGGCCCACAAAGCGGAAGGAATAGGCCGCTGAGAAAAGCGCCGCCAACAGGGCCAGACCGGGCACCAGATAATGCGAGTTCAGCCATGTTGTATGGGCTGTTTCCTCAAGCATCATTTCCTTGGAAAGGAACCCGTTCAGCGGTGGCAGGCCAGCCATCGACAGGGCTGCAATCGTCCCGATGGTGAAGGTGATCGGCATCAGGTGCCGCAACCCGCCCAGCCGTTGGACGTCACGGGTTCCGGTCTCGTGGTCGACGATCCCTGCGGTCATGAACAGGGCGGCCTTGAACGTTGCATGGTTGATGATGTGGAAGATGGCGGCCACGGCGGCAATCTTAGTGCCAAAGCCCAGCAGCATGGTCACAAGACCCAGATGCGACACGGTCGAAAACGCCAGCAAGGCCTTGAGGTCATCCTTGAACAGCGCAATGCAGGCACCGATCAACATCGTTACCAGACCGGTTGTTGCCACTATGTAGAACCAGGCCTCGGTCCCGGCCAGAACCGGCCACATCCGCGCCATCAGGAACAGCCCGGCCTTTACCATCGTGGCTGAGTGCAGGTAGGCCGAAACCGGTGTTGGTGCGGCCATCGCGTGCGGCAGCCAGAAATGGAACGGGAACTGCGCTGACTTGGTGAAACAGCCCAGCAGGATCAGGATCAGCGCGGGCATGTAGTAGGGCGACGACTGGATCAGCTCCTTGTTCTGGAGGATAACGCTCAGGTCGTAGGACCCCACGATATTACCAAGGATCAGCATCCCGGCGATCATCGCCAGCCCGCCTGATCCGGTGACAGCCAGCGCCATGCGCGCGCCCTGACGCCCCTCGGGCAGGTGCCGCCAGTATCCGATCAGCAGGAATGAACTGAGCGACGTGAGTTCCCAGAAAATCAACAAAAGCAGAATGTTGTCGGACAGAACGATGCCCACCATCGCGCCCTGGAACAGAAGAAGATAGGTATAGAACTGCCCCATCGGGTCTTCGCGGGACAGGTAGAACCGCGCATAGAGGATGATCAGCAAACCGATCCCCAGGATCAGCAGGGCAAACAGAAACCCCAGCCCGTCCAGCATGAAATTCGCGTTCAGTCCCAGCCCCGGTATCCAGTCGAACCTGGCCGTCACCACCTCGCCGCGCATGACGGACGGAATGTGGATCAGCAGCCCCATCAGTGCCAGAAAAGTGGTCAGTCCGGCAGCCGAGGCCGCCGCGTTTCGTCCCGCCCGGATCAGAAGGGCTGGGAACACAGCTCCGAGGAAGGGAAGGGCCGCGATAAGGAATAGGGACAAGTGCGATACTCCGGTCTGGGCGGTCAAAGTGGTATTGATTTTGTAAGGATAATTCTCTGACTGTCCAGCGATTGCAAGATTATGCGCCCGTTTCGGCGTGAAGGGCGCGCGGATTTTCCTTTGGGGCGAAAATGACGCGAACTTGATCCGGCCGATGCCAATTCGACGCGGCAATGTGCTTCGCCCTGTGATAAAACCGATTTGTCGGCATGGGAGCGCGGCGTGGCAGAAAAAGTGAACCTAACGCGAAGGCGGGTAGTTTTGGGTGTTGGTGCCGCCATCGCCGCCGGCTTTGCGATACGGCAGTACCGTCTGATTCCACAGAATTATTCCGGTGGACGGATTCAGGCCGCCGGCGCGTATCAGAAGGCAGTTTCGGGGGACATCCTGCTGGTGGATATCCGCACCCCCCGGGAATGGCGCGCAACCGGGATTGGCAGGGGCGCGCATCCGCTTGATATGCGCCGCGAGGACTTCTTGCAGGCGCTCACGCAGCTTGCAAATGGCGATCGGTCTGCGCCTGTTGCACTGATCTGCGCTCGTGGCGTCCGGTCGGCACGGCTGAGCAATCAACTGACGGCTGCCGGTTTTACCAATATTATCGACGTCCCCGAAGGCATGCTGGGCTCGGCCGCCGGACCGGGTTGGCTGCGCGCAGGGCTGCCGGTCGAAGCTTACAAAGAGGACATTTGATGAAAGCGAAATTCTGGCTGGCGCTGAGCCTTTCATTCGCCGGACAAACGGCTTTGGCCACTTGTGCCGAATCTGAAGGTACGTGCGAGACCACGTCCGGCGAATACCACATCGAATTGCCAAAGGCCGAAAACCCGCCGCTGGTCGTGTTCCTGCATGGCTATGGCGGCAGCGGCAGCGGTACGATGAAGAACCGCATTATGGTCGATCCGCTGCTCGCGCGTGGCTATGCCGTGATGGCACCCGAAGGGGCAATGCGAAACGGGCGCAAAAGCTGGAACTTCTATCCCGGCTGGGAGGGGCGGGACGAGACCGCCTTTCTGACCGAAGTGGTGCAGGACGCAGCCGACCGATTTGGCATCGACAGCGACCGGGTTGTGCTGGGCGGGTTTTCCGCAGGCGGGTTCATGGTGAACTATCTGGCCTGCGATGCACCAGAGACGTTTTCGGCCTATGTGCCCGTGTCAGGAGGCTTTTGGCGGCCAAATCCCGAAAGCTGCGCCGGGCCGGTCAAGCTGTTTCACACCCATGGTTGGGCAGACAATGTAGTCCCGTTGGAGGGGCGCATACTGGGTGGGGGCCGGTTCCATCAGGGGGATATCTTTGCAGGGTTTGAAATCTGGCGTGAAGCCAATGAATGCCCGGATACCAAACCATCCGGGTTTTCGATCACGGGCAATTTCATGCGCCGAAACTGGACAGGCTGCGCCGAAAACAGCGCGCTGGAGTTTGCGCTGTTTCCTGGTGGTCACGGTGTTCCCAAAGGGTGGGCGGACATGATGGTGGACTGGTACGAAGGCCTGCCCGGAAGCTGATCATTCCGCCGGGGTCATCGTACCCTTGCCCTCAATCAGGCGTTTCAGTTCGTCACGGTGGCGGCGGGCCGAACGGGTGATTGCGGGTTCGGCGAAGTCCTCGCGCATACCGACCATGCGCCGGGCCGTTCCTGCGGACACGCCGCTAAGCGCGGACAGCGGTATAGCCAGGGCCAGGCTGATGGCGATCGGGGCCAGCCAGACCGATACCAGCCCGGCCAGAATCCCAACGCTCAGTGCGATACCGCTGATCGTTTCCAGAGCGTGGCACAGAACAAGGGTGCGCAGGCTATAGCTACCGCCGTCGCGGGCTTGCGGGGACCAACCTTTTTGGATGCCCAACGCTGTTCGGAAGACTGCGATCATCTGTTGTACCATCAGGATCGGGGCATAGAGGATCGACAGGATCACCTCGGACAGAAACGAGATGAAAAACCGCCGCCCGCCACCGAAATCGGAATAGCGAACACCGCTAAGGGGCAGGGCCACGACGCCCAGTACCTTGGGCGCCAGCAACATTGCATACATGACCAGAATGATCAGCACGTGGCGGGTTTCAGTCATTTCCGGCCATTGCGGAAATAGCGGGTTGTCTGGGCTGAAATAATGTAGAACCGACGCATCCTCGCCCTGACCGATCAGCGCCCACATGACCAGCAGCGCGAACCACAGCGGTGACATCAGATAGCCGACCGCACCATGAAACATGTGGAAGCGGGACACCGCGCGGAATCCGGCGGAGCCCAGCAGTTTCAGGTGCTGCAGGTTGCCCTGACACCAGCGGCGGTCGCGCATGGCGTGGTCAATCAGGGTGGGCGGTGTCTCTTCATACGATCCGCGAATACGCGGCAGGAATCGCACACCCCAGCCGGCGCGGCGCAGCAACCCGGCCTCGACAAAGTCGTGGCTCATGATCAGTTGGTCCTGCCCGCTGAAAGATCGCAGTTTGGGCAGCCCGGCGCAGCAGGCAAAGGCACGGGTACGAATGATGGCATTGTGGCCCCAGTAGTTGCCTTCCTGCCCGCACCAGCGGGCCAGTCCTTCGGCAAAGGCAATGCCATAAACTCCGTTGGCGAATTGCTGCATCCGGGCAAAGACCGACTGCGCACCGATAAGTTGCGGATAACTCTGGATCAGGCCCGCGCCCGGATCACGCGCCAGCGAATCCGTCAGGCGGGCGATGGCGCGGCCGGTCATCAGGCTGTCGGCATCCAGCACCAGCATCGCATCCCAGTCCGCGCCCCAACGGCTGACCCAGTCGGCGATGTTGCCGACCTTGCGGTCGGTATTCTGTTCGCGGCGGCGGTAATACAACTCCAGCCCGGGTGCGAGCGAGGTTCGCAGCGCCTCGACGCTGGCCTGTTCCTGCGCGGCAATCTCGGGGTCGCGCGTGTCGGACAGGATGAACATGGCATAGTGATGCTGGCCGCCGCGCGCACGCAATTCTTCCAGCATTGTCCGGGCATTGCCCAGAACGAACCACGGCACTTCGTTATAAACCGGCATCAACAACGCGACGCGCAGCGGGGTCGGGCGGGTCTGGTGTTTGGGCTGCTCCTGCCGCGCAAGCGACGCCATGCCCAGAAGAACTGTGCAGACCGTGAACGAAATCCAGAAGAAATTGAACGAGATCAGCGTCAGCAGAATGCCCTCGATCAGGTTGATCCCTTCGGCCCCGAACCAGTCGGACATCACCCACAACAGGCCCAGCGTTGCGGCCATCGCGGGTGAAAAAGCCAAGGCGCGCCAGAACCCGGCAGACGGATTGTCCGTCCGGGACGGAACCTGTGCGTCACGGAACCCGGCGCTGAAATCCTGCGCCGGCATGGCCAGAGGCGCCTCGAGGGGCATGATATGCAGATCGCGGTTCATGTGGTCCATCTGTACAGCCAGACCTCGGAGGCCGGTTGTTTTCCGACAAGCAACTGCGCGCGCAGTTCGACATGATCCCGTTCGGCGGGTTCAAATGAAAATGCCAACCGCATCCCGCCGGTATCGGGGTTGCGTTGCAACACACCGTCCGAGGTTTCGGCATGAGGCGAATCCACAAAGATCGAAATCGCCTCGGGGTCGTCGAACAAGTCGCTGGCCTCAAAGTCGATGACGGCCAGACGTCCTTCGCCGAACGTATTTTCGCCCATCGCCGTGTTGATTACCCGGGCCATCGGCGTACGCTGTGGATTGTCGCCCCAGATCAGGCGGTAGGATGTATCGATCTGGCTGCCCGCAGCATACGGGGCAGCCGGTCGCCAATAGGCAACGATGTTGTCGTAGATCTCCTGATCGGCAGGAATTTCGACCAGCGTAACCGAGCCTTTGCCCCAGTCGCCTTTGGGTTCGACCCACAGGCCGGGGCGTTTGTGATAGTTCGCTTCAAGATCAGCGTAATCCGAGAACTCACGCTTCCGTTGCATCAGGCCAAAGCCGACCGGGTTGGTGTCGACGAAGGAGGAAATCTGCAACCGCGTCGGGTTCGCCAGCGGCCGCCACAGCACTTCACCCGCGCCGTTGCGCACCAGCAGCCCGTCGCTGTCATGTACGGCGGGCCGGAAATCGTCGAAGCGGCTGTGATTGGTCTGATCGAACAGGAACATCGAGGTTCCGGGCGCGATGCCCACATGGGTCAGGTCCTCGCGCGGGAAGAGGGTCGCCTCGACCTCCATCACGCAATCCGCGCCTGCGGTGACATCAAAGCGGTACGCGCCTGTCACGCTGGGGCTGTCCATCAGCGCATGGACGATTATGTTGCGTTGGCCCGGCGCGGGGCGCTCCAGCCAGAAACGGATGAATTCGGGGAATTCCTCGCCATCCGGGTCGCCGGTCTTCAGCGCCAGCCCCCGCGCCGATAACCCATAAACCTCATGCAGGCCAATGGCGCGGAAATAGCTGGCACCTTGCCAAACGCAGAACTCATCGGTTTTACCGGGGCGGTGCATCTCGGTGCGCAAGCGCAGACCGGAGAAGCCCAGAGTGTCGTCCACGGGCAGGTGTGGCACGTCTTCGGATTTGTCGAACATCGCCAGATCGAACGCGACCGGCGTCGTCATGCCGTTTTCAACGGTCGAGACCTGAACAGTACGCGGAAAATAAAGGCCCGGGGTAAAGAAATCGACGTTGAAGGGTGTCTCGGTCTCGTACCACAGCGCCCGGTCCAGCCGGAACCGGATTGAGCGATACTGCTGATATGTCAGGTCCTGCCAGTCCTGCGGCACCATCTCGCGTTCCGCATAGGGGCGCCTGGCCAGATCGCGGGCAAGCTTAATCACATCATTGCGGTCAAACGGAACCTCACCGCCAGTCGCAAACGCGGATGGGGCAAATGCCAGTGCCGTCGATAAGGTCAGAAATGCGCGGCGTGTAAGAATCATTTCTTAGATTTCCATGGTTGCGATTTGAACCATGCGGCCAGATAGGCCACACCGATGATCATGGCAAAGCCAATTATGTTGGCGGCAAAGACAGCGGCGGAATCCCGCCCGGTCTGGTCCAGCCCAACGCCGATAAGTCGTGCCGCTGCCATCGAAAATACGAACACTGCCAGCGATTGCTGACCCACCTTGGTGATGACGGTCAGCAGCCATTGCCAGATCCGTGCCGCCACGCCGTGTCCCGAGGCGATCAGGCGATGCCCGTGTTCCCCGGCGGCGACCCAGCCCAGATAGGCCAGTGACAGGAAATGGAGATAACGGAACAGTCCGAATTCGGTTTTGCTCCGCAATTCCTCGGTCAGGGGCCAGGCCTTGCGGATCAGCGCGCCCAGTTCCGGTGCTGCGGAATTCACCCAAAGGAACACCTTCCACGAGCCGAAGGGCGCGGACAAGATCAGGAACAGCGCCGCGATCCAGATCAGTGTTTTCGACACAGGCGGCGCGGGAATCCAGCCGCGCATGAATGCAAAACCGGTAAAGAACAGCAATTGCCAGCCAAATGGGTTGAAGAACCACTGGCGGTCCGACCACGGCTCGGCGGGCAGGGCCAGCACTCCGAACTGGGCGACAAGCCAGATCGCGATCGAGGTTGCCGCAACCGCCCAGAAACCGATCCGGGACAGGCCCATGAACAAGGGCATCATCGCAAGAACCACCAGATACATCGGCAGGATGTCGAAATAGTTCGGTACATAGGTGAGTGTGAAAATCCCGACCATCTGCGGCGCAGGATCGTTGAAGAAATGCTGCAGGTTCAGAGACGAGACATAGGTTTTCTCGAACGTGCCGGTTTGGTCCAGTGCGGCCATGGTCATGGCGACAAAGAAAAACAGGCCGATATGTGCCCAATAGACCTGCCAGATGCGGAAGGCGACCCGGGCGGTGCCCAGCCACCAGCCTTTGCGCAGAAAGGCCCCGCCAAAGGCAATCGCCGAGGCCATGCCGGAACAGAACACAAAAATCTCTGTCGCATCCGAGAAGCCGAAGCGTGCCGGAATCCATTTGGCCCACGGATCGTTCGGGATATGCGCGATCAGAATGATGAACATCGCGATGCCGCGATAGAAATCCAGCCGCGGATCGCGCGTGCTGGCAGGGGTCGCAGCCGAAGCTGCAACCGATGCAAAATCAGTAGCGGGCGAAACAGTCGCCATACGTTCTCTGTCCTTCCTGGTCTTTTTGTTGTTATTCGGCGGGCACGCTTTGCATGTCACCGCTGTCGCGTGCCGCTGCGATCAGTGCCCGACGCGCGAGGGCATAGTTGTCCTCGCCTCCGGCCCGCTTGGCACGACGGTCGTCAAGAATGTGCTCAACCTCATCCAGACGTCCGGCGCGCAGGCCGGAATCGATTGTAATACGTTCAAAAACATCACGTTGCGCATGGCTGCCACCTGCCAGTTGCATTGATCCGCGCGCGGCACACAGATGGTCAAAGGCGGTGCCATGCTGTCCTTTGGCAAATGCCTCAAGACCAAGTGCCGCGGCTACGCCGGGATCGGCCATGCGGCGGGTAGTGTCATCCTTGGCGCGTTTTGCGTCTTGCTGGATGCGGTTCAACATTTTTGCCGTGGCGTCTGCGCGATTGTCGCCGGTCAGCGCCAGAAGATAATGCAGGTCCGCGAAAATCAAACAGCCATCTTCGGTTCGCGCGGCGGACAAATCGGCCAGTTCTTCCCAACGATTTCCGACATTTACGCCCTCAAGCTCCAACCGCATCAGCAACGAGGTTCCGTTCGAGATGTCGCGGTAATCGTCGGTCTTGTCTTGGCGGATGTGGTGATCATACAGCTCCATCACCTGATCGATCTGACCCAGATCAAGATGCATCAGCGCCTTGTGCCACCACACGTGATAGCGGAAGTTGTTGCAGTGCGACCAGGCGTTTTCGCGACCGGCCAGCCAGTCCAGACCCAACTGCGCGTTACCGGTCATCTCATGCACATGCGCGACCGCATGCAGACCCCATGCGTCGTCCGAGACCATCCACAGTGCCTGACGGCCCGCGATTTCAGCCTTTTCATAGGCACCGGTTTCCTCAAGCGCGAACGAGTGGCAGCCCAGCAGGTATCCGCGCCCTGGATGATCCGGCGCATAAGCGGGCAGGATGCGTTCGATCGACCGGCGCATGCCCGGGGCATCGCCCAGCACAAATCGGGTTGCGTGGCTGAGTTTCATGGCCAGCGTATCCTGCGGATGGTCGCGCAGCACCGCTTCGAACTTCTGAACCGCCTGCTCCAACTGACCGGCCAGATAAAGCGCCAGTGCATCGACATAAAGACGTTCGCGGGCCGAGATCGGCTGCCGCGCCATTGCGGCATTTGCAGCCGTCAGCGCTTCGACTGCGACAGGCATCATTTCACGCCGGCCCAGCAACGCCATGAACAAACCTTTGATGGCATGACCCAGCGCAAAGTCCGGCTCAAGCTCCAGCACTTTGCCCAAGTGTTGGGGCGTGACCGCTGAATGCGCCATGAACCCAAGCAGAACACCATTCCACGCTTCGACGCTTGCCGGCTGGGTCAAAGTGTTCATTTGTCCAAAAACGTCTTGTTTCATACTTGGGTCCAATCTGATTGCGATATTTGACACTGTTCGATTTATCAGAGTGTGCCGACGGGACGTAACAGTATCGACCCTGCTCTCGAATTGGTGAAAGGCTGTGTGTGTAAAACGCGAAAAAAACCGCCGATTCAAGGGCATGTTTCAGCAACATGCCGCCGAAACGGGCACTGTGTTTCAATCGTCGAAGGGATTTTCGGCGCTCAGAACGGCCTGGGTATCGGCGCCAAATGTTGGCGGAGCCGCACGATAGGTGACCGGCGTGCGCGATAAATTGAGCGGATTTCCGATCAGTTGCACCGGCGCGGGCTGCGCTTGCATGGCGATCTGCATGTTGCGGGCCGCCGCCTGATCGGTGGCAAAAACCTGATCCAATGTTTGTACCGGACCAACGGGAACTTTCTGGTCTTCCAGACCCGCGATCACCGTTGCGGTGTCCATGCCTTTCAGGGCAGGCCGCAGCACTGCGTTCAGGGCATCGCGGTTTTCAAGGCGGGCCGGGTTTGTTGCAAAACGGGGATCGTCGGCAAGGTCTTCGCGGTTGATGAAACGGCAGAATCTTTGAAACTGTGTGTCATTGCCGACTGCCAGAATGACGTGGCCGTCTGACGTTTCATAGACGTCGTAGGGCACGATATTGGGATGCCCGTTGCCTCGCCGTTGCGGAACGTTGCCGGATGTCAGGTAATTCACACCTTCGTTGATCAGCCATGCGATCTGCGCGTCGACCAGCGCCAGATCGATCTGCTGTCCTTCGCCGGTCTGGTCGCGGTGCCGTAAAGCCGCCAGTATGCCGACGGTGGCGTACATGCCGCACATCACGTCGGCAATGCCGACACCCACTTTCATCGGCGCGCCTTCGGGGTCGCCGGTCAGCGACATGATCCCGCCATAGCCCTGCGCCATCAGATCATAGCCGGGTTTGCTCGCATTAGGTCCGGTTTGCCCATAGCCCGAGATCGAGCAGTACACGAGCCCCGGAAGCTCCTGTGACAGAGATACATAGTCCAGCCCGTATTTGGCCAGCCCGCCGGGTTTGAAGTTCTCGATCAAAATATCCGCGTACGAAGCCAGTCGCTTGATTTCGGCCTGACCCTTGGCGGTCGTGATATCGATCGCCACTGATTTCTTGTTGCGGTTGGCTGCCATGAAATAAGCACTCAGGTCCGAGCGGTTTCCGTCCGCATCCTCGACATATGGCGGGCCCCACTGCCGTGTGTCGTCGCCACCCGTTGCCGGGTTTTCGATCTTGATGACACTGGCGCCCAAGTCGCCCAGCAATTGCGTGCAGGTCGGCCCGGCCAGAATACGGCTGAGATCCAGAACCTTGACGCCTTTCAGCGGCCCTTCAGATGCGGCCATCGTAACCTCCGCGCTCAATCTCAGCGGCGATGACCGTGAATGTGTCGGCTTTTACGGCGGCATCCAGTGCCGCGCGCAATTCGGCGCGATTGCGAACAGTGTGGCCATTGCCGCCAAAGGCGCGCCCCATGGCGGCAAAATCGTGGCGGTCGAAGTCAACGCCCCGGTTGCCCATCTGACGCTGGCGCTGCTTTAGCTCAATCAGCGCAAGGCTGGCATCGACAAAGACCAGAAAGATCGGATTGCCACCCATTTCAGCAGCCGTCGAAAGCTCACCGGCGACCATCAGGAAACCGGCGTCGCCGGAAAAGCTGATCACGGGATGGTCCGGTTCTGCCAGTTTCAGGCCTATGGCCATCGGCACGGCGCAGCCCATGGTGCACAGGGCCGAGGATTGTATCAGCCCGCGCGGCTCAGAACATTCCCACATCTGGCTGAGCAGGATGCGATGCGCGCCGCTGTCGGCCGTCGCCAGGGTTTCAGGTGGAAGCGCTGCGCGGGATTCCGCGATCACTGCGGCGGGTCCCCAGTCGTCATCCATCGGGAACGCTTGCGCCAGTGCCGCTTTCACTTGTTCGGGCTCACCACCAGGCCACGTCGCGCGCGCGGGATTGCCCTTGGCGATGGCCTCCAGCGTGGCCGCTGTGTCGGCAACCAGATTGAGCCCGGCCTGATGCATGTAGTGATCGTTGACGACCGCCGAGATGTCGATCACGCGCTTTTCCTCGGGGTCCCAGATCTCGCGCCAGCCGGGGCGCATTTCGATTGGGTCATAACCCAGGCACAGGACCAGATCGGCCTGCTCCACCAATGGCACCAGATGCTTGTCCGCCAGCGGGGACAGCCCTGCAGCGCCCAGACACAGGGGATGATCCTCGGGCACCACACCCTTGGCCTTGTAGGTGGTTACAAAAGGAATTCGGAAGTGCTCAAGAAAGGCCCGCACTACACAGCGCGAGTCGTCATAGAGGACATCAAGCCCGATGATGGCCAGCGGACGCTCGGCGTCGGCGACCCAGCGCCGGGCCTTTTCAAGGCAGTTCCCTTCGGGGGCAACGGCGGCGGGCTTGGTCAGCCGGCGCCGTTTCGTGTTGCTGACACGCGTATCGGCAACCGAGATCGGCACGTCGATATGCACGGGGCCAGGACGTGGCTGATTGGCGAGCGACACGGCCTTGTCTGCGACGATATCCGCGCCCTCGGCGGTCATTACAAACGTGCCCTTCGTGATCGAGCGGTAGACCCGGGAGTGGTCCATAACCTGATGCGTATAGGTCAGCGCTTCGTCCGCGTCGACGCAGCCGGTCAGCACGATCATGGGAACCCGGTCCTGCAGTGCGTTCGCCACCACGTTGATCCCGTTCATCGCACCGGGGCCCAATGTCGCCACCAGAATCGCAGGCGCACCATCGCGATGATGTACCGCCTCGGCCATAAAACCGGCCGAGTTTTCGTGTTTGGCCAGATGAAAGGTTATACCAGCCTTCTCCAGCGCGTCGACCAGTGTCAGAACTTCTCCTCCGGGCATACCGAAAGCATGGCGACAACCGGCCTCGTACAGGCGTTGGGCCAGAATATCCGCCGCGCGGGGTGAAAGGTCCTGCATCCGTCATGCTCCGATACACAAGTTGCACAGCAGATTGCGGAGGACGCCGTCGGACGCAAGGCAGATCACGGCAGTGTGACTATTTGACTGCCGCTTCGGCCACGGCCTGAAACTTTTCGTCCAGTTCCCGGGCAATTTCGCTCAGCTTTGCGCCACCTTCTGAGGCATAGGGAGCAAACACAAATCCGGGCGTTTTATAGGACAGGGTGGCAGTTCCGTCTTCGTTTTCGGTCACGTAAAACCTGATCGGCGCCTCGATCATCGCGTTGGTCGATGTTTCCAGCACGCGCACCGCATAATCGTTGTTGAATGCGCCGATCACCTGGTTGCCGGGAATGGTGATCCCGCGCGCAGCGGCGGCCTTTGTTGGCCCGGCTTGCGTCACCACGATCAGCCCGTTTGCCTTTACCGCTGTTTTGGTGGCGTCCACCAGGTCCTCATATGACTTGTCGGTCACGTAAACCGCCCAGCCTTCGGGGATGTCGGGATCATCAGCCCAAACGGGATAGGCCAGCAGACAGAACAGGACCCGGAGCAATCTCATCACATTGCCTCATTTGGTGTGACTGACCCTGTGATGCCAGAAATTCAGTACTGGCGCATTCACATTCTTGTGGGGTGGCCCGTCGGAGGAGTGCACCGTCCATCAGACGTTCGATTGAGCCATGAGGCTTTTCGCATCGAAGCGTCCCGCCTGATCAACAAACTCACCTGCTATGCCACTTTGCGTCAGACCGCGCGCCTTTTCAGCAGATAGATATCCATGATCCAGCCATGCTCGGCTCGTGCGCGGGCGCGGGTCTCCAGAATCTCCTGCGCCACCTCGGAAAGTTGGCCATGGATCAGCAGCTCTTCCTTCATGCCGACGAACGCGCCCCACCAGATGTCATAATCCTTCATCTCCAGAGACTGGAACGAGCATTCACCATCCAGCATGACCGCCACCTTGGTCGCGGCTTCGGGCCAGCCCTGTTCGCGAAGCCTTCGGCCAGTCGTGACAACATAAGGCGCGCCAATATCGTTGACCGGAATTCCGTGCGCTGCGGTCAGAGCTTGCAACGCGGTGATGCCGGGGATTACCCTTTTCTGTGGCTGGGGGGTCAGTCGCGCGGCAATTCGCAAAGAACTGTCGTAAAGCGACGGATCACCCCAGATCAATAGCGCCACATTCCGGGTCTCTGGATCAGCCTCCATCGCCTCCTGCCAACGCAGGGCGATGGCGTCGTGCCACTCATCAACACCGCGCAGATAGCCGTCCTCGGCCCGGCGTTCGGGAATGTCGAAATAAGCGATCCGGGGCGGGGTATCTGTCACCTGCGCGATGATCTCTTCACGCAGTCCTGCCAGATCGGCCTTGTTCTCGCCCTTGCGCGGGATCAGGATCAGATCGGCCTCACGGATTGCCTTTGCCCCCTGAAAAGTCACGTGATCCGGGTTGCCCGTGCCAATGCCGATCAGGGACAGCTCATACATTGTCAAACTCCGCCAGCGGGCCATACAGGATCAGGGCCGGGGCTGTGCCGATTTCGGATTGCAACTGTTCCGCCAAAGCGCCGATGGTGGCACGGCGAAGCTTCTGGTCGGGGGTCGAGACGGACTCGGCCATCAATGCCGGAGTATCCAGCGGCAAGCCATGGGAGCGAAGTGCCTCGACTAGCAAGGGGAAGGTGCGTTTGCCCATGAAAACCACTGTTGTCGCGGAAGGGTCCGCGAGTGCGGGCAGATTCAGATCTTCCGGTAACTGGCCGCTGACATCGTGTCCGGTCACAAATTGCACGCGGCGGGCGGTCAGACGACGGGTCAACGGGATGCCCGCTGCCGCCGCGGCCGCAACGGCTGACGGAATGCCGGGAATGATTTCATAGTCGATACCAGCGTCCCGCAACGCGACAAGCTCTTCTTCCAGACGACCGAACAAGCCGCCATCACCGGATTTCAGGCGCACGACATGCTGGCCAGTACGGGCATAGTCCACCAGCAATCGGCTGACATGATCCTGTTTCGGCGACGGGCGACCGGCCCGTTTGCCTACTCCGACCAGATCGGCATCATCGCGCGCATGGGACAGGATTGGGCCACTGCTGAGATCGTCAAACAGCACCGCGTCCGCCTTTTGCAACCGCTTCACCGCCTTGAGCGTCAGCAACTCGGGATCGCCGGGGCCAGAGCCGATGAAGGAAACAAAACCGCTCATGCCGAGGCCTCGGCTATCAGATGAAAGAAGGTGCCTGTCACGTGTCCGCGTACCGATCCGGTCTGCGGTCCTTCGGTGCCTTCTGCGTCAAACACGCGCGCCAAAGGGGGGTCTGGCTGTTCGACAATCGACGAATAATGAAACTCATGCCCACGCAATGCCGTACCGGCGGCAAGTCCCGGCATCGGCGACAGCAATTCCGCCCGACGATAGCCCAGATTGAATTTGCGTTTTTCGTAAGATGTCACCAGACCCAGCAATCCGGCCATCCGGTGCCGGGTGCCGTCCTTGTCGATCAACCCCTCGCCCAAGGCCATGTAGCCCCCACATTCCCCGTGAACGGGCTTTGTATCGGCATGTTTGCGCAGCCCGGACAGGAACGTATCGGCCGCCGCCAGCGTTCCGGCGTGCAATTCCGGATACCCGCCGGGCAGCCACACAAGATCAGCATCCGCGGCCGGAGCTTCGTTCGCCAATGGCGAAAACGGCAGAACTTCAGCCCCTGCTGCGCGCCACCCTTCCAGCAGATGCGGGTAGGTGAACGAAAACGCCGCATCCTGTGCCAATGCGATCCGTTGCGCCGGAGGGCGCGGCAGCGCGGCTGACGATGGCCCTTTCGGGCCTGAGGAAGCTGCAGCCTTGATCGCCTCAAGGTCCACATGTTCGCGCAGGAATGCTGCATACCCGGCAATGGCATTTTCCAGATCCGGGTGTTCGACCGCCTGAATCAGGCCAAGATGGCGTTCAGGCAGGGTCAGATCGCCGCGCCGCGGCAGGACGCCCAGCACCGGCAGACCCGCGCGTTCCATCCCCAGACGGGTCAGGCGTTCATGCCGTGGGCTGGCACAGCGGTTCAGGATTACTCCGGCAAAGGGCAGGTCCGGATTGTACATTCGGAACCCAAGTGCCGTCGCCGCCGCAGATTGCGCCTGACCGCCTACATCCAGCACCAGTACAACGGGCCAGCCCATGCGCTGCGCTGTCTCAGCGCTGGACCCGTGCCCGAGTTCTCCGGGTTTTGCGACGCCATCGAACAGGCCCATCGAGCCTTCGGCCACAACGATATCCGCGCCTTCGGCCTGGGCTGAGATCGCGTTCAGCAAGGGGTCGCCCATCGCCCAACTGTCCAGATTGAACGAGGCCCGCCCGGCTGCCGCCCGATGAAACGCCGGGTCGATATAATCCGGCCCGCTTTTGAACGGCTGAACTGACAAACCATCTTCGGCCAGCGCACGCAAAAGGCCCAGCATGACTGTTGTCTTGCCGGTTCCCGAAGAAGGGGCGGAAATCAGCAATCCCGGGGGGTTAGTCATCGCCGTGGCTCCAGCTCGACCAGGGGCTTTCCGCACTTTGCGGGCGGTAGCGACGATCATAGGTCTTTGAATACAGGCAACTTTCGTCAAACCCTTCACCCGCCAATGCAGGACCGACAAGGATCAGCGCGGTACGCGAAATGCTCTCGTCCAGCGACTCTTTCAATGTGTTCAACGTCGCGCGGATGATCCTCTCATCCGGCCAGCTCGCGCGATAAACGACGGCGACCGGACAATTCGCGCCATAGGCCGGTGTAAGGTCGGCGATCACCTTGTCCAGATTGCCAATCGACAGGTGGATGGCAAGTGTTGCGCCGGTGCGGGCAAAGTTTTCCAGCGTCTCGCCTTCGGGCATGGACGATGCACGGCCCGGCGTGCGGGTCAAAACTACAGATTGCGCCAGTCCGGGCAGTGTCAGTTCCGTGCCAAGCGCCGCGGCGGCTGCGGCAAAGGACGGAACGCCGGGGGTGACGCTGACCGGGATGCCCATCTGTTTCAGGCGCCGGATTTGTTCGCCCATTGCCGACCAGACCGACAGGTCGCCGGAATGCAGCCGCGCCACGTCGTGACCAGCCTGATGCGCGGTCTCGATCTCCGCCATGATCTGATCCAGATCCATCGGTGCGGTGTTCACGATCTTCGCGCCTTCGGGGCAATGACCCAGAATTTCTTCGGGCACCAGTGATCCGGCGTACAGGCATACCGGGCAGGACGCGATGATATCGCGCCCGCGCAGCGTCAGCAGGTCGGCGGCGCCCGGTCCGGCGCCAATGAAATGAACGGTCATGTTTGTCCTCCGATGGCGACGGCGCAGGTCGCAAGCCGGTCGTCCGAAATCAGTCTGGGTGAGAGAAGCCGCGCGCCGGAACCGGCGGCGGCAAGGGCGGATGCTTCGGCCACGCTGCCGGTGCCATACGTGGCCCGGCTGCGGTTCGAGCAGGTGAGGGTCCGCTGCCCGGCCAGATCGGCGGGCGCGATGAAATGCACGGGCAAGGCCAGCTTTTGGGCAAAATCAGTCAGGGCAGGGTGGCCTTGCTTGTCGGCAACAGTGGCCAGCGCATCCACACGATGCCCGGATGCGGCAGCCTTGAACGCCGCCTGCAAACTGTCCGCCGTGGCGGAGGACGAAAAGCCCAGGCCCGCGACGATCATAGTGTCACGCTCCATTGCACGACCGGATATGCGGCCTTCCAGCCGCGACGCGGGCCAAGCGGTGCCGCATGAGACAGGTCAATGCGCAACAGGTCGCCGCCGAGTTCCTCGTGCCATTGGGCCAGCAATGTCTCGCTTTCCAGTGTGACCGCATTGGCCACCAATCGCGTACCTTGGGGCAAATTGCTCCGCAGCCATTCCAGCAGGTCAACGCTCAGCCCGCCGCCAATGAAAACAACATCAGGCGGGGTCAAACCATCCAGCGCACCGGGGGCCGTACCGTGAACCACGTTCAGCCGATCCTGCCCCAGTGTATCGGCATTCCGGCGGATACGCTCGGCCCGGTCGGCGCGAGGCTCGATCGTGGTCGCCGTCAGGCTCGGGTCGCACATCAGCCACTCGATACTGATCGAGCCTGTGCCGCCTCCGATATCCCACAGATGTTCGCCGCGTTGTGGGGCCAGCGCAGACAGGGTCAGCGCGCGGATGGGGCGCTTGGTGATCTGCCCGTCGGTTTCGAATATCTCATCCGGCTTGCCCGAGGCTTTGGGCAGGGCGCGGCCCGCACCCGCGACGTCAAGTCCGACGCAAACCGGGTGCTCGAAGGTTCCCAGAAGCGCCTCGGTCAGCGAGACACTGCGGGCCCGTTCACGCGGGCCGCCAAGCGCCTCCATCACGTGCAGTTGCGTGTCGGCAAAGCCGGTCTCGGTCAGGTAATTGGCCAATTCGGCCACCGCCGCGCCATTGCGCAGCAGCAGGATTGCCCGCAATCCCGGGGACAGATGTGGGCGCAGCCGGGTCAGAGGGGCGGCATGCAACCCGAAGGTCAAAGTGCTTTCCAAGGGCCAGCCCAGCCGCGCGGCGGCCAGAGAAAAGGTCGACTGACCCGGCAGGGCCAACCACTCACCAGGATCGAAATTGCGCGCGATCACCGACCCGGCACCGAACCAGAACGGATCACCCGAGGCCAGTACCACGGTGGCGCGACCGCGCAGCCCGGTCAGAATGGGCAAACCATCGGCAAATGGCACGGGCCACGCGATCCGCTCGGCCCCGTTTTCGGGAACCAGCGCCAGATGGCGCGGTGGCCCCATGACGACTTCGGCGCGGTCCAGCACTTGACGGCTTGCCGGCGACAGGCCATCCAGTCCATCTTCGCCCAGTCCAAGAACGGTCAGCCACGGAGCTTCATGCATGTCCCACCTCCTGATCCTTGGCGGCACGACCGAGGCCAACGCGTTGGCCAAGGCGGTTGCCGACCGGGGCATAGCTGCAACCTACTCCTACGCAGGCCGGGTGGACAATCCGCGACCGCAGCCATTGCCGGTCCGGGTGGGCGGGTTTGGCGGGGCGGAAGGGCTGGCGCGTTACATTCGTGATCACGGTGTCAGCCATGTGGTTGATGCCACCCATCCCTTTGCCGCGCAGATGAGCCGGAATGCGGTTCAGGGATGTGATGAAACAGGTATTCCGCTGGCCGCGCTGACCAGGCCAGCCTGGACCCCGCAGAACGGAGATTGCTGGACACACGTGGCGGACATCGCCGCTGCGGTGGATGCCCTGTCCGGGGCGTCTCAGCGCGTTTTTCTTGCGGTAGGCCGGATGCATCTCGGGGATTTTGCCGCCCAGCCCCAGCATCATTACCTGTTGCGGCTGGTGGATAAGCCTGACACCCTGCCGCTGCCGGATTGCGACGTCGTCGTTTCCCGCGGACCGTTTACTGTTGAAGATGACCGGGCGCTGATGGCGCAGCACGGCACAGAACTGGTGGTGTCCAAGAACGCGGGCGGAACCGGCGCACGGGCCAAACTGGACGCCGCGCGGGCGCTGGGCCTGCCGGTGCTGATGATCGACCGTCCGGTCCTGCCGCAGCGAACCGAATTGTCGAATGTTGCAGACGTTCTGGACTGGCTGGGTCATTCCTGATCCCTGGCCTGATCGCTGGCCCGAGTAAACCTGGGCGTGTAGACTATTGGACCGCGGTCCCTGTCAATCACACGGGTCAGCGAAGATCCGACAATCACCACGGTCTGCATGTCGGCCATGTCAGGTGTCGCCTCGGCAAGGGTCGAGATGCGAATGGCCTCGTCGGGCCGCGTAACCGCTCGGGCGAACAGGATCAGCCGCTCGGGCTCACATTCCTCGCGCAGGATTTCCAGTGTCTTTACAAAGCCTTCTGGACGGGACTTGGAGCGAGGGTTGTAAAACGCCATCGCGAAGTCCCCTTGCGCGGCCAGTCGCAGACGTTTTTCGATCAAAGGCCACGGCTTGAGATTGTCGCTGAGGTTGATGGCACAGAAATCATGACCCAGCGGCGCACCGGCGCGGGCCGAAGCGGCCAGCATCGCCGTAATTCCGGGCAGCACGTCAATCGGAATTTCACGCCATTCCGAGGGGCCGTTTTCCAATGCCTCGAACACGGCGGCGGCCATGGCAAAGACACCCGGATCGCCCGAAGACACAACTACCACGCGCTTGCCCTCTGACGCCATCTGCAACGCGTGCTGCGACCTGTCGATCTCGACCCGGTTGTCGCTTGCGTGCAGCGTCAGGCCGGTGCGCTCTGCCACCCGGGCGACGTAGGGAATGTACCCGACAACGTCGGTCGCTTGGGCCAATGCCGCCGAAACCTCGGGCGTGACCAGATCCTCATTGCCGGGGCCCAGCCCCGCGATTTTGACCCAGCCGCTCATGGACGACGACCCTGGCCATGGACAACGATGATCGAGAAATAGGGCGTGATCTTGCCGCACGCTTCGGACAGCTTCGTCACTGTCTGGTTCGGCATTTGCGCGTATTCAACGATCCAGGCACGGTCATAAAGCCCGGCTGTCTGCAGTGCGCGTTTGACCTTGTCGATATTGCGGCCGATTTTCATCACCACCAGCGCATCCGTCTGGGCCATGCGCCGGGCCAGATCGTCCTCGGGCAGGGTGCCGACCAGTACTGTCAGCACGTCATCGCCCCAGGTGATCGGATCGCCGGTTGCGGTCCACGCGCCCGACATGCCGGTTATGGCAGGCACCACCTCGACCGGAGCGTTGTCGCGCAACCGGCTGTATAGATGCATGAACGAGCCGTAAAAGAACGGGTCACCTTCGCACAGAACCACCACGTCTTCGCCGTTTTCAGACAGCGCCTTTAGATGCGCGGTGCAGTCTTCGTAGAACTCAGACAGCAATTCGTTGTAGCGCGGGTCCGTGACGGGAATTTCCGTGGTGACGGGGTATTCCATCGGGAATTCAACTGCCCCTTCCGGGATCATCCCGTTTACGATCTTGCGGGCCTGACCGCTGCGGCCCGGCTTGCGAAAAAAGGCGACGTGTTTTGCGTTGCGCAGCAGGCGATCCGCCCGAACGCTCATCAGGTCGGGATCGCCGGGGCCAAGGCCCACACCGTATATGGTGCCCATCTTCATTCCGCCCGGCTTGCGATGGCGTTGATCGCGGCCACGGTAATGGCGCTGCCGCCCAGCCTGCCTTTGACAATGCAGGACGGCACGGGCTGTGCTTCCCACAGGGCGTCCTTGGATTCCATCGCGCCGACGAACCCCACGGGGCAGCCGATGATGGCGGCGGGACGGGGGCAGCCGGGGTCTTCCAGCATGTTGAGCAGATGGAACAGGGCGGTAGGCGCGTTGCCGATAGCGACCAGAGCGCCTTCCAGATGCGGGCGCCACAACTCCAGCGCGGCGGCGGACCGGGTGTTGCTCATCTTGGCGGCCAGCGGGCGCACGCGTTCGTCATGCAGGGTGCAGATCACCTGGTTGTCGGCGGGCAGGCGAAAACGGGTCACGCCTTCGCTGACCATGCGCGCGTCACACAGGATTGGGGCGCCGCTTTCCAGCGCCGTGCGGGCCGCGGTCACGAATCCCGGCGAGAAATGCACGAACTCTTCCAGGCCCACCATTCCGGCGGCATGGATCATGCGAACGGCGACCTGTTCCTCGTCGGCGTCGAACCGGGCCAGATCTGCCTCAGAGCGGATGGTGGCAAAGCTTTCCTTGTAGATCGCCGCACCATCGGTTTCGTATTCATAGGGCATCAGGTCAGGTCCATAGTCATGAGTGTTTCGGGGTTCAGCCCGCGCTGGCTGGGCTCATCCCCCGCGCGGCCCTGATTTACAAGATCAAATCGGCCGTTCCGGCCAACCAAAGTGACGTCGGCCGGGCCCATGCGGGCACATCCCTTGGCGCAGCCGGACACGTGCAGTGTGCCGGCCACGCGGGGGGCCAGGGCACGGGCAATGTCGCGGGTTTCTGCCTGCGCCTGAGGGCAGAACGGCGCACCGGGGCAGGCATCTGTGGTCATCAGTGGGTCGGCGTCATCGGTGACAAATTCTGCAGCAGGTTTCGACGCCCCGCCTTCCAGCAGGATCAGCCGCCAGGGTGTGACACGCAGAGCAGTCGCGCCAGTCACCGCGATCAGTTCGGCAAGAGGCTGGGCGGGCAGTTGCCCGAACGCCGCGCCATAGAATGTACCCAGATCGTGAGTGCCAGGCTGAAGCGGATCGCCAGTCGGGGCAGGGTTGCTGCCCTGCCACTCCTGCGGCAGGCCTAGTGCTGCCACGACCCGCGCCATGCGGCGATTTTCCGGGGTGAAGTTCCCTGAGAACCATCCTGTCAACGCGATCAATTGGTCGATCGCTTCGGCTTCGGTGACACGTCGCCCGGTGTCAGACCCGTCCGCGCGCAGGATCAGGCCGTCAGGACCGGTCTCCAGCCGGATATCCGCTGAATCCGCTGCAAGCAGACGGTTCGGGCCGGTGTCGATGGCAAAGCCGAACTTGGCGGGCAAGTCGGGCAATTGACCCAGCCGGTCAATCAACTCCGTAGTCAGACGGCTGGTCAGATCTCCGGTTTGATACAGCGGCGAGACGAGTATGTTGCGCCGCACTTCAATGCCGGGTTCTGCATCCAGCAAGTCCAGTGCAGAGAGTTTTTGAAGCAGAGGCTGGTGATCAGCCTCGCTCACGCTGCGCAATTGCAGGTTGGCCCGGTTGGTCAGGTCGATGGTGCCATTGCCGAACTGCGTTGCCAGTTCGCACAGGCCCAATGCCTGTTTGGCATCCAGCCGCGCCAGCCGAGGGCGCACACGAACGACCAGCCCGTCGCCGGACATCATCGGTCGATGCGCCCCGGGGCACCAGCCTTGCACGATCGGTGCGCTCATCTCAGACCCTCCAGATCGGCCCGGATCGAGTTCCGGCGCGTGTTCCAAAGCCCGGCCTCCAGCAGCGCGCGGAACCGGTCCTGCATGGCCTGATGCGCTTGCGGGTTGGCCTGTTGCAGGAACGCGTCCACGTCGGCATCGCCCAGTGTCGCGTCATGGTAAAGGTCAAAAAGATGTGGCGCGACCGTACCGGACAGGTGGGCAAAAGAAGCCATGTGATCCAGCGTCGCCGCGATCTCTGCCGCCCCGCGGAAACCGTGGCGCTGCATCCCCGCGATCCAGCCGGGATTGGCGGCCCGGGCATGGACGACGCGGCTGATCTCTTCCGGCAGGGTGCGGGCGCGGGGTTTATCCGGATTGGTGTTGTCGAGATGGTAAAGTTGCACCTCGCCGCCGGTAATCTTCTTGGCCGCCGCGAAACCGGCCTCGTGCGTGGCATAGTCGTTGGCCAGCAGCAGGTCGGTTTCGGTCAGGTCCTGAAGGTGCACGAAGCTGTCCGCATTGGCGACTTGTCGGGTAATGCCGTCGATATCCTTTGCGACGTGTTCGCCTTCCAGTGCGAAAGAACTGGCCTCTAGCCATGCCTCACCCGCCTGTGTGCGGGCCTCGTCGGTGTAGGTTTCCGACAAGTGTGTGATGTTCAGACCATAGCTGCCCGGAGCCGGGCCATAGACCCGCGGGTTCGCGGTCTGCCCCGCGAAGGGGTTCCAGTCCGGCGCTTCGTCCCGCTGCAACAGCGCCCGAACGGCCTGGCCAAATAGGGCGGAAAGCGTTGGGAATACATCCCGGAACAGGCCCGAAACACGCAGGGTCACGTCCAGACGTGGACGGCTGAGGTCGGTGATTGGAAGCACTTCGATGCCTGATACCCGCTCTGATCCCTTGTCCCAGACCGGTTTCACGCCCAGAAGGTGCAGCGCCATCGCGAATTCCTCGCCTGCCGTGCGCATGGTGGCAGACCCCCATAGATCGACGATCAGGCCTTTCGGATAATCGCCTTCCTCCTGCAGGTGCCGCCGAACCAGTTCCTCGGCCAGTTTCACGCCTTGTGTGTAAGCCGCGCGGGTCGGGACCGACCGGGGATCAGTGGTGTAGAGGTTCCGCCCAGTGGGCAGCACATCCGATCGTCCGCGATAGGGCGAGCCGGACGGGCCAGCCTCGATCCGCTTTCCGGCCAGCGCGTCCAGCAAGGCAGTGCGTTCGGCGTGTGCAGATGGCGCGGGGTCGAAATTGCCCGTCACTTCAGGCACGCGGCCAAAAATATGCAGCCCGTCGCCAAACTGGCTTTCCTTGATGTCGCAGACAAAGCGGTCGATGCGGGTGATTGCCTCGGCGATACAGGTGGCCTGGTTAAGGCCAAGGTCGCTTTCCAGCCCGATGGCCTGAGCTTCTTCCCGGATATCTTCCTGCAAGCGGTCGCGTCGTTTGGGGTCAAGCCCGTCTGCGTTCGAGAATTCGTCCAGCAGCGATTCAAGCCGCACCATTCTGTCCGGCGTGCCGCTCTCCTTCATCGGGGGCGGGATATGGCCCAATGTTACGGCCCCGATCCGGCGCTTGGCCTGTGCGGCTTCGCCTGGGTCGTTGACAATGAAGGGGTAGATCACCGGCAAATCACGGATCAGCGCCTCGGGCCAGCACTCGGCGGACAGGGCAACGGATTTTCCCGGCAGCCATTCCAGAGTGCCATGGGCGCCAATGTGGATCAGTGCGTCGGCGTGCAGGCTTTTGCGCAGCCAAAGGTAAAACGCGACATAGCTGTGACGCGGTGTGCGCGAAAGGTCGTGATAGTCGTCATCGCGCAGTTCAGGCGTGCCACGTTCGGGTTGCAGCGCGACCAGCGCCTTGCCCCGGTGCAGCGCGGTGAAATGGAACGCGCCATCAACAAAGATCGGATCATCCTCGGGCTTGCCCCAGACTGTTTTCAGGTCCGTATTCAGTTGATCCGGCAAGTGTGCAAGCGCGGCCTGGTAATCTTCGAGCGACCAGGAAATCCGGGCGCCCAGCAATGTGTCGGCGATCGGTTCGGCAGGGGCTGTGTCGTACCCGGCGCATTGCAAATCTGACAGCATCGCTTCGGCCGAGGCCAGCGCGTCAAGGCCCACGGCATGGGCCATCTGCCAGTCCTTGCCGGGGTAGGTGGACAGAACCAGAACCGGCACCTGTTCCGCTTTGGGTCGGTCGTTCAGATTCAGCCAGCCGGTTACACGATCAATGATCGCTTCGATCCGTTCAGGTTCAGCGCGGTGGGCAAAGCGGGAATATTCCAGGTGCGGATCGCGTTTGCCCGGTTCCTTGAATGAGGCGATGCCCGCCGAGATCCGCCCATCCACTTCGGGCAGCACGACGTGCATGGCAAGGTCGGCGGGGGAAAGACCGCGTTCGGCCTCGGCCCACGCTTTGCGGCGTGAAGTTGCCAGAGCGACCTGGAAAACCGGCACACCCGCCGCGTCAAGCGGAGAGGTTCCCGACGCGCCTTTGCCGGAGAAGGATGTGGCATTGATGATCGCAGAAGGTTCCAGTGCAACGGTGTTTCGGCGCAACCAATCGGCGGCGGCAGGTGCCTTGAGGGAAGGGGCGAACATGCCCATTGCCTCGAACCCACGCGCACGCAGGCTGTGGATCAGGGCGGCGACCGGGGCGGTGTCGGCGGAGGTCAGGTAGGCGCGATAGAAAGTGACGATGATGCGTTTCGCATCGTTCGTAAATGCGGTTTCGACCGGGGTTACGCCGCGGTCAGGGCACCAAACACCGCATTCCGGAAGGGTTTTGGCCCCCATCACCGGCCCGGCGTAAAGTCCCGCCGCCAAGGCCATCTGCGCCAAAGCGGCCTGCGCCGCGACCTCGCCGCCGGTGTCGCACAGATGCGCCAGTCGCCGCAGGGTCGAGACGGGCAGGGTGGAATAGTCGTCCAGCCGGGTATCCTCACGCCCGTCGGCAGGCAGAACCGCCAGCGCGATGCCTTTGGCCTGCGCCAACGCAAGAACCTGTTGCAGCCCGTATGACCAGTAAGGCACCCCACCAATCAGGCGGATCAGGATACCTTTTGCGCCGTCAAGCGTCTGTTCCACATATGTGTCAACGGACAGAGGGTGTTTCAGCGCCGTCAGATTGGCCAACCGCATCGTCGGCATTCGCCCTTCCGGCCCACCGCCGCGATGCCAGCCTGCCGCGAAAGCACCGAGATCGCTGTCCGAAAAGGACAACATCACCAGATCCGCCGGGCTCTGACCCAGATCGGTCGGGGTCTCGGTTTCTTCAAGCCCGTGGCTTTCGCGGAAGACGACGTGCATGGCTTACTCGGCGGCCTCGGTCACACCCACGAGGATGTCTCGGATTTCGGCCTCTTTGATGTCGTCGTGCTCGGCAATGACCACAAGACGCGAGCGGCGCTCCTCGCCGGGTTCCCAGGGGCGGTCGTACTGATGACGCACCCGGGCACCGACAGCCTGAACCAGCAGACGCATCGGTTTGCCGGAAACTGCCGCATACCCCTTGACGCGCAGGATGTTCATTTCCCTGGCCAGACGTTCGATCTTGGCAACCAGATCGAGTGGGTCACTTTGCTCCGGCAGTTCGACGATGATGCTTTCGAAATCGTCATGTTCGTGGTCGTGGTGACCGTCGTGATGCGACGGACGCGCGTCCATGTCATCCTCGGCTGCGGCTTCCAGACCGAGCACGACGCGGACGTCTACGACGCCTTCGGCAACCTCTACGACGGGCAGCGGGCGCGGGGCCTCGGCTGCGATGACCTCTTTGGCTTTGGCAACACCCTCTGGCCCTGCCAGATCGGGCTTGGTCAGCAGGATGATATCGGCGCAGGATATCTGATCCTCGAACACCTCGGAAAGAGGCGTTTCGTGGTCGATCGAGTCATCGGCCAGGCGCTGGGCATCCACCGCCTCGACATTCGGAGCGAAGCGACCTGCCGCGACCGCCTCGGCATCGGCCAGAGCGATCACGCCGTCCACAGTGATTTTCGAGCGGATATCGGGCCAGTCAAAGGCTTTCAGCAGCGGCTTGGGCAGGGCGAGGCCGGAGGTTTCGATCAGAATGTGATCGGGGCGCGGGTCCAGCGCCATCAGCGCTTCGATGGTCGGTATGAAATCATCGGCCACGGTGCAGCAGATGCAGCCGTTTGCCAGTTCCATGATGTTCTCTGCCGGACAATCGGGAATGGCGCAGGATTTCAGAATATCGCCATCGACGCCCACGTCGCCGAATTCATTGACCACGACCGCCAGACGTTTGCCCTGCGGGTTCTGCATCAGGTGCTTGACCAGCGTTGTCTTCCCCGAGCCCAGAAAGCCGGTGATCACAGTGACGGGTAATTTCTCAAGAGTGCTCATTTCAGGGCTCCAATCGGGGGAATGCGGGAGGCGCAGTTTTTGCGGAAATGTTCGGGGCGCTCACGCCATTTGATCAAGCCGTCCTCGGTCGCCAGATATTTGGTCGCACCGTCGACAATGACGTCAACGTGTTCGGCTTCGTTCAGGTTCTCATAGACAAAGGTCCAGCGACCCGGTCCACCGCGCAGCACGATCGAGCAGCCCTGATCGCAGTTCGACAGGCATTCGACGGGTTTCAGCGTGATGCCTTCGGGCAGGTCGGCCTGTTGCAGCGCTTTGTGCAGCAATGTGCCGGGGCGTTTTTCATCATCCTCGACGGGCAGTCCACGGCGGCACGTGGTACAGACCAGCAACTCGACTGGTGCGGTCTCGGTCATGTCTCTCATCCCCCCAAATCCTCTTCGCGGGGGACGGGGTTTCATGCGGGCCACGCGTCTGCACATGGACCCGACACCGGAACACCCCGCCCGGTTTCTTCTTCGGGTGCTGGCAGGTCTCCCGGCTTGCGGATGTCAGAGGCTTGCTCTGGCAGATGTCCCGCCTTCCCGGCCTTTCGGCCAGTGGCTATGGGCACCCTCTCCGGTCACGGTCGCGGGGGCGGCTGCGTTTGACGGAAAAACCGCTGACGCATTCCCTTTTCATCCATCCAGGGATGGACACCAACGGGTCGGACATGCGGCACAGGCGGGGGACTTGTCAAGCTTCAGGATGCGCGGCTTTGCCGCCGGAAGGAAAAAGCGACCTGAGGTGGTCACTCAGCGGCATCGCCGGGCGCTTGCTGCGCCGGAAAACCTGCGTGATTGAGGGGGTCCGTCTGATCTTCGCTGGCTTTGGAAGGGGTCGGCGGGACCCGGACGGGCGGGGCAGATTCGGCTTCAGAGCCACTGGGGCAGGCCGTGTGTGGACGTTGCGGCGACCAATCGACCGTCATCTCCGAGCATCGCTAAACCGAGGGATTGGGGTTTCGTTGATTAAGTAACTGCCGTTCCGACCGGCTCGGGATACTCCATTTCAGTATTCGCGCAAGACCCGGCAAAAACGACCGCTTCGAGATCAAATCTGATGGCCGTCTTGCCGTGCACAGAGTAGCCAGATTTTTTGCAAAATTATGCCTCAAACTGCCCTTAGCGGGCGTCGGCGAACAGAATATGCCAGGAAACAAAAAATGAAAAAGTTAGCAGCTTTTCTTGTGTACTTACCCGTCGCTGCAGTTGCGGAAGACCGGGTGTTCGAGTGTGAAGCGGCGGATGCAAAATATCCGGAAATGGCGGCCACGCTGGTCAAATACGAGGGCCAGAACAAAGGGCATATTACCATTGGTGATATCGACAATAAGGCTGAGGTGTATCCCGGCCTCGACACCCTGACTTACCTGTATATCGGTGACGGCTTTACCCTGAATTACAACGTGAATCTCAAGACTGGCACGTTTGACTATTCGGCTTCGGGCAGCAAATCCGGATGGGGCAAAGGCAGCTGCAAGGAAGTTGTGGCCCAGTAATTTGCTCATGCCCGATCTGCGGGTTGGGCCTTTCGGTTGCCGAGAAAAGTACTTTTCAGGTTCCGTCCGGAGGCCAATGTAGTTGGCCGAGGACGGAACCCGGTAATAAGCGGCCGATCCGGTATGTGTCCAAGCCATTTGGGCGGCGTGCCAACCAATCGAATCTTTTGATCAGCAAGGTTTGGCACGCCCCGAACACGCCGACGCGATTGATCTGCCGGCGCTGAAGGTATTCGCGTTGGACCAGATATCCCGCGCCACGCGCCATGTTCCGTCATCTTCAAGATGGTAAATATTGATGCCATGGCCGGTGGAAACAGTGGCAGGGCCCGGGTCACGCGGAACATCGGTGGCGGTAAACTCATAACGCTCAAACGCCCAGTCCGCCGCCACAACAAATTCCAGCGATTGCTTTTTCCAACGGGTGTGGACGGCGTCGAAATACCCGCGCGCCCATGGCCCGACCTTGGCTTTGCCTTCCATGACAGGCGCGCCGGGTGCGATGAACACCACGTCATCAGTGACCGTCTCAAGGAATTGATCCAGTTTGTTCGAGTTGATCGCTGCAAGATACGCAGTGTGTGCGGCTTGCGGAGTCTCGGCTTTGGTGTCGGGCAGCGCCGGTGCCGCGATAGCCAACCCTATTCCAGTAAAAAGCATGGTCATCCTGATAGTCATATCGGCCTCCAAGCATTTGCGGCGATTGGTCCTTGCCGGTTGTTCAAACCCAACTGTCAACGCAAAACGCATTGCAGGACGATCGCATTGCAACGCATTTCGACAGGCTTTTAGGGCAATCGCAATTTCAGATAGCTACACCACGGATTGTTCAATTCCCATCAGGTGTATTTCTCGACAATAGTCACATTTGGTGTACCTTGCGAGGCAAAAAAAATAGCAATCATTAAGTATGTCTACTGAATGAATCTTATTGACTGGCATAAGTTGCCGCCGCTTACGACCCTTCGGGCGTTTGAGGCGACCGGCCGTTTAGGCGGCTATTCTGCCGCGGCACGTTCACTGAACGTAACCACTGCCGCAATTGCCCAACAGGTGCGAAAGCTTGAGGCTGATCTGGGGATTCCACTTGTGCGCCGAGAGGGCCGCGGACTTGCTTTGACCGAGGCCGGTCGGACGCTGGCCAGCACGCTCAACGACGCATTCGAACAGATCGCAAAAGGCATTGATGATGTGACGGTTCAGGAGGCCGCTCGCGGTGTGAGTGTGTCTACGACTGTCCGATTTGTCGACGCGGTCATCATGCCACGTCTTGGCGGCTTCTGGGCGGAACACCCCGGCATCCAAGTGTCATTCGCTGCGGAAGGAAATTCTTGGGACGTCGATATCGAAGCCTTTGACATTGCGATACGCGGAGGCCCGCCAAACCATGTTTGGAGCGGCGCGGCCCAGAAACTGCTTCTAAAGTCGCCGTTCGTATTATGCGGCACACCAGAGCTTGTCAGGTTGGGTGCGAAAAACCTGACCGATGTGCCGTGGATACAGGACAAGAGCATCGGTTCCCAAGTCTTTGAAGGTGTCGTCCGGGACTTCGGCCTGCGCGTCGACGACCTTCAGCTTGTTGATCCGGGGGGATCGAAGTTCGAGCTGGACGCCGCCTTGCAAGGCTACGGATTGCATCTAAGCCCTCTAGTGACCGCCAAAAAGTACCTGGATAAAGGCAGACTGGAAGCTATCGACGTGCCGCCGAAATGGGTGGCCTGCTACTTTGCGGTCTACCGAAAGGGGCGCATTTCCGATCAGGTAGGTGCTTTCTTGAAATGGCTTGAAGTGACGTGCGCACCACTTTCTCAGGAGGCTTGAGAACCTCGAACTGGATTCCGTCCAACGTCATATCGGGCACTGGCCCGTCATTATGTTCACGCTATCGGGCCGGGGGCTGATCAGAGTTGCCTCGTGCAGGATTGGTTTTTTTGATTTCAATCGCTTATCCTTGCCGGGGATCATTTGGAAACAGGAGGTTCACGTGAACAGCTCTATCTCTGATGAGGCGATGGCGCGGCTCCCGTTTTGGGTGACACCTCCGGGGGAAACAGACGGCTTTTTGATCGTTGTTGGGTTTCTTCTTGTCGTTGTCCTGCTGGGTTTCGGCGCATTGTATTTTACCGTGCAAGCCATCCCCGACCGCATGGCGGCAGGCGCGCACAAGGTTCAAATGCAACTGGTTGGTGTGCTTGGGTTGATCTCGCTGTTCACGCTGAACAATGCGTTCTGGATCGCGGCCATTCTGATTGCAGCTGTGCCTATGCACGAGATATTGCCGCTCAGGACCGAAGTGGACCTTTCGGAGAACCACGATGCTTGAGTTGGTATTCTCTGCATTGATCACGATTGTCCCGGATTACCTGTACCGCCGCTACAAGCAGGGCAAGAGATGGGGCCATGAAATAACTCTGTTCAACGTCTGGTATGAATTGCGGTGGGGTTTGACCGCCTGCGCAATACTGGCCGTTACGCTGATCACAGTGATCTTCTATTTTCACCCCTCAACGCGGAACGTGTCCGCCGCATTTCGCACGGTTACCATACTGTCAGATCGCGGTGGCCGCGTCTCAGAGGTCTATGTCGCAAACAATGATGCGGTTAGCGCCGGTGACGCCATTTTCCGGTTGGACACGACCCGACAGGAAGCAGCAACAGATACCGCTCAACGCCGTATAGAAGAGATCGAGGCCGCTTTGGGCCTGACCGCAACAGAAATCGCGGCAGCCGCTGCTGGTGTTGAGGCAGCGGAAGCAGATCTTGCGCAGGCAACAAGCGATCTGGATCGACGCCTTGAGCTAGCCGAGCGGAACGATACGGTTGTGAGCGAGCAGGAGCTGGAGCGGTTGCAGACGGCAGTGTCCGGGGCGGAGAGCCGCCGCGCAGCCGCACTTGCGGCACTCGATGGTGCCAAACTCCGCCAAACCTCACTTCTTCCTGCGCAGCTTGAAAGCGCGCGCGCCGTGCTTCGGGAGGCCGAAAACGAGATCTCGAAATCAACCGTATTCGCTGAGGTGGACGGGGTTGTAACCCAATTCCTCCTGAAGCCGGGCGACATTGTTAACCCAATTCTGCGTCCCGCCGGTATTCTGGTGCCAGACGTCTCAGGACAAGGGCGTTTAATAGCGGCTTTCGGTCAGATTTCGGCCAGCGTGCTCAAACCCGGCATGCTGGTGGAAATCACCTGCGCATCCAAACCCTTGACCATAATCCCGATGGTCGTGGACGAGGTGCAAGACGCGATTGCTGCGGGGCAATTCAGGCCGGGGGACGCGCTGCTGGATCAGCAGGATCGGGCGCGACCCGGCACTGTGACGGCCTTTCTTGCGCCAATCTTCCCGAAACATCTGGAAGATATCCCCCCGGGAAGTTCATGCGTCGGCGTTGCCTATACAAGCCGGGCGAAGGAAATTGATGCCGGTGAAATAACTGGCTTTTCGGCTTTTCTTGCACGGATTGTGGACGGGATGGGTATCGCAAACGCGATTGTTTTGCGCGCACAGACAATTTTGCTGCCCGTCAAGGCGTTGGTTTTCAATTAAGGCTGATCTCGTTGAGAGGGAGGGCTTTGCCATGGGCGGCAATGCCAGCACCAATAACACGTTACTCTCAGTCTTTTTGGGTCGCGATCTATCTGTCATCTCAACTTTGGCTCCACACTCATAACGCGACCCTTTGCTACTAATAAATCCGCTGAATTCTTCACGCCGGAACGCACATCGAACCGCATCGAAGCGACTGCTTATGCGAAGTCGCCATTCTTTTTGGATTTCCTGCCATCTTGTTTTAGCGCCCAAGAAGACGTGGAAATCAGGAACTAACTGAAACCCAGCAAGTTATTTGGCCTTATGAAGAAGCGGAGATGAACCGTCACAAAGCGCACCCAGTGACCTTTTTGGAGAGGCAATGAGGTCACATCTTATTGGGTGAATATGACATACTCTAGAAATTCAACCCCGGCGTGTGCTTGAGTTGATCCAATTCTAGTGAAGCCATTTTTTCTGACAAGCTATGGGAGACCTGTTTCGTGGAAATCTTGATAGTATTGGGCCTGGTTCTGGCAGGTGCAGTTTTTTTGGCGCTTCGCAGCAACAAGCCTGACAACACGATTGCGCGCCCCTGGCAGCCTCGAGTGGGCGAAAAGCCCAAGATAACCACCGGCCCGCAGCAAAGCTCTTCGCAGCTGCCGCGTTTCGACCCAAGCCATACGGTCCCGCGTCCAGAGGTATCGGTATTGACTGGTTCCGCGTATGTAGTTGATGGCGACACTCTGGTGATCAAAAAAACCCAGATCCGTTTGTTTGGTGTAGATGCACCAGAGATGAGCCACCCATATGGAAAGAAAGCGAAGTGGGCGCTGGTGTCCCTCTGCAAAGGACAAAAAATCAGGGCGGAAGTAACCGAGCAGGACACCCACGGGCGAACTGTCGCCAGATGCTTTTTGGAGGACGGTCGCGATTTATCGGCAGAAATGGTCAAACTTGGGCTTGCGATAGACTGGGGAAAGTACTCGGGCGGGAAATATCGATCTTTGGAAATGCCTGATGCTCAAAAAAAGCTCTGGCTCGCAAACGCGCGGCAAAATGGACACATGGGGCTATGGGAGCGATATGAAGCAAAGCAGGCTGCCCGGAAACTGAACAACTAGCTGAAATAGAATGCATCGCCCATGCGGCCCGAATTTGCACAGCCACCGGTACGCGCCGCGAATTGAGCGCCATCAGCGTCTAACTTCTGTGCGGGTCTGGGGGGGTGAAACGAGGGATAACCGAAGTGTCTTCAAGAAGGTTTGGTGGAGCCTAGGGGAGTCGAACCCCTGACCTCTTGCATGCCATGCAAGCGCTCTCCCAACTGAGCTAAGGCCCCATGCAGGTACCGCCTGTGCGGTGGACGGACGTTTATGAGACGGTGCCGGATAGTGCAAGTCCAAAAAATCGGTTTTGCAAAATTTTTGCCGTCTTGCTGATCCGGAAAATGAAACGAGGCGGCCGGGGGCCGCCTCGGGACGAAATCAGTTTTCGTCTTCCGATGACATGTCAGTGATGTCGTCCAGCGACACGTTGTCATTGTCATCGTCATCATCCAGCAGATCATCGTCCAGATCGACATCGACGTCATCGTCCAGAGCGATGTCATCGTCAGACTGCGATTCACGCGCCTTGGCGGATGCAGCATCCTCGGCGTCGGCGGCGATCATCCGGCTTTTGCCGGTTTCCATAACCACGATCTCGCCGGTGTAGGGGCTTACGATCGGGTCCTTGTTCAGGTCATAAAACCGCTTGCCAGTGGTCGGGCAAACGCGCTTTACGCCCCATTCTTCCTTGGGCATGTCAAATCCCCTTGATATCAGGTGAGTCGTATCAACGATTCAGGTCACGTGCCACATGCGGCGGGCACTGTCAAAGCCTTTGCGCAGGAGAAGTTGGGATATGGGGAAACATGCATTGCCCGGGACGCCTCCGGTGCCTTTGACATTGCGCAAGTCGGCGCGGGCACGGCGGATCAGTCTGCGGATTTCCCAACTGGACGGGCGGGTCACGCTGACTTTCCCGCAAGGCGTGCCCGAGGCCGAAGCGCTGAGTTTCGCCCGCACAAAGGAAAACTGGATCCGGCAGCATCTGCAGAACCAGCCCGGTCGGACGCCGGTGGAAATCGGCGGTTTCCTTCCAATCGAAGGGTCCGAGCGAAAAATCGTTGCTGCGACGGGGCGAAGGATCCTGTTGCATGGCGACCAGATCGCGGTTCCTTCGGGGGCCGAGGGGCGACGACTGGCCCGATTCCTAAAGGAACTCGCACGCGACCGGTTGACAGAAGCTTGCGATGACTATGCCGCCATTTTGGGCCGTCCGTACAAAAGCCTGACCCTTCGGGATACGCGGTCGCGCTGGGGATCGTGCAGTTCCGCAGGTGCGCTAATGTTCTCGTGGCGCCTGATTCTGGCACCTTCAGAAATTCTGCATTATGTCGCGGCCCACGAGGTGGCTCATCTGGTTGAGATGAACCACTCTCCGGCCTTCTGGGCGCAGGTCGAGCGGATTTTCGGACCCTGCAAGGATCAGCGGCGGTGGTTGCGCGACAACGGGGCGCGGCTGCATCAGTACCGATTTGAAGCCGGGACGAGTTGACCCGGCTGATATTTGTGATCACATGGGCGTATGTTGACCGCACGTTCCACCGAGTCCCAGACTGCAACGCACGACCGCGTCTATCGGACGCTCAGGTCCCGTATTATGCATGGGGATATTGCCCCGGGGCAGGCGTTGACCCTGCGCGGGATCGGCAAAGAGTTTGGCGTATCCATGACGCCGGCCCGCGAGGCGGTGCGCCGATTGGCGGCCGAAGGGGCACTGACCCTGTCGTCGTCAGGTCGCGTGTCGACCCCGGAACTCGGCAATGACCGGATCGAGGAACTGGCGGCCTTGCGTGCCCTGCTTGAGGTTGAACTGGCAAGCCGGGCACTGCCGCGGGCGCACATGGCGCTGATTGACCGGCTGCAGAGCATCAACATGACGGTTGCGGAAATGGTAACCAAACGGGATGCGGTCGGGTATATCCGCGCCAATCTTGAGTTTCACCGCACCTTGTACCTTCGGGCGCAGGCGCCGGCGATGCTGGCAATTGCGGAAACCGTTTGGTTGCAACTGGGTCCGACAATGCGCGCGCTCTATGGGCGGCTCAGGCGCACAGAGCCGCCGCACTACCACAAGCTGATCATAGCTGCGCTCAAGGCTGGTGATGAGCCAGGATTACGGCTGGCGGTACGGTCCGATGTGACGCAGGGCTTGCGGTTGCTGGTCAGCTAGGCGGCTTATTGCCGACGATACCCCGGTTGCCCCATTCGCGACAGGCGCAGGCCAGCGACGTTCTGGCTCAAAAGCGCGGTCTGCGCTACTCTGGCCAAAACCACAACAAGAGCAGATTTCAGACATGATCAATCGACGGACCTTTTCTATGGGGCTTGGGTCGGCGCTGCTGGCCGCCTGTTCCGATATCAGTTCACCTGCGCGCGCGCCGGCCACACGGATGCAGGCTGTGCCCAATGCAGGCTGGGATGCCTGGGTTGCCGGGTTCAAGGGACGCGCGGCATCTCAGGGGATTTCACAGACCACAATCAATCGCGCGTTTCAGGGGGCTGGATATTTGCCAGGCGTGATCGAACGCGACCGCAACCAGGTCGAGTTCAAGCGCTCGCTCGAGGATTATCTGGCCATTGCGGCCTCGGACGAGCGGATCAGCACCGGCAAACAGATGCTGCAGCGCCATGGCGCAACCTTGTCGCAAATTGAAGCCCAATACGGCGTCGACCGTGAAATCGTGGTGGCGGTCTGGGGGCTGGAAAGTCGCTATGGCGCGCGTCGGGGCGATGTGCCCGTTGTATCGGCACTGTCGACGCTGGCCTACGACGGACGGCGCGGGGAGTTCTTTGAAAAGCAGTTGATCGCAGCGATGAAGATCCTGCAGAACGGCGATACGACCCCTGACAATATGACCGGCAGCTGGGCCGGGGCGATGGGGCATACGCAATTCATTCCGACGTCGTATCTGGCTTACGCGGTTGATTTCACCGGTGACGGGCGACGGGATATCTGGTCGGACGACCCGACAGACTCGCTGGCCTCGACCGCAGCCTATCTGGCGCGCGCCGGTTGGGTGCGGGGCCAGAAGTGGGGTGGCGAGGTCGGAACGGTGTCAGGCACACCTGTCGCAGTGCTGCAGCCGCAGACGCCCGGACCGCGCATCGCGGTGTTCCGCAATTTTCAGGTGATCAAGCGCTACAACAATTCGGACAGCTACGCGATCGGTGTCGGGCATCTGGCCGACCGGATCGCCGGCGGCGCGCCGTTTCAGGCCTCGTTCGGGCCGGACGAGAACGGCCTGACCCTCGAGGACCGCAAGGAGTTGCAGCGTCGTTTGACGTCGGCCGGGTATGACACGGAAGGGGCGGATGGTGTGATCGGCAAGAAGTCTGAAGCCGCCATCAGCAACTACCAGCGGGCCAGTGGTCTGGCCGTAACTGGGACACCCTCGGCAGACTTGCTGCGCAGGCTTGGGGGCTGACGGCTCAGGCCGCCAACCCATTCGATCCGATGTCGAGGAATTTCTGGCGGCGGTCCTTAATCAGGGCCGCTGCGTCTTTTCCTGCCAGTTCGGCCAGCATGGCAGTGATTGATGCACGCACTGCCTCAACTGTCGCCGGACGATCACGATGGGCACCGCCCTTGGGTTCGGGGATGATGTGATCGCAGACGCCAAGCTTGTACAGATCCTGCGCGGTCAGGCGCAGGGCCTCTGCCGCTTCGCGCATTTTCTCGGAGTCCTTCCACAGGATCGAGGCGCAGCCTTCGGGCGAGATCACCGAATAGACCGAATGCTCCAGCATCGCGACACGGTTTGCCGTAGCGAACGCAACCGCACCGCCCGAACCGCCTTCGCCAATGATGACCGAGACCAGTGGTACACCGATTTTCAGACACATCTCGGTCGACCGGGCGATTGCTTCGGACTGGCCGCGTTCTTCGGCGCCTTTGCCGGGATAGGCGCCTGCGGTATCGATCAGCGTGATCACCGGCAGGCCAAAACGGCCAGCCATCTCCATCAGACGTACGGCCTTGCGGTAGCCTTCAGGGCGGGCCATGCCGAAATTGCGTTCAATCCGCGACTTGGTGTCCGAGCCTTTCTCGTGCCCGATCACCATCACCGGCTGGTCGTCGAACCGCGCCAGACCGCCGATCACGGCAAGGTCGTCGGCAAAGTTCCGGTCACCGGCCAGGGGCGTGAACTCGGTAAACAGTGCGTCGACATAATCGTTGCAATGGGGGCGTTCCGGGTGGCGCGCCACCTGACATTTCCGCCACGGAGTCAGATCGTCGTACAGCTCATCCAGAAGTTTGGCCGCCTTGGCGTCCAGCGCAGCAGCTTCTTCGGCTACGTCCATCTCTTCGTTGGCACGGGCCAGCGCGCGCAGTTCCTCGGCCTTGCCTTCGATCTCGGCCAGGGGTTTTTCGAAATCCAGATACTGGGTCATGACGCCTCTCAACGCGGAAGTTCCCCGCTATATGAACTTGCCGCCAGAGGAATGCAACACAAGGCAAGCCGGGTCCTGAACCTGATCCGTAGCGGGTATGGCTGTTTCACAGGCGCATAACTGAATGGCAGATCATCGGCACCCACCTTCGGCATTTAGACACGGTTCTCACTTCCATCCGGTGTTTTTGGCTCGACAGATCTGACTATTGCTCGTGGTATCGACGGATCCCGGATGTTGATGAATCGCATCCGGAATGTCACTGAACGGATCGCTGATCAGTTTCCGACTAAGGCTTGGCCGATCTTCAATTAGGGTTTCAGACCTGGGATCGTTCTGAGCCAAATGCCCGGCGATCATGCCCTGCGTCGGCAGAAGAGTGTTTTTGGCTTCTCTGTGAGAAGTCAAAAAATGCGGAAGCAGCCAAACCGCGGACAACCTAGTGAGTGAGACATGTCATGCAAGTCCATTGTTTTGGGCCATCGTTCGGGCTCAGGATTGGTCCAAGCGAAGATCGTAGCGTTTCAGTGTATTGGTTGGTGAGAATTCAGCAAGATTTGTGGTCGCGGAATATGCGACCCCGGTTAGGCAGGAAGAAGGAAGGGTACCGATGGCAGCCAGTTACGAAGATCGCATCCTGCGCGTTTTGGCCTACATTCATGACCACCCGGCAGGCGATTTGTCACTGGACACGCTGGCCGATGTCGCGGCCATGTCGCGGTTTCACTGGCATCGTGTGTTTCGGGCCATCACGGGCGAAACCTGCGCGCAGGCCGTGCGCCGGATCAGGTTGCATCGGGCGGCGTGCTGGCTGGTGCAATCCGACAAGCCGGTTGCGCAGGTGGCCACTGATATCGGCTATCCCAACCTGAAATCCTTTGCGCGGGCCTTTTCCGAGGCCTATGGCAGCAGCCCCGCCGGTTTTCGCAAGGCCGGGCAATGCCTGCCAGCCAACCCACATTTCAGAACCGGAGAATATCCAATGCATCCCGTCACGAAACGAACCGAACCCGCCCGCCGCGTTGTCGCGCTGCCCCACAAAGGCGCTTATGCCGAGATCGGCAAAAGCTTTGAAGCCTTTGGTGCCTTGTGCGAGTCCCGCCAACTGTGGCCGCAGATGGGTCCTGTTATCGGGGTCTACCTCGACAGTCCCGATGACGTGCCCGAAGATCAACTGCGCAGCTATGCCGGTGCCGAACATCGCGGCGGTGCGACCCCCGATGGTATGGAAGCGCTGGAAATCCCCGGCGGCAATACCGCTGTGCTGACCTACAAAGGCCCGTATTCAGGAATTCACGCCGCCTATCACAGCTTGTTCGGCAACTGGCTGCCTGAATCTGGCGAGGAACCGGCGGATCGGCCTTGCTATGAAATTTACCTCAACGATCCGCGCGACACCGCGCCAGAAGACCTGCTGACTGAAATCTGTCTGCCACTGAAATAGCTCAACTCGGCCACAGCACCGGATAAAGCGAGGCCACCAGCAGCACCGCCATGGTCCAGTTGAAGGCAAGCAATCGGCGCGGGTTTGTCAAAACGCGCGCCATCTGTTGTCCAAGAACGGTCCAGACGCTGACCGAGGGAAGGTTGACCGCTCCGAAAACCAGTGCAACGACCATGATCGCACCCAGCGTCTGATCCGGCGTATAAGCGGCAGTTGCTGTCAGGGCCATGGCCCACGCCTTGGGGTTGACCCATTGAAACGAGGCGGCCTGAAGAAACGTCATTGGTGTACCCTTCACGGCCTGATCTTGCGTCGGCGCGGCATTGGCAATCTTCCAGGCCAGGTACAGCAGATAAATCACGGATGCGATTTTGAGTATCGTATAGCTTACCGGATAACGGTCGAAGATCTGAACCAGCCCGGTTCCCACCAGCAGAACCATGAAGGTAAAGCCCAGCCCGACCCCCAACATGTGCGGGACGGTGCGCCGGAACCCGAAATTGGCACCCGATGCCATCAACATCAGATTGTTCGGCCCCGGCGTGATCGAGGAAACGAATGCAAAAGCGATCAGGGCGAGTAGAAGTTCATAGGTCATGAAGCGAATAATTGCGGCAAAACCGGCAAATGAAATTGCGTTTTGATGCGTGTTTCCCCTAGTTTTGCAACCAATGACCAAGATTGACGAAGTAAACCGCCAAATATTGCGAGAGCTGTCCCGGGACGGTCGTATCAGCAACCTGGACCTTGCTGACCGTGTTGGTCTGTCGCCATCTGCTTGTCTGCGCCGCGTGCAGGAGCTGGAACGTGCCGGTGTCATCACGGGTTATCGGGCGGTTCTAAACCCCGCAGCCCTGGGAGTGGGGTTTGTGGCCTATATCGGCGTAGGGTTGGGCGAGCACACCAAAGCCGCGCAGGAAGGGTTCGAGCGCGCATTGCAGTGTGCGCCGGAAGTGGTTGAATGCCACAATATTACCGGAACAATCGAGTATCTGCTGCGGGTGGAGTGTGCCGACCTGCCGTCCTACAAGACTTTTCATACCGAGGTGCTGGGAACCCTGCCGCATGTGACCTCAATTACGTCCTATGTTGTAATGGATTCACCAAAGGACGTAAGGGCCTGACGTTGAAATTGTGAACTTCAACCGACTTGCGAGGTGAATTTTCACGTCCTAGTGTCTTCGCAATAAAAAGGTCGGAAGGGGAGAAACCCCAAAAGACCACACTCAGGGAGAAGACCATGAAACTCTTTCGGATCGGTGCGCTGGCCGCAGTCGCGGCAGTAATCGGCAGCACGGCCATGTCCGCGCCATTGAAACTGCAACCCGCAAACCCACAGCCCAACGCGAAGGCGGGACTGAATGTGAAATACGCATGGGAGGGGAATCCACCGCGCAAGATTCAGAACCTCGCCAAAGTTGGTTTCCTGTTGAAAAAGGCCAAGGCGGGTCCGCCTTTGAGGGGACTGGATTACCGTGACACATCGGATGGTGATCCTGTCATGACTTTCAACGAAGCCTATAATGTGGCGGCGGAGATTACCGGTTTTATCCGTTTTGACTCGCCCGGCATTTACGAGTTGGAAACCTGGTCCAACGATGGAATTGACGCCTATGTCGGCGGTCAACAGATCGGATATGTCAACGGACGCCAGGGCTGCGAAGCCAACCAGCGCACCGAGGTCGAAGTGCCAAAGGCCGGGTGGTATCCGCTGAATATCAAGTATTTCCAGAAATACGGAACATCCTGCTTGATGATGAAATGGGGCAAAGCGGGTGAAAAAATGAAATGGACCCCGAACAGCGCATTCGGGCGCTGACGCCAAGCGGGGCAACAGTCGGTTGGCCCAACAGGTCTGTTTGATCAGGCATGTCGGGCTTTTCCCAAAAAATGCACGAATTTTCACAAGGCCGCCTGCAAGTCTTTTTCATCGCACCTATCTTGGGTATGAAAACCACACCCCGGGTGCGATCCCCGGGTCAACAAAGTAACTGCTGAACCTTCGGGAGCCCGCACATGTTAATTCGACGTCTCGCGCTAGCCGGGCTCTTTCTGGGGATGCTGCCGGCCGTGGCGCTGGCGCAATCCGATGAAACCTCTGCGGCGGAATTGTTTGTCGAACTCAACACACTTCAGGATATCGATGACGCCTGCCAGATGACTTTCGTGGTGCGAAATGACACGGGGCAAGGTGTTGACGCTGTTTCGTTTGAAGCCGTGATTTTCGACACCTCCGGAGGCGTGGATCGCCTGACGCTTCTGCTTCTGAGGGACCTTCCCGAGGGCCGTATGCGCGTGCGCCAGTTCAACCTTTCCGGATTGTCCTGCGAGAAGATCGGTCAGGTTCTTTTCAACGGTACGAATTCCTGTCAGGTCAACGGGGCAGAAAGCGACATATGCCGGGAAACGCTGACGCTTGGCAGCCGTGTCGACGTGGAGCTACTGGGATGAGCCCGCTGGTTGCGCTGCGCGAGATCGTGGCCCTGGGTGGGCCGGTGGTTGCGATCCTGATCGTGATGTCGGTGCTGACGCTCGCCGTCACGCTGTACAAGCTCTGGCAGTTTGCCGCGTGCGGCGTGGGTCGGCATCGGGTGTTGTCTCAGGCGCTGGCGGCCTGGGATGCGGGTGACCGGCAGCTTGCGCGTGAACGTCTGACACAAAGCCACAGCTACCTTGCTCCGCTCGTGAATGCGGCGATGGACGCACCGGATGCACCGGGCCTGTCCGAGCGGCTGGATGCCGAGGCCGGGCTGGCGCTGGCGGGGTTAGAGCGGGGTTTTCGCCTGCTTGATACCGTTGCGCAACTCGCGCCGCTGCTGGGGCTGTTCGGAACCGTTCTGGGTATGATCGAAGCGTTCCAGAGCCTGCAATCCGCCGGGGCTTCGGTCGATCCCTCGCTTTTGGCTGGCGGTATCTGGGTTGCGCTGATCACCACGGCAGTCGGGCTGGCGGTCGCTATGCCAACCTCGATGGTTTTGTCGTGGTTCGAAAGCCGGACAGCACGCGAGCGTGTGTTCGCTGACAAGGCACTGCGGACCGTGCTGGTTCCGGGGCAGGGCATTCAGGCCGCGACGGGCAGAGCGCATACCCCGGTCGCGCCCGAGCATGCGTAATACCGCACCCTTCCTCCGACGCCCGTTGTCGATGACGCCACTCATTGACGTCATTTTCCTGCTTTTGTTGTTCTTCATGCTGTCCTCGACCTTTTCCCGCTTTGGCGAGATCGAACTAAGCAGTGCAACCAGCGGTGGGGCGGCCTCGGAAACGCCGTCGGAACGCGCTTTCGTGCAATTGGGGGCGACCCGGCTAGCACTGAACGGCGCGCCGGTCACGCCCGAGGAACTGGCGGCCCGGGTCGAAGCGGGTCAGGTTCTGATCAGCATGGACAACGACGCCACAGCACAGCATCTGGTTGATATTCTGGCTCTGCTGCGTGGCCGTGAAGACCTCAGGGTTCTGGTGCTGGAGTAAGGCCATGATCCGCCACATCCGCCCCAGCCGTAAACGTGATTCCACCATCGCGCTGATCAATGTCATCTTCCTGATGTTGATTTTCTTTCTGATCACGGGCACGCTGGCACCACCAATGGACGGGGATCTTGAACTGGTGAACACGTCCGATCTGGCCGGGCGCGAACCACCCGACGCGCTGGTGCTGCACAGCGACGGAACACTTAGTTTTCGCGGTGCTCCATCCAGCGCCGAGGCCTATATGCAAACACATGATGCAGGTCCGGTACGGATCGTTCCGGACCGCAACGCGCAGGGTCAGCGCCTGATCGAAATCACCACTTCCTTGCGCCGTCTGGGGGCAACATCGGTCTTTGTCGTGACCGAACAGGCGCTCGAATGATCCGCGGGTCTGCCCTGATTGCCGCCGTGGCGATCGCGATTTCGGTGATGGTTCACTTGATGGGGCTTACCCTGACGACACCGGCGCTGCCCGGATCTGAGACACCGGATACCCGGCCTGACAGGGTGGCAATGGGCAATGCCTTCGAGGATCTGGTCGAGCCCGTGGCGGAACCCGTCGAACCCGAGCCTGCTGAAACGCCCGAGCCGCCAGAGGAAACGCCGCCCGAGCCCGAACGAACGGAACCGGTTCCGATCACCGAGGCGCTGGTCGCCTCAAACGACCCAAAGCCGGTGCCGTCCCCTGACACCGGCGAAGCCGAAATCGTTCAGCCAGAGATCGCAGAACCGGTCCAGCCTTCAATTACTGCCGAAGAAGCCGATGGTGACGACAAACCCAGTGCCGATGAAGCCAACTCCGATCCGGTCGAGGCGGAAACCGCGGCAGAAGCGCCTCAGGGCGATCCTGATGCAATCGAGGCAGCGGCAGAACCCGAACAGCTTGCCGCTCTGCCTGTCGTACCAGAAGCGGCCGCCACCCCGCCGGTCACGGCCATTGTTCCACCCGTGCAGGAAGCGGTGGAACCGGAGATCGCCGCCCTGTCACCGATACCGGATGCGGCGGAAACAGTTGGAGCAGCTGAAGAATCAGAGCTCGCCGTGACCACCTCAATCAGGCCACGCCTTCCGGACCGGCGACCAACAACGGAACGGCAAGGTGTATTGAAGGGATCGAGGGATTTCAGCGACTTGCGCTTTCCTGATCAGGTAGTCGATTCGCCTTTGACCGTTTATCGCCGCGAAGGCATCGATAGGTTCAGGCAGGGCAGCGGGGGATCGCGCTCGGGCGGGCGCGGGCCTGGGAACTCCGATGTAACCAACTATGCCGGGCAGGTTCTGGTACATCTGAATCGTGCACCGGTTGTGTTTGTTTCGGCCCGAGGTTTTGCGCAGGTGTTTTTCCAAATCGATCCCGACGGTTCACTGGCCTGGGTCGAAATCGTGGACAGTTCCGGCTCGCTCGAAGTTGAACGCGCGGCCCGCGAACAGGTCAGGCGCGCCGCGCCGTTCCCACGCCCGCCCAGCGGAACCAGCCGCAAGCTGTCATTCTTCTACCAGAACAACTGATTACGGCGGGAAGTTGATGTTAATCGAACAGGGTGACAGTCGACCCGTTCGTAAGGGCCGTGAACGCGGCTTCGATATCTGACCGCAGATTCCGAACCAAAGACAGCTCCGGAAGATCCTGGGGCGCAAAAAACGCGACCTCACTTGTTTCCATTCCGGGTTCTGGTGCTGTGACGCTGCTTTCCTCGCACAGAAAGAACAGTTTGTAGAAATCCCGTATGTCCGCCGGATACGGGTGGCGTGCCTTGTGTCGCAGCGCGTAAAGCTGACGTGCGCGGACCCGCAGTCCGGCTTCTTCCCAGACTTCGCGTTCAATGTTTTCCGCCGGGGAACTGCCGATATCGGCAAACCCGCCCGGCATTGCCCATCGTCCGTCGCTGCGTTCACGGACCAGAAGGATTCGACCGTCGCGAATAATTGCGCCGCGAATATCAATGCTGGGCGTTGCGTAACCGCCGGTATGCTCGGATATCAGCCCTTCGATCCGTGACAGCGGGACGTGGCCAAGATCAGCCAGCATGGCGCGCGCCAAAGCGGCGATCTCGCAATAGCGTTCGCGGTCAAAACCGTCCGTGGTAAAGTGCTGCCCGGTCTCGGACAGCGCCAGCAGACGTTTCGCCCGCGCAAGCCAGGTATCCTCCAGCGCGGTCGGATCCTGGCGCATCCCGGTCAGCGACGGCGGTCGCGGCGGGCGCTCATGGGTTGAAAGGCCACGCCCACATGCGCTTCGCAATAGGGTTTGCCCTGTTCAACCGGCAGACCGCAGAACCAGAAATCTTCGGTTGCGGGGTCGCCGACCGGCCATTTGCAGGTTTTCTCGGTCAGTTCCATCAAGGTCAGCTTTTTGGCCTTCTTTTCGACCTCGTTGACCTTGGCCAGCGCTTCGGGGCTGATCTCGTTGGCCGACGGTTGCGGCGGCAGGGGCTGACCGGCCGGGATGATCTGACGACGGGCCGGAATGGCGGGCTTGGCTTCGGCTGCCGGGGCAGGGGCCGGACGTGCCGGTTCGGTCTTAGGTGCAGGTTTTTGCTTGGCTTCCGCCTTGGGTTCGGGGGCTGGTTTTTCCTTGGGTTCAGCCTTGGCCGGTGCCGCGCCCGTGGTCCGGTTCGACAGGCCCAGACGGTGCACCTTGCCGATCACGGCGTTGCGGGTCACGCCACCCAGTTCCTTGGCGATCTGGCTGGCCGACTGGCCCTCGCCCCACATCTTCTTCAGCAGTTCTACACGCTCGTCAGTCCAGGACATCATTTGCCTTTCAAAAGCGGAAAGCGGCCCCGGATTCGGGCCGCCTTGGGAATTCGTATCAGCCCCCTATTTTAATCACTGCAGCCCGAGTTACAAGCTGTCTTCGAATCAGGTTGAGGTCAGATGATGCAAATTCCCGCAGATCAGAATACGCGCCATTTCGGAGTAGTGAACTGGATGGGCCTTTTCACGCTGGCGCAGCGCGAGACCCTGCGCTTTCTGGCGGTGTGGACGCAGACTTTGCTGGCCCCGCTGGTGACCGCGGGGTTGTTCCTGCTGATCTTCAATATCGCTATCGGCCCCGGCAGGCCGGACGTGATGGGTGTGCCGTTCCTGACCTTCCTGGCCCCCGGAATCATGATGATGACAGTCATTCAGAACGCCTTTGCCAACACATCATCCTCGATGGTGATCGCCAAGGTGCAGGGAAACATTGTCGACACTCTGATGCCTCCGCTTTCGCCGCTGGAGATATTGCTGGGCTATCTGGCCGGCGGCATCGCACGTGGCGTATTGATAGCCTGCGTTGTCGCCATCGCGCTGGCGGTGGTCCTGGGGCTGGTGCCGCACCATCCGCTGATAGCGCTGATTTTTGTGCTGCTTGGCGGCGCTTTCATGGGGGCACTCGGGCTGCTTGCCGGAATTTTCGCCAACAAATTTGACCAGATGGCGGCGATCACCAATTTCATTGTCACACCGTTGGCCTTTTTGTCGGGCACCTTCTACTCCGTCGAAGCCTTGCCACCGGTGCTAAACCGCCTGAGCCATCTGAATCCCGTCTTTTATCTGATTGACGGGTTGCGTTACGGGATGATCGGCGTGTCCGACAGTTCGCCGTGGCTGGGTATGGCCGTCTGCGCAGGCGCAACCGGCCTGATAGGCGCGCTGACCTGGCAGATGCTGCGCACAGGATATCGGCTAAAGGCCTAGGCGGCTTCGGCCAGCGCACCCGGCTGCAACGGGACCCGGGGTCGTCCCAGCCTGGGGTGCAACCGTGCCGCTACCGCCCATGCCCCAAACAGGGCAACGCCGCCGGCCGCAAACACGCCTGCAACCGGCGTAGCCAGAAGTACCAGTGAGGCCACGCCCGGCGTCAGAATGCCTGATACGTCCCGGTAGCTGGAATAGATAGCTGACATCTCGGTCCGCTCTGACGGTTTCACGGCCATTAGAAACGGCAATCCGGCGCAGATATCCAGCACGATCAGCCAGACCGACCCCAAAACCAGCGCCGCAACCGACGCAACGGGCCATCCCGCCACCGCCCCGGCGACGACGAAACAGACCCCACAGGCGGCAAAACCCGTCCGAACCGCAGCCCGCAAAGACCGCGCCTGGACCCAGCGCAGAATCAATGGGGCGACAAACAGCATTGCATTGGTTCCCGACAGCAGAATGCCGCCAAGCTGCTCACCCAGCCCGTTCTGAATGGCAAAGATTGGCAGGTAGACCACATAGATCCACCAGCCGCACGAGCGGATCATCGCAAACAGATATCCGGCCACCAGCCGGGGCTGGGAGAAGAAACGAGGCAGAAACGCCAGTGGATTGGTTGCCGGTCCGCGCGCCTTGGTGATCAGTTTGCCATTGCCCAGGCGCATGCTCCAGAACAGGATCAGCATGCCAAAAGAGGCGACCGCGCTGATCACGAAAGGCACTGGTGCCCATAGTTCCATCAGCAATACGCCGGCCATCGGTCCGCCGGTCCAGCCCAGCGCGCTGTAAAACATGCGGCTGGTTTCGCAGCGTCCAAGTTGGATTTTGCTGATGTAATCCAGCACGTAAGCGTTAAAGCAGACAAATGTCACAACTGTCGCCACCGTGTTTATGGCCAAGGCAGTCACCACGGCGGTCGGGCTGCCCTCGATGGCCAGAACAGCGCTGACCATGAACATCACGCAACCGATGGTGTACGCCCAGCGCCGCGGAATGAAGCGAATGATGAATGGCACCATCAGACCGGCCGTCAGCGACACGATCCCCACCAGAAAATACACAAAGGAAACCGAAGACGCGTCGCCCAGCGCGCGATACATCACCAGCGGAAAGACCGAAATCAGAATGCCGCGAACAATTGCCTCAAAACCCGCAAGCAGTCCGAACTCGCGGACCGACGGGGCAGGAGCATGGCGGACCCATTCCGGGATTCGGCGTTCGTGCATCGCGTAATCTCTCTAAACAACAAACAATTTCGACCAGAATGCGGGTCTCGGATCAGGTGTCGTGAAGATTTGCGACACCGAGGTCGCCCTCGGGCCAAAAACGTCGGAAGTTTCCGGATATTTTTAGTGCCGCGCGCGGGCCTCGCGCCAGACCAGAATCAGGGCGCCGGTCAGGATGATGGCCGAGCCTGCCAAGCTGACCGCATCCGGAATCACACCAAAAACAGCAAAATCGTACAGGGCGGCGAAGATCAGGGTCGCGTAGCTGATCGGCGCCACGAATGAGGCGTCAGCCCTGGCCATACCGTTGACAAAACAGGCTTGCGCACAGGCCATCAGCCCACCGATCCCCGCCAGAGCGACCCATTGTGCAGGGGTGGGCGGCTGCCAAACCGCAATTACCGCGACCGTTGCGATACCCAGCCCCATAGAGTTGTTCACCAGCAGAATCTGGATCGGAATTTCACGACCTGAGAGTTTCTTGATAAATATCAGCTCCATCCCGATCACCGCAGCCGCCGTCAACGCCAAAAGCGCTGCGGGCTGAAAACTGGCCGGCGTGGGGCGCAACAGGATCAGCGCGCCTGTCAGGGCCACCGCTGCCGCCAGCCAGCGCCAGGGACCGACCCCCTCTTTCAGAAGAGGGATAGCAAGCATCATCGCAAAGACCGGGTTCAGGAAGGAAATCGCAGTCGCATCCGCTATTGGAATATACGCGACCGAGGCAAACATCAGCGTGACCCCCAACCAGCCAAAGCTGGTCCGCCCGACATGCAGCCCCCAATGCGGTCGCCGCAGGTTCGGACGCAGCGCGACGACCGCGCTGATGATCACGACAAAGGCAAACAGAAACCGCCCATGGCTGATCTGTATCGGATGAAGCGCCGGACCAAGCGTATCGGTGCCCAGCGCCTTGGCCAGCAGTGTTGTGCCCGCGATCAGCGCGCTGGCAACAAAAATGAGAATAGCCGCAAGGGCTGGGTTTTGGCGCGCCGGGGTCATGGTTCAGCGGTGCGCGACGCAGGGCGAAATGACAAGTGCCTATGCTTGTGTCAGAGTGAAATTATGCGATCCACTTAATTTCGGGGTTTTCAGAAATCGAAGGTCCCGCTATACGGCCCGCATGATCAAACACGCACATATCCTGCGCCTCCGACGCCGACGCCTGACCGCGTAACCGGCCCTGTTGATCCTTTGTGCTGTTCAAATCAGCGCAATCTCCACCAAATCAGTTGACGAAACCGGCCTTCGTGTATCACTCACGGGGCTTAACCAATCTGAAAAGGATGATCCGATGATCCCGTCCGTTCTGCCGACCTACAATCGCGCACCGCTTTCATTCGTGAAAGGCGAAGGTGCCTGGCTGACCGAGGCGGACGGCCGACGTTTTCTGGACCTCGGCGCCGGGATCGCGGTGAACGCGCTGGGTCACGCGCATCCGGCACTGGTTGCGGCTCTGACGGATCAGGCACACGCGTTGTGGCATGTTTCGAACCTGTACCAGATCCCTCAACAGCAGGCGCTGGCCGACAAACTGGTCGAACACACATTCGCGGATACCGTATTCTTCACCAATTCCGGCACCGAAGCCTGTGAACTGGCCGTCAAGATGGCTCGGAAGCACTTCTATGACAAAGATCAGCCGGACCGGGTCGAGATCATCACCTTCGAGGGATCATTTCACGGGCGTTCCTCGGCAGGTATCGCCGCCGCAGGGTCAGAGAAGATGACCAAGGGCTTCGGTCCGCTGCTGCCCGGTTTCGTTCATGTAGCCTTCGGCAATCTTGACGGTGTCACAAACGCCATCACTGAACATACAGCCGCGATCATGATCGAACCCGTTCAGGGCGAAGGGGGCATTCGCCCGGTTCCGGATGCGGAACTCAAGGCGCTGCGCCAGATCTGCAACGATAACGGAATCCTGCTGATCCTGGACGAAGTGCAATGCGGTGTCGGCCGTACCGGAAAGCTCTTTGCTCATGAATGGGCGGGTATCACGCCTGATATCATGTTGGTTGCCAAGGGTATTGGCGGGGGCTTCCCGCTGGGTGCTGTGCTTGCAACCGAGGATGCGGCGAACGGCATGACAGCGGGCACACATGGGTCCACCTATGGCGGCAACCCGCTGGGTTGCGCGGTAGGCTGTGCAGTGATCGATCAGGTCGCCACACCGGCCTTCCTCGAAGGCGTGAACCGCAAGGCCGGCCTGCTGCGCCAGAAACTCGAAAGCCTGATCGCCAATCATCCTGACGTGTTCGAAGAAGTGCGCGGTGCCGGTCTGATGCTGGGCCTCAAATGCAAGCCGACAAACATGGACGTGGTGAATGCCGGCTATGACAACGGGGTCATCACCGTCCCTGCCGCCGATAACGTCATTCGACTCCTGCCGCCGCTCACGCTGACCGAGGACGATATCGCGCAGGCCATGATCCGCCTGGAAAAAGCCGCCCGACAGGTCGAAGCCAGTCTCGCAACCGCCTGATCTTCATCTTTTCCCAAATACTCCGGGGGTCCGGGGGCTGGCCCCCGGCGTCCGACAGCCAAAAGCGAAATGAAATGAACCATTTTCTCGACATTCATAAAACCGATGCAGCAGCCCTGCGCAGCATGATCGACCAAGCCGACGCCATGAAAAAGGCGCGCCTCGGCCGCCCCAAGGCGGCTCATGACGATGAACAGCCTCTCAAGGATCGCATGGTCGCGCTGATCTTCGAAAAGCCTTCGACCCGAACCCGCGTGTCGTTTGATGTGGGAGTGCGCCAGATGGGCGGGCAGACCATGGTTCTGTCCGGCAAGGATATGCAATTGGGCCATGGCGAAACTATCGCCGACACCGCCCGTGTATTATCGCGCTACGTCGACATGATCATGATCCGGACCTTTGACGAAACCATTCTGACCGAAATGGCCGAGTACTCGGATGTCCCCGTCATTAACGGTCTGACAGATCGCACCCATCCCTGCCAGATCATGGCGGACGTATTGACGTTTGAAGAACACCGCGGCCCCATCGCCGGCAAGAAGGTGGTCTGGACAGGCGACGGCAACAATGTGTGTGCTTCCTTCCTGCATGCTGCAGGCCAGTTCGGCTTCGATCTGACGTTTACGGGACCCGCTCAATTCGATCCGGAAGAAGAGTTCATGGGCTTTGCCCGTCAGAAGGGCTCGAAGATCGTGGTCGAACGTGATCCCTACAAAGCGGTTGAAGGTGCCGATCTGGTGGTCGCCGACACCTGGGTCTCGATGCACGATTCCCAGTCGGCCAAGGAACGCCGTCACAACCTGCTGCGCCCCTATCAGGTCAATGCCGAACTGATGGCCCACGCCAAACCCGACGCGTTGTTCATGCATTGCCTGCCGGCGCACCGGGAAGAGGAAGCCACGTCCGAGGTTATGGATGGCCCGAACTCGGTCATTTTTGATGAGGCCGAAAACCGTCTTCACGCGCAAAAGGCGGTCATGCGCTGGTGTCTGGGTGTTTGACGCCGGAGGGCAATACCGAGGCAGGGCCGTCGCGCCTTGCCCTTTTGATCGTCTGCGCCCATAAACGCTGCAACGCAGAAACGACAGGAGAGCACAATGATCGGACGTTTGAATCACGTCGCCATCGCCGTTCCGGACCTCGAAGCCGCATCCGCGCAATACCGTAACGCGCTGGGCGCAAAGGTGGGGGCGCCTCAGGATGAACCGGACCACGGTGTAACCGTCGTTTTCATCGAGTTGCCGAACACCAAGATCGAACTGCTCTATCCGCTGGGCGAAAACAGCCCGATCAACGGGTTTCTGGAAAAGAACCCTGCAGGCGGCATTCACCATGTGTGTTACGAGGTCGAAGATATCATTGCCGCTCGTGACCACCTGAAGGAAACCGGTGCCCGTGTTCTGGGGTCGGGAGAGCCCAAGATCGGTGCCCACGGCAAACCTGTTCTGTTCCTGCACCCCAAGGATTTCAACGGATGTCTGGTCGAACTCGAGCAGGTCTGACCACAGCCTCGGAGGATCTGATATGACGATCACGGCAGCGATTGTTTTGTTTGCGGTCATCTGGTTCATGACCTTGCTGGTGGTGTTGCCCATCCGGATCAAAACGCAGGGCGATCTGGGCGAGATCGTTCCGGGCACCCATGCGGGTGCTCCGGAAGTGCATCACATGAAGAAAAAGATGTGGATCACCACCGGGATTTCGGCCGTCCTGTGGGCCATCATCGCCGGTATCATCGTGTCCGGCGTGATCTCGGTGCAGGATTTCGACTGGCTGAACCAGCTTGACCGCCAGGGATAGCCCTTACAAGTCCGTGGCTGACAGTTGATGGTAGATATGCGTGAACGTGGCTGCTCCGATAATGGGGATCAGCAGGTTTACAAGCGGCACTGACAGCGGAATTGCCATCAACGTGCCGGCTATCCAGATGGTTGCGGAATGCCTAGCGCGCAGCTTGCGCGCGCCATCGCGGCCCAGCCTGCGCATCGCTGCCAGAGTGAAGTATTCACGCCCCAACAGGAATCCGTTCAGCGCCCAGAAGATAAACGGGGCAAGCGGCGTGAAGATCACGTATAGAACCAGCGCCAGCAGGTTGGCCGCGATCAGAACGCCCAAAAAGTTCACTGTATCCTTCAACGCCTCGGCTACCGGAATTCCTGCAACCGGTGGCAGATTGGGATAGTGCCTGTCCTCGACGGCCTGCGCGACCTCATCCAGAAACATCGACGTGATGGCCGAGGCGACGGGCACCATCAGAAACACGGACAGTACCATCATCAACAGCAGAGAGGACACGCTGAGCAGATCGTTCAGCCACGTGACCTCACCCAGCAAGGGTAAAGTGGCCTGGTCGCCGACAAGCGCATTGATAAGCCACAGGAAACCGGCATAAGCCACGACCAGCAATGCGAAAGTCAAGCCGACGCCCAGCAGCAGGACCTTGCGGAATCTCGGGTCTCCGATCTGGCCGAGCGCCAGAAAGAATGACTGAAAAATAATCATTCAACAACCCATTGCGTCAGCGCGGTCACATCCGGGCGCGGGCGCTCTGGTGGTTCCGCTCCTTCTGTCGCGATGTGAATCAGGCCCGCTACACGCTCGTGATCGGCCAGGCCCAGAGCGTCCTTGCAGAACTTGCGGTCATGGACTTGCCAGCCTGACAGCCAGTTCGCGCCCCAGCCGGCGGCCAGCGCGGCGTTCAAAAGCGCCAGACAGACCGCTCCGGCGGAGTAGGTCTGCTCGATGGCGGGAATTTTTTCCGATGGTTTCTGAACCTCGATCACAGCGACGGCCAGATGACCCATGTCGAACTGGCTGCGGGCCTTGGAAATATCTTCAGGCGATTTCCCCAGTCGAGCGCCGCAGTCCCCGGTCAGCTCCGAAAGACGGGCCATCGCCCCTTTTTCCAACACAAGAAAACGCCAGGGCTCGAGCTTGCCATGATCCGGACTGCGAGCCGCGGCCGTAAGCAGAGGCATCAGCTCTTCCCGCGTCGGGGCCGGTGCGATCAGCGTTTTGGCCGGACGTGAGCGGCGGATTTGCAGAAACTCCAGAGCAGCCTGATTCTTGAGAGGCATATGTTAACTTCCTTTACATAGGCAGTTTGTATCTTGGGTGGCACTGCCTCTGATTCAAGGGCAAGCTGTTTTGGTGTCAGATCAATTTCACTCTGTCCCCGTTCATGCAAGGGTGTTGCGAACAGGGAAGCAGGATGGCCAAAGCAAAACTGCGAAATTTACTGGATCTGAGCGCACTTGCCGTGCCGGGCAAACAGATTTCGGTCAGGGTTACTCCAAAAGCAGCGCGTGACAGCATTGCGGTGGACGGCACCATTCTGCGTGTCTGTGTCACCGCCGCACCTGAAGATGGAAGGGCAAACAAGGCGGTTCGGAAGCTTTTGGCGCAATCCATGGGGATTTCGGCGTCTGCCTTGATCCTGAAGCACGGTCAGACCGCTCGTGACAAAATCTTTGTCTATGATCCCTGAGGTGGCGTTTCGCGTATCTGATAGACCCCCTCGGGCAGGTCCAGCGCCGCCGCCAAGTCGCGCACCTGTTCGGGTGACAGGGTAATTTTCTGAACCTGGTCCGTGCGCGGATCCAATTGTTCAAGCGTCACGCATTCTGCGAAACTGTTGATAACGACATCTTCGTTCAAAGGCTTTTCGCCTTCGTCCACCAGGGTAATGACTGTCGAGTCGAATTCATGCTCAATCGAAAACATAAAAGCAAAGTGCAGGGCCAACGCAGGTAATGCAACCCATTGACTGCCAATCAGACGTGGCCGTTCCCGGCGTGGCACGCTATGGTTGCGATACGGTATGACCGGTCCAAAGGATTACTGATGCGCCGCCTGACATTTTTGCTGGTTTCTGTTCTGCTGGCGGCCTGCGAAGCCGGTACTTTGCGCGTTTTGCCTGCCGAGGATTGGGACAGCGAAAGCCCGGGTTCTCGGGTCTCGTCCGCAGAATTCCGCGAAATCAGCCGAGCAGTCGGCAAAGCGGCGCGCGCTGAATGCTTGCGACAGCCGGGCAACCGGAACTGCGACTTTACGATCATGGTGGATCTGAACCCACGGGCCCCAGAAAACGCGTTTCAGACATTGGATGATGACGGGCAACCGGTGATCATTTTCACACAGACCATGATCAATTCAGCAAAGAACGCCGACGAACTGGCGTTTGTCATGGGGCACGAGGCCGCGCATCACGTTTTGGGTCACCTTGCCAGGCAGTCGAACAATTCGCAGGAAAGCGCGGTGATTTTCGGTGACCTCGCGCGCCTCGACGGAGGAGATGACGCTGATGTCGAAGCCTGGCAGAAATTGGGGGCACAGGTCGGTGTGCAGGCCTATGTGAAGGATTTCGAGCTTGAGGCCGATCAACTGGGCACCGTCATTACCTATAGGGCGGGATACAACCCCTTGGTGGGGGCAGTGTATTTCAATCGCATTCCTGATCCGGGTGACAAGTTTCTTGGCACCCATCCACCTAACGCGCAGCGTGTGCAGATAGTTCAGGAAACCGCCCGGCAACTGGGGCTGACCCCATGACATCGCTTGTCCGGATGGGCGTGATCCTGACAGATCGCGGTTCGAAATATGCGGTATCCGGTGCGCCAGTTAAGACCCGGGATGAAATCGATGCGGTTTTGAGTGAGCTGAAATCTGACAAGAACTATGCGAAAGCCACGCACAATACCTGGGCTGCGGTACTGCCGACCGGTGCGCTCAAAGCGGATGACGGCGAAAGCGGGGCCGGAATGGTGATCCTGCGAATGATGGAGCGGGCAGGTCTGGACAGCCATCTGATCGTAGTAACGCGCTGGTACGGCGGGAAAAAACTGGGGGGCGATCGCTTTCGGCGCGTGCAGGATGCGACGCGCGCCTATCTGGATCATCAGGCGGCGGCACTTTGACCTGGGTCAAAGGCTGACGCGAACGGGTGCGATATCCTTTCTTGTAACGCGAACGGGAAAGGATGCGTAATGCTCAGCCGAAACACATTGCGACGCCATGCCGGTCTTCTGGACCAGATGGCCACAACTGTCGGAGTTGATCTGGAAGAAGCCGCGATCGCTGGCCAGGTTTCGATCGACGCGATTTCCGATGCCGTTCTGCGCTGCACCGATTGCCCCAATCCCGGCCATTGCGAGAACTTCCTGACCAAAGCGGTAGCCACAAGCCAGACGCCGGAATACTGCCGAAATCAGGAGTTGCTGAACAAACTGAAACCCTGAGCGGCCGGATGTACCATGTCACCACTGGGACACATCATGACCCATCTTCGACTGGTCCTGCGCATGGGGCAGGCGACCGGCGTAGACATCGCCGCAGCGCATAAGGGCGGGCACCTGACCCAGCGGGACTGGAGCAACATGGTGCAGCGATGCCGGGGCTGTAACTGGGCCAGTGCCTGTCCTGAATGGTTGGACCGCTGCGAAGACGCGTCCAACGCCCCTGAAATCTGTATGAACAAGGCTCAGTTTGCGGTGCTGAAAGCCCGGCAAAAAGGATGCAAGTGATGGCTTCGGACAGACTGGGAGATATCGACAAGCATTTCTGGCTTACCCGATCGACCGCACGGATCATCGGGGTTTCGTTCTCGGATGCGATGGCCGAAGGGAAACTGTCGCCCCACGGATTTGCCGAAATCGTTACTCGGTGCCGGGCAGCGGATTGTAGCAGCAAATGTGAGTTATGGCTGGCAACGCAGCAGTCCACACCGGAAAAGGCGCCTGATTTCTGCGCAAACGCCTCTGCTCTTGAGGCGCTTAGAAAGTTTTCACAGACGCGAATGTGAGCCGTCGCATAATGGTGGTTTCGATGTCTGCTTGCAGCCGCAGAAGAACACCTTCTTCGTTGCTTCGGCAGTGTATTTCACCGGCTCCAGCCCGGTTCCTTTGTGAGATCCGTCGCAAAAAGGTTGTTTCTTGGACGTACCGCAGGCGCACCAGAAATAGCTTTTTCCTTCGGTCACTTCGACCGGATAAGGGCCTTTCTGGGCAATGATCGGGCTGTCGGACATTTGGCTGCTCCGTTGTTGGCTGATGTCATTTCAATAGTTTAGAACACAGGCCCGAAAAGGGTAGCGGTTGTGGAATTTTCAGCGCTCGTGGTCGCCTTTACCAGCGTAACTCTGCCCGAAATAACGAATTTGTGATCTGTTTAGTTGCCAGAACGCCCGCCAACTCTTATTCTGAGATTGGCCCGAAAAACCGGGCAATATCAGAAAAGTAATAGAGGATTGACGGACATGAAACTGAAACTCGCAGCCGTAGGTGCGTTTGCCCTTATTCTGACCGCCTGCTCTCAGCAGGAAGAGCCGGCCCCGGTCTATATCCAGCCTGACTATGACAAATACGGTTCTCCGAGCTGTCCGGCAGGTTATGAACTGGCCACAACCGAAGCGGGTCAGACTGTCTGTAATCCAGTTTCCCAATAAGCCTTTCGCAGGCGGTCCTGTTCAGGGCCGCCTGCAAATCCGCGCCCTGATCTGAATGTCCCAATTGCCGGTAGTCACGGCGATTGACGTCTTTTGGTCAGGCCAGTTTTCCCCACAAATCATATTCTCCGGCCTCGTCGACCTCGACAGAAACGATGTCACCGGGTTTCAGGGATTCGAAGTTTTTGTCAATGAACAGGTTGCCGTCGATCTCGGGCGCGTCTGCTTTCGTGCGGCATGTGGCGGCGTCTTCGTCGATTTCGTCGACGATGACCTCAATCGCCTGACCAACCTTGGCCGCCAGCTTGGCCTCTGAAATTGCCTGTGCCTTTTCCATGAATCGCTCCCAACGGTCCTGTTTGACGTCAGCAGGAACGTGATCCGGCAGGTCGTTGGACCGGGCGCCGTCTACGTTTTCGTATTGAAAGCAGCCGACGCGATCCAGTTTCGCTTCGTCCATCCAGTCCAGCAGGGCCTGGAATTCGGCATCGGTCTCGCCCGGATAACCCACGATAAAGGTCGAACGTAGGGTGATGTCGGGGCAGGTCGCGCGCCACGCGGCAATTTCATCCAGTGTTTTGGCCGCAGCGGCCGGGCGGGCCATGCGTTTCAGAACATCCGGATGGGCGTGCTGAAAGGGGATGTCCAGATAGGGCAGAACATTGCAGCCAGCATCCGCCATCAACGGGATCAGTTCGCGCACATGCGGGTAGGGATAGACGTAATGCAGCCGTACCCAGGCGTCTAGCCGTCCCAGCTCGCGCGCCAGATCGGTGATGTGGCTGCGTACCTCGCGGTCTTTCCATTGGTTGACGTCGTATTTGCGATCCAGCCCATAGGCCGAGGTGTCTTGCGAGATTACCAGCAACTCGCGCACACCGCTTTCAACCAGCTTTTCCGCCTCGCGCAGCACCGCATGGGCCGGGCGGCTGGCCAGTTTCCCGCGCATGTCAGGGATGATGCAGAATTTGCACTTGTGGTTACAGCCTTCCGAGATCTTCAGATAGCTGTAGTGGCGTGGTGTCAGTTTGACGCCCGAGGCAGGCAGCAGGTCGACGAACGGGTCCGGATCGGGCGGAACGGCCGAATGCACGGCATCCAGCACCTGTTCGTATTGATGTGGGCCGGTGACGGCCATGATCCGCGGGTGATGCTCGCGGATGTAGTCCGGTTCCGCGCCTAGGCAGCCAGTCACGATCACCTTGCCATTTTCCACCAACGCTTCGCCGATTGCATCCAGCGATTCAGCCTTGGCGCTGTCCAGGAACCCGCATGTGTTCACGATGACGGCATCGGCCCCTGAATAGTTGGGCGAAATGCCGTACCCTTCAGCACGCAGGCGGGTCAGGATACGCTCACTATCGACCAAAGCCTTGGGGCAGCCCAAGGACACCATACCGATGGTCGGCTGGTTTGGACGGGGCGTATCGATGATCCGGGCGGCAGGTGCCAGGTCGGGGCGGAGGTTTGGCGGGTTCGTGCTCATGGCGCGGCATATAGTGGGGAACGCTTCCCCTTGCAAATCCCGCTTTTGATTTGAATGATCTCAAGCAAAGAAAAGCCAAAAAGGCGGAGAGCAGAAAGATGAAGTGGTTGTTGCGGATCCTGTTCGTATTCGTTGCCGTAATCGGGCTGGTGATTGGCGCGTTGCTGCTGATGCCGGGCGAAAAACTGGGGTCGATTCTGGCCGAGCAGGTTCGGGCGCAGACAGGTCGCGACCTGAACCTGTCCGGAGACGTCAACCTGTCCTTCTGGCCGGTTCTGGGAATGGAAACCGGGCCCGTCACGTTTGGTAACGCTGCATGGGCCGGGCCAGAACCAATGCTGAGCGCGGAACGCCTGATGGTCGGTGTCGATGCAGCGGCGTTGTTGTCTGGTGACATCAGGATCAAACGGGTCGCGGCAGAAAACCCGGTTCTTCGACTGGAAGTTTCGGATGGGCGCGCAAACTGGGAACTTGGCACTGCGACGGCTGCCATTTCGGGTGGCGATCCCGGGGGATCTGCGCCGGATGCCGAAGCTGGCGCGGTCACGCTGGAGTTTCTGGAACTGACCCGTGTGCGGCTGATCTACGTCGAAAACGGTGTCACAACGATGGATTTCGCGAATGTCGATTTGTCGGCCAGTTGGCCCGAAGTCACCGCCCCAATGGTGATGGAGGCCAGCATGGCGGTGCCCGGCGGCACCGTGAAGGTCGATCTGAAAATACCCGACCTACCCGCATTTTCGTCCGGAGACGTGACCGCGTTGGAGATGTTGCTGAAGGCACCGGGTGGCCAGATCGGGTTTGACGGCCGGGTCAACCTGGCCGGGGAAATGGACGGCCAGCTTGAGGTCAAATCGTCAAACACCGAGAAAATGCTGGCGGCCTTCGGGCAGGCCGGAACATATGTGCCGCAGGGGCTTGGGCGTGTGGCGAATGTATCCGGTCAGATGACCTATACCAGCGACGGTCGGGTCGCCTTGCGGGATATGACCGCAATTCTGGACAACAACCGCCTGACTGGCGAGGCGGACCTTGTCATTTCCGATCCGCCTCAGATCACGGCCCGGCTGAGCGCGGGTGATCTGGATCTGTCTCAGATTGCCGGCACCGATGCCTCCACCGGTGGTGGAGCAACCAGTGCATCTGCGCCTGACACGGGTTGGTCCAAAGACCCGATTGATGCATCAGCCCTGGCTTTGGCCAACGGCAATATCCGCCTGACGGCCACCTCGATTGCGGTTCCTGGAATGACATTCGGCCAAAGCGATCTGACCATGAGCCTCGATCGCGCGCGGGCTGTGTTTCAAATGCACCCGGCCACCTTGTTCTCAGGACAGTTGAACGGGCAGATGGTGGTCAACAACCGGAACGGGCTGTCGGTGGGCGGCAACGTTAGGGCTGACGGGATTGACCTGAAGCAGATGCTCTCAACGCTGGCCGGGATCGAACGGCTTTCGGGCACCGGATCGGGAACGCTCGAGTTTCTGGGCGTCGGGCAAACCGAAGACCAGATCATGCGATCCCTCAGCGGAAAAGGGGGCGTCAATGTTGGCAAAGGGGTAATCGCAGGTATCGATCTCGACCGTCTGATGGGCCGGGGGCAGGGCACGGGCGGCACGACGGTGTTCAACAGCCTGTCGGCCACGTTCACGATGGATCAGGGCACGCTGACCAACAATGATCTGCTGATGTTGTTGGACAACTACCGGGCGGATGGAAAAGGCCTTGTCGGGCTGGGTGCCCGGAACATCGATTACCTGTTCACCCCGGTCGCATTGCGGGCAAATTCGGGTCAAGGCATTGCCGTGCCTGTGCGGATACAGGGGCCATGGAGCAACCCCTCGATCCGGCCGGACCTTAGCAAGGTGATCGAGGCCGCGGCTGATGCAGAACTCAAAAAGCTTGAAGATGACGCCAAGCAGAAGGTCTTTGAAAAAGTCGGCGGCGAACTGGACACAACGATTACGGACAGTGACCAGATCGAAGATGCCATCAAGGACAAGCTTGAGGAAGAGGCCAAAAAAGGTCTGCTGAAACTGCTGGGCGCGGACTGAAATGACGGCCAGGTCAGAATAACCCGGGGCGCGATCCGCGCCCCGGTTGTTACATCAGATGGTCTGATCGTAATCGCCGACGCCCGGTTCAGTACGGATGACCGCGTCGATATCCGAAAATATGGCGCGCATCTCGCCTTCGCTCTCGCTGCTTTCGCAAACCACAACAAGGTTGGGCGTGTTCGAAGAGGCGCGTACCAGACCCCAGCTGCCGTTGTCCAGAATGACACGGGCACCGTTGACGGTAACCACCTCTTTGATCGCACGTCCGGCAAAACTTTCACCAGCGTCGGCCTTGGCGACCAGTTTGTCGACCAGGCGGTTCAGGATATCGTACTTCTCGGTGTCTGCTGCATAGGGTGACATGGTCGGCGTCGACCACGTTTTTGGCAGCGCCTTGCGCAGGTCAGACATGCTCTGATCAGGATTGCGGTCCATCAGTTTACAGATCTCGACCGCCACGCGCATGCCGCAGTCGTAGCCACGACCAATTGGTTCAGCCAGAAAGTAATGGCCCGATTTCTCGAACCCGGCCAGGGCGTTGATCTCTTTCACGCGGCGCTTCATGTGGCTGTGGCCGGTCTTCCAGTAATCCGCCTTTACGCCATGCGCCCGAAGCTCTGGATCACTGGCGAACAGGCCAGTGGACTTCACGTCGGCCACGAAGGTCGAATTGGGATAAAGCTTGGCCAGATCGCGGGCCATGATGACGCCGACCTTGTCGGCGAAAATCTCCTCACCCTCGTCATCGACCACACCGCATCGATCGCCATCCCCGTCAAACCCAAGCGCCAGATCGGCGCCACTGGATTTCACAGTGTCGGACATGTCGTGCAACATCTCCATGGCTTCGGGATTGGGGTTGTAGTTCGGGAAGGTGTAATCCAGCCGGTTGTGGCTAGGCACGACCTCAACGCCCATCCGCTCGAATATTTCAGGGGCAAAGGCCGATGCCGTCCCGTTTCCTGTGGCGCACACAACTTTCAGCGGGCGAGACATTCTGAAATCGCCAACCAGATCATCGATATACGCCTCTTTCACGCCATCGACGAATTCGTAGGATCCACCTTCATGCGGGATACCTTCGCCATTCAGGACGATATCGCGCAGCTCGGACATCTCATCCGGACCATGGGTCAGGGGGCGGTCAAAGCCCATCTTGACGCCGGTCCAGCCGTTCGGGTTGTGGCTGGCCGTGACCATCGCCACGGCAGGCACGTCCAGATGAAACTGCGCGAAATAGGCCATCGGGCTGAGGGCCGGGCCGATATCCTTGACCTGAATACCCGCCTGCATCAGCCCCAGGATCAGCGCGTTCTTGATCGCCAGAGAATAGTCGCGGTAATCGTTGCCCACTGCAATCACCGGTTCAATCCCGCGTCTGCGCATCTGCGTACCTAGCCCCAGACCAAGCGCGGTCATGCCGGGCAGGTTGATTTCCTCGGGGTATTTCCAGCGGGCGTCATATTCGCGGAACCCGGTGGGTTTGATCATCGCATCGCGCAGAAAGCTCCAGGTGTTAGGGGTCACCTCAGGCGTGGGTTTGGTCATAATTCTTCTCAATCGTTAAATCTGAATCGGGTTTTCTTTGGCCAGCGCATCAAAACGCATCAATGTGGCAATTAGCTGTCCCATCTGGTCCAGCGGAATCATGTTGGGGCCGTCGGACGGCGCGGTATCCGGGTCCTGGTGGGTTTCGATGAACACGGCGCCGACGCCCAGCGAAACCGCCGCACGGGCCATCACCGGCGCGAATTCCCTTTGCCCGCCGGACGAGCCGCCCTTGCCGCCGGGTTGTTGAACCGAATGGGTGGCATCCATCACGACCGGATAGCCGGTTTTGGCCATTTGCGGCAGTGATCGCATGTCGGCCACCAACGTGTTGTAGCCAAAGGATGTGCCGCGCTCGGTCAGCAGAATGTTCTGGTTGCCGGTGCTTTCGATCTTGTCGACGATATTGCCCATCTCCCACGGCGCCAGGAACTGACCCTTTTTGACATTGACGGCCTTGCCGGTTTCACCAGCGGCCAGCAACATGTCGGTCTGTCGGCACAAGAAGGCGGGGATTTGCAGAATATCCACCGCCTCGGCCGCGACTGCGCACTGGGCCTCGGTGTGGACATCCGTCAGTACAGGGATGCCCATCGAGCTGCGGATGTCGTCCAGCACCTTCAGCCCGGCATCGATGCCCATGCCGCGCTTGCCGGACAACGAGGTGCGGTTCGCCTTGTCATAGGAGGCCTTGAAAACGTACTGCGCGCCTGCGGCATCGCAGGCTTCTTTCATGGTGCCTGCGATCATCCGGGCGTGATCGGCGGTTTCAAGCTGGCAGGGGCCGGCGATGACGGTCAGCGGAAGATCGTTGCCAACCGTCAGGTCGGAGATTTTTACATGTTTCATATGTCTTACGAGGATACCTGTTCACGAAGGACCGACGCGGTAAGCGAGATCAACAGGTAGATACCAGCAAACAACAGGAAAGCCAAAATCGTATTTTCGAACTTGCGCGGATAGCTGGGTTCCTGGCTGGGGACGGGGTTGACCGAGACTGTCAGGTACCGAACTTTACGGTTGGCTTCGGTGCGCGTTGTTTCCACTTGCTGCATGGCTGTTTGCAGCATCATGTCCCGGGCCGCCAGATCGGCCTGCGCCATCTGAATCCTGACACTGAGCCGCGCCAGCGAGTTTTCGCCTGCCGAGGCATCCAGCATCTCGGCATTCAGTTCCTCCAGTACGGCCTCAAGCCGTTCGATATCGGCGGTAACGCCATCGACCTTGGCCTTGTTGGGCCGCAGGTTGTCCAGAAGGGCAGCCAGTTGCAGTTCCTTGTCCTGCAACAAGATCTCGATCTCGTTGATCCGGCCGCGTAGTCCCGCCAGAACGTTTTCGGGATCAAGCACCGCGCCTTCCAGCTGCAGTTCGATCAGCTTTTCCTGAGCCTTGCGCCGCTCTTCCTGAGCGGTTTCAAACCCCTTCATGGCGTCCCGCATCTGGTCTTCGCGTTTCAGTTCGGTCAGGCCATTGATTGTATCTTCGGCATAGGAAATCAGCCGGTTCGACAGATCAACGGCGATATCCGGATCCGGGGCCGCAACCTCCATCCGGACGATTCCATCCGTGGGGTCGTAGCCGATTGTCACCATGCGCTTGTACAGTTTGTACGTCTCTTCCAGGCTGGCGTCGGGGGAAAGCCGCTGCACCGGGTCGATCCAGTCCTGCTTAAAGATTTCAGCAAAGCCGGTATCGCGTTCAAGACGTTGCAGGGCATCCTTGGATTCCAGAAACTCCTGCGTCGCGACCGAGTCCTGTGCTGTGGCAAACTGCGTTCCCGAAAGCAGGCCCCCAATCGAGCCGCCGCCGCCGTCGGCCTGCAGGATCGAAAACGCCGAGTCGCTGGCATACATCGGGGTCGCTACGCGGTAAAAATAATACCCCACAACAAATGTGGGCAGCAGCACAAACGCGGCCAGACGGGCAAACAGGGTAAACAATTTCCGTTTGCGACGCCGGGCGACCTCTTTCTGGATCTGGCTGATCTCATAGTTGCGCCGTTCAGTCGGGCTCCACTCCGGGCCGGGCAGGGGATGGGATTTCTCTCCGACAGTTTGCGGCAAGTGGACTGTTACCTTGTCCTCGACCTGAGCCGTGCCCTGTTCGTCCTTGTTACCCGCAGCCGCCAGATCCAGCAGGTTGTTACCCTGAAAAGGGTCGATCCCCTTTTTGCGCAACAGGCGAACCGCGTCATAATCCGACGTGGCCGCCAGCCCGTTCTTCTGTGCCAGCCGTCGTGCCATGCGCAACTGGCGCCCGGTCAGCCCCTCGCGCTTGATTTCGTCCAGTTCAGTTCCGGGCTGTTTACTGTTGGCCGCTTCGGGTGGTTGAGTCGCACTTCGAATACGCGAAATCGCATCTGCGCGCGCATCTGGTGTACCTTCGCCTTGGCGTTTTCGGCGCCAGTTGTATTTTCTAGCCTTGGGTTTGGTAGTCATATAACTGTTTTGCCTCTTCCAAGGTTTCGAACATGTAAAGCTGCCCGTCCACTAGAACCGCTGCCTGACGCGCAAATTTTTCCAGAGTGGTTGGAGAATGCGACACAATCACAAGCGTTGTGGTGCGCAATCTCTCTTTCAGGATCGAGCCCGCTTTCTTGTTGAATTCGACATCGGTTGTGGCGGGCATGCCCTCATCAATCAGGTACATGTCGAAGTCCAGCGCAAGCATCAGCGCAAACGTGAACCGGGCCCGCATGCCGGATGAATAGGTCGCAAGCGGCTGGTTGAAGTATTCGCCCAGACCGCACAGCCATTGGCAATATGCCTCGATATAGTCGGGGTCCATGCCGTAGATCTTTGCGATATAGCGCGAGTTTTCCAGCGCCGACATCTTGCCGGAAACCCCTCCGGTAAACCCCATTGGGAAGGACACCTTGCATTCGCGGCGGATCACCCCCTCGTCAGGTTTTTCCAGACCGGCCATCATGTTGATCAGCGTGGTTTTTCCGGTTCCGTTGGGTGCAAGTATCCCAACCGAGCGGCCGAGTTCGATCCGAAAGGAAACACGATCAAGGATCACCTTGCGCCGGGTGCCGGTCCAGAAGGACTTGCTGACATTTTCGAATTCAAGCATTGCTGGCCTGTTTCGCTTCGGAGTTGCGGTCTTTCCTCGATGAAAGAACGCATCGTTTACGAGTTCTTGTTGGCTACATTATGTCGAATTGTGAAACAAATGATCAATGCGCCCCACAAGGTGCTGTGGCTTTTGTGATATAACGGCAGTTGGCGCAGGCGCGCGCGGTCTCTATCTTTCAGCGAAGCCCGTTTGGAAACCTGTCTCAGGAAGTGCTGCCACCAGATGACCACTCTTGCCCAGGAAATCCGGTCCTGCCGGATCTGCGAAGCGCGTTTTGCCGCGACGCAGACCGCGCATGAGCCACGCCCGGTAGTCTGGTTCCGTCCCGGAACGCCGATCCTCGTTGCAGGACAGGCGCCGGGCGCGCGGGTGCATGACGCAGGTCGTCCCTTCACAGACCCTTCGGGCGACCGATTGCGCGACTGGTTGGGGATTGATGAGAGCGTGTTTTATGACCGATCCCGTGTTTCAATCGTTCCGATGGCTTTCTGTTTCCCCGGCTATGATGCGCGCAAGGCCGATCTGCCGCCGCCCGCAATCTGTGGCGAGACTTGGCATGACAGAGTCATGCAGGCATTGGGAGCGGTTCCGCTGACCGTTCTGGTCGGTGCCCATGCCCATACCTACCATCTGGGTACGCGTACGTCCGTGACAGAGACGGTCTGGAACTGGCGAGACCACGCGCCGCAGGTCTTTGCCTTGCCTCATCCGTCCTGGCGCAATACGGCATGGCTGAAAAAGAACCCCTGGTTCGAGGCAGACCTGCTGCCGGTTCTGCGCGCCAGGGTGCAAGAGGTTCTGAATGACTGAGACAACGGCCTTGGATGCCGCCCATTCCGCGATGGAGGCTGCCCCGCAGGATGACGCAGCCCGGCTGAAGTTCTTTGAACGACTGGCAGACGCTGAACTGTTCCTGCTGCTGACGGAAGAAGCGCGGGACGATAACGTCTCGCCCGAGGTGTTCGATGTGGCGGACGGACGTTTTGTGCTGGCGTTTGATCGCGAAGACCGGCTTGCCCGGTTTGCAGATCGTCCTGTTCCTTATGTCGCCCTGTCCGGGCGGGTTCTGTCATCGCTGCTGGCAGGGCAGCGAATTGGTCTGGGGCTCAACCTCGAGGTCGCCCAGTCCTCGATGCTGATCCCGCCAGAGGCTTTGGGATGGCTGACGGAGACCCTTCAGCATTCCCCGCAAGAGGTTCAGGAACAACTCGCCGAGTTCCTTCCCCCGGCAGGTCTACCGGATGAACTGCTGACTGCCCTTGATGCCAAACTGGCGACGGCGGTGGGGTTGGCGCAGGCTGCTTTCCTGGCCGGAACCAGATCGGCCAGCGGAGCATCTGGTCATTTGCTGGGTTTTGTCGGGGCGGTCGAAGGCGCAGAACCGGCCCTTGCCAAAGCCGCGTCCGAAGCGCTGACATTTTCCGGAATCGAAGCTGGCGCGATGGATGTCGGCTTTTTCGCGCCCGGGGACCAAGTCACGTTAAGGTTGGAAAAAGTCGGGCTGCGGTTTGATCTGCCGCAGCCCGAAAAGCGTGATGTCGGGCGCTCTGCCCCCGGTAGTGATCCCGAACGGCCGCCAATTCTTAAGTAATTCAGTAGCCGGATGCTCCCTACCGTGACGGGCAGGGCGGCAAGACTATTCGGCGGCAGGTTCCAGTTTGTCCTGCGTCCGGGTTTCGAAATCGCTGGCGTCGTGACGCTCGTGCAACTGCGTGTGTGGCTCGCCAAACGCCCGGTTTACCATGCGGCCTCGCTGTACCGCCGGCCGCGCATCGACCGCCTTGGCCCAACGCATCAGGTTCTTGTAGGAATCAACGTCCAAGAACTCGGCTGCGCTGTAAAGGCGGCCCAGAACCAGTTGCCCGTACCACGGCCAGATTGCCATATCGGCAATGGTATAGTCTTCGCCCGCGATAAAGGTCTTGTTGGCCAGTTCCCGGTCCAACACGTCCAGTTGCCGCTTGGTTTCCATTGCAAACCGATTGATCGGATATTCCCATTTCTCTGGCGCGTAAGCATAGAAATGGCCGAACCCGCCGCCCAGATAGGGCGCGCTTCCCATCTGCCAGAACACCCAGCTCATGACTTCCGTGCGTTCAGGCCCTTCATTGGGCAGAAACACTTCGAATTTCTCGGCCAGATGGAACAGGATCGAGGCGCTTTCGAACACGCGCACCGGCTTGTCACCCGACCGGTCCCACAGGGCCGGGATCTTCGAGTTCGGGTTGGCCTCGACAAATCCTGAACTGAACTGATCCCCTTCACCGATATTGATCAGCCACGCATTGTATTCGGCACCCTTGTGCCCCAGCGCCAGAAGTTCTTCCAGCATGACAGTGACCTTGACCCCGTTGGGCGTGGCCAGCGAATAAAGCTGCAGGGGATGCTGACCGACCGGAAGGTCCTTGTCATGGGTCGCGCCTGCGATCGGGCGATTGATATTGGCGAATTGTCCGCCGCTTTGGCTGTCCCATGTCCAGACCTTCGGGGGTTCATAGGTGGGTTGCTCGCTCATCTCTATCTTGCCTTTCTCAGCAAAGTGGGAGGAATTGTCCGACATCCCAACAGCTAATATTGCAATCGGCAGAGTCCAACCCCGGTTAACAGGTCTGTTTTGTAACAATGGCTGCAAAACCCGTCACGAAATCTCATCCGACCTCACAGCGGCGCGAGCGGGGCTATGTTTTGACCGTGTATTGCCTATTCTCTGACCAGACCCGCCAAACGGGCGATCCTGCTAACCCCGGACCCAATAGGATTTATGACATGAAACGCTTTGCCTTGTCCCTTGCCACCGCGCTGACCCTGGCCGTGCCCGCCTTTGCCGGTGATCAGTATATTGACGGAACCGGATTTGCCGTCTCGGGCTACGACGTTGTCGCTTATCGCGGCCTGGATCAGGTTCCGGTCGGGCAGTCTCAGCCCGAAGCCGTTCGCGGCAACGCAAACTTCACGGCAGAATACAATGGTGCCACGTGGGCCTTTTCAAGCGCAGAAAACCGCGACAAGTTCCTTGAAAATCCTGCCTATTACGCTCCGCAATATGACGGACATTGCGCCTATGGCGTTTCCAAAGGCGGCAAAGTCCCGGGCAATCCGAACCTGTGGCGCATCGTGGATGACAAGCTGTACCTCAACATTACCGATGTTGTGGTCGGGTTCTGGGAAGAGGACGTGCCCGGCAACATCAATCTGGCCGAAGGCAACTGGCCGGGTATCGAACCCGACGCCGCCTCGACCAGTGTGATCCCAAAGTTCACTTCGGAAGGCCCTGTAACAAACTGAGCCTTACCTGTTTAAATCACCAAAGCCCGGCTCCCCACCGATGCCGGGCTTTGGCTTTGCGGCAAGGGCTCAACTTGCCATGCAATAATCGTCGCGTGTGCGCTGATCGGATTCGAACCGGATCCTGACACTTTTGGCACCGGGAAACTTGCGGGCCATGATTGCGTCAGGAACCACAACCTCTCCTGCGCCTGACTCTTTCGACTGAAAACTCAAAACCTCGGTTTCGGCGTGCCGGCAACCGGCCAGGACCGTTGTAGGCAGGGCCACGCGGTTTGCCCCTTCGCAAACTGAGGAGGTCACAAAATAAGTCAGATGCCGACCATTGCACCCGACAGCCTCGGGGATGTGGTCGGACAATGCAGATTGGGCACCTTTTCCGGAGGAAACCGGATCAGCATTTGATTCCTTCGATTGCGACAGGACGTTGCGCAGCATATCCCGGCAGGCGTCGATTGCGGTTGCATCCAGTTCGATGACCCGTTTGCGAATTTTCGGGCGGCGCGGCTTTCGGGCGGCCGACCCGGCAGTCCCTTTTGCAACCATGCCCTCTCGGCGCAGCAGATCATAGGCCGCCTTGGCATTGGCAAAGCCGGAACTGTCACCTTCGGTGTGGTCCGGATGGGCATGAAACGCGATATGTCGCCACGCCTCGCGGATGTCATCGGAATTAGCAGACGGGTCCAGGCCGAGATGTGCCAAAGCATCCTGGCGCGCCCTGATCTTGTCAGCAGGCTCCATACTCAAATCACTCATTAAACACTACACTGAAACCACATTGAGCAGCTTCGTGGCTTTGTCAAATTTACAGGTAAATTTAAGGCGTTGCGGGAACAATGCGGCAATTCCATCTTGGATTGTCCGTCAGGCGCACCTGGAAGGGGCATCCCGTCCGAAATAAAGGAAGTTTCGAAAAAAAGCCCCTGTCTGGCGGTGGCCAAACAGGGGCAGAATGGAACGTGCCAACCGGGTCAGGCGACGTTCTGCAACTCAGTTTTCGGCGTAATTCCCAGCGCAAAGCAGACATCACGGGTCAGTTCGGGGCGGTTGAGCGTGTAGAAATGCAGTTTGTCCACGCCGCCCTCCAGCAGGTCCGAGCACAACTCTGTGCACATTGCCGTCGCAAGCAGGTCTTCGCGATCATCACGCACGGCCTTTTCGAAAGCGTTTTCGACCCAGGCCGGAATGCGCGTTCCGCAGCGGCGGGCAAAATTCCGTGCGCCCTTCCAGTTCTCGATGGGCAGGATGCCGGGCACGATGGGTTTGTCGATGCCGGCCTTTTCGCACGCGTCGCGGAACCGGAAATAGGTTTCGGCCTCAAAGAAGAATTGCGTCAGGGCCTCTTCCGCGCCTGCGTCCAGTTTGGCCTTGAGCCAATCGATATCCGCCTGCGCGTTGGAGGATTCTGGGTGGATATCTGGATAGGCGCCGACACGGATCGAGAACATCTCGGTTTCGGCCAGCGCGGAAATCAGCTCGACCGAGCTTGCGAACCCGTCCGGGTGCGGAACGAACTGATCCTGACCCTTGGGCGGATCACCGCGCAGGGCAACGATGTCCTGAACGCCCGCGCGGGCAAACGTGTCGGCGATCTCCAGGGTTTCCTGACGCGAGGCATCGACGCAGGTCAGGTGCGCGGCAACCGGCAGATCCAGCGACTTGTGCAGGGTCGCCACGGCATCGCGTGTCAGTTCGCGTGTGGTGCCGCCTGCACCATAGGTGACGGAGACAAATCGTGGTGCCAGCGGTGCTAGAATGTGAACCGTGTCCCACAACCGAAAGGAAGCTTCGAGCGTCTGCGGCGGAAAGAACTCGAATGAGATATCTGGCTTGGTCATGGTGGCCTCGTCTTAACAACCTGGATCCCTTGTGCCACGTCCCGCTATGTGAGACAAACTCATATAATTCAAGAACAACATGAGTCGAACAGCAATGCACATTGAATTCCGACACCTTCGTACGATCAAGGCGATCCATGATTGCGGTGGACTGGCGCGGGCTGCAGATCAATTGAACATTACCCAGTCTGCGTTAAGCCATCAGATCAAGGGGTTAGAAGATCAGGCCGGTGTTGAATTGTTCCTGCGCCGCTCGAAACCGATGAAGCTTTCGGCGGCGGGTGTACGCCTGTTGCGTCTGGCCGAACAGATCCTGCCGCAGGTTGAGGCAGCCCAGCACGAGTTTTCGTCGCTTCGGGACGGACGAACCGGGCGCATGCATATCGCAATCGAATGCCACGCCTGTTTCGAATGGCTGTTTCCGGTGCTGGAATCATTCCGGAAATCCTGGGCGGATGTCGACGTGGACATTCGCCCGGGCCTGGCCTTTGACGCGCTTCCGGCTTTGCAGAAAGAAGAGGTCGACCTGGTTGTTTCTTCCGACCCCGAGGACCTGCCGGGTGTCGAGTTCGTGGAACTGTTCGACTACAACGCGGTTTTTGTCGCTGCTTCGGCGCATCCGTTGGCGCAAAAGGAATTTATCGAGGCCGAGGATTTTCGCGGTCAGACCCTGATCACATATCCGGTCGAACGCACACGGCTGGACGTGTTCAGCCAGTTGCTGATACCCGCCCGCGTGGAGCCTGCATCGATCCGGCAGGTGGAGCTGACAGCCGTCATCCTGCTGCTGGTGGCCTCAAACCGCGGTATTTCGGTTCTGCCGGACTGGGTTGTGCGCGAGGTCAAGTACAACTCGGACTACGTCACCCGGCCCCTGACCAGCGAAGGGATCACGCGCAGATTGTACGCGGCGGTCCGGTCAGAAGATCTGGAAAAACCGTTTGTGCAGGAACTGGTCAATCTGGCCCGGACCGAGGCACGAAGGCTTCAGGCGCAATGATTTTTGGGCCAGAAAGGGAATGCCGGAATTGTTAGCAGGGGCCTCGCGATCGCAAGGCCCCGAAGAATTGTCAACACTTGCCGAAACACTGATGTACAACTTGGATACCAAGTGCCGTGATGGTCACGCAGGCACCGGTTGGAAAGCCCAGTGTGGTACAGATTTTAACGCAGGCTTTGGCGGCCGTCCCATTGGGGATAGACGGCGGGATCGGAAAGCACACCTTCTTGTCGACAATCGGAATTTTGAGGCAGATTTTGCCATTTTCCACTTCGACCGAAATACAGGTTTCACCCAGGATCATCGGCGTCGCTTCGTGCATCATTTCCTTAGTTGGCGCGGCCGAAAGGTCCATTTCCGAAAAATGCGCACGTGCGGTTTCTACAAGCTGGTCAATGTCCTGTCGCGGAAACTCGTGATATGTCGTCATACTAATACTCCTAAAATTTGTCAGATGCGTGCATTGCACGCGGGTAATGGAAAACGGAAATTTGAACTAATTAACGGTTGAGAAAACTCTGTTGAGCAGCTTCAAAAAAACACGGCCGTTGTCGAGGTGTCTGTGTTCAAGTTCACAGCCGGGACAACAAACCTTCAAAACGCTGGTGCTCCGGAATTTCTGATAATTGAGTTTGAACGTGTGCGGCGGATCATGCACGGCTTGGTAGGCTGCTATGCGCATCAACCCTCTTGGCAACGGCGCAATGCATCAGTATACGCGCGGTTTGACCGGACAGGAGCCCATACACAATGGTTGGCAGTGCAAATCTCAACATCATGATCAAGGCCGCGCGCAAGGCGGGGCGTTCTTTGGTCAAGGATTTTCGTGAAGTCGAGAACCTGCAGGTGTCGATGAAGGGTGCCGGAGATTTTGTTTCCAAGGCCGATATTGCGGCCGAAGCGATCCTGAAAGAGGAACTGCTCGGCGCGCGTCCGACCTATGGCTGGCTGGCGGAAGAGGGCGGTTCGATCGACGGCGAAGATCCGACCCGTCGTTGGATTGTGGACCCACTGGACGGTACAACCAACTTTCTGCACGGCCTTCCGCACTGGGCGATTTCCATCGCGCTGGAACACAAGGGCAAGATCGTCGCCGGTGTGATCTACGATGCGGCCAAGGACGAGATGTTCTTTGCCGAAAAGGGCGAAGGCGCATGGATGAATGACCATCGTATCCGGGTTTCGGGCCGGCACCGCATGATCGAATCCGTGTTTTCCACGGGTCTACCGTTTGGCGGTCGTTCCGATTTGCCTGCGACGTTGCAGGATTTGGCCCGGCTGATGCCTGCTTGCGCCGGTGTGCGCCGTTGGGGCGCCGCTGCGCTGGACATGGCATATGTCGCGGCTGGCCGGTACGAAGGGTTTTGGGAACGCCGCCTGAACGCCTGGGATTTGGCTGCAGGCATCATCATCGTGAAAGAAGCGGGTGGGCTGGTTCAGGCGCTGGACCCTGAGGGCGAAATTCTGTCCGACGGCGAAGTCATCTGCGCCAACGAGCCGATCTTTGACAGTTTCGCCAAGGTGATCCGGGGATAACGGAACATTCCCGCCGCAGCGAAATTTTCGATGACGCGCCCCAATCAGGGCGCGTTTCTCGTTTCAGAAATCGACTTCGATGGCGACGCCGCTTTCGATGGCCAGATCGACCACCGCACTGGCGACGGCCAAATCCTGCAGGCCCACGCCTGTACCATCGAATAACGTGACCTCTTCTGCCGAGGTGCGGCCCGGATGCGTGCCGTTGATGACCTCGCCGATCTGCCGAATGTCCTTTTCGGATTTTGCCCCAGCCGCGACCGCGTGCTGGCACTCACCCAGCGTCACCGCCTGCGCGACTTCGTCCGTGAAGACACTGGCGCGAATGATCAGATCCGTTTCCACTTCCTGTTTCCCAACCGTGTCGGTGCCCATGCACGCGACATGCGTGCCATCCGACACATGTTGCGACAGTAGTGAAGGCGCAAAGGACGACGTGATGCTGATGATCACATCCGCTTCGGCCAGACCTGGCAGGTCCACGGCCTCGAACGGCAATCCCGCGTCTTCGGCAACCTTGGCGAGATTGGGCAGCATTTCCGGATGCAGGTTCCAGCCGATGACCTTTTCAAACTTGCGCTGTTCCAGCGCCGCCCGCAGTTGAAAGGCAGCCTGATGCCCTGCGCCAACCATGCCGATCACCTTGGCATCCTTCCGGGCCAGATGGTTGATTGACACGGACGAGGCCGCTGCGGTTCTGAGGGCGGTCAGCAGATTGCCACCAACCATTGCTTTGGCCCGTCCGGTATCCGGGTCAAACAGGAAAACGGTGGACTGATGGTTGATCACTCCGTGCGTTTCCAGATTGTTGGGCCAGTATCCCCCGGCCTTCAGGCCCAATGTCATACCTGCCCGGTCAAATCCGCCTTTGAACCCGTAAAGCGCATCCGCATGGCCAATGGCTTCGCGCACAACCGGAAAGTTGTAGGCATCCCCAGACGCCATCGCGGCAAATACCTGTTCGACAGCCGCATAGCTTTCCTTTCGGCCCATCAGGGCTCCGATTTCCTTTTCGGGAACGATATACATCGTTTGCGCCTTTCCTGAGTGTTGGCGAAGAACGTAGCAAACGGGGCAGATTGCAAACTGCCCCGTCCGTCAGATTGGATACCGGTCAGTAGGCTTTGCCACGGGCAGAAACCGGCCACAGCGTTTCGACCTTTCCGTTGCGCACACCAACATACCAGTCATGGACATTGGCCGTCGGGTCGCAATGGCCGGGCACCAGCCGCAGTTTGTCATTCACCTTTAGCGCTCCTTCGGGATCGGAAATCACCCCGTGTTCATCCGAGCATTTGATGTATTCCACATCGTCGCGCTCATAGATAAAGGGCAGCCCGCTATCGACTGACTGGGCCTTGAGACCTGCATCGCAGATCGCCTTGTCGGCTTTGGCATGGCTCATCACGCTGGTCAGGATGAAGAACGCGTTCTCCCATTCCCCCTGATCGATCCGATTGCCGTCCTTGTCGAGGATCCGGCCATAGTCGGCATCCATGAAGGCGTAGGACCCACACTGAAGTTCATTGTAAACGCCAGAATTGGATTCGAAGTAGTAAGACCCCGTGCCACCGCCCGAAACCAGTTCAGGTTCCAGTCCGACGGCCTTCAGCCCCTGCACCGCATTCGCCACCATGGCAATTGCAACATCGAGCTTGGCTTTGCGATCGTCAAAACTGTCCATGTGTTGCATTGCGCCTTGATAGGCCTGAATGCCCAGAAACTTAAGGTTGTCCGCAGTATCCACGGCTTGCGCAATCGCAACCACATCTGCTGTTGTCGTCACACCGCAGCGCCCCGCACCGCAGTCGATTTCGACAAAAACACTCAGTTCCGTTCCGTGCCGCACCGCCGCAGCGGACAGATCGGCGACGTTTTCGACGTCATCCACACAGACGATGACGTGGGCGTCATATTTTGGCAGCCGCGCCAGCCTGTCGATCTTGGCCGGGTCGCGCACCTGATTTGACACCAGAATGTCCTTGATACCGCCGCGGGCAAACACTTCGGCCTCAGACACTTTCTGGCAGCACACGCCAACCGCGCCGCCGAGCTCTTCCTGCAGTTTGGCAACGTCCACCGATTTGTGCATCTTGCCATGCACCCGGTGGCGCATCCCGTGTGCCTTGGCGTAGTCGCCCATCTTGCGGATATTTCGCTCCAGCGCGTCAAGGTCCAGGATCAGACAGGGGGTCTGGATTTCGCTTTCATCCATGCCAATGGCGGCGGGGACGTCAAAACCAACTTCCAGTTCGTCCATGTTCAAAGGTTTGTTCATTGTCATCCTCCTTACCCTGCCAGCCAGGGAAGCTTGTCCAGATCCACATTTCCGCCGGTAATGATCACCCCGACGCGTTTGCCCCGGAACACTTCGGGGTTTTTGAGAATGGTCGCCAGCGGCACCGCCGACGAAGGTTCCATCACCACGCGCAGGTACTTCCATGTCAGTTTCATCGCGTCGACGATCTCATCCTCGGTCGCGGTGAAAATGTCGGTCACGTGGTTTGAAACGAAATGCCATGTGTTTTCTTTGAGGGGCACCAGCAGGCCGTCGGCCACCGTCTTGGGCGCGTCATCTGCAATGATCCGACCCGCTTTGAACGAGCGATATGCGTCATCCGCCTGTTCCGGTTCAGCCGCGTAAATCGCGGTTTCCGGGGCCAGGTTGGAGACGGTCAGGCAAGTCCCCGACACCATGCCACCGCCGCCGATCGGGGCAATGACGGCATCCACGCCATCCGTCTGTTCCAGCAATTCCGCCGAACATGTCGCTTGACCCGCGATGACGCGGGGGTCGTTATAGGGATGCACGAACTCGCCACCGGTTCGGGCCTGTACTTCGGCAAACGTTGCTTCGCGGGACGAAGTCGACGGCTCGCATTCGGTGATCGTACCGCCATAGCGGCGCACCGCGTCCTTTTTGGCCTGCGGTGCAGTGCGGGGCATGACCACGTTGCACGGAATGCCTCGCCGGCCCGCCGCATAGGACAGGGACAGGGCGTGGTTGCCACTGGAATGCGTGCAGACGCCGTTGGTTGCCTTCTCTTCGCTCAGCCCGAAGACGGCGTTGCACGCACCGCGTACCTTGAAGGCACCGGCTTCCTGAAAGTTCTCGCATTTGAAGTACAACTGCGCACCGGTGAGGTCATCCAGATATTCCGAACGCATGACCGGCGTGCGGCGGATATGGGGTTTGATCCGCTCATGCGCCGCGCGCATGTCGGCGATGGTCAGATCGGCTGCGGTGACTTGATCCAGCATCTTCGCCTCCTACGCTGCAGCCTGAGCATGGCCGGAGGGACCACTGCGATAGTAATCCTGTGCCGCGGCGACACCGCTGCCCAGTTTGATGGGGTAGTTCAGATCGGCCATGGCCATCTCGATCGTGGCGAGGCCAGACAGAACCATAACGTCGGTCAGCGATCCCAGATGCCCGATACGGAAGGCCTTGCCGTTCAGTTGCCCCAGACCAACTCCGAACGAGACACCATAGGCGTTGAAGGCGTGGTCGGTCAGGGCGTTACTGTCGAACCCATCCGGAACATAAACCGCGCTGACGGTATCCGAAAACAGATCCGGGCTTTGTGCCACCAGCTTCAACCCCCACGCATCCACGGCCCGGCGAACACCCTCGGCCAGACGGAAGTGCCGGGCGTAGACATTTTCGAGCCCCTCTTCGAACAACATTTTCAGGCTTTCCCGCATGCCGTAGATCAGTTGCAGGGGCGGGGTATATGGAAAGCCGCCGGATGCGTTGGCCGCAAGCATGTCGCGGAAGTCAAAAAAGGTGCGCGGCAGTTTCGCGGATTGCATCGCTTCCAACGCCTTGGGGCTGGCGCACAGGATCGCCATTCCGGTCGCCAGCATGAACCCCTTTTGCGAGCCCGACACGGCGATATCGACACCCCATTGATCAAATTCGAACGGCATCGAGGCAAGCGAGCTGACGCAATCGACCATCAAAAGCGCCGGATGGCCGACCGCCTCCATAGCATTGCGAACCGCAGCGATGTCCGAGCGAACACCGGTCGCCGTTTCGTTGTGAGTGACCAGTACAGCGCGGATTTCGTGGTTCGTGTCTGCAGCAAGGGCAGCTTGGAACTGATCCGCCGGCGCGCCGCTGCCCCAGGCGCATTCAATGACCTGCACGTCCAGCCCGTGCCGCTCGCACATGTCTATCCAGCGGTGGCTGAAAACGCCATAGCGCGCGACCAGAACCTTGTTGCCGGGGCTGAGCGTGTTGGTTATCGACGCTTCCCACCCTCCGGTTCCGCTGGCCGGGAATGTGATGATCTTGCCTTCGGTGGTGCCGAACACCTTCTTAGTGTCCTCCAGCACGGGGGCAAAGGTTTCGACGAAATCCGGCGCACGGTGATCCTGTGTCTGAACATGCATGGCCAGACGCAGACGATCGGGGATGTTGGTCGGGCCGGGTATGAAGACCGGATTCTGGTTTGACATGACTGAGTCCTCCGCTTTGTCAGAATTGTGACTGCGCAGGCGTCAGCTTGCAATTTTCTTGAAAAATATTTTCATTTTTGCAATTAAATATGTAATACCCTGAAATTATAAGATTTTCAGTTTCTCAAATTTGTAGGCCGGAATATGGCCTGAAAATTTCCAATCTATGACCAGGCGAAATTGCGAACAGGAAACAGAAATGAACAATCAAAAGCGGCCACGCGGCAGACCAAAATCCCTGTTCAAGGAAAGTTCTGCCGGGACCATGCAATCGCTGGACCGCGCGCTGGGCGTTCTGAGCGCGGTTGCCCGTTTCGAACGCGCGGCCCTCAGCGATCTGGCCCGTGAAATCGATGTGCCCACGGCCACGACACACAGGATTCTGACGACCCTGCAAAAGCATGGCTATGTGACTTTTGACGATGAGCGGCAGGAATGGATGATCGGGATCGAAGCCTACCGGACCGGCGCATCCTTTTTGCGGCGCAACAGTGTTTTGGAGATCGGCCGTCCCATTTTGCGCCGTCTCATGCAGGACAGTGGCGAAACGGCAAATCTGGCCGTACCGGATGGCGCCGAGGTCGTCTTTGTCGGGCAGGTCGAAACATCGAACCCGATCCGCGCTTTCTTTCCGCCCGGGGCGCGAACACCCATGTACGCATCAGGAACAGGCAAAGCCATTTTGGCAGCCATGAAGGAAGCTTCCCTGCAAAAAGTACTCCGCGGCACGGAACTGACCGCCTTTACCCAGCATACGCAGGTGCCCGAACCGCAGTTGTTGCTGGATTTGGCCAAAACGCGCAGGCGTGGCTGGTCGCTGGACAGGGAAGAACGGTATGAGGGCATGTCCTGCATCGGTGCCGCGATCTACAATGACCGGGGTGAACCCTGCGCGGGAATATCTGTCTCTGGCCCGTCGGTGCGGTTTGACGAAACACGTGCGCCGGAACTGGCAGACCTTGTGACAAAGGCCGCTGCTGAAATCACGTTCCTGAGCGGGGGGCGCCCCCCGGATCACTCCGATCTGTCAGACGGGTGATTGACGCCGTCGTTCCATGGTATTGGCCCATGCATGCGGGGATTGCCGCCTTCGATACAACCCAGATTGACGCCGCATTCGGCGGGGTCGGACCGGCGCTGGTGATACACGTAGATGCCGCAGGTCTTGCAGAAGTGATGCTTGGCCGTGTGCGTGCCCCAGGTGTACAGGCTGAGGTTCCCAGCACCCTTTAATACGCGCAGACTTTCGGTGGTCGCAGTGACCGCCGCTGCTCCGCGCCGCAGGCAGAATGAGCAATCACAACGGGCGGCCGAGGACAGGCCTTCAGGAAACTCGGCCTCGATTTCCACTGCGCCGCAATGGCAGGTGGCTGTCATTCTGGTCATCTGCGAGGCACTTTCGGAATGCGGGATTGGGTCAGCTTGTACTTGTGTTCGGGGTGGGGCGGGTGGCCATGGGTACGGTTCCAGAAACCGGGTCCGCCCCGGCGCAGCCAAACCGGAATGCACAGCACCAATCCGACCACAAAGCCGCCGGTATGCGCCCAGTAGGCGACACCACCCTCATCAGGGTTGCTGGCCAGGCTTCCCAAAAACTGCATCCCCAGCCAGATGCCCAGCATGATAAAGGCAGGAATGGTGAAGACGCGGAAATAGATGATCAGGATCAGAAGAACATCGACCCGCGCTTTGGGGAACAGCAAGAGGTAACCGCCCATGACACCGGCAATGGCGCCAGAGGCTCCGATGGTCGGCACGATGGAGTCTGGCGCGGTCAGGACATGAATCAGGCCTGCTCCGATGCCGGACAGTACATAGAATAGCAGAAAGGGCAGGTGGCCCATCTCGTCTTCCAGATTGTCGCCGAAGATCCACAGAAACAGCATGTTCCCCGCCAGATGCATCCAGCCGCCGTGCAAGAACATCGAGGTCACCAGGGTTTCAAAGCTGAACCCGTCCGCAATGCGCGCGGGGATGACTGCATAGTCGTAGTAAAGCTGGTTGATCAGTCGTGCGTTGTCCATAACGCCGACATAGCTGAGGAAAATCAGGATATTGGCCGCCATCAGAATATAGACGACGTACGGCGTGCGGCCCGAAGGGTTATGATCTCGGATCGGAAACATGGGGCGACGCTGGGCTTTTCCCGGCCCAGCGTCAAGACATGCTTACGCCGCACCCCCCAAAAGGGCCGCGTTTCCTCCGGCCGCAGTTGTATCGACGCAAACGTGGCGCTCTCCCAACACGCGGGCGCGGTCGGGCAAGCCCGGGATCAGGGGCAGGATCGGACCGTCCCGTCGCGCCAGAAGGCGTTCGATTTGCCGGGCGGTTTCTTCGTCACCCCACCACAACACGCCCGAAATCCCGGTCAGGTTTTCGATCCGGTGCAGGTCCAGATTGCCGGTTGCGCAGATGGCGGTGCCGCCAAGGGCCTTTACAGCATCCGCCTGTGCCCGAGCGGCGTCTTCACCGGGTCCCATGCACAGCAGGGGCGCGCGGGGTGTTTCGCTCAGGCGGTTGGATTCGCCGGTCGGGCCGGGCAAGGAGCGTGTCCGAGTTGGCGCGGCCTGTCCTTCGGGTTTGGGCAGCGTTGTCATGATTGAGTCCCATTGACCCGGGCTTTTCTGTCTGTCCGGCGCGCAGAATCGCGCCATGTAGTTTGGCCCGCCCGCCTTTGGGCCGGTACCGGATAGCCCCTCTCCTCCAAATGGTTGCGAGCCGACAATCGCGCCGATCTGGTTGCGATTTACGTAGATGTTTCCGGCATGCACCGCCTCGGTCACGTGTTGAACACGGTCGTCAATCCGGGTGTGCAGGCCAAATGTTAGGCCATAGCCGGTCGCGTTGATATCCGCGATCACCTGGTCGATTTCGGCGGCCTTGAAGCGGGCGACGTGCAGAACGGGTCCAAAGATCTCGCGCTCCAATGCGGCGATGCCTGACACTTCGATCAGGGTCGGAGCAACAAATGTGCCTTCGGGCGGAAGGGGCATTTCTTTCAATACGCGGCCGTCGGCGCGGGCGCGGGCCACATGGCCGGCAATACCCCGCCGCGCGGTTTCATCGATCACCGGGCCGCTATCAGTCGAAATCAGCCACGGATCGTCCAGCTGCAGGGCATTCATGGCACCCTTGAGCATTTTGAGAAGGTCGTCGGCGATGTCTTCCTGCACGTAGAGACAGCGCAAGGCTGAGCACCGTTGGCCAGCGGACTGAAACGCGCTTTCAATGATGGATTGCACGGCCTGTTCCGGAAGCGCGGTGCTGTCGACGATCATAGCATTCAAACCGCCGGTTTCCGCAATCAGCGGCGTGCCCGGGCGCAGGTTTTCTGCCATGGTGGCGCGGATTTTCAGTGCCGTCGCCGTCGAGCCGGTAAAGGCCACTCCGGATACCCGCGGGTCAGAGGTGAGAGCTGTGCCAACCGAAGGTCCACCCGGCAGCAATTGCAGGGCGTCGCGTGGCACGCCAGCTTCATGCAGCAATTGCACGGCCCGATGGGCGATCAGCGGCGTTTGCGGAGCGGGTTTGGCCAGAACGGCGTTGCCGGTCGCCAGAGCCGCCGAAATCTGACCCGAGAAAATCGCCAGCGGAAAATTCCACGGACTGATGCAGGTAAAGGTTCCGGCCGGTTTGGCATCGGGAATGTTGGCCGCATAATAGCGCAGGAAATCGACAGCTTCGCGCAGCTCGGCTACCGCGTCGGGCAGGGTCTTACCGGCTTCCCGTGCCAGCAGGGCAAACAGCTCCCCGAAGTTCTTTTCATAAAGATCTGCAGCCCTGTTCAGGGTTTCCCGGCGCTCGGAAGCAGGGGCCTGCCACGGCGCCGCTGAGGCAAGGGCCAGTTCGACATCGCCTGCGCTGGCGGGGGCAACCGCTCCGGGCCGGTCCATCGGTTGCGCCGGGTTTATGACCGGCTCATCCGCTTCGGGCGCAGCGTTGTCGGACAGCAGGGGCCGTGCGTACCAGTGATGGGCCCGGAACCTGTCCCTTGCGGCGTCGATCCTGTCCAGCGTGGGCGTGTGATGCAGGTCAAACCCAACCGAGTTTTCCCGCTCGGGCTGGAACAGATCGGGACCGGTGGTCAGCGGCGTGGCAGCGTGTTCAATGGATACGAACGGGTCGGCTGCAACTTCTTCCGGGGGGACGTCCTCATCCACAATCTGGTTCACGAAGGACGAGTTCGCACCGTTCTCCAGCAACCGCCGCACCAGATAGGCCAACAGATCGCGATGCGCGCCAACCGGGGCGTAGATACGGCAGCGTGTGTTGCTTTTGTCCTTGACGATCCGGTGCAGGGTCTCGCCCATGCCGTGCAGGCGCTGGAACTCGTACGGCTGGTCGTCGGCCATATGCAGAATCGCACTGACGGTGTGGGCATTATGCGTGGCAAACTGCGGATAAATCCTGTCCGTCATGCCGAGAAGCTTCCGGGCGTTGGCAATGTACGAGACGTCGGTTGCGGCTTTGCGAGTAAAGACGGGGAAACCGTTCATGCCCTCGACCTGAGCCCGCTTGATCTCGGTATCCCAATAGGCGCCTTTTACCAGCCGCACCATCAGTTTGCGGTCGTGACGTTCGGCCATTTCATAAAGCGTATCCAGAACCAGCCCGGCGCGGGGGCCGTAGGCCTGAACAACGATGCCGAAGCCGTCCCAGCCCGCCAATGCGGGCTCAGACATGACTGCCTCGATCACCTGCAGCGACAAGGACAGGCGGTCTGCTTCTTCCGCGTCCACATTCAGACCCATCCCCGCGGCTTTGGCCAGCAATGCCAGCGCGCGCAGGCGGGGAACGAGTTCATCCATCACCCGTTGCTCCTGCGCCAGTTCATAGCGCGGATGCAGAGCAGACAGTTTCACTGAAATGCCGGGGTTGGCACGGATGTCGTCATGGGTGCAGGCATCGGAAATCGCGGTGATGGCGCGGGAATAGGACAGGTGATAACGCGCTGCATCGGCCTCGGTCCGGGCGGCTTCGCCAAGCATGTCATAGGAATAAGTGTAACCCTTCGTCTCCATCCCTTTGGCGCGCGACATGGCCGACTGGATGGTTTCGCCCAGAACGAACTGGCGCCCCATTTCTTTCATCGCACGTCCGACTGCGGTTCGGATCACCGGTTCCCCCAGCCGCTTGATTGCACTGCGCAGCACACCCACGGGCGAGGCCTTGTCTTCATCCAGCACCTTGCCCGTCAGCATCAGCGCCCAGGTCGACGCATTGACCAGCGAGGACGAGGAGTGGCCCAGATGCTTGCCCCAGTCCGACGGTGCGATCTTGTCCTCGATCAGCGCATCGATCGTGTCGGCATCGGGAACGCGCAACAGGGCTTCGGCCAGACACATAAGCGCGATGCCCTCATCCGTGGACAGGCCGTATTCGGCCAGAAACACCTCCATCATGCCCGGCGATGTGCTGGATCGGATATCACGCACCAGTTGCGCCGCCGCCGCGCATATGGCGTTTCGGTCGGCAACCGTCAGGTTTGCCTGTTCGGTCAGGCGTTCCAGTACAGTGTCCTGGTCAGCATAAGTTTGGCTGTCGATGACAGAGCGCAGGTTGTGTGACATCTTTCCTCCGGGCTTTTGATGAGTATACCGTCGAAATTTCGGGACAATCGCCTGATTATTGGCAATACTTGGGTAAATGGACCGTATTTTCGGGTAAGTGCGATGCAAAAAGACTTTTTGGATATTGATCGGTTCGATCAGTCAATTCTGACGATTCTGGCAGAGGACGGACGGGTATCCGTCGCGGATCTGGCTCGGCGGATCGGATTGTCGAAATCGCCGACACAAGCGCGGCTGAAACGGCTAGAGGCTGAAGGCATCATAACGGGCTATCGCGCCTTGCTTGATCCTATCCGCCTTGGACTGGATCATGTTGCGTTCGTCGAGGTAAGCATGTCTGACACGCGAGAAAAGGCATTGGCCGAGTTCAACGCGGCGGTGCGCCGGGTGGCCGAGATCGAGCAGGCGCATATGATCGCCTCGAACTTCGACTACCTTCTCAAAGTCCGCACAGGGTCCATGTCTGAATACCGGGCGGTCCTTGCGGAAAAGATCTCGTCCCTGCCACACGTGGCGAATACATCGACTTTTGTCGCGATGGAGGCCGTGAAGGAAACCGGATTGTCAGGGGCCATCGAAAGGATCGGTTGACGAAACCCCGGGATGCACCATCATTGGAAGATGAAACTTCATGCCCTGCCTCTGATTGCCGTACTGGCCGCTTCGGTTGCCAACGCTGAAGAATGTCCGCCAGCGCCCGACCATGTCGAAGACGTCGACCTGCTGATCTCGCAGGTTCAACAGGCACCAAGCGAACAGGCCGCGCGTGAGATTTCGGGCTTGATGTGGGAGTTGTGGCGGGATGCGCCCGATGAAGATGCACAAGCCATGCTGGACCGCGGCATGGCGCGCATCCAACGTCGCGATCTGTCAGGCGCGATACAGGAATTTGATCGGTTGATTGATTATTGCCCATCCTACGCCGAAGGCTACAATCAACGGGCTTTCGCAAATTATCTGCGTTCTAATTTCAAGGCGGCCCTGGTTGACCTTGACCGGGCAATCGAGCTTTCGCCCAACCATGTCGCGGCGATCAGCGGCCGGGCGCTGACACTGCTTGGGTTGCACAGAATAGATCAGGCGCGTGAAGCGCTTGATGAAGCGCTGGTTCTAAATCCGTGGCTGGCCGAGCGTCATCTGGCCGGGCCGGGCGGACCGCTGGAACCCCCGGGCGAGGATATCTGACAATTGGTCATCCAGTGAAAATGTCCGGGGCGGCTTAAAAAAGTGAATACCCCGGTAACCTTCTTCGATGCGTATGGGACAAGGCCGTTGCTAATAGCACCGATCGCTATACTCGGCGGTTATCCGAACACGTTGTTGGCACCGCGCGTCACCGCAGGCGCATTCCATCGCTGTCAAACCGATAGGCTTTATCCGGAGAGAACGACAGGTGCAGTTCTTCCCCTTCCGAAATGGCATGTTGGCCGAACAACCGGGCTGTCACCGAATGCTCATCCACTTTTGCAATGACATTCGTATCGCCGCCCAACTTTTCCACGTGGCTCACGCGTGCGGCCAAGGGGCCGCCATCGGACAGGAACAGGTCTTCGGGACGGATGCCGATGGTGTTCTGCCCTTCGCCATGGACCAGATCTTCCGGCAGGAAATTCATCGAGGGTGAGCCCAGAAAGCCAGCAACGAACTGGTTGGCCGGGTTATTGTACAATTCCATCGGGCTGCCGATCTGTTCGACCCGACCGTCGCGCAGAACGACGATCTTGTCGGCCAGCGTCATGGCCTCGGTCTGATCATGGGTCACATAGATCATCGATGCATCCAGAGCGCGATGCAGGTTGGCGATCTCGATCCTTGTGTTCATGCGAAGCGCGGCGTCCAGGTTCGAAAGCGGTTCGTCAAACAGAAACAGCTTGGGTTCGCGGACGATCGCCCGGCCGATGGCGACACGCTGCCGTTGGCCACCTGACAGTTCAGACGGAAAGCGATCAAGATACGGCTCAAGGTTCAGCATCCGGCTGGCATTGGCGACGCGTTCCTCGATTACCGCTTTGGGCTGTTTTTCCTGTTTCAGCGCCAGCGTCATGTTTCCGCGCACGCTGAGGTGGGGGTAGAGCGCATAACTCTGGAACACCATCGCGATCCCGCGTTTGGAGGGCGGAACAAGGTTGACCTCCTGGCCACCGATGCTGATTTCGCCCGAGGATGCATCCTCGAGCCCTGCAATCACACGCAGCAAGGTTGATTTGCCACAGCCTGATGGGCCGACGAAGACGACAAATTCACCTTCTTCAACTTCAAGCGTGATGTCTTTCAGGACATGCACATTGCCAAAGGACTTGTTTACATTGGTCAGGGTCAGAGCGGTCATTGTGCGGGCTCCTCAAGGGAAACGGGTTGGCCGGTCCGGATGCTTTCATCCGCGGCGAGACAGATGGCGAGCGACTGTACGGCGTCGGTCATATGGCGAGTCAGGTCGATGTCTTCGGCAATGGCGCGCAGCATATAGGCCTGTTCGGCGTCACAGAGCTCCTGATGGCCGGGTTCATCGGGCATTTCGATTGTGCGGTCTCCCTCCGGCGTGTGGACCAGCAGCCCGCCGACTTTCGTATGGCCATCGATATCGGCGGAAGCGCCCTTGTTGCCGTCCGTGATCGAAACGGACCCGTTGGGGGAAACGATATCTTTCACAAAGAACGCGGTTTCGGACATCATCGGGCCCCAGCCCGCCTCGTACCAGCCTACCGATCCATCGTCGAATATCACCTGAAACTGACCGTAATTGTACATATCAGGCGCGATCTCATCGGACAGGCGCAAGCCCATGCCATGCACGCGGACAGGGTGCGCGTCAGTGATCTGGCACATCACGTCGACATAGTGCACGCCGCAGTCAACGATGGGCGAGGTGGTCTGCATCAACGCTTTGTGCGTCTCCCATTCTGCGCCCGAAGATTGCTGGTTCAGGTTCAGGCGGAACACATAAGGCCCGCCCAGATCACGCGCCTCGGCAATCAGCCGCATCCATGAAGGGTGGTGGCGCAGGATATACCCGACGACCAGTTTGCGGTTCAGTCGAGTGGCGGTTTCAACCACGCGCCGTGCGTCAGCGACGTTGGTGGCAAGAGGCTTTTCAACGAACACATGCGCACCGGCTTCCATCGCCGCGCAGGCGTAGTCGGCGTGACTGTCCGAGTAGGTGGCGACCACCACCAGATCCGGTTTCGCTTCGTCCAGCGCCGCTGCGAAGTCCGAATAAGCCGGATAACCAGCAAGCTCAGGGTGATCCACACGGCCGGACCGGTTCACCAATCCGACAATCTGGGCGTCGGGATGGTGGTGGTGAGCCAGCGCGTGGCTCAGCCCCATATTGCCAAGGCCTGCAATCAGAACACGGGTCATTTGACAGCTCCTGAAGTGATGCCACGGATCAACTGGCGCGAGAAGATGACGTACAGGATCAGCACCGGCAGGATCGCCATGGACAGCGCTGACAGAACCGCGTTCCAATCGGTCACAAACTGACCGATGAAGACCTGGCTGCCCAGCGTCAGCGTTTTGGTTTCTTCAGCCGGGGCAAGGATCAGCGGGAACCAGAGGTCGTTCCAGATCGGGATCATGTTGAACACGGCCACGGTTGCCATGGCAGGGCGGACGAGGGGCAGCACCAGCCGGAAGAAGATCGTGTACTCCGACAGCCCGTCGATGCGGCCGGCATTCTTCAGGTCATCGCTGACCTGTCGCATGAACTCGGACAGGATAAACACCGCCAACGGCAAACCTTGCGCTGTATAGACCAGTATTAGCGCCCAGAGGCTGTTTACCAGCCCTGTTGCCACCATCATCTCAAGGATTGCGACGGTGCCGATGCGGATCGGGATCATGATCCCAAGCGCCAGGTACAGGCCCATCACCAGGTTGCCCTTGAACTGGTATTCGGACAGCGCATAGGCCGCCATGGCGCCGAACAGCAGGATGAAGAACAGCGATGCCACGGTGACGATCATCGAATTCTGGAAATAAAGGAAGAAATCCCCCTGCTTCATCACCGTCTCATAGCCGATCATCGAAAAGCTTTCCGAATTCGGCAAAGCCAACGGTTCGCGAAAGATGGCGCGGCGGGATTTGAAGCTGTTGATCAGGATCACGAAGACCGGGAACAGGGCGATCAACGTGTAGAGAATCAGCGCGCCGTGCATGGCGTACATATTGAGGGGGTTATGACGTGCTTTGTTCATCGCTTGGCCCTCATAGTTGATACCGGCGCATCCGGGTCTGGATGCCGAACAGGTAGATGCAGACACCGACGAGGATGATGGCGAACATCGCACCGGCTATCGCGGACCCCATATGCGGATCGCCCAGCTGCAACTGGAAGCCGAAGAATGTGCGGTACATGAATGTGCCCAGAATGTCGGTTGAGAAGTCCGGACCCGCCAGCGCACCTTGGGCCGCATAGATCAGGTCAAACGCGTTGAAATTGCCTACGAAGGTCAGGATCGAGATAATCCCGATCGACGGCAGGATCAGCGGCAGTTTGATTTTCCAGAATGCGGCGGCACCGGTGATGCCATCGATCTCTCCGGCCTCGAGAATTTCTTCCGGAATGGTCAGTAGGGCGGCGTAGATCAGCATCATCGGGATGCCCACGAATTGCCAGACCGAGATCAGCGCCAGCGTGGTCAACGCGTATTCCTCTTTCCCCAGCCACGGTGCGTAAAGAGACTTGAGGCCGATGGCGTCCAACATGGACGGCGCGATGCCCCAGATCGGTGACAGGATAAGCTTCCACGCGAACCCGACGATCACGAAGCTCAGGATCGTGGGGATGAAAATGGCCGACCGGTACAGTGCCGCAAATCGCAGGCGCGGGTGGCTGAGCAGGGCGGCCAGAGCGATCCCGATGGGGTTCTGCACCAGCATGTGGATCAGGAAGAACCAGAAATTGTTGCCCAATGCGTTCCAGAACTGTTCAGACCATATGGGGTCGAAAAACAGCGTTTGGAAATTCTGCAACCCAACGAAGACGCGGCTCTGATCGATCTCGGTGTAAAGCGCCAGACGCAGCGTGTTGAACAGCGGAAAGATCATCACTGCGGTGTAAACCAGCACGGCGGGTGCCAGAAAAACAACGATATGCCAGCGGAAGCGGGGGCGGTTCATCGGACTGCTTTCAATGGAGTGTCGGGTATACCCGGGCGATCATCGCCGCCCGGGTAAGGTTGAGGCCAGACTTACTGGTGCGGCGCGTACCAGGAGGACAGACCCTCCTGCAGTTCTGCGCCCAGTTCCTCGGGGGTGCTGGCACCTTTGATGGCGGCGACCGATGCGCCCCAGGTTTCGTTTTCAAGGTTCGGCGTGCCGCGCGACAGGATTTGATAGGTCGAGCGGATGGTCGATTCACACTCGTCGCGCCAGCCGACGAATTCCTTGGCCAGCGGGTCCTGCAGTTCTACCGGAGTGTTTGACAGCGGGAAGAAGCCGGGCACGGCGTTGCCGAAAATCTCGGCGAACTCGGGGCTTGCGACCCAGGCCAGGAAGGTTTCTGCCGCTTCCGGATGCTTGGTGGCAGCATTCATGCCAATGCCGATATCGGTGTGGTCAGAGATATAGCAGGTGTCGCCCACATTTTGGACCGGCGGCTTGAATGCGCCCATTTCGAAATCCGCCTGCGAGTTGAAACCGGCAATCTCCCACGAACCGGCAGGGTAGATCGCAGCGCGGCCCAGCGTGAAGATATTCTGGCTGTCGGGGTAGGTCTGCGCCTCGTACCCGTCACCCAGATACTGGCTCCAACGTGCCAGAGTGGCGTAGGGGGCTGTCCACGGCTCATCGGTCAGTTTCTGTTCGCCCGCGATCAGGGCCTGTCGACCTTCTTCGCCTTTCCAATAGTTCGGACCGATGTTGTTATAGCCCATCGTGGCGGCTTCCCACTGGTCGTTGGTGCCCATCGCCATCGGGATGTAGCTGCCGTCTTCCTTGATCTTGTCGAGCGCGGCAAAGAATTCATCTTCTGTGGTTGGGACTTCAATACCCAGTTCGGCAAACGCATCCTTGTTGTAGATGAAACCATGGATCACCGACGCCATCGGAACGCAGAAGCTGGCCGAGCCGTCATCCGTCTGCCACGCGGACTTGGCCACGTCCGAGAAGTTGCTCATCGCTTCGACCGAGGACAGATCGGTCAGGTGACCAGCTTCGTACAGGGCCAGAGAAGCGTCAAAAGGACGGCAGGTGATCAGATCTCCGGCCGAACCTGCATCGAGCTTCGAGTTCAGAACCGCATTGTATTCTGCCGGGGCCGACGGGGTGAATTGCAGTTTGATGCCCGGGTTTGCGGCCTCGAACGCCGGAATGATCTGCTCTTGCCACAAAGTCAGGTCGTCATTGCGCCAGCTTTCGATGGTCAGCGTCACATCCTCGGCCATGGCGCCGGTCGCGGCCAGCGTCGAGCCGAGCAAGGCCAGTTTCAGACTTCTATATGTCATTTCTCTCTCCCAGTTGGTTAGCAGTCATGTGTCCTGCGCCAGTGCGGCGCTCAGGTTTCCATTTGCATTGCGCAGTCGCGCGGTTGCTTCGAGTAATGTCAGGTCAAGCGCCGCGATCAGAATGGCGGGTTTTACCTCGCCTTTTGCAATCGCCAGCGCCCGGTTGGCCGTTTCGCTGTGGACGCGGGCGATGCGGCAAACGATGCCGGTGGCCCGGGCGCGCAGCTTGTCATTGTCGGCGTGCAAGTTGACCATCATGCCGTCGTGAACATGACCCAGTTCCAGTGCCATCAGCGTCGACAGCATGTTCAGGGCGATCTTCTGCGCGGTTCCGGCCCCCATGCGGGTCGAACCCGAAACCAGTTCGGGCGGTGTTGCCAGCAGGATCGGTATGTCGGCCTTCTGTAAAAGTGGGCTGCCGGCATTGTTGGCAATACCGATCACGCAGGCGCCGCGCGCGCGGGCAATCTCGATGGCTGCCACCGTATAGGCCGTTGAGCCGCTGGCTGAGACCGCGATGACCGTATCCTGCTTGCTTAACGCGCTGAGGGCCTGGTCAAGCCCGTCCTGCAGATCCTCGGCGTCACCGGGCATTTCTACCCCGGTCGGGAGGCCGCCGGCCATATGAATGCGCAGTTGGTTGGACGGTATCGAAAAGGTTCCGCCCAGTTCCTGCGCGTCTGCTGCGGCCATCAGGCCGGAAGATCCGGCGGCGGTGTAATGCAGAACCCCACCAGCCTGAATCGTCCGTGCCATTGTGTGCGCACCCTTTGCGATCGCGTCGGCCGCGTCACGTACGGATTGCGCCGCTGCTATCTGGCCCTCGGCCAATAGCAATGCCGAGGCGGAAAGGTCGCCCGAATCCAGGTTGGCGGCAGCGCTGTGCACTTGTTCTGTTGATGGCAGCGTCAAAGGATTCCCCCTGTTGATCGGTTTACAATACCTATTTAATACCAATTGTCCAACACTTTATTTTCTTCACGATTTCTTGGTGATTGGTGGGGCAATTGGCGGGTTTTTGTTGATTCTGGTCTATTTCAGTCTTTCAAAATGCTTAAAGGTATTATAATGGTATTGTCATGACTGAGTCCCTCGCAGATGCTGTTTTGGCCGTGGATGGCGGTGGAACGCGATGCCGCGTTGCCTGTGCCATTGCGGGAAGTGTCTGTCAGGTTGAGGCTGGCTCTGCGAATGTTTCGACGGATTTTAACGGTGCCGTGGGTCAGATTCGGGCCGGGCTTGACGCGTTGGCGGGAAAGCTTGGCGTTGATTCCCGCACATTGATCGGCCTGCCTGCGTTTGTCGGCCTCGCCGGTGTAACAGATGCCACTTTGGCGCAAAGACTTAGAGATGCGGTGGGGTTTGCCTGCGCGCGTGTCGAAGACGACAGGCCTGCTGCGGTTCGGGGCGCGCTGGGCGCGCAGGATGGCGTTGTGGTCCACTGCGGAACCGGTTCGTTCCTGGCGTCGCAGCGAAACCGCGTCATGCGGTTCGCGGGTGGCTGGGGCCCTGTTCTCGGTGACGAGGCATCGGCGCAATGGGTCGGCCGGCAAGCTTTGTCCCGAACGCTGAGCGCACTTGATGGCGTTCATCCCCGATCCGACCTGACGCGAAACCTGTTGTCCGATCTTGGGGGTGCGCCCGGTATCGTGCAGTTTGCCGGCAGGGCCACACCATTTCAGTTCGGCGAACTCGCGCCCCAAGTCACGAAAGCTGCCGGAAACGGCGACGTCGTCGCGGTGCGGATCATGCAGGCAGGGGCGGATTATGTCGTGGAAACCGCCGGTCAATTGGGCTGGCAAAGCGGTGTTACGATTTGCCTGACCGGCGGTATTGCAAATCACTATGCCGACTATCTGCCGCCGGATATGCAATCCTGCATTCGCCCGCCATTGGGAGAGCCTTTGGCAGGGGCACTGGAACTGGCGAGGGAGGTTCAGCATGAGTATCACTGATTTCCTGCGCCCCGACGCGTGGCTGGGCCGCGACAACGGTCCCCGTTATGTGCAACTGCGACGCAGATTGCAGGAAGGTGTCGATACCGGCGTGCTGCCGCCGGGCTCTTCGCTGCCTTCCGAGCGGGAACTGGTTGAAATAACAGATCTTTCGCGCGTGACCATCCGAAAGGCCATACAGGAGCTGGTGCAAGAGGGCGTCATCGAGCAAAGGCAGGGCTCGGGCTCGTTCATCCGTCAGCGATTGCCCCGTGTCGAGCAGTCGCTGACGCACCTGACATCCTTCTCCGAAGATATGGCCAGCCGGGGCATGCAAACCACCTCGAAATGGCTTGAGCGCGGAGTTTTTGAGCCCTCGGTCGAGGAAGTGAACGCCCTGAACCTGTCCGAGGGCGAGCAGATTTCCCGTATCTATCGCCTGCGTGAGGCCGATGGCCGACCGCTGGCGTTGGAACGGGCAGCCTTGCCGCTGGACATCCTGCCCAACCCGATCGAGGTGACCACATCCCTGTATGAAGTGCTCGACGATCTGGGGCATCGCCCGGTTCGTGCGGTGCAGAAGATTTCAGCCCTTAACCTGGCGGCGCGCGAAGCGGATTTGCTGGCTGTTCCCGAAGGGGCGGCAGGGCTGAACATAGAACGCATATCATTTCTGAAAAACGGACGGGTCGCGGAACTGACCCGATCCCTCTATCGCGGTGACGCCTACGACTTCGTAGCCGAATTGCGGTTGTAACACGGAAAGGCCGGTACTCTTATGTCCGCAGAAACCACAAAAATGCGCCGGGAGATTCTGGAAATCCCCGACGCGGTCGAACGGCTGCTGTCTCAGGGCGCGGCCCAGATCCAAACGGCGGCCCAACTGGCGCGCGATGCCGATCCGCGTTTTCTGGTGTCAGTGGCGCGCGGTTCGTCCGATCATGTCTGCACTTATCTGAAATACGCCAGCGAGCTACTGCTGGGTTTGCCGGTGGCTTCGGTCGGGCCTTCCGTCAGCTCAATTTATGGCGTTGATCTGAAAGCGGACGGAACGCTGTGCCTGTCGGTCTCCCAGTCGGGTCAAAGCCCGGATATTGTCGGAATGACCCGATCGCTCAAGGCGTCAGGCGCGCTTACGATGGCGATCACCAACAACACAGAATCGCGCCTGGCCGAGGTGGCGGACGCGGTGTTGCCGATCCACGCGGGCCCCGAGCTGAGCGTGGCGGCCACCAAGACATTTGTAACATCGCTTGTTGCCGGGCTGTGGCTGCTGGCCGAGATCAAGGGCGATGGTGCGCTGTTGCGCGCCATTCACGCGCTGCCAGATCATCTGGCCGCCGCCGCGCGATGTGACTGGTCTGCCGCAGCCGCGGCCATCGACGGGCGGTCGCTGTTTACTCTTGGCCGCGGACCCTCACTGGCGATCTCCAACGAAGCCGCCCTCAAGATCAAGGAAACTTGCCAAATCCACGCCGAAAGCTACTCGGCCGCCGAAGTGCTGCATGGGCCTGTCTCCATTGTCGACGAGGGGTTTCCAACGATTGTGTTTGCCGCCCGCGACGCCGCCGAGCAAAATGCGGCTGAAGCGGCCGATGCGCTGGCAGAAAAAGGAGCGACCGTGTTTGCAGCGACGGACAAGGTCAAACGGGCCGAACCTTTGCCGGTTGTGCGCACCGATCACTGGCTGACAGATCCGATAACGGCGATCACGGCCTTTTATGGCATGGTCGAAGCCGTAGCTGACAATCGCGGAATTGATCCCGATACCCCACGACATCTGAAGAAAGTGACCGAGACGGTATGAGCGCCAGCGCGATAACATTCAGAAACGGAAAAATATTTGACGGTACGCAGTTGCTGAGCGATCGGCCGGTGCGGCTCGTCGATGGGAACCTGACTATTCTTGGGCGCGAATCGGATGCATCCGGTGAAGGGGTCATCGTTGATCTGGGCGGAGATATCCTGAGCCCCGGATATGTCGACCTTCAGATCAACGGCGGGGACGGGGTGATGTTCAATGACGACCCCTCCGTCGAAACTCTTGGCCGGATAGCTGCGGCACACAAGCGGCTTGGTGTGTCGCACCTGTTGCCGACGCTGATCACGGACACGGCAGAGAAGACGGCGGCAGCCATCGAGGCCGCTGTTCAGGCGTTTCGGAAAGGTGTTCCCGGCATTGCCGGTCTGCATCTGGAAGGACCGCATTTGTCGGTTGCCCGAAAAGGGGCGCATGACGCTTCTTTGATCCGGTCCATGGGGGATGCGGACCTTGATGCGCTGATCAGGGCGGCCGAGTTGCTGCCATGCCTGAAAGTGACGCTCGCCCCCGAGGCAGTGACACTGGAACAGGTCATGGAACTCAAGCAGGTCGGCGCATTGGTGTCGCTGGGCCATAGCGATGCGGATTTCGAAACCTGCCAGCGCTATGCCAAAGCTGGGGCATCTTGCGTCACTCATCTGTTCAACGCGATGAGCCAGATGGGCAATCGTGAACCTGGCCTTGTCGGCACCGCCTTGGCCAATGGTGGTTTGTCTGCAGGTCTGATTGCCGACGGTATCCACGTGCATCCTGAAGTAATGCGGGCCGCCTGGGCTGCCAAAACCGGACCCGGCCGGATCTTTCTTGTCAGTGATGCAATGGCTATGGCTGGAACGGATCAAACGGAATTCAATCTGGAGGGGCGTCGCATTACGCGCACAGATGGGCGGCTGACCCTTGGCGATGGAACTTTGGCTGGCGCCGATCTGGACTTGACGACCGCTGTCAGAACCCTGGTTGAACAGGTCGGTGTGCCCTTGCAGGACGCTCTTGTGGCCGCGACAACAACACCTGCACGGATGATCGGGTTGCCGCCTGCGCCCTTGCAGGCGGACACATTGATCCGGATATCTTCTGACCTGAAATCCTGCACGTGGTTGTCCGAAAGCCTGCCCTCTGCCTGAGGCAGGTTTTTTGATTTCCACCCGGCGAACTGCGCTTGACGCGGTCTGATGCATCGCTTAAACCGCCACCTGCTGAGCGGGCGTCGTATACTGGCTATTACCTCAGCCTTCCAAGCAAGCGTTATGAGCTTCCCAGGCATTCCTGCAGTTGCCAAGCCATTCATACTATGTATTTATTTTATTGATACTCGTTCCTCGAGTTTCCTTGAGTTTCAATTCACTTCCGACAAAAAACTGACAAAATGCCAAAGCTCACAGAGACCTTCGCCCGCAAGGTTCCACAGACAAAAAAGGGCACTGCCAAGCACTGGGATAGCGAGGTCAAAGGGCTCGTTCTATTCGTCGGCAAGCAGTCCAAAACCTGGTACTTCCAGAAAGATGTTGGAGGGCAAACCCGGCGGGTTTTAATCGGTCGGCACCCTCTGATCTCTGCGGACGTCGCACGACAAACTGCATTGGGTTTTGCGTTGGACTGGGGCAGGGGAGCAGGCAGGCAGCTGCAGATTGGAGCACCCACTCTTGATACAGCTATGGAAACTTATCTGGCACGTCCAAAGCTTCGGTCTGAGGCCCACCGGTCCGGGTTGCGGCAGCAGTTCGAGCTTCATTTGAAAGATTGGCTACGCCTGCCGCTGAATGAGATCACAAAATCCATGGTGGTTGAGCGCCATAGGTCGATGGCCGCGACACCGTCCTCCGCAAATCACACTTTGAAGTACTTTCGGACAGTCTGGAATCACGCGCGGCGGGTGCATGATCTGCCGGAAAGCCCAACGATGGCCATAGAGTGGTTTGAGGAACAACCAAATGGCTCGATAATTGAGGATTTGAACGCGTGGCGCGAGGCCGTTGATGAGCTCTACAACCCGATCCACAGGGTATTCTACGAATTGCTCTTGTTCACAGGGCTTCGCAAAACCGAGGCACTGACGCTCGAATGGAAGAACGTGCAGAAAGATCACATACATTTGCCGATGACCAAGAACGGGCGCAGTTTTGATCTCCCCATATCGCAAGTGCATCACGAGATACTTGCTCCTTTACGGGGCCTTCATCACCAATGGGTCTTTCCCTCTCCGAAGTCACCGAGTGGCCATTTGAAAGGGCCCCAGCGTATGCAATGGTCCATTCATTCCCATCGTCGGACATTCGCGACGGTCGCCATGGAGGCTGGAATATTGGAAGAGATTGTAGGACGCCTTCTCAATCACACGCCGCTATCAATCACCGGTCAGCGCTACGTGAAGCCGTCGCTAGACGCCCTCACACCAGCGATGGATTCTGTGTGTCGGGAATTGACCCGCAGGACAAGGAGGAACGCGGTGGATTGTAATGTCTAAGCGAGATTGGATTTGGCCTGTCGATTCCGACTTACCTGAATTGGATATGCCAGATCCAGAGGAGTTTAATAGTGGGCCCAGCGAATTCAATACGGAGTTAATTCGCCTCCTGAGAAAGCACTTTGATAAGTACGAACGCTTTGATAACGAAAGCTATGGCTGGATGGCCCATTACCTAAATTTCGACCAAGCTCATGAATTGGACGAGTTCTGGTCATCTAAAGAGGCGCTGGAAGACCTCGCTAGGCTCAGAACACGCCTAAACGAAGCAGGAGAAATCTTGGATCGGCTTCCTACGCCCGTCAGTGATGCGTTTCGCATCGGCGCATTGAATCGGAGTGGTTTACGAAATCAAAACAAAGTGGCTGATGTTCGTAACGTCTGGTTAAACGATGCAATTGAAGAAACACCACATTGGAAGGCGATGATGGCCGAAGTAGAGTTCTTCAAGAGACTTCGCTACTATATTGAATTGATTAAAGATGCTGAAACTGCTGCTGCTCAGGGCAAGCCGGTCGGGAAGAAGGCAATTGAAGCTTGGCGCTTAGTCTCGGCTTGTGTCAGGCTTTGTGAGCGCCACCCAGACACAATCCGAGTTCCTAAAGCGATGAATGAAGGTGGTCCATTCTATCGATTCCTGTGCGATATGTTCGAGGTGTTTGGTATTGAAGAGCTTCCAACGTCGGCATTTAGAGGCTGGAAAAAACATGTGGGTCGTTAGAAGGATTCTTTCTTTCTGACGACCCATGACGAAAATGCCACCTACGCCTTTTTTGTTCCTAGACATACTCAAAGGAGCAAGGCCATGCAGGCGCACTATCTGACAACACAAGAAGCTGCTCAATACACCGGAATAAGCCAAAGCTATCTCGCAAAACTGCGCATGGGTATCGGTAGCGTTACGGGACCGAGGTTTATTCGGATCGGTTTACGATCCATCCGCTACAAGCGCTCTGATCTCGATGCGTGGATGATTTCGCGAAGCGAAGGTGTCGGGGGAGAGGGCTAATGGCTCGAACGGCTCCATTTACGAAACTTCGCTACCATTGGAAGAGGCGAATTCAAAGTTCAGCTCATCTGGCACCACGAACCAAGCACTTTGCAATGTTCGTCTGCGATCAGTTTGTGTCAAAAGCGAATGGTTGCTTCTGGGCCAGAAATACAACGCTCGCCAGCGCGTTTGGCGTTCATGAGCGCAGCATCCAGCGTTATCTTCGGGAACTCGAAGTGTGCGGTTGGATCACGCGTGTTCGTCGACGCGGCGTTCGTCGCACATTTCAGATCAGCGTGCCGCGAGATGCCGAATGCGACACTGAACATGACATTGAAATACGCAAAAGGGCGACAGACCTGTACCGGAAAGGCGACAACGTTGTCGCGCAAAATAAGAACATAGGAAAGAACATAGAAATCAAGCTCGGTGCGACATGTGGTGGTGCGTATCATTGGTTCGACGAAAGAGACGCATCTGCTCTTCGTGAATGGGAAGCGTTCGTAACTGCCAAGACCGCCTTCAATTTTGAGGCGTTGGCGCAATTGCTGAGAAAGGATGGTTCTATTGCTTTGCCGGCACGTTTCCCAAAATCTGAAGAAGCAGATCGGTATGTTCGGTTCTTTGGCGAAGTCATTCTCAGCAAAGGACAGAGCATTGGTACTGCACCGTCGCCAACTCGATGAAGGTCTCCTTGGGGGGGCATCAAAAGTCTTAGGGCTAAAAGCTAGGGACCGGTGGGGGTAGTCAGATTTTTTCGCGTGAAACTTTTAAGGGGGGGGGTCCCACGAATTGTGCACTTAGGGCTGTAAACAGACTTTTTCTACACCGTTCATGGAACTCCGAAAAGAGGAGCAGAACAGACATCAAACTATCGCTGAACATCCGCACCGCGGACAAGGCAGACATTTCGGATAACCGCGTGTACCCTAACTGCATCGATTAGAGAGGCTGTGTAATGACTAATCCGAATGAAGTCGCGCACCATTACCATTCCGGACACCTGCTCCAGCAGATTTCTGATGGTTGCGCTGCGCTGAACCTAACCCCACCATTTTCTCAAGACGCCTTGGCTCCAGTTGACGAGTTTCACGTTGGTGGGCGCCTCGCAACCGAACCGTTTGTGAAGGCTCTTGGCCTTACGCCCGAAAGCCGGGTTATCGATTTTGGATGCGGTCTCGGCGGTCCGGCACGCTATGTCGCGGCAGCTACCGGAGCGCACGTAACCGGCGTTGATTTGACCGCTGAGTTTGTGGAAACCGGACGGACACTCACAGAATGGACAGGGTTATCGGATCGGGTTCAACTTATCGAAGGCAGCGTGCTCGATTTGCCGATAGAAGCTGGTTCCATGGACGCCGCTTATATGATCCACGTTGGCATGAACATCGCGGACAAACTAGGCATAGCGCGCGAGGCGAAACGGGTCCTCAAGCCAGGAGGAATCTTTGCAATTTACGATGTGATGCTAGTCGGAGAGGGACAAATGGACTATCCGGCGCCTTGGGCTTTTTCTTCAGATCAAAGCTCACTTGCATCACCAGAGACGTATGAGGCTGCTTTGAAGTCCGTTGGTTTCGAGGTGAGTGACCGGATCGACCGCACTGAATTTGCCAAACAGTTCTTCGCCGATCTGGCTGCCGCGCAAAGCCGTGCAGATGGCCCTCCACCACTGGGTCTTCATCTTATCATGGGCGATGATACCGCGCTTAAGGTTCAACACATGGTTCGGAACATCGCCGGTGGATTGATTGCTCCGATTGAAATCCACTCTCGCCTCCCAGAGTAATAAACCACTCTATACTATCGGCGAATGCCAGAAAGGTAGGTTGATGGCAGCAGACAATTTCCGACTGACCAAAGAAGCTACTCTCAAATGTGACAGCCATATTGTGCCGGCTATGTTTGGACCACTGGCGCAAGCGACAATGGAGAAGGCGCCGATTTCGTTCCGCGATGGAGACTTAATTTCGAACCTTCTGACGGACGCAGGCTTCCAAATCAGCCGTCATGACGCCTTTGTGCTTGAACGCCGTTTTTGAAGACCTGCGGGAGGTGGACCTCAGAAAGGCGAGTGACGATATTGCTGAAGCGGTTGTGGCAGAAGTGGCCGCTGAGCCGGCCCAGTACGACAAGTCCGGAGTATTGCGCGTTCCACAAGAAGCGCATCTTTTCGTCGCCGAAACGAGAGAGGAGATTCGTCGAGGGCTGAACCAAAGACGGCAGTGCAGACGCAGAGGCCGTTTGCTGCGGCGCAGAGCTCCGGTTTCAATTGAATGATTGCTCAGCAGACGGAGTGAACGAACAGAGCTATCTTTCGCTGTTTGGTCTAAAAGCGCGGATTCTCATTGTCTATCTCAGGGCAAAAGCCTTCTTCTACTACAGGATCGATACATAGCTTGCGACGGACGCTCTATTTAGAAAAAAGGCCAGTAGAAGAAAAAACAACAATATTGGGGCCGCAAATATAGCTTTTCTTATCATAAGTTTTAGGGAGCTATTCTTGTTCGGCCCAAACGTTTCGACCTCGTCGTCGTTTAAAGGTGGGAATAGCTCCCTTTTGCTTTGCTTAACCATAGTCAACTCGTAAAAACTATTTATTCTTTTTCAGACCTCACATTAACCGAGTGTTAACGCCCCTATTATTTCCGTTTTAGCGATTTTTTTTGATCTCTTTTGGAGACAAAAACTTTAAAATTACCGCCATTGTCAACAGTCTTATGTTCCCAGGTGATTCTTTTGGGAGTAACGGCTAAGCTGTTAATGTTAAATTAAAAATATCCACTCCGAAATGTCGGATCGTTGCCACATTCTGGCCCCG
>NZ_JBQFTB010000013.1:0-145735 GCF_056538465.1 Ruegeria sp. BG6 | reverse complement strand
ATTAACCACCGGCCCCGGAAACCATCGTTCTGATGGACCAAAGGCCGGCCTTGCACTAACAATCAAATTAGACCACACAAGTGGGGCTGATCACAACCACCTAGCAACCACCGGGCGTAGTACATTGTGACAAACAGTATGAGGAAGGCGCGGGTGAATCTCAATTAAAACATTTTATTTCAAATGGTTATGCGCCGGTGTGGCGCAGCGTAGAATACTACAGAAAAGCCATTTGAACTAACTTTTAATCCGAGGGTCGCAGGTTCGAATCCTGCACGGCTCACCACTTTTTCAAAATCATGCCAGCACGCAGATGGCTGAGGTGAAGTTGAAACCCGGTCGCTCCGTGTCGTGAACGTCAGCTTCCGAAAGTTCACGCCTTTGGTCTTGATCAAGCGCTGTTTCCCAAACACCGAACTCGTAGTGCCCAGCTTTCCTTTCGATTTGAACGGCATCCGAACCAGATAATCTGCCTCGAATTTGAATGCTGTGTGATACCGATCTTCTTCGATTGACCCTAAGTTTTTGTCATCATCCGGCGGGGGTGTGCCAGCACCTCTCTCAGAATTCAGCCATGATGACGTCAGTTCATTCGGTATACTCCCTCAGTAATGGCGCACTGAATTTATAAGAGTCTGCATCTAACAGCTGTCTCTGCGGGAATTCACATCTAAACATCTGAAGTTCATAGTTAGTGCAATAGGGAATTTCCAAAACTTTTCAAGATCGCCAATTATTCGTAAATTAGTTTACAAAATTTTGTTTCAAATCCAGTTATTTATTGTGAAATTTTCCACCCGCTTTCCATTATTGAAATGCACATAAGTGCGCTTTCGTCTGCTGGAAGAGGAGCCAGACGGCGAAAGAAAGGGAAATGGGAGGAATTAATGACCAACAAATCTGTCACACGCCGCGGCGTGCTGAAGTCTGGTGCCGTTGCAGGTACCGGTCTGGCCCTGCCTACGATCTTCACGGCTTCGTCGGCTGCTGCTTTTACCAACGAACCGACGGGGTCATCCGTCACTTTGGGCTTCAATGTCCCACAAACCGGGCCTTATGCCGAGGAAGGCAATGACGAACTGCTGGCGCAACAGCTGGCGGTCGAGCATCTGAACGGTGAGGGTGATGGCGGCTGCCTGAACACCTTTACGTCCAAGGCGCTGAAAGGGAACGGTATCCTGGGCAAGAAGGTCGAGTTCGTCACCGGCGACACGCAGACCAAGTCAGACGCCGCACGCGCATCGGCAAAGTCGATGATCGAAAAAGACGGCGCGATCATGATTAACGGTGGTTCGTCCTCGGGCGTGGCCGTTGCCGTTCAGGGTCTGTGCCAGGAGGCAGGCGTGATTTTCATGGCGGGTCTGACCCACGCCAACGACACGACAGGCAAGGACAAGAAAGCCAACGGTTTCCGCCATTTCTTCAACGCATACATGTCGGGCGCAGCACTTGCCCCCGTGCTGGCAGCGGAAATGGGCAAGGAACGCCGCGCCTACCACCTGACGGCCGACTACAACTGGGGCTGGACCCAGGAAGAGTCGATCGTCGCATCGACCGAAGCCTTGGGATGGGAAACGGTCAACACGGTCAAGACACCACTCGCGTCAACGGACTTCTCGTCCTACATCACGCCAGTTCTGAACTCGGGCGCAGACGTTCTGGTCCTGAACCACTACGGCGGCAACATGGTGAACTCGCTCACCAATGCGATCCAGTTCGGCTTGCTGGACAAGGTGGCCAACGGCAAGGACTTCAAGATCGTCGTGCCGCTGTATTCGGAGCTGATGGCCGCCGGTGCGGGCGAGAACATCAAAGGCGTGCTGGGTTCGATGAACTGGAACTGGCAGCTGCAGGATGAAGGCACCAAGGCCTTCGTGAAGTCCTTTGGCGAAAAGTACGGCAAACCGCCGTCCAACTCGGCACAGACTTGCTATGCGCAGGTTCTGCTCTATGCGGATGCCTGCGAGCGTGCGGGTACCTTCAATCCGTGCGGTGTTGTTGAAGCTCTGGAAGACTTCGAGTTCGACGGTCTGGGCAACGGCCCAACCTGGTATCGCGGCGCCGACCATCAGTGCTTCAAGGACGTGCTGGTCGTTCGCGGCAACGAGAACCCGACCAACGCTTACGACACGCTGGAAATCGTCGAGATCACGCCGCGTGCTCAGGTCGAGTACGATCCGGAGCATCCGATGTTCGCCGGTGGCGCACTCGGAGAATGCAACCCGGGCGCGTAAGCCCCTGTGTTTGAGTCTGGCCGCCCCATCGGCGGCCAGACATTCGCGGCAGGGCTGATCCTGTCGCACCACACTCCACACTGACCAAGCCTGAGGTGGGCCAATGGACGCCATCCTACTGCAAATCCTGAACGGTCTGGACAAAGGCTCGGCCTATGCACTGATTGCCTTGGGACTGACCCTTATTTTCGGAACGCTGGGCGTTGTGAACTTTGCCCACGGGGCACTGTTCATGATCGGTGCGTTCTGTGCCGTAACCTTGCAAAAGCTCATGAACCTGAGCTTCGTGACCATCGACGAAACCCAAACCGACTTTCTGGGCAACCCGCTGAAGGTCGAAACACCCTATGTCGAGGCCTGGTTCGGTCCCGAGTTCGGCGCGACGATCATCGACTGGTCTGTTCCGCTGGCCATCCTGTTCGCGATCCCGATCATGCTGTTCGTCGGCTATGTGATGGAGCGCGGGCTGATCAAGCATTTCTACAAGCGCCCCCACGCGGACCAGATCCTTGTCACCTTTGGTTTGGCGATCGTGTTGCAGGAAATCGTGAAGTATTTCTTCGGCGCCAACCCGATCCAGACGCCGCCGCCCGACGCACTCAGCGGCTCTGTCGACCTTGGCACAATGATCGGCTTCGATCCCAACGCGATCATTTATCCGATCTGGCGCCTGGTTTACTTCGGATTTGCCGTCGCCATCATCGGTGCCGTCTTCTCGTTCCTGCAGTTCACGACCTTTGGCATGGTTGTCCGCGCCGGAATGGCCGACCGCGAGACGGTGGGCTTGCTGGGTATCAATATCGACCGCCGCTTTACCATCATGTTCGGCATCGCGGCCGCTGTGGCTGGCCTGGCCGGTGTAATGTACGGGCCGCTCAACCCGCCAAATTATCACATGGGGATGGACTTTCTGGTCCTCAGCTTTGTTGTGGTTGTTGTCGGCGGCATGGGTTCGCTGCCCGGAGCGGTGCTGGCTGGCTTTCTGCTGGGCATTCTTGAAAGCTTTGCCTCAACGACCTGGGCCACCACAACAATCCCCGGAATCAACCAAATCATCATCTACCTTGTTGCCATTATCGTGCTGCTGACACGCCCGCGCGGGTTGATGGGACGCAAAGGCGTGATGGAGGAATAATCGATGTTGGGACTGAACAAGAAAGACACCAGCCTTCTGATCATCGTCGGCCTTCTTACCCTGCTGGCCCCCTTCATCCTGAACCCGTTCCCGGAAGGCAGCGCCATGGCGCAGTTCAACGCGGGCTATCCGGACCTGATGCAGCGCTTTGTTATCTTTGGCATCTTTGCCATCGGGTTCAACATCCTGTTCGGTCTGACCGGATACCTGTCCTTCGGTCACGCGGCCTTTTTGGGCGTGGGGTCGTATTCGGCCGTGTGGATGTTCAAGCTGCTGAGTTACAACATCATCCCGGCTATCGCGCTCAGCGTTGTGGTGGCAGGGCTATTCTCGCTGCTGATCGGGTTTGTCAGCTTGCGCCGGTCCGGCATCTATTTCTCGATCCTGACGCTGGCCTTTGCACAGATGAGTTTTGCGCTGGCCTATTCGGTGCTGTCGAACCCCAAATTCAACCTGACAAACGGGGAAACCGGTCTGCAGGTCTATGCCGACGATCCCCAAATTCTGCAGGGGGCCAATTCGCCGGATCTGCCACACCTGTTCGGCCTGCCGATGCGCGCGACCTACACGATGGATGTCGGAGCGTGGAGCTTTGACTTCAACGCGGGTTATTACCTTTGCGCGATAGTCATGATGGTTGTGTTCTATCTTTCGATCCGCATTTTCCGCTCACCTTTTGGAATGATGCTGCGCGCGGTGAAATCGAACCAGCAGCGGATGAACTATACCGGCCTGAACTCCAAACCCTACACCCTGGCGGCCTTTGTCATTTCGGGTATGTATGCCGGCCTGGCCGGCGGTCTGATGGCGGCAATGGACCCGCTGGCAGGGGCCGAGCGGATGCAATGGACCGCCTCGGGCGAGGTTGTTCTGATGACCATTCTTGGCGGCACCGGCACCTTGATTGGTCCGGTTCTGGGCGCTGGATTCATCAAGTATTTCGAGAACATCTTCTCGAAGATCAACGACAACGTCCTGCATAGCTGGTTCGCCTTCCTTCCCGACGGGCTGGAGGACGCGGTGGTGTTCCTGATCCACCCGTTCATCGGCAAAGGCTGGCACCTGACGCTGGGCATCCTGTTCATGCTGGTGGTGATCTACCTGCCGGGTGGCCTTGTCGAAGGCGGTCAACGATTGCTGAACCGCTTGAAGCGCAAGAAATCGGGTACCGACGATGCGCCGTCGGGCAAAACGGAACCGGCGGAGTAAGGGGCGGACCATGGCAATTCTAAGAGTCAAAGATGTCAGCAAACGCTTCGGTGGCCTCAAGGCGCTGACGGATGTGAACCTCAATGTCGAGGAGAACACGGTTCACGCAATCATCGGACCCAACGGGGCGGGCAAGTCGACCCTGCTGAACTGTCTGGTGGGCAAGCTAATGCCGGATACCGGTTCGGTGCTGTTCGACAATAACTCGGTGCTGGGGCTTGAACCCTTCCAGATCAACCAGATGGGCATCAGCCGCGTGTTTCAGACGCCGGAGATTTTCGGCGAACTGACGGTGATGGAAAACATGCTGATCCCGATCTTTGCAATGCGGGACGGCGCGTTCCGGATGCACGCCTATGAGACCATTGCCAACGAAAAGGCCATAGTCGAGCAAGCCGAGGCGATGCTGGAAGAGATGAACATGGCCGACAAGCGCGAGATGCACGCTGCCGCACTGTCGCGCGGCGACAAACGGCGGTTGGAGATCGGCATGTGCCTTAGCCAGAATCCCCGACTGTTGCTCCTGGACGAACCGACGGCGGGCATGGCGCGGGCCGATACCAACAACACGATTGATCTGCTGAAGCAAATCAAGGACGAGCGCGACATCACCATCGCCATCATCGAACACGATATGCACGTGGTTTTCAGCCTGGCCGAGCGCATCACAGTGCTGGCGCAGGGCACGCCCCTTGTTGAAGACACTCCGGAAAATATCCGCGGAAACCCTAAGGTCCGCGAAGCCTATCTCGGCGAAGCTGCGTAAGGAAAAGCTATGAACGAGAAACCTGACTTTTCAAAAAACGCCAATTTGGCCAGCACTGCGCCTGCATTTCTCTCGGTGTGGGACATGCACTCCTACTACGGAGAAAGCTATATCGTGCAGGGCGTCAGCTTCAACGTGCACGAAGGCGAGATTCTTGCCCTGCTCGGGCGCAACGGTGCAGGAAAAACTTCGACACTCCGTTCCATTGCCAGAGTGGGCGAGCCGGAAGTGCGGCATGGCGAAATCTGGCTGGACCATCAACCGCTCCACAAAATGACAAGTTACGAAGCCGCGGCGGCTGGCCTTGGTCTGGTGCCTGAAGACAGAAGAATCATCCCAGGCCTGACTGTCGAGGAAAACCTGCAGCTTGCGCAGATTGCGCCGCCAATCGGCTGGTCACTGGACCGGCTTTACGAGTTGTTCCCACGACTGGGCGAGCGCCGGAAACAAGAGGGAATTACCTTGTCGGGCGGTGAACAGCAAATGCTGTCCATCGCCAGAGCTTTGGCCAGAGACATCAAGGTCCTGCTTCTGGACGAACCTTATGAAGGCTTGGCCCCTGTCATCGTCGACGAAATCGAAAAAACACTGATCCACGTCAAACAGCAGGGTATGACAACGATCATAGTCGAGCAAAACGCAGTTCGCGCTTTGGAATTGGCGGACCGTGCTATTATCCTGGATACGGGGACTATTGTTTTCGACGGCACCGCGAAAGAGGTGCTTGAAGACACTAATCTTCGTGAAGAGTATCTGGCGATCTAAGCTTGCTTCGAGTTCGAAGGCTGGTGCTGTTTTCGGTCTACGAGCGGGATTTCTCGAAAGCACTCGATCACGGGTCAGGACTGTTCTGGTTCCCTCGGCAGAGCGATACAAACGCGACAACAGCGATGGCTGAAAGACAGGCTTTCGGGGGCGCTTCACTGTCGGTTCGTACGCAGACCTGATCAGTTCAGGCAAAACTGAAACCTGGTTCTCGTGACGAAAACCGGGTCGTCTTTGAGCTGTTTCTGATCCCGATTTTGGTACGCCGATCGTCTATCATGCGGGCGCAGCTGCATGTTTTGTGCATTCGCCTTGCCCCACCTAGATCAACGCATTGACAGTTTTGAATAAGTTTTTTTCACTTGTTGAGCCCGCATCCTGGGCTTTTTGCAGAGCTACGGAAGGAAATTTTCAATGACAAGATTCAGCGTATTCACTTTGCTGGGCGCAACGACTTTGGCGCTTTCTGCGTGTGACGAGACCAGTGGCACAAGCGGGTCCACCGAAGTCACTCCCGCGCAACAAGCCTGTTTGCGCGACGTGGCCGCCGCAACCAACAACACGCAAGTCGTAGTACTTTCATCCGAGTTCAGCGAGGCCGGGACACTGGTAAAAGTTGGGGTCGGTCCGAATCAGGCGCCATGGAATTGTATCGCTTACACTGATGGTGCAACGGCGGGTATTGAATCGCTCAGCGACGAAGGCGCGCTGTGATCTTTTGCGTGATTGTCGCAACTTCGAGGCTCGGTCTAGCCGCATGAGACCGTGCTCTTGGCTTTCCAGCCCCGGAAAGACGAAGCGAGCGCTTTTTGCGGCCTCGCAGGTGCGACACGCTTTGGCGCTTGAACGCGCCAGGACAACCTGTCTGCCAAACAGAAGGGAATTGTGATGTTTAAGAAGTTCTTTTGGGCGCTTGCGCTTTTCCCCATGCCCGCGTTTTCCGACATCTCTGATGAGGCGAACGCTTGCATCGATGAGTTGATATCCCGCTTTGGCAATGTGGGCGGTGAGGTCCTTGGCCAGGAATTCAGCGAAGCCGCCATCATGGTCCGGCTTCGCGATGGCACCGGTGCCGAGTATGAGTGCATCGTTTGGTCCGGACCCGAAGTCGCCGATTTACGTCGCGTGGGTGAAGACACTGACACTGCTGATGATGGAGGCGGCGCATTGGATGGTGCCTCTGACGCTGCGCCGACAGTTTCAGGGGATCAGGTCGTCAAGTTTGATGCTGGCACAAGTGGCACGACTCTAAGCGCCACACTCCAGGCAGGCACGTCGGTGCGTTACATCCTGGGGGCAAACGACGGGCAATTTCTGAACGTGGACGTCGGATCACATGGTGGCGCTCTGGACTACAGGATCTTCAATCCCGACGGCACTTTGCTGTTGGATTTGATTTCTTCAGAAACGCCGTATCAGGGTCAGCTATGGCAGTCGGGCGAACATATCATTGAAGTTGTGAACGCGGGCGCACAACCGGTGGCCTTTGACATCGGGATCGGCATCAACTGACGCCGGAACGACTTGGGCAATTTGGCGCACCATCAAAGTGCGCTCCCTCCCAGGAATAATGATGAATCCGCCTGTTCTTGCCTGCGTCGGGGCGAGATGTGGCTATCCCCAGAACGCCTTCTGCACCTCGGCCCGCCGATCCCCGGTTGGAGTTTGAACCTCAAGCACCGTCCCGGCGTCCCAGTGGCTGGCATCGACCATGCCAATTGCGACATTTGTTTCGAAATCAGGCGACCAGGCGGCGGACGTGACCTGCCCAACCCGCTTTCCGTCTTTGTACAGCGGCCAGGCCGACCGGGCCGGCGGCACCGGATCACCGGGGATGGAAATCGCGCGAATTTGCCGTGCCGGACCTGCGGCGGCCTCGCGCGATAGCGCGTCCCTGCCGATATGGTCGCTACCCTCGGCCGGATTGCAGAATTTGCCCAATCCGCATTCCAATGGCGAGTTCTCTATTGTCATGTCGTTGCCATAGCTCAACAGGCCGCCTTCGATCCGTTCGATCAGGTTTGGACAACCGGGGCGCACATTCAGATCTTCGCCTGCCTCGAACAAGGCGTTCCACAGAGGCATCCCATAGGCACCATTCTCAACATAGATCTCGTAGCCGCCTTGTTTGGAATACCCGGACCGCGCCACCACAAAGGACGTGTCCTGAAAGGCCAGCCGCTTGTAGCGGAAAAAGCGGATGTCACGTACCTCGTCTCCAAAGACCCGCGCCATCAGGTCATCCGACTTTGGCCCCTGGACGGCCAGGGGTGAGACGTCGGGCTCGAACACCTGCACATCCATGCCCGCACCGACAGCCAGCCCCTTGACCCACAAAAGCAGGTCACTGTCCGCAATGGAAATCCACCAGCGATCCTCGCTGTGCTTGATCGCCACCGGGTCGTTCAACATGCCGCCGTTCTCATCAACGATCGGCACGTAGTAGCACTGGTCTTCCTGCATCTTCTCCAGGTTGCGGGGGGTCAGCCGACGCATCAGCCGGCCAGCATCCGGACCGTTCAACTCGATCTGCCGTTCACAGGACACATCCCAGACCTGCACATGAGATTTCAGGTGCCGGTAGTCGGCCTCGACGCTCTCAAAAACCGTGGGCAACAGCATCCGGTTGTAGACGGTGTAGGCGGTGACGCCCTTGTCTTCGACCCCTTCCGAAAAGGGCGTCTGGCGCAGGCGGCGGGATTGGGACAGCAGACGCATATCAAAGGTCCATTGATTTGATGCGATCCCGAAGCTGGAACTTCTGGATCTTTCCGGTGGAGGTTTTGGGAAGGGTTTCGAATACAACAGCCTTGGGGGCCTTGAACCCGGCAAGGTGATCTCGGCAGAACGCAATGATCTCGTCAGATGTTGCCCTGGCACCTTCACGCAGTTCGACAAACGCGCAGGGGACTTCGCCCCATTTCTTGTGCGGCATTGCAACCACGGCCGCGGCCTGCACGGCGTCATGACGATAAAGCACCGCTTCGACCTCGACGGAGGAGATGTTTTCTCCGCCCGAGATGATCACGTCCTTCAGGCGGTCGCGGATCTGGATATAACCGTTTTCGTGTACGACCGCACCGTCACCAGACCAGAACCAACCGTCTTCGAAGGCTTTGGCGGTGGCCTCGGCGTCCTTGTAATACCCCGCCATGACCGTGTTGCCCCGGATAGAAATCTCGCCCTGCGTGGACCCATCGCGCGAGACCGGCGTGCCGCTGGTGCGGTCGATAACCGAGACGTCTTCGACCATCGGAAAGGCAATGCCCTGTTGCGCCTGTAACTCGGCCTGTTCTGCCGGGCTGAGATCGTCCCACTCATCCTGCCAGAGACACTGTGAAATATGTCCGTAGGTTTCGGTCAGGCCATAGACCTGCATGACGTCAAATCCCATGGATCGCGTCTTTTCCAGCACCGACGGCGGCGGCGGTGCTCCGGCCGTCAATACGCGGATCGCGGGATCAAAGGGGGCCGCACCGCTTTCGGCTTCGGCCAGCATCTGCAACACAATGGGCGCCGCACCAAAATGGGTCACGCCATGGGTGCGGATCGCATCCAGAATACGGTCTGCTGCCGGAACGCGTGTGAATACAACCGTCGCCCCAAGCATGGCCATTAACCAGGGGTGCCCCCAACCGTTGCAGTGGAACATCGGCACCACCGACAGATAAACCGGATAGGGCGGCATTTGCCACGCTGTCCCGGTGCCAAGCGCCATCAGATAAGCTCCGCGGTGGTGATAGACGACGCCCTTGGGGCGCCCGGACGTGCCTGAGGTGTAGTTCAGCGCAATCGCATCCCACTCATCTTCGGGCAGGTCTGTCGGCACAGGGGCGGATTTGGTCAGCGCCTCATAGGTCTGGCAACCAATGCTCTCGCCTGCTGCAGCGGGATCGACGATCTCGACAACTGGCAAGGTCCGACCAAGCAGATCAAACGCTTTGGACAGAAGCGGCACAAGCTCCCGGTCCACGATCACCAGTTTCGTGTCCGCGTGATCCAGGATGTAGGCGATGGTTTCCGGCTCCAAGCGTGTATTCAGAGTGTTGAGCACTCCGCCTGTCAGCGGTACGGCAAAGTGCAACTCGAACAGCTCTGGGATGTTCGGGCTGAGCACCGAAACCGTATCACCTTTCTGCACACCAAGTGCCGCCAACCCACCGGCCACCGCGCGAATGCGGGTAGTGGTCTCAGCCCAGCTTCGCCGGACGTCGCCATAGATTACCGCCGTGCGGGCTCCATGCAGGTTTTCGGCGCGGTGCAGAAAGGACAACGGCGACAGGGGCACATGGTTGGCCCGTGTCTTCTGAAGAGCTTCGAAATGGTGACGCATCCCGGTACCGCCTTTATCAGCTGTTAGGCCGCACGCGGGCGGCGGTCTTGTTTGCGAAGGCTTCCAGCCGTTCGCGGGCGGCGGGCTGGGTATTGACCACTCCGCCCACCACAGCTTCTGCATACGCCGCGTCCATGCCGGACATGTTGTTCAAGTGGCTGATTGCCGAGCAGATTGCAAAATTGGTCAAAGGCAGGTTCTGCGCAATTTGTCCCGCCAGCTCCATCGCCTTGGCCATGCTGCCGCCTTCTTCGGTTATGTATTGCGCCAACCCCAGATCGACGGCCTCTTGCCCCTGATAGACACGGCCGGTCAGGATCATGTCGATCATGCGGTATTTGCCGATCATATCCGAAACCCTGATGGTTGCCCCGCCCCCAGTAAAAATCCCACGCTGGCCTTCAGGCAAGGCAAAATAGGTGCCGGGGTCGATCACACGGATATGCGCCGCGCTGGCCAGTTCCAGTCCTCCGCCCACTACCGCGCCCTTCAGCGCGGCGATGATCGGCACACCACCATATTCCATCTTGTTGAACGCTTCATGCCAGCGCAGACAGACATGCATGAAGTCATCCGGGCTGCGGTCGGCCTTCCAATGCTCGACCAGATCAAGGCCCGCGCAGAAGTGGTTTCCTTCGCCGGCCAGAACCACAGCTCTGACACCGGCCATACGCGCGCCGCTGAAAAAGCGGATCAGTTCCTCGATCGTGGCCACATCCAGTGCGTTGCGCTTAGAGGGACGGTTCAGGGTCACGACGTACAGACCGTTCTCACGCTCGGAAATCGCAAGGTTCTCATATGTGTCGGGGTTCACGACGTCATTCATGGGTCAGATCCTATCCAGGCTTTATTCGGGGAAAGTCGCGTCAAGCAGACTGCGCGAGCCATGCAGGATGCGGGCGTGTTCGGTTGCACATTCAGGCAGAATGTGCTGGGCAAAAAACAGGGCAGTGGCGATTTTCTGGGTCATGAATTGTGTATCCTGCCCGGCGTCCAGTGCACTTTGCGCAGCCACGGCACCCTTTGCCAGTTTCCACCCTGCCGCGAGTGTCCCGGCCAGCATAAGGAACGGGACAGAGCCTGCAAAGGCAGCGTCGATATCCTTTCGGCTGTTTTCCAGCAACCAATCCAGCGCGGCCTCAAATGCGCCGCGCGCCTGAGCAAGACTTGCGCCAATTGCCTGCGCGCTGGCATCTCCTTTTGCCAGTTGCGCTTCAGTCTCGGCTATTCGGGCGGCGAACCGGCGGGCGGTTTCTCCTCCGTCGCGCATCACCTTGCGGCCCAGAAGATCGTTGGCCTGAATGGCTGTGGTGCCTTCGTAAATCGGCAGAATGCGGGCGTCGCGGTAGTGCTGCGCGGCTCCTGTTTCTTCGATAAAGCCCATGCCGCCGTGGATTTGCACGCCCAGCGAGGCGACCTCGACCGCGCGTTCCGAGCAGAAGCCTTTGACCAGCGGGACCATGAATTCGGCCAGCGCAGCGATTGCCGGATCGTCCTGAAGATGCGCGATGTCCAGCAGGCCTGCCGTTGCGGCCGCCATAGCCCGGCCACCTTCGGTCAGGCCGCGCATCCGCATGAGCATACGGCGTACGTCCGGGTGTTCGATGATGGCGACCGCGTCTTTGGCCTGACCATTCACGGGACGGCTCTGCACCCGGTCGCGCGCATAAGCCAGAGCGCGTTGGTAAGCCCGTTCAGAGGTCGCGATGCCCTGAACCCCAACAGAAAACCGAGCGGCGTTCATCATGATGAACATGTATTCCAGTCCGCGGTTTTCCTCGCCGATCAGGAAACCGGTGGCGTCTTTGTATTCCAGAACCGCCGTCGGGCTGGCACGAACGCCCAGTTTGTGTTCGATGCTTATGCAATTGACCGTGTTCTCGACGCCCGGAGTGCCATCCGGCCCCACCAGTTTTTGCGGAACGATGAACAGGCTCAGCCCCTTCGGCCCGGCAGGCGCGTCAGGTGTGCGGGCCAGCACCAGATGAATGATGTTCTCGGTCAGATCGTGCGCGCCATATGTGATGAAGATCTTGGTGCCAGAGACGCCGTAGCTGCCATCCCCACGCTGCGCCGCCCTGGTCGCCACGCGGCCCAGATCACTGCCTGCCTGCGGTTCGGTCAGGTTCATCGTGCCGGACCAGCGCCCTGCGATCAGCGGTTCCAGATAGGTGGCTTTCTGTTCGTCCGAACCGGTCAGCAGCAACGCCTCAATCGCCCCGTCGGTCAGCAGCGGGCAAAGACCAAAGCTCATATCAGCGGCATTCAGCATTTCAACGGCAGCCGCGCCGACGGCACGCGGCAATCCCATCCCGCCATATTCCACCGGATGGGTCAGCGCCTGCCACCCCATTTCGACGAACTGCGCGTAAGCTTGCGCATCACCTTCGGGCATCGACACGCGGCCACTGTCGAACTGCGCGCCCAGCGTGTCCCCGATATGTGACAATGGCGCGATCTGTTCGCTGCAGAACCGGGCATATCCCTCGAGAGCGGCACCAATATCCGTCAGGTCGTATTCCGAATACACTTCCACCCGGGACACCTTTTCCCAGTGGGACAAGTGTTCGATGCAAAACATCAAATCCTGTACGGGCGGCTGATAGGACATGCCAGGCTCCCCTGCGGCGACTATGGTTTCGCGTCATCTACCCGCCCAATGGTTTGCCGATAAGCTCATTTCTTGACAAAATGGTATCCGATTACGCCAACCTGAGGTTCAGATGACCAGCCATGACCCCATATCTCTGACGACTGTATCGGCGGGATTTGTCCAGGATTGGCTGGATGCGCTGAAGTCCCGTTGCACCCCGGCTGAGATGACATCGCTGTTAGAGCGTTCGGGCTTGCAGGCCAACCCGATGGCACCTTCTCAACGCGTCACACTGAACGAAATCGCCCGGCTCTATCAGCTTGCCGCGCCCGAAACCGGGGACGAAATGATGGGGCTCTGGAGCCGTCGGATCCGGCCCCGCGCCCTGCAGCATCTGGTGACTGTACAGCGCGAAGCGAGCAGCCTGACCTCGGCACTTTATCGTTTCTCGACATTTTGGAACCTGCTTCTGGATGACTTCCACCTGGACTTGCACAACAAATCCGACGAGGTGGAACTGGCGTTGGTCCCATATTCGGACGACACCCGCCCGCAGCGATTTGGCCACATGCTGATCCTGAAACTGGCGCATGGGCTTTTGTCCTGGCTTGGCGGGACGGAAACACCAGTAAAAGCCGTTCGCTTTGCGTTTGCCCGCCCGGAATTTGCCGCCGACTACGCCGTCGTCTTCCCATGCACTGTCGAGTTTGACGCTCGGCAGACCAGTATCCTTTTCGACCCGCGCCAGTTCACCCGCCCTATAACCCGCAGTTCGGCTGAGGCGTCCGTGTTCCTTGAACGCGCGCCGCTGGACTGGATCTTTACCGGTTCGCGCGCACATACAAACAGCCTTCGCGTCCGCGCGTTTCTCTACGGCGCAACATGGCAAACCTGCCAGCTTCCCGATGCAGCGCGTGCCCTGAAGATGACGCCGCGGACCTTGAACAGGCGTTTGAAAGAAGAAGGAACTTCTTTTCAGGACATCAAGGATGCACTGCGCCGCGACATCGCCATCCGCGCGCTTCAGCAAAGTACGCTCAGTATTGAACAGATCGCCTTTGACACCGGGTTTTCGGCTCCGGCGAATTTTCACCGCGCCTTTCGAAAATGGACCAGCCGGACCCCCGGGTCATACCGCGTGCACGCGCTGTCTTCTTGAAGACGGCACTCCGTCGCGGACATTCGCATAGCTCGTGTGAACAGGTCATTCACTTGGGCTGACAATCCGCCCGTTTCGCAGTTCCAGCGTGTCTGGTGCCAGTGCCGCGCGAAACGATGGTGCGTGGCTGACCAGCAGTATAGCCTGCGGCAGGCTTCGCAGAATTTCCAGAAGTCGCGCTTCGTTTTTGGCGTCCAGCGCATTGGTGGGCTCATCCAAAAGCAGCGCCTCGGGCTCCATCGCCAAAACGGTTGCAAGGGTCACAAGCCGCTTCTCTCCACCAGAGAGCTTGTGCGTAATGCGATCACGCAGACTTAACAGATCCAGATCGGAAAGCACCCTGTCGACGATGGCCAGCGCCTCGGACTTGCTGCGCCCGAGGTTGAGAGGACCAAATGCGATATCTTCCGCCACTGTCGGACAAAACAGCTGATCATCAGGATCCTGAAAAACCAGCCCGACCTGACGGCGGACTTCGTGAAAATCCGCCTCGACGCGCCTTTCCTTTCCCAGGACGGTCACGCGCCCGGCGCTTGGTGTTTGCAGGCCAAGGGCGATGCGAAACAGGGTAGATTTTCCCGCGCCATTCGGCCCCGCAATCGACAGGCGCTGCCCCGGTTCAAGCTGCAGCGAAGCGCCGTCCAGCACTGGTGGCTGGCCAGGGTACGCAAAACAAATGTCTTCAAGCTTGAGGATCGTCATAGATAATCCAGGAACAGCAGGCCAAGGCAAACGGTGCACAGCATCGCGGCGAACATGCGATCGCGTCGGGTCATGTTAAAGTCCTGCAGCAACAAAAGACGCCCGGAAAACCCCCGGCATTTCATCGCCGCCAGAATCCGCTCTGACCGTTCAATCGCGCGCACCAGCATCATGCCGACCAGATACCCGAAGCTTCGGTAGGTGTGCCAGTTTGTGCCGGGGCGAAATCCGCGGATCTTCATCGCGCCGCGCAGGCGCAGGTATTCTTCCCGCAACACCTCGATGTAGCGGATGGTGAACATCAAAAGGTGCACAAGCGCCTCGGGGCAGCGCAGCTTGTGCAAAGCGTGTCCAAGCGTCACAGGTTCCATCGTTCCGACCAGAACCATCAGCGCAAGGATGACCGCGTTGGCCGTCAGTGCAATCTCGAAAGCTTTCCAAAGGCCCTGCCAACTGGCCGGAAAGCCAAAAACCGTGAACATCGCGTCACCGGGCATTGAGAATGGCAGCAACACCAGCATGAAGATGATGAAGCTGTCCATCATGGCCATACGCTTGAGGGTCCGGCCGACTGGCAAGCGTGACATCACCAGTAAGCCAAGCGAGACGGACAAAGCGCCGATCAGCGCCGGAATACTGTTGAGGGCAACCGTGACGATGGCAAAGATGCAGGCCAAAACGACGCGCATACGGGGATCGTAGTCTCCGATCATCCCGAAATGGGCGGCTCTGCCTGCCTCGGCCAGTGTTTTGGCCTGTGGTTCCAGCGCATGTGCCATCAGGTGGCCATCTTTTTGCGCGCGGCCAGATAAAAGCCGATGCCGAACAGACCAATGATATAACCAATACCACCCAAGATGTTCTGCAGTTCATTGTGCTCGCGGTAGGCGGCGATCTCGCGCCGCAGTGGGCGGGTTTCGTCGCGCACCGCTTTGGCGATGGCGGCGCGTTCCTCATCCGAGAGCGAGGCCACAGTCACCGCTGCCGCGCCATCCGCAGATGCAACCGGCGTGGCTGTTTCAGAAAGCTCGGCTTCGACCCCCATGATTTCGGCCACTTCGTCGGCCGGCATGGCAACTTCGGCGACGTGCCCTGCACCCAGATCTGCCCTGAATGTATGAGTCACAGCTCTGGTCGGGCTGTAGAGAAAGAAACCGTCCGTATCGGTTACTGTGCGTCCCAGTTCAGAGCCGTCGGGGCCATAGACGATGACTTCCTGGTCTGCGGCCATATCGCCATTGGAAAACCCCAGCTCGCCTTCGATTGCGTCGCCTGCCGGAAAAACGCCCGCTATAACCTTGTGCGCAAGAGCCGGGAGCGGGGCGAGAGCAAGCGTACAAACAAGGATCAACTGTTTCATGTGGACGCAACCTTTACAAAAAGTTCCGGTTTGACCTTGCGGGCCAGAAGAACGGCAAAACCTGTCAGCACGGCCTCGATAGCCATGACGGGAATGTGGGCGAAAAAGACAAGCTTGGCAGCGGGCAGGAACTCATCGCCGGACAGCGCCAGCGAGACCGCGACAAAAGCAGTCGTGGCGGCGATCGAAAACGCGCCACCGACGCCGCCCCAGATCGCCCCCTGAACAGGCGAGCCATGTGCGATCAGGCGACCAAAGATCATCCAGGTCAACACCGCCGGAAGAGCGATATTCACCGTGTTGATCCCCAGCACGGTCAATCCGCCGAAACCAAAGAACACGGCCTGCAGCAGCAAGCCGACAAAAAGGGCCGGAAAGGCGGCCCAGCCGAGCAGAAGCCCGGCCAGACCGTTCAGAATCAAATGCACAGACGATGGGCCAATCGGCACATGGATCAGCGAGGCGACAAAAAAGCTGGCCGACAACACGCCTGCCGTGGGAATGCGATCCAGATCCAGCGATTTCAGGCCCAATGCGATCCCGCCAGCCGCGGCGACCGCACCGCCGATCACGACAGGGTTGGAAAGGGCTCCGTCGACGATGTGCATTCAGGCTTACTCCAGATCCCAGGCGCGGATCCAGATGACCGCATCCTGGCTCAGCTCTTTGCCTTCATGCTCGGTTTCCGGACCCACACCTAAAGCGGCGAAGCCCCAGTACCCGGCTTTTGGCACACCAAAAGTGAAATATCCGTTGTCATCCGAAATCGCGACCAACGCGCCGCCCGGCAATGGGGACACGGTGGCATCCTTTGCGCCGGCGCCGGTCATGTCCGGTGCTGCGGCGATGTACTCGATTTCGATTTCTGCGCCGGCGACGGGCTGTCCCTCGCTCAACACGCGACCGGTAAAGGTTGACCCGGCGATGATGTTGTAAGGCTTGTTCAGCGGCAGAATCTCGGTGGCCAGCCCCTGCGGCTGATCCCAGTCGGTCGGCAGTTCGTTGCGGTTGAGGTAAGCCTTGGTGATCTGCTGGATATAGATATCTTCGGATTCTTCGTAGTAAGGCGCAGGAACTGTAACCACCAAATAGTCACCCGAGCGTTTCACCGGCACTGAACCCAGGAACGCTTTGGCAATGTTGTCCGGTCCTTCAAAAGTGGTTTCTTCCAGCGTATCCATCAGATCGGTTTTTTCACCGTTGTGGATTACAAAGAATTCTTCCGGTTTTTCCAAGGTCATCACGTGACCAGCTTCAAACGGGTGCCAGAAAACCAGTTTGACCGGAACGTCACCGGGGCGTTCGATCATCGTGTCGTCGGTATATTCCAGCAGGAAATGGGCCTGCGCCAATGCAGGCATCGCCAAAGCAGCCGTTGCAGCCACCAGCAGTTTTTTCACGAATCGAGTCCTTCTCACGTCGCGCCTTCCCCGGCGCAAATTTACTTTGACGATGGGGAACGCGAAGCCATCTGCCTTATCGGGCAAACAGATCCGGCGCACACCCCGTCGCCGATGATGAACGCCCCTTCCAAGGGCGCATGTTCGGCAGGTCTCCTGACTTGCGGGTCAAAGCGCTAAACTAACCTTCCCGGGATATCCCAGTGGCATTATCAGCCGCGCTCGCCGCCTACAGTTGCGGGGGCAGTTGCAGAGTTGGCGAAATGTGCCGCACTGCATTCCCTATTGCTTCCGAGGATGTCCCCGGAACCGAACATGGCGCGTTCATGCCAGAATATGTAAGACACGGTCAACAATTGATTGCGGCGTTGCATGGGCCATTTGCGAAATCAGGAATTGCATGCCCGCGCTTGCTATGCGGTTTGGTACGCGCCACCGCGCGTGTGTGTATTTTCCTAGATCTCTTTCCGCGTTCAATAGTCGTCGGTTCAGTTCGCGGACTTGAGTTCGTTGGGCCCCAAACTGCGGGCGTTGATCGTGTGTTATATTGAACTCGCTACAAATATGGAGGGGCCCTCCGACGCATAAATGGTCCGACCGGCCCAGCGTCCGACGCAGAAGCAGAGTTGTTGTATTTGTCGCCGTGTTCACGCTACCATCGGGCAAAACAACAGTGCAGGTGCCTCGTGACCACAGAAACAAAACGCCCGCTCACCCTTCGCGATGTCTCGGAAGCGTCGGGGGTATCCGAAATGACGGTCAGCAGGGTCCTGCGCAATCGGGGTGATGTATCGGATGCGACCCGAACACGGGTTCTGGCCGCCGCGAAAGAGCTGGGATACGTGCCCAACAAAATTGCTGGTGCGCTGGCATCCAGCCGGGTCAATCTGGTTGCGGTCATCATCCCCTCACTGTCCAACATGGTCTTCCCCGAGGTCCTGACCGGCATCAATCAGGTTCTGGAAGACACCGAATTGCAGCCAGTGGTCGGCGTAACCGATTATTTGCCGGAAAAAGAGGAAAAGGTCCTTTACGAGATGCTCTCGTGGCGGCCTTCGGGCGTGATCATCGCAGGGCTGGAACACACGGAAGCGGCCCGGGCAATGCTGGATTCCGCGGGCATTCCGGTGGTCGAAATCATGGACACCGACGGCAAACCCGTGGATGCGATGGTCGGCATTTCGCACCGCCGTGCCGGTCGCGAAATGGCGCAGGCCATTCTGAAGGCCGGATACCAGCATATCGGTTTCATGGGGACCAAGATGCCTTTGGACCACCGCGCCCGCAAACGTTTCGAAGGCTTTACCGAAGTTCTGGGCAAACACGGGATCGAGATCGAGGATCGCGAGTTCTACTCGGGCGGGTCGGCACTGGCCAAGGGGCGCGAGATGACGCAGGCGATGCTGGAACGGTCGCCGGAGCTGGATTTTCTGTATTATTCCAATGATATGATCGGCGCTGGCGGACTGTTGTACCTGCTGGATCAGGGGATAGACATCCCTGGTCAGATCGGGCTGGCGGGGTTCAACAATGTCGAATTGCTGCAAGGTCTGCCCCGCAAACTGGCAACCATGGATGCCTGCCGGCTGGAAATCGGCCGTCAGGCCGCGGGGATCATCGCGGCGCAGCTGGCCGACCCGGAAGCCGAGATTGAAACCCGCGTGACCCTGACGCCGAAAATCAGCTACGGTGACACACTGAAGCGGCGTTAGAGTCTTGGCACTGCCGAATCTGGACAACCGGACAGCGCGTGCGGTGTTCATGGATCGTCACTTGCTGTCCGAAACCCCGTCGGGCAGCGCAAAGGGCGCGGATCTTCTGGACCTGATCCGACGGCTTGGTTTTGTTCAGCTGGACAGTATCAACACCGTGGCCCGCGCCCATGACATGATCCTGTTTTCGCGCAGGCCCACCTATCGCAGCACACATCTGAAGCGCCTGTATGAACGGGACAGGGCGCTTTTCGAACATTGGACACATGACGCCGCCGTCATTCCGATGGAGTTCTACCGGCATTGGCACCTGCGCTTTCAGCGCGATGCCGATTTGTTGAAGGCCCGCTGGAAGAATTGGCGGCGGGATGGATTTGAACAACAGTTCGCCTCGGTTCTGCTGCACATCCGCGATCACGGTCCGGTATCCTCGTCCGATGTGGGAAAGGACGAAAAGAAAGGATCGGGCGGCTGGTGGGACTGGCACCCGTCCAAAACCGCGCTGGAGTTCTTGTGGCGCTCGGGTGCGCTGACCGTCATTGGTCGGGATGGCTTTCAGAAACGCTACGACCTGACGGAACGGGTGATAGAAACTCATCTGTGCCCCGGTCATGCACCATGCGATGCCGAAGGAACGGTGGACTGGTTGTGCAACGCCGCCCTCGACAGGTTGGGGTTTGCAACATCGGGCGAACTGGCTGCGTTCTGGGATACGGTCAGCCCGGCCGAGGCGAAAGACTGGTGCGCCGCGGCCCAGAAAAACGGCGCAATTGAGGAAGTCGAAATCAATTGCGCGGATGGGCGTACAAGGAAAGTGTTTTCCCGCCCGGGATTGGTTGAAGAGGCCCCTGAACTGCCCGCGCCACCGGGCAGAATTCGCGTGCTCAGCCCGTTTGACCCGATGCTGCGGGATCGAAACCGCGCCGAACGCCTGTTCGGGTTTCACTACAGGATAGAAGTGTTTGTGCCCGCGCCCAAAAGAACCTACGGCTATTATGTCTTCCCCCTGCTCGAAGGTGATCGGCTGATCGGCCGGATCGACATGAAGGCCCACAGGGATAGCGGCGAATTGCGGGTACAATCCGTCTGGCCCGAGCGAAAGTTGCGCTGGTCAGAGGCGCGCACCCGCCGTCTGGAGGCCGAGCTGGACCGGGTGCGCAGGTTTGCCGGCCTTGATCGTGTTGAGCTTGCCGACGGTTGGCTGAAAGACCCTAAATAGGCTCTATTCAACCTGTGACAGGGTTAGGTGGATCGATTCAAGACCGTCAATTCCGCCATCAATCACATCACCGGCCTGGACCGCACCGACACCGGCCGGGGTACCTGTCATGATCAGATCGCCCGGACGAAGGTGATAGTAATTTGAAAGATGGCTCACGATCTCATCTATTTTCCAGATCAGTTCGTCCAGGGTCGCATCCTGCCGGACTTCACCGTTGACGCTCAGATGAATGCGCTTGTCTTTGTCAGGCGACCAGCTCTCCGACCGGGTCAGCGGCGCAAAAACGGCACCGTTTTCCAGATCCTTGCCCAGATCCCACGGGCGCTGTTTGTTCCGTTCACGGATTTGCAGGTCGCGGCGGGTCATGTCTAGCGCGCACCCATAGGCAAACACCGCGCCCAAAGCCTGCTCGCGACTGACGCGGAACACCGGCTGACCGATTGCAATCACCAGTTCCATTTCGTGATGATAGTTTTCGGTACCCGGCGGATATGGCACGGTCGCCCCGGTCAGGATGGCGTTGGGTGCGGACTTGGTGAAATAGAACGGCGCCTCGCGGTCCACAGTATTTCCCATTTCAGCCGCATGGGCCGCATAGTTCCGCCCGACGCAAAAAATCCGGCCCACCGGATATTCGGCCTGCTCGCCGACAACCGGTATCGCAACAGGTTCGGGAAGAGAAAACAGCTTGTCCTGCATGACAGCCCCCAGTTTGAAACATCGCCGGCATCTTAGGTGTCTTCCAATCACTGGCAAGACGTTGGCGACCGGGATGCACACCGTTTTGACCTGACATTCAAGACTTCGGGTTTCTTAGACGCATTGACCTTTCGCTCCGGATAACTCTCACTGCCCCGGAAATTCAAACACCCGGGACATCCCGGATCAGGCGGAAACACGGGGAACAGCATGCAGTGGAACGAATTCGCGGAATGGGGCCGAAAAGTCGCTGACTGGACGCAGAACTATCACGAAACCGTTGGCGACAGGCCCGTCCGGGCACGGTGCGAACCGGGTGAGGTCTTGAATGCGTTACCGTCTGAACCGCCCGAAACCGCCCAGCCCATGGAAGACATCTTCCGGGATTTTGAGCAGATCGTATTGCCCGGCATCACCCATTGGCAGCACCCCCGGTTCTTTGCCTATTTCAATTCGAACGCCTCGGCCCCGTCGGTTCTGGGTGAGTTTCTGGCCAGCGCCATCGCACCGCAATGCATGTTGTGGCAAACCTCGCCTGCCGCGACCGAGATGGAAACCCGGATGATGGATTGGTTGCGGCAGGCTTTGGATTTGCCGGACGGATTCGCCGGTGTGATTCAGGACTCGGCCTCGTCGGCGACGCTGGCCGCCGTGTTGACGATGCGGGAAAAGGCACTGGCCTGGCAGGGCAACAAACAGGGGCTGTTCGCGCAGAAACCCCTGCGCATCTATTGTTCATCCGAGGTTCACACCTCAATCGACAGGGCCATCTGGGTTGCCGGAATTGGCGAAGACAACTTGGTGCGTGTTCCCATCAAGGGCGACTGGCGCGGAATGGATCCCGACGCGCTGGAAGCGGCCATTCAGGCAGATTTAGACTCTGGTTTGCAGCCTGCGGGCGTCATTTTGTGCGTCGGCGGAACCGGCGTCGGGGCAACCGATCCTGTGGATCGTTGCTTAGAAATCGCCGCCAAATACGACCTCTATTCCCATGTCGATGCAGCCTGGGCCGGGTCGGCCATGATCTGCCCCGAATACCGGCACTACTGGCCCGGGATCGAACAGGCTGACAGCATCGTCTTCAACCCCCACAAGTGGCTGGGGGTACAGTTCGACTGCTGCGCGCATTTCCTGAAGAACCCCGACGATCTGGTCCAAACGCTGGCTATCAGCCCGGAATACCTGAAAACACATGGTAAAGACGGGATCGTCAATTACTCGGAATGGTCCGTTCCATTGGGGCGTCGCTTCCGCGCGCTGAAACTGTGGTTCGTGATACGCACCTACGGGCTGGAAGGCCTGCGCCAGCGGATGCGAAATCACGTCAACTGGTCCAAAGCGCTGCATGACAAACTTGCGTCGGAACCGGATTTTCAGATCACGACGGCGCCGATGTGGTCACTCTGGTCCTTTCGGTACATGCCCGAAGGCTGCGCCTACCCGGATGATCTGAATTTGCGGCTGGTCAACGCCATCAATGATGACGGACGGATTTATCTGACACAAACACGTGTGGATGGCGATCTGGTCATCCGGTTCCAGGCCGGACAATTCGAAACCACGGAACAGGACGTGATGATGGCCTATGACGTCATAACGGACATTGCCCGTGGCCTGACTCCTTAGAGACTAAGCCCTCATCCCGGCGGCGGCCTGGGCGTAACCGCCGGATGCACCGTCAACAAAATGCACGTGATCATCGCGAACGGCAGAGGGCACAAAACAGGTCATCATCGCCTCGTCCTGAGCATGGATGCCATAGCGGATCTTGCCCTGCTGGCGCGCCTGTTCCAGCATCTGCCGGATGCGTGCCAGCGTGGCCTGATCGCAATCCAGCGTCATCTTGAGGCCGTCGTCGAATTTGCGGAAGTCCGCATTTTTGCTGACCATTTCCTTGTAATGTTGGGGCTCGAAACTGCCCAGTCGCCTGCCGGACAGAAACAGCAGAAAGATGAACAGGTTTTCACCCAACATCTTCATAGTGTGCCAAAGAATGTTGCCGCCGGCGCGCATGACACGCGCATTGATCGCAATACCCGGCGGCGGCCACGAGATTGGCGGCCCGTTGACCGGCACCGGGTGGCCCGCGCGATCCAGCGCCTCGGACACGGACAGCACCGACTGTGCCAGATCGGCAAAATCGATTTCTGTCGCAGTCGCGGTCGGTTGCACAACCAGCGATACGATCTGGCCATGTTTCGCCGGGCTGTTGGACCACCGACAGGACAAGCCCGTCAGATCCGGTTGCGCGCCGGGTACCGCATCCGGCACGGTGTATTGCCCCGACTTCATCTGCGTCTCGGCCCAGGCCAGCCCACCGCCCGAGAACATCGCGTAGTCCACGCCCGACGATGGCGCATAGCGGGCAACGCGCACATCCCGGCCCGCATTCCGGATATCCGCAACCGGCACCACGGCGCCGCGCAGGGAAACCGAAAACTCTTCATGCGCCCAGCGCTGCAAAGCGGACAGGGTGGCGCGGGCTGTATCCGCTGCGCTGGCCGGGACAGCGAAACCCGCGCCGTCGCCGCCAAAGATATAGGGAAACAGCTTGCCGCCCACTGCGTTGATCATGCCCGAAATCACCGCCGCACCGACCATATTCACGGTTTTGTACCGGCCCCGCGCGATTTCACCGGTCGAATCGACGATATCCGCAACCCCGACGACCCAGTCATCCGGTACTGGTGTAAATCGCGAAGGCTTTGCAAGTTCGGTAAAGTCCCTCAACAGCGGCAGGGATTCATAGAAATCGGAATGAACGTCTTTCATTGTCCCCTCAGCGTTGGTGCCTTGTGTCGGTTCCTGATTTGAACAATAGCCCGATTGTGATGTCTGTCCGCCAAATTCAGCATAGCACACGCGCTTGTGCATGATGGCACGACATGCCAAGCATGGCCCGTATTCAGGTTGAGGGCAGATCATGCAGGCAGGATTGGTGGTTTTGTGTCTGGCCTATGTGCTCAGCCAGTTTTTTCGCGCTTTTCTGGCTGTGCTCAGCGTGGATCTGGGCCGGGACCTGGGGGCCACGCCCGAGGACCTGGCCTTTGCCTCGGGCCTGTGGTTCTTCATATTCGCCCTGATGCAGATTCCGGTCGGCTGGGCGCTTGACCGGATCGGACCCCGCCTGACCGCTTCCTTGTTGCTGCTGATTGGCGGTGCAGGAGGGGCTGCTGTTTTTGCGATGGCAACTGCGCCGTTGCATATCAGTATCGCGATGGCCCTGATCGGCATCGGGTGTTCTCCGGTGCTGATGGCCTCGTACTATATCTTCGCGCGCGAGTTTCCTCCCGCCCGTTTTGCCACACTGGCCGCCGTCATGCTGGGTGTCGGTTCCGTCGGTAACCTGGTGGCCTCGTACCCGACGGCACTGGCGGTCGAACTGATGGGCTGGCGCGCAACGCTGGCCGGACTGGCGGCGATCTCGGGCTTTGTGGCGATTGGAATCTGGCTGACGGTCCACGATCCGCATAAGATCGAAACAGAACAGAAAGGATCGTTGCTGGATCTGCTCAGGGAACCAGCGCTCTGGACGATACTTCCGTTGATGCTGGTGGCCTATGCGCCTTCCGGGGCGCTGCGAGGATTGTGGGCCGGGCCGTACCTGCAGGACGTCTTTGGCCTGGGCACCGCGCAAATCGGGCAGGCAACCCTGGTAATGGGTGCAGCGATGATTGCGGGAACCTTTGTCTATGGCCCGCTTGACCGGATTCTTGGCACACGCAAATGGGTGATCTTCGGCGGCAACGCGCTCAGCGCTGTGTCCCTGATCCTGTTGTGTATCTGGGTCGCCGACGCGGTCTGGGTGTCCGTCATCCTACTGGCCCTGATCGGATTTACCGGCGCCACATTTCCCGTGATCATGGCGCATGGCCGTGCCTTCATCCCCCCGCATCTGGTCGGCCGGGGCGTCACCCTGCTGAACCTGTTTGGAATTGGCGGCGTTGGCGTGGCGCAGTTTGCCACCGGGCGGCTTCATGCCGCTACTGGAGGCGCCGGGCCCGCTGCGCCTTATACGGCCATTTTCGGGTTCTTTGCCATAACAGTTGCGATTGGCTGCCTGATTTACCTATTCAGCCGCGACAGCATAGACTGATGCCAATCAACCCTGAACAGGAGATCACAGTGCGGGAAATCGAGGTCATCGCGCCCAACCTGAAACACAGCCTGTCAGGCGTGACCACAACGATCATTCGGCTTTTACCGATCCAACGCGACCTGATCGAAATTCGCGCGACAGGACCCGGACTGCCCGACGATCTGCCGCACATCCGGCTTTGGAAGGTTCCGTTTCTGTCGAACCGGGTGCAACGGGTCTGGCATGCCCGGCGCAACACCGAGATGCTGGCAGGACTGGTGCTGAAACATCTGTTCCGGCGCAATTTCCGTCTGCTCTTCACTTCGGCCGCGCAGCGCGATCATTCGGGGTTTACCAAGTGGCTGATCTCGAAGATGGATGCGCTGATCGCGACCACACCGCAGGCGGCTTCGTTTCTGAAACACCCGGCAACTGTCATCATGCACGGAGTGAACACAGACCTGTTTCATCCCGCACAATCCAAGCAAGCCCTGCGCCAGAAGCTCGGTCTGCCCGATGGCGTTCTGATCGGCTGTTTTGGCCGTATCCGCCCGCAAAAGGGCGTGGACCTTCTGGTGGACGCCGCAATCGAGGTTCTGCCGTCCCACCCCGACGCGCAGATTATCTTCACCGGCCGGGCCACCAAAGAGTTCGAAGGCTTTCAGCAGGAACAGGAACAAAAGCTCAAGGCCGCCGGGTTGGCGGACCGGGTGCATTTTCTGGGCGAGCGTCCGTGGGAAGAGATCGTGGAAACTTATCGCGCACTGGACCTGTTCGTGGCCCCTGCACGGCACGAAGGCTTCGGCCTGACCCCGCTCGAGGCGATGGCGTCGGGTGTGCCTGCCATCGCTTGTCACGGCGTTGGCGCATTCAGCGCACAGATCAAGGATGGTGCGACCGGCCGTCTGGTCGAGAAAGACAACGCAAAGGCGCTGGCGGGCGCGTTGCAGGACATGTTGGAAGACCGCGAAAAACTGGCGCTGGCCGGGCAGGCTGCACGGGCCCATGTCGAGCAGAATTTTCGAATCGAGGGCGAGGCGGAAGCCATCGTTCGGGTCTATCGATCCTTGTTGGAGGCGCATTGACCCGCCGCAACGGTGTCAAATTGGTGTTCCGCGCCGAAATTCGCTTCGATTAGTCTTTTTTCTTCGCCGCAACGCGGCTATGAACGCGCGTCCTTAGACTTCAGGAGACATGATATGGGCTATCGCGTCGTCGTCGTTGGCGCCACTGGCAATGTGGGCCGCGAAATGCTGAACATCCTGGCTGAACGCCAGTTCCCCGTGGACGAACTTGCCGCGCTGGCAAGCCGCCGTTCGCTGGGCACCGAGGTCAGCTTTGGCGACAAGACACTGACGACCAAGGATCTGGATACATTCGATTTCAGCGGTTGGGACATCGCGCTGTTTGCCGTGGGTTCAGCGGCAACCAAGGACTATGCGCCCAAAGCCGCGGCTGCCGGCTGCGTGGTGATCGATAACTCGTCGCTGTATCGCTATGACCCTGACATTCCGCTGATCGTGCCGGAATGTAACCCGCAGGCGATCCACGACTACAAGAACAAGAACATCATCGCCAACCCCAACTGCTCGACCGCGCAGATGGTTGTCGCGCTTAAACCGCTGCATGACCGCGCCAAGATCAAGCGCGTTGTCGTGTCGACCTATCAGTCGGTTTCGGGCGCAGGCAAGGAAGGCATGGACGAGCTGTGGGATCAGACCAAGGCCGTGTACAACCCGATCAACGAGGTTGAGCCGAAGAAGTTCCAGAAGCAGATCGCTTTCAACGTCATTCCGCAGATCGACGTCTTCATGGAAGACGGCTCGACCAAGGAAGAGTGGAAGATGGTTGTCGAAACCAAGAAGATCGTCGATCCGTCGATCAAGGTCACGGCCACTTGCGTTCGTGTTCCGGTCTTTGTCGGCCATTCCGAGGCGGTGAATATCGAGTTCGAGGAATTCCTCGACGAAGACGAAGCCCGCGACATCCTGCGCGAGGCACCCGGCATCATGGTGATCGACAAGCGTGAGGCGGGTGGCTACGTCTCGCCCATTGAATGCGTTGGTGATTTCGCCACTTTCATCAGCCGCATCCGTCAGGACTCGACCGTCGAAAACGGCCTGAACCTGTGGTGTGTGTCGGACAACCTGCGCAAGGGTGCGGCCCTGAACGCCGTTCAGATTGCCGAGCTGCTGGGCCGTGAGGTTCTGAAAAAGGGCTGAATTCTTCCCATCCGAATGTACGAAGGGCCGCTTCACATGAAGTGGCCCTTTTTTCTCGGCCCCAGCCCGGTGATCGGCCGGACGTTCGAGACCCTCACACCAGTTTCAACTGGACGAATACACCACAAAATGCACAGTGTTTGCCCTGAGCATTTCGATTGAGGCAGAACGTGCGTTTCCTGAACAACAACAGGTTTGCCCGATCCGCTATTCTGGGTTGTGCAACGCTTCTCATGGGTTTGGTGATCTTTGGATTCACCGGACGGTATTTTGCACCCGGTGACTCGGTCGCCCTGATGAGACCCCAGATTGGCGTGCTGCTGATCGTCTTTGCCGCAATTCTCATGGCCGTGCGTGCCAGGGGTTTCGCGTTGGCCTCCCTTGCATTCGCAGTGATTGCGGTGGGGTCCGTTGCCGCCGGGCTCGTACCTGTTTCAGACGAATGCGATGATCCTTGTGTGACCTTGTATCAAAAGAACCTGATGTCTGTGGCATGGCCCCGGTATTCCCTTGCCGACGACATTCTCTCGTCGGACGCGGACATCGTGACACTTCAGGAAGTTTCCAGCCACAACCGGCAATATATGGAAAACCTGTTCGGGAATTACCCGACATCGGCAATATGTGAGTTCAGGCCCGAGCAGAACGTTGCGATACTGACCAGACTGGCCATTGTTGAGGATTCAGAATTTTGCCTACAGGGGCTTGGACTGGTGGGTCTTCAGGTCATCGGTCCGGGTGGTCAGCCGGTTTGGGTCGTCTCCGTTCACCTCAACTGGCCCTACCCTTATGGCCAGTTCGAACAGAGCAAAAAGATCGCCCACCAAATCGAACAACTGGACGGCCCTGTTCTGATCGCCGGCGACTTCAACATGGCCCATTGGGGCAGCAGCGTGCGACGTATCGGTATGGCTGCCGGCAATCACGTGTTTGGCGCAGTTATGAACACGCACATTCTTGGCAACTGGATGATGCCGATGCCGATCGACAATCTTTTGGTGCCCAATGGCACGACGGGCACGGCGGAACTGCGCCCGTTCATGGGATCCGATCATATGGGAATCAGGGCCCGCATCAGCCTGCCCTGAGAACTCATATTTTCAGCTTTTTAGAGCCTGTTTGTGCCTCACTGGCCGGATTCGACCAGTTCTTTGAGGTTGGAAAGCCCGCGCTCGTAATCGCTGCCGACCCATTCATCCATCATGAGCCCCATCCAGCGCGACATGGGGTTCATACCAAGATCACTTTCAAAGCCCCACGAAATCTCGGTCTGATCGCCTTCAGGCTGCAGAGTAAACGACGTATTTGCCGTCCCCATGGATCCGAAATCCAGCGCGGTTCTGACGAACTGGTTTTCAACGCTTTCGATGATTTCTTGTGATCCCGATCCGACCTGAGGATGCTCAGAGCTCCAGTTCAGGGTATTCCCGACGCCAGCTTCTGGACCGCTGTAGGCCAGTTTGGTTTCCGGATCGCGCGACAGCCATGGCGACCATTTCTCGGTCGCCTGCATCGAGTTCACAAAAGGAAAGATGGCAGCAGCCGGTGCGTTGATGGTGACGCTTCGCGAGACTTCGGCCCTACCGGGCAGCAGATAGGACGCGCCCACCAGAACCAGTATCAATACAAGAAAAATCAGAAGAATTCGTTTTATCCATCGCATGGCTGTCTCCGATTCCAAGCAGAATAATCTCATGTCTAAAAACCGGCGGTGCCAGATTGGACCAGAGCCGCGCCAGCTTGACTTTGCCGCGCCACGCAAACGGAATTCAACATAAATTCGAAGAACTTTCCCGACCCATTGCAAGGTTTTGCAAGGATTATGGGGCCCATTCTCTGCCCGTGCCGTGGGGGCATGAACATAGGGGTGAACGTGGTGGATAAGGTAATCACGCTGGAGCACACGGAATCCGTGCGGCTGGATCCGGATCGCATTGGCGGCTTGTGCCGTCAACTTGGTGACAAGAACGCGCTGGATGTCATGTGCCGAACCGTTGAAGAACTGGCCGTGCGGCTTTCGAACTGCGAACGTTTCTGGCGGCAACGCAACTGGGCCGATCTGCGCAAATGCGCCAGATCACTGGTGGCGATTGCCGACCAGATCGGAATGACCGCGCTGGCCCATGTGGCAAATGATGTGGCCCGGACAGTCGATGCCGGGGACGTCGTTGCCTCGGGGGCGACGCTGTGCCGTCTGATCCGTGTGGGCGAGCGGTCGCTGACGGCAATTTGGGATCAGCAGGATCTTTCCGTTTGACGGGGGTTGCAGGCGCGCGTCCGGTGGCTAGTCTGGGCGCGAACCGAGCCAGCCGAGAACCCTATGACCCTGTCCTTTGCACCTGCCTCTGAACCGTCCTTGCCGCTTCATGTGATCGAACAATCCCGGCTGGAGGACTGGCTTAAAAGCCAGAGCGCGAAAGTGCAATCATGGATTGCCGTCAACGGTTTCACCGGTGCTTTGGGTCAGGCCCTGTTGATACCGGACACTGATGGTGTACCGGGCTGCGCAGTTGCGGGATACGGAACGGGCGCCACGCGGGCGCGCAAACGCTTTCCTCTGGCGGCCGCGGCCGAAGCGTTGCCCCAGGGCAACTACCGCATAGCGTCAGGTGTACCCGAGGATGCGCTGGACACAGAAAGCCTTGGCTGGCTTTTGACCGGATACACATTTGATCGCTACGCCAGCCAGTCCCCTGTTGGTGCTGCGCTGGTTGCACCCGACGGGTTGAATAGCGCACGGATTGAAGCGATCGCCGCCGCCGAGGCGCTGATCCGGGATCTGGTCAATACGCCCGCGTCCGACATGGGACCGGATCAGTTGCAGGCCGCCGCGGAAACGCTCGCGCAGGACTTTGGGGCCTCTTGCAACGTGATCGCAGGCAACGCTCTGCTGGAAAACAACTTTCCAATGATCCACGCTGTCGGTCGTGCCGCCGCGCAGGAACCTCGGCTGATCGAAGTGAACTGGGGCACCAGCGGCCCCAAACTGACACTGGTGGGCAAAGGCGTCTGTTTCGATACCGGTGGGTTGGATCTGAAACCGGCGGCGGCAATGGGACTGATGAAAAAGGATATGGGCGGGGCGGCCAATGTGCTGGGTCTGGCCCGCATGATCATGTCCCTGAACCTTCCGCTACAGCTTCGGGTCTTGATCCCTGCCGTGGAAAACGCGGTTTCGGGTAGTGCATTCCGTCCCGGCGACATCCTGACCTCACGCAAGGGGTTGACCGTCGAGATCAACAACACCGATGCAGAGGGGCGGCTGGTTCTGGCCGATGCCCTGGCATTGGCGGATGAGGGGCAGCCGGACCTGCTGATCTCGATGGCCACGCTAACCGGCGCGGCGCGCGTTGCGGTCGGAGCGGATCTGGCTCCATTCTATACCGATGACGATGGCGCGGCGGAAATCCTGACCGGCGCGGCGCGGTTAGCGGCGGATCCCGTCTGGAGGATGCCGTTCCACGAACCCTATGAAGCCTTGATCGAACCCGGCATAGCAGATCTGGACAACGCCCCATCGGGCGGGTTCGCAGGTTCGATCACTGCGGCCTTGTTTCTGCGACGCTTTGCAGGCCAAAGTCGCTACATGCATTTTGACATCTATTCATGGCAACGCGCCAAGGAGCCGGGACGCAGCAAAGGTGGCCTTGGACAAGGCCCTCGGGCCTTGCTGGCCGCGTTGCCGGAGTTGTTGGACCTATGAGCCGTCTTCGCGTGATCGAACCGGTTGTTGACCTTCTGCGCCAACCCAATGGACCGCGCGACCGTCAATTGCTGTATGGTGATACGGTAGAGATCCTTGAAAACCGGGAAGGGTGGAACCGCGTCTCCTCGGACAAGGATGGATATCAGGGCTGGGTTGCGACAGACCGTTTGGGGCCCGAGGCGTCACCGACCCACTGGATCACGGCCCCATCGACTCATGCCTATGAGCGGACGGACATCAAAAGCGCGGATCGGGCATCGCTGAGTTTTGGCAGCAAGGTTCAGGCTCTTTCCAAGCAAAACGGGTTTCTTGAGACCGAGCTGGGGTTCATTCCGTCCACCCACGCCACCACGATTTCCGACACAGTGAATGACCCGGTTGCCGTAGCCGAACTGTTTTTGGGCACACCCTATCTTTGGGGTGGCAACAGCCGGTTTGGCCTGGATTGCTCGGGTCTTGTTCAGGCCGGGTTGCTGGCCTGTGGCATTGCCTGCCCCGGTGACAGTGGCGATCAGGAAAGGGCGTTGGGACACATGGTACCACAGGATGCACCCGCAAAACGGGGCGATCTGTTATTCTGGAAAGGACATGTGGCCTGGGTCAGCGGCGACAACATGCTGCTGCACGCCAACGCCCACGATATGGCGGTCGTATATGAACCGATGGATCGGGCCATTGCCCGTATCCGGGAACAAGGCGACGGGCCGGTTACGTCTCATAAAAGGCTCTAATCCGGGTCAACCGCCCGGATCAGCTTCCGCTCAAGCACGCGCAGCACGGTGCGCAGGTCATGCCCGCGCTTCAGAATGCGACCGTCCATGCCAATGACTGAGTACATTCCTTGCCGCTGCCGAAGGCGGGGGTGTTTTTCCACCCGATAGATCGGATGCTCGGCCGTGCGTCGGAAGATCGAAAAAACTGCCGTATCCCGTAGGTTTGAAATGCCATAGTCGCGCCATTCTCCGGCGGCGACCATTCGGCCATAAACAGACAGGATCTGGGTCATCTCGCGCCGGTCAAAAGCGACTGGCATCTGAGCCGGGCTGGCAGAAAACCCGCTGGGTGGCTGCATGTTCATACTCTCAGCCTTGCCGGAAATTCTATTTTAATCAACCCCGAGGCAGACACGCTGGTTCATTTTGCCTTGAACCTGTTACCTGCGGCCAACCTGCCGGCAGATCAGGATAACCGGCAACAATCCAACAGCCAGTATCACAAGCGAGGGTACGGCAGCCCCTTCCAGCCGCTCATCAGACGCCAATCTGTAAGCCTGCACTGCCAGCGTGTCGAAGTTGAAGGGCCGCATGATCAGCGTCGCGGGCAGTTCCTTCATGACATCGACAAACACGATCAGCAGCGCGGTCAGCAGCGATGGCGTCAGAATCGGCAGGTGCACCCGCCGCAGCGTCGCCAGCGGCGTCTGGCCCAAAGACCGCGACGCGGCATCCATATTTGCGTGAACCGTGCTTTGTCCGCCTTCATAGGCGCTGAGCGCGGCGGCCAGAAACCGCACCATATAGGCCGCGACCAGCAACCAGATCGAACCGGTGATCAGCAACCCGGTCGAAATATCGAAGGTCTTGCGCATCCACGCGTCCAGCGCGTTGTCGAACCCGGCAAAGGGCACGATCAGACCGACCGCAATGACACCGCCCGGAACCGCGTATCCCAGCCGCGCCAAATAAGCCGCCGCTGACGAGACGCGCCCCGGTCTCAGGCGCTGATAAAAGCCCACGCAAATGGCGGCGAACACGGTCACCACTGCGGCAACACCGGCCAAAGTCAGCGAGTTCTGGATGAACCCGATATAGCGCCGCGACAGAAGGTTCTGTTCTGAGGCCATCCCCATCTGCACCAGTATGATCACCGGCAGAAGAAAACCCAGGACGACCGGAATGATGCACAGAACAAATGCCCCGACCGACTGCCAGCCTTTCAAGTGTGCTGTTGGCAGCGCGGCGTGGCTTTTACCGGCCTGATAGTATTTGGCTTTGCCGCGCTGGGTCCGTTCGGCCACGGCCATCAGCAGCGCGAACCCTAGCAGGCACAGGGCCAGTTGAGCGGCTGCGGCGCGGTCGCCTATGGAAAACCAACTTGTATAGATCCCGGTGGCAAAAGTCTGAACGCCGAAATAGGCGACTGTTCCAAAATCGGCAATGGTCTCCATCACTGCCAGCAGAACACCGCCAGCAATCGCCGGGCGCGCCATCGGCAGGGACACGCGCCAGAATGCCATCCACGGGCTGTTGCCCAAAGCCCGGGCCGCCAGAAAGGCCGAGCCGCTTTGCTGTATGAACGCCGCGCGCGCCAGCAGATATACATAGGGATACAGTACCAGGATCAGCATGACCGCCGCGCCTTCGGTCGAGCGGATTTCGGGGAACCAGTAGTCGCGCGGCCCCCAACCCGTTATCTGCCGCAGGTTGGTCTGAACAATGCCGGGGTGATCCAGGATGAAGGTGTATGCATAAGCCAGAACATAGGCCGGAAAGGCCAGGGGCAGAACCAGAGCGATCTCGAGAAGTCGCACACCGGGAAAGCGTGTCATGGTCACAAGCCACGCCGCCCCGACACCGATCGAAAAGGTCCCCGCCGAAACCAGGACCACCAGAACCGCCGTGGTCAGCGCGTATCCGGGCAGAACCGTGGACATCAGATGCGAGATCGTGGCCGTACCACCGGTTGCGGCCGCCAGGACAACCGCCACCATCGGCAGCAGACAGGCCGCAGCCACAAAAAGAGCGACCCCGCCAACAAGCCTGGTGCCCAATACGCCGCGGTTGCGGGATCCGTGTTCTGAATACTCTATTTCGGCCATTGTCCCGGCTAATGAGTGGCAAATGCGCAGGTTTGGTCTTTCATTGACCAAAACGCTCGGAAAAGCCAGTAGGCGGGGCAACAATTCTGCGGCACTTACTGCCGCAGACTGTTCCGATGCGTCATTCGTAGACGCGCTGATCCTCGATCACCAGCCCATCCTTGGGAAGCGAGCCGGGTGCCACCACCTCGACCGCGCCCTTCAGCTTCAGGACCTCGACGACCGATTTGGCATAGGCCGCATCGTTTTCGCAGGGGCTTTCGATCTGAACCGTCATCATGTCCATCTCGCCCTGCCGGGCTGCAATCACGCGGGCTTTGACGATTTCCTCGTGCTTGTCCACCAGCGCCGCAACCTGTTCCGGACGCACGAACATGCCCTTGATCTTGGTGGTCTGATCGGCGCGGCCCATCCAGCCCTTGATGCGGGTATTTGTCCGCCCGCAGGGGGACTGGCCCGGCATCATGGCCGACAAGTCACCAGTGGCAAAGCGGATCAGCGGGTAATCCGGGTTGAAAGTCGTGACCACAACCTCACCAACCTCGCCGGGTGCAACCGGAATTCCGGTGCCGGGGGTGACGATCTCGACGATGACATGTTCGTCGATGATCATCCCTTCCATCGCGGCACTTTCATAGGCGATGTTGCCCAAATCCGCCGTGGCATAGCATTGCAGGCAGGAAATACCCCGGTCGGCATAGTCCTGCCGCAATGAGGGAAACAGCGCACCCCCGCCCACAACCGCCTTCGAGAAATTCAGCGAAACGCCCATCTCGTCAGCCTTATCCAGGATCACTTTCAGGTAATCGGGCGTTCCCGCATATGCGGTGCATCCGATATCACGGGCAGCAGTGACCTGAAGCTCGGTCTGGCCGGTGCCCGCTGGCAACACGGCAGCGCCGACGGCCCGCGCGCCGTTTTCAAAGATCATTCCGGCTGGTGTCAGATGATACCCAAAACAGTTCTGCACGATGTCTCCGGGCCCGACTCCGGCGGCGTGCAGAAACCGGCCCATGCGCCACCAGTCGTGATCCGTGCTGCCCGGTTCGTATATCGGACCCGGTGATTGAAACACATGGTGGAAATGACGCGCCGGTTTTACCGTAAACCCACCAAATGGCGCACGTGCGGCCTGCCCCTGTGTCAGGTCGGACTTCCGCAAAACCGGCAGTTTCGCCAGATCCTCGATCGTGGCAACCGCGTCGACATCCGCATCCGCAAAATGAGCCGCAAATCCCGGTGCCGATTTCGCCCGCTGCAATTGCGCGCGCAATGCCTGGGTCTGATCAGACAAACGTTGATCGGCCGAGCGGGTTTCGAGTGCATCGAAGTAAGTCATCGCCAAATCCTCCATCCGCTCACAGCCACCGCTTGCGGCGGCGATAAGAGCGCACGTCCCGAAAGCTCTTGCGGCCTTCGTCCGACATGCCGAGATAGAATTCCTTTACATCCGGGTTTTCGCGCAATTCTGCGGCGGGGCCGTCCATCACGACGCGACCCGATTCCAGAATGTATCCGTAATGCGCAAACCTAAGCGCTACGTTGGTGTTCTGTTCGGCCAGCAGGAAGGACACGCCTTCTTTCTCGTTCAGATCCTTCACAATGCCGAAAATCTCTTCGACCAGCTGCGGCGCCAGTCCCATCGACGGTTCGTCCAGCAGGATTGTCTCGGGCCGGGACATCAGCGCCCGTCCCATCGCAACCATCTGCTGCTCGCCACCCGAGGTATAACCGGCCTGGCTTCGGCGGCGTTCCTTGAGGCGGGGGAAATATGTGTAGACCAGCTCAAGGTCCTGCTGAATCGCGGCCTTGCCATCCTTGCGGGTATAGGCACCGGTCAGCAGGTTTTCCTCGACCGTCAGGTGTTCGAAGCAATGGCGACCCTCCATCACCTGGATCACGCCTTTCTGCACCAGATCGGCCGGATCGCTTTCGTGAACACTGGTTCCGCGATATTTGATGGAACCTTTGGTCACCTCGCCCCGTTCGGAATGCAGCAGGTTCGACACCGCCTTTAGCGTCGTCGTCTTGCCTGCACCATTGCCGCCCAGCAAGGCCGTGATGCCGCCCTTGGGCACAGTCAGGCTGACGCCTTTCAGCACGAGGATCACATGGTTGTAGATCACCTCGATATTGTTGACTTCCAGCAGGGTTTCCGCCTGCACGTCAGTGGTTTGTGCCGCATCCAGCATCAGCGTGTTTCCTCATGCCTGCCCCATCCGGGGCGGTTCATCAGGAGCGGCAGGCGCGCCGCCGCTCCGATTGTTTGGCGGCCCCGGATCGCTCCGGGGCGCGGAGTCTTCTCTTATTCGCAGCGGGGTGCGACGTTATTTTCAGCCGCGTACGCGTTTGAATCTTCCGCAACCAGCGCGCCGATCACTTCGCCATCGGTTGGCTTGAAGTCGGAAATCAGGCTCCAGGTCTTGGTGCCGGCATCCCATTGGGACACACCGATCAGGCCGGGGCCACCATGGTTGTCACACGACACCTGGAAGGTCGGGCCAAAGTTCGGCATGCCCAGTGCGGCCATACGCTCTTCGGTGATGTTGAGGTTCTCCATCGCGTCACGCACCATGCCCGGTGTGACGTCGCCGGTTCCGTTGGCCTCTTGCGCGTCCTTGATCGCCTCGGCAGCCAGCATCGCGGAATAGAGACCGCGGTTGTACAGAACGGTACCGACCTGATCGCCCGCGCCTGCGGCCTTACCGGCATCGACAACATGCGTTTTGATGTCATCGAATACGGGGAAATCATTACCGACCGCGTGGAAGGTGACGGCTTTGTACCCGTTCGCCTTGTCACCTGCGGGCAGCACGTCATGCTGCGCACCCGACCACCAGACGCCGATGAAGTTTTCCATCGGGAAACGGATGTTCGCGGCTTCCTGGATTGCGACCTGGTTCATCACGCCCCAGCCCCACATCAGAACGTAGTCCGGCTTTTCGCGGCGGATTTGCAGCCATTGCGACTTTTGCTCCTGACCGGGGTGATCGACCGGCAGCGTGGACAGTTCAAAACCGTGCTTCTTGGACAGCTCTTCCAGCGTGCGGATCGGCTCTTTGCCGTAGGCCGAGTTGTGATAGACCAGCGCGATTTTCTTGCCGTTCAGATCACCGCCATTTTCTTCCAGCAGATAGTTCACCGCGCCCGAGGCCCCGTCCCAGTAATTGGCGGGATAGTTGAAGACATGGCTGAACACCTTGCCGTTGCGGGCCGAAGTCCGGCCATATCCCATGGTGTGAAGCGGAATGTCATCGGCCGTCACTTTCGGGATGAGCTGATAGGTGATGCCGGTCGACAGCGGTTGATAGATCAGCGCGCCCTCGCCCTTGGTCGATTCATAGCATTCCACACCTTTTTCGGTGTTGTAGCCGGTCTCGCATTCGACAACACGAACGGGAACACCGCCGATACCGCCATCCCTCTCATTCAACAGAGTGAAATAGTCGTTGTAGCCGTCCGAGAACGGAATACCGCCCGCAGCATAAGGCCCTGTGCGATAGCTGAGGTCCGGGATCACAAGATCCGCCAAAGCGGGCCCTGCGGCCATCAGAGCGCCCAGCGCCATAGTTGCCAGTTTCTTGTTCATCGGGTGTTTCCTCCCTTGGTTATTCCGATGCGGTTTCGGGCTTTGCACCCGTCTTATGATTGGGCCGGTTCCGTTTAGTGCGGGAACGGCCAGAGTCTGAGCTTTTCCTTGGCCACGCGCCACAGCTGCGCAAGCCCGTGTGGTTCCAGGATCAGGAACATGATGATCAGCGCACCGACGATCACAAGCTGAAGATGCGCCACGATATCGGTGGGCCAGCCCAAAACGTCGACCCCGACAACCTTCAGAACCACCGGCAACAGCACAAGAAACGCAGCCCCGGCAAAGGATCCGAAAATAGAGCCTAATCCGCCGATAATCACCATGAACAGCACCAGGAACGACTTCTGGATGCCGAACACCTCGCCCACTTCGACCGCGCCCAGATAGACCGCAAAGAACAGCGCACCAGCGATGCCCACAAAGAACGAACTGACGGCGAAGGCGCTGATCTTGGCTTTCAGCGGGTTCACCCCGATGATCTCGGCTGCGATGTCCATGTCGCGGATCGCCATCCATGTGCGCCCGGTGGTGCCGCGCGTCAGGTTGCGGGCAATCAGCGCGCTGACCGTCAGGAAGATCAGGCAGAACAGATAGGTCGCCCAGGCCGGAGCATTCGGCCCCGTGATGATGATGCCGAACACATCACGTTCGGGCGCATTGATCTGACCCGAAGCGGAATAGTTGTAGAACCACGGCACCCGGTTGAACAGCCAGACCAGAAAGAACTGCGCCGCCAGCGTGGCCACCGCCAGATAGAACCCTTTGATCCGCAGCGAAGGCAGACCGAACAGCACACCCACGATGGCCGTAATGCCTCCGGCAAGCAGGACATGGATGAACATGCTGACATCGGGAAAGGCCGTCATCAGCTTGTAGCAGGCATATGCGCCCACAGCCATGAACCCGCCGGTCCCCAGCGATACCTGCCCGCAATAGCCCACCAGAATGTTCAGCCCGATGGCCGCAATTGCGTAGATCAGGAACGGCAACAGCAGCGCGTTGGCCCAATAATCGTTGATGATGAACGGAATGATCCCGAACGCCACCGCCAGCACCACGTAGTAGCGGTACCGATCAAACTTGATCGGGAAAGTCTGGCTGTCATCCACGTACGAGACTTTGAAGTCCCCGGCTTCACGATAGAACATGTCTTACTTTCCCCATTCTTCCTGCGCCCGGTTCCGGGTCGCAGCGTCCAATTGTTTTGAAGACTTGGCGTAACCGCTCTGCTCGGTGTTGCGCACCAGTTTCATATAGGCCAGCACGCCCGTCACCAGACCGGCAAACGCCAGGATCGCGGCGATCATCAACTGGCCGTCTGTCAGCCCCTCGGCTGTGATCGCGATGTAGCCGAAGGCCCAGAACCCGGCCCAGGCGATGACGTTAATGATGGCGATCAGCTTCTGCACGACCTAAACCCTTTCGATGATCTTCTCACCGAACAGACCCTGAGGCCGGAACACGAGGAAGATCAGCGCCAGAACATAGGCGAACCAGTTCTCGGTCGCGCCGCCCACCATCGGGCCGATCGCGAATTCGAACAGCTTCTCTCCCACACCGATGATCAGCCCGCCCACGATCGCGCCGGGGATCGAGGTGAACCCGCCCAGCATCAACACCGGCAGCGCCTTGAGCGCGATCAGCGACAATGAGAACTGCACGCCGGACTTGGTGCCCCACATGATCCCTGCGACCAGTGCCACGAATCCGGCCACCGACCAGACCATGACCCAGATGAAGTTCAGCGAAATGCCGACCGACAGCGCGGCCTGGTGATCATCCGCAACGGCACGCATGGCCCGGCCCTGTTTGGTGTACTGGCTGAAGGCCACCAGCGCCGCGACCAGCAGCGCCGCAATGACCGTCGCCACGATATCCAGATTGTCGATGAAAAAGCCGTAATCGAAGATGTTGAACGTCGTCTCGTCAATCCACAGGTTGATACCCTGCGGCAGGCCAACATCCAGCGTCTTGATCTCGGATCCCCACATCAGGTCGGCCACGCCTTCAAGGAAATAGGCCAGACCGATGGTCGCCATGAACAGAATGATCGGCTCCTGCCCGACCAGATGGCGCATGACGAACCGCTGCACCGCCCAGGCCAGCAAGACCATCACTGCCATTGTCAGAATGATCGCCAGCAACGCTGGCACATTCCAGCCGAAATAGTGGACATGGGTGCCGAAGATCGCGTTGATCAGATGCGCAAAGGGCACCTGACCGTTCATGATCCCGACCAGTGTCATCGCCGCAAAAAGGGCCATAACCCCTTGCGCGTAATTGAAAATCCCGGACGCCTTGTAGATCAGCACAAAGCCCAGCGCGACCAGTGCATAAAGCACCCCGGCCATCAGACCGTTGAGGATGACCTCCATCGCAAATACGAGTTGTTCAGGCATGTCAGCCCCTCCCCAATTCTGCCAAGGCTTCAGTCATGGCTGACCCCCAGATAGGCGTCGATAACTTCCTGATTGTTGCGCACCTCGTCGGGTGTGCCGTCTCCGATCTTTTTGCCGTAATCCATCACGACCACCCGGTCGCTCAGGTCCATCACCACGCCCATGTCGTGTTCGATCAGGGCAATCGTGGTGCCGAACTCGTCATTCACGTCGAGGATAAAGCGGCTCATGTCCTCTTTCTCTTCGACATTCATGCCCGCCATCGGTTCATCCAGCAGCAACAGTTTGGGCTCCGCAGCCAGCGCACGGGCCAGCTCGACGCGTTTTTTCAAACCGTATGGCAAGCGCGCCACGGGCGTCTTTCGGATGTGCTGAATTTCAAGAAAGTCGATGATCTTCTCGACCGCCTCGCGGTTCTCGACCTCTTCCGCCTCGGCCTTACCCTTCCAGAACGCCTGTTGAAGGACGTTGGTCTTCATGAAGTTCAGACGGCCGGTCATAACGTTGTCCAGCACGCTCATCCCCTCAAACAGGGCGATATTCTGGAACGTGCGCGCAATGCCCTGACGCGCCACTTCGTAGGGGCGCATCGCCGGGCGTTTCGATCCGTGGAACCAGACCTCACCCTCCTGCGGAACATAGAACCCGGAAATCACGTTCAGCATCGAGGATTTACCGGCCCCGTTCGGCCCAATGATCGCGCGAATCTCGCCCTCACGGATGTCGAACGAGATATCCTTGATCGCCACCACGCCACCAAAGCGCAGGGTGATGTTCTTCATTTCCATCACCACACCGCCGATCTTGCGGCCGTCTTCGGTGACATATCCTTCGGAATTATCCAGCATCAGTCGCTCCCTGACGATTGGAAAAACGGGACGGCGGGCGGGGCGATGACCGCAGGTCGAGCGGCGTACGACCGGCCCTCATTCTGCCGCCACCTTGTGCTGCGCGACAGGCACGACCGGCGCATCGACAATCTTCAAGGTCGCGCTGATCGCGCCTTTGCGGCCATCCTCATAGGTCACTTCCGTGGTCGTCGAAATGCTCTCGGACCCGTCATAAAGTGCCTGGATGATGTCGTGGAACTTCTCTTCGACGAAGCCGCGCCGCACCTTGCGGGTCCGGGTCATTTCACCGTCATCCGCATCTAGTTCCTTGTGCAGCACCACAAAGCGATGTACCTGGCAGCCCGACAGCATCTCATCAGCGGCTACGGACTTGTTGACTTCTTCCACATGGCCGCGAATCGTCTCTAACACACGGGGATGCGCCGCCAGTTCCTGATAAGACGCATAGGCCACATTGTTGCGTTCGGCCCAGTTGCCGACAGCGGTCAGGTCGATATTGATGAAGGCCACGCAGCGATCCTTTCCGTTGCCGAACAGGACAACTTCAAGAATGTCAGGAAAGAACTTCAGTTTGTTTTCGACATATTTCGGCGCAAACATGGACCCGTCGGCCATTTTGCCCACATCCTTGGCGCGGTCGATGATCCGCAGATGGCCGCTGCTTTCCTCGATAAAGCCGGCATCCCCGGTCGCCACCCAACCTTCGGCATCCTTGGTCGATGCCGTCGATTCCGGGTTGTTGTAATACTCGACGAACACACCGGGCGAGCGGTAGTGAATCTCGCCCTTGTCGTCGATCTTCAGTTCGACATCCGGCGCAGGGACGCCAACCGTATCGGCCCGAACCTCTCCATCGGGCTGAACGGTGATAAAGACCGTCGCTTCGGTCTGGCCGTAAAGCTGTTTCAGATTGATGCCCAGCGAGCGGTAGAAATCGAAAATCTCCGGTCCGATTGCCTCACCGGCCGTGTAACCGACGCGAAAGCGACCGTAACCAAGCGTGTCCTTCAGCGGACCATACACCAGCAGATTGCCCAGCGCGTATTTCATCCGGTCGCCGAAACCCACCGGCTTTCCATCCAGCAGCAGGCCTCCGACCTTCTTGGCATGAGCCATGAAGTGGTGGAACATGCGCTGCTTCAGTTTGCTCGCATCCTCCATCCGGATCATCACGTTGGTCAGCTGGGTCTCGAACACGCGCGGCGGGGCAAAGAAATAGGTCGGTCCGATCTCGCGCAGGTCCGTCATCATCGTGTCGGCGCTTTCAGGGCAGTTCACGCAGAAGCCGCACCAATAGGCCTGACCGATCGAAAAGATGAAATCCCCCACCCACGCCATCGGCAGATACGACAAAATGTCTTCGTTCCGTGTCAGATGATCGAAATCGGCCGAGTTCTTGGCGCTTTCGATTACGTTGCGGTTCGACAGCACCACGCCCTTGGGCTTGCCCGTGGTGCCCGAGGTGTAAAGCATCACGCATGTGTCGTCATAGGTGATCTCGGAGATGCGCTTGTCCAGTTCCTCATCGAACCGCGCATGGCCGGCGCTGCCCTCGGCCATGATATCGGCCAAAGCGTTCATCTGACTGTGGTCGTATTTCCGCATCCCCCGCTTGTCGGTATAGAGGATGTGTTTGACCTGATCCATTTTTTCCTGGATTTCGATGACCTTGTCGACTTGCTCCTGATCACCGCAGACGACGTATTTCGCGCCGCAATGTTCCAGAACATAGGCCATCTCTTCGGCGACCGAATCCTGATAGAGAGGCACCGGAACCGCGCCCACCATCTGGGCCGCGACCATGGACCAGTAATGCGCCGGACGGTTGCGGCCGATCACCGCGATATGGTCGCCCTTCTCGACGCCAAGTTCCAGAAAACCCAGCGCGATGGCGCGGATTTCCCGGGCCGCTTCTGCCCAGGTCCAGCATTGCCAGATCCCGAATTCTTTTTCCCGATAGGCCGGGGCATCCCCGAACCGGGTCACATTGCGGTGTAACAGCGCCGGAAGAGACTGCATCCCTTCGGCGCCCGACTGCGTCTGAGCCAATCTTTTCTCCTCCCCATCCGACCCCTCTCCCAGGGGGCGGAAATGGCGGGTCCGGAACAGGGTCCGAACGCCAATGCCCCGATTTGGGACAGGGGCACAATCAGCGTCAACTTTTTCCTGATGTTTTCTCAATTCTTACGAATTGTAACAGGGGTAGAGTGGTGATCTTCTGATTTGTACCAAACGTACAGGCAACGAAATTATGCCTCCGGGAAAAGCGGGGCGGAAAACGGGCCGTTGGCACACGGACAGATCCAGCAGACCGGCTGATACCGCTTCAAAGTTTTCCGGGAGCTATCGACGGGGCGTTGTGACGACCAACAGATCGGACTGGAAAACCAATTCCCTTTCATGGAAAAGTTCCGTCAAAGCCGAGGCGAGTGGTGCAACTGTATGAAATATCTCACGCTGGTGAACGAACACGGAATTGGAGATTACAGTGAGTGGCGAAAATAACAAACCGATCCCGGCACATGTGGAACTAGATCCCGATCACGAAGACGCCATCGTTCGGTGGTGCAACAGGATGATCCGCCACGGTGTCAGAGCATTGTCAGTGCTCATGCTCGGTATCATTCTGATGGCTATTATAGACGCAGGTTTCACAACATTTCAGAAGTTGCTGGAACCGCCTGTCTACATCTTGGAAGTCAGTGACCTTCTTACAGTTTTTAGCGCTGTATTGGTCGTTCTTATCGCGATAGAGATCTATACAAATATCACGCTCTATCTGACCGCTGACGTCATCCACATCAAGCTTGTTGTCGCGACGGCCTTGATGGCGGTCGCCCGAAAAATCATCACGCTCGACGACAAGAATCTGGAGCCGCAGTACTTTCTTGGTTACGCGGCAATCGGCCTAGCCTTGGGCGTAACATACTGGCTTATTGCGAGAAAACCGTGAGTCCAACTGCTCGTTTGTGTCCGACGCATCGGTGAAGCCGTTTGCTTGGCCTGCTCAGAGTCTGACCGCTCTATCGGAAAGTTGCGGTTGGGCCATTCGATCTGGGTCGGCACAATGCGATCTGCTGGATTTTCCTTTAGGGTGTGACGGCTTGGTGTCGTTTACCAGAAGGGCGCAGTTTGTGCTGACCATTTGCGAAAAGAAACAGCTGCCAGGTCCACGTTCCCGTCATCCAGACTGATCACCCTGAATGCCCTTTGCATTCCACTTATAACCAGTCCCGCAGGATCGGGATCAGCGGCACATCCGCCGCAGGCATCGGGTAGCTGCGCAAATCATTCGCGCGGACCCATTTCAACGCCTGCCCTTCTTTCGACTGCGGGATGCCCTGCCATTTGCGGCAGGCGAACAACGGCATCAGCAGATGGAAGTCACTATAGCTGTGACTGGCAAAGGTCAGTGGGGCCAGGCAGGACGCCCAGGTGTCGATACCCAGTTCTTCGTGCAATTCGCGGATCAGCGCGGCCTCGGGGGTTTCGCCGGGTTCGATCTTGCCGCCGGGGAACTCCCACAGACCGGCCATGGATTTGCCTTCCGGGCGCTGCGCCAGCAGCACCCGGCCCTCGATATCGATCAGGGCAACCGCAGACACCAACACGGTTTTCATGGTCGCAATCCCGGACGCAAAACCGGGCTCCACTTTTGCTGGAATTGCTCCGGTTTCACGAGCGATAGTCCGCGTTGATCTCGATATAGCCGTGGGTCAGATCGCAGGTCCAGACGGTGGATTTGCCCTCGCCCAGCCCCAGATCAACGGCAATGACCAAATCCTGACCTTTCATATAGGCGGCGGCGTCTTCTTCGCGATAGCTGGGGCTGACCCAACCTTTCTCGGCCACCAGAATATCCCCGAAGGAAATGCTCAGCAGGTCCCGATCCGCTGCGGCACCGGACTTACCGATAGCCATGACCACGCGGCCCCAGTTGGGGTCTTCGCCCGCGATGGCCGTCTTGATCAGCGGAGAGTTGGCGATAGCCAGCCCATGCACCTTGGCATCCGCATCCGAGGCCGCACCAGTCACGCGAATTTCCACGAATTTCGTGGCGCCTTCACCGTCGCGCACCACTTGCTGTGCCAGATCCAGCATGACGCCTTCCAGCGCCTCGGCAAACGCCGCATTGCCGGTGGCATCCACCCCCGAGGCCCCCGTCGCGCACAACAGCAGGCTGTCCGAAGTCGAGGTGTCGCTGTCGACGGTGATGCAGTTGAACGTCCGGTCCGTCTGCGCGCCCAGCATCGCCTGCAGTGCCGATTGCTCGACCCGGGCATCCGTGAAGATGTAGACCAGCATCGTCGCCATGTCCGGCGCGATCATGCCGGAGCCCTTGGCAATCCCTGCAATAGAGACTGTTTTACCGTCAATCTCAACCCGCGCCGATGCCCCTTTCGGGAAGGTATCGGTGGTCATGATGGCGCGGGCGGCATCCTCGATCGCATGCCGGCTGAGCCCCGCCTTCAGCGTCTCAAGCTGGGCCACGATGCGTTCATGCGGCAGCGGTTCACCAATCACGCCGGTTGATGAGGTAAAGACCCGTTCGACCGGAACGCCGGTGGCCTTGGAAACGGCCTGGGTTACTTCTGCCACCGAGGTCTGGCCATAATGGCCGGTGAAGGCGTTGGCATTGCCCGAGTTCACAACGATCGCTGCCGGTCCTTCGCTGGATCCGCCAATCTTGTTCTGACAATCCAGCACCGGGGCCGCGCGGGTCGCCGAGCGGGTGAACACCCCGGCCACGGATGTGCCCGGATCCAGCACTGCCAGCATGACATCGGTACGACCCTGATAGCGCACACCGGCCTCGACGGTCGCGAAACGCACGCCGTCGATGGCCGGAAGGTCGGGGAAGGCCGCAGGTGCCAGCGGCGACACTTTAGTGATATTGGCCAAGGGGCTTACTCCTGAATCAGATCCAGCTGCCGCATGATTTCCGGACCGGCACCTTCCAGCGCCGGACGCTCGATCTGGGCCTTCTGGGTCAGTTCGTCGATACGGGCCTGAATGGCTTCCTGCTGGATGGTCTGGGCCAGTTCATTGCGAACATCGGCAAGTTCGGGGGCCTCGGACTTGCGCTGATCGTTCAGGATGATCACGTGCCAGCCGAACTGGGTCTGCACAGGGTCCGAGACCTGGCCTACTTCCAGCTCCAGCACGGCGGCCTCAAACTCGGGCACCATGCGGCCCTTGCCGAACCAGCCCAGCATGCCGCCATTGGGGCCAGACGGGCCGGTGGACTTTTCCCTGGCGAGCTCCGCGAAATCCGCGCCACCGTCCAGCTGGGTCCTGATTTCCTTGGCCTCATCCTCGGTTTCCACCAGAATGTGGCTGGCCTCGTACTCGTCCTCGCCTTCAAACTCGGCGATCTGCGCGTCATAGGCGGCCTGAATCGACTCGTCCGTCACCAAACCGCCGGTGATTTCGGCAACCGTCTGCACGGCCCTCAGCGAACGTTCCTCGTTCTTGAGTGTCAGGGCGTTGTAGGTGGAAAGGCCTTCCTGTTCCTGGCTGAGCAATTGCTGCTGAACCAGTTGCTCGACAATGAAGTCAAAGAGGACCTGGTCTTCCATCTGCTTGTATTGCTGCGGCAGGCTTGCGGCGGTGGCGATCACGTGACCCAAAGTGATCTCGTCCCCGTTGACGCGCGCAACCACAGTGGTCGCATCCGGCTGGGTCTGGGCGGCAAGTGGCAGGGCCATCACGGCGGTCAGGGCCAGCGATGGCAGAAAAGTGAGGCCTTTGGGCATTGAATTATCCTATTTCCATGCCGCGACAGGGCGCAGCGTTGACACTCTGGAACCTGCCGCTTACATCGCTTTGAAGCCTTGGACAGGGCCGCCTTTCACCCCCCGTATCTATGGGTTGCGCGCAAGGTGGGCAAGCCTGTCGCAACCAAGACAAGAACAGATCCGCTGGAGTGAACATGCTGGGACTCGGAACGCTTGCCAAAAAGGTGTTCGGAACACCGAACGACCGCAAGATCAAGGCGACCCGCCCGCTGGTCGAAAAGATCAACGCGCTGGAGCCGGAGTTTGAGAAACTGTCGGATGAGGGTCTGATCGAGAAAACTGAAGAGCTGCGCAAACGCGCGCTGGATGGCGAGAGCCTGGATACCTTGCTGCCAGAAGCTTTTTCCAACGTACGCGAGGGTGCAAAGCGGGCGCTGGGCCTGCGCGCCTTTGACGTGCAGCTGATGGGCGGCGCGTTCCTGCATCAGGGCAACATCTCGGAAATGAAAACGGGTGAGGGAAAGACGCTGGTCGCCACCCTACCGGCCTATCTGAACGCGCTGACCGGCAAAGGTGTGCACGTGGTCACGGTGAACGAATACCTGGCCAAGCGCGACGCGGAATGGATGGGCAAGGTTTTCTCGGCCGTAGGCATGACGACCGGTGTGATCTGGTCCGGTCAGCCGGACGAAGACAAAAAGGCGGCCTATGCCTGCGACATCACCTATGCCACCAACAATGAGCTGGGCTTCGACTACCTGCGCGACAACATGAAGGCGGACCTGAACGACGTCTATCAGAAGCACCACAATTTCGCGATCGTGGACGAGGTCGACTCGATCCTGATCGATGAGGCGCGGACACCGCTGATCATCTCGGGTCCATCGCAGGACCGGTCGGACCTGTATACCGCGATCGATACGCTGATCCCGTTGCTGCAGGACGATCACTATTCGCTGGACGAAAAGTCGCGCTCGGTGACCTTTACCGATGAGGGCAACGAGTATCTTGAGCAGCAGTTGCTGGCAAACGACCTGATCCCTGAAGGTCATTCGCTGTACGACCCCGAAAGCACGACCGTGGTGCATCACGTCAACCAGGGCCTGCGCGCGCACAAGCTGTTTCAGCGCGACAAGGACTACATCGTCCGCGACGGCAATGTGGTACTGATCGACGAATTTACGGGCCGGATGATGCCGGGCCGCCGGTTGTCCGAAGGCCTGCATCAGGCCATCGAAGCCAAGGAAGGCGTGCAGATTCAGCCCGAGAACGTGACCCTGGCCAGCGTGACGTTCCAGAACTACTTCCGTCTTTATGACAAGCTGGGCGGCATGACCGGTACCGCGCTGACCGAAGCCGAGGAATTTGCCGAGATCTATGGGCTGGGTGTGGTCGAAGTTCCGACCAACAAGCCGATCGCCCGTCTGGACGAGGACGATCAGGTCTATCGCACCGCACCCGAAAAATACGGCGCGATGATCAAGGAAACCAAAAAGGCGGTCGAGAAGGGCCAGCCGGTTTTGCTGGGCACCACCTCGATTGAAAAATCAGAGGTGCTGAGCCAGATGCTGACCAAGGAGGGCATTCAGCACAACGTGCTGAACGCCCGCCAGCACGAGCAGGAAGCGCAAATCGTCGCCGAAGCGGGTCGTCTGGGCGCGGTGACCATCGCCACCAACATGGCCGGACGCGGTACCGACATTCAATTGGGCGGCAACGTGGAAATGAAGGTTCTGCAGGCACTTGCCGAGAACCCAGAAGCGGACCCCGCCGAACTGCGCGCGGCGGAAGAGGCGCGTCACGCCGAGGAAAAACAGAAGGTGCTTGAGGCCGGTGGCCTGTATGTCATGGCCTCGGAACGGCATGAAAGCCGCCGCATCGACAACCAGCTGCGTGGCCGTTCGGGCCGCCAGGGTGACCCGGGCCGCACTGTTTTCTACCTGAGCCTCGAAGACGATCTGATGCGCATCTTCGGCTCGGAACGGCTGGACAAGGTGCTGACAACGCTGGGTATGAAAGAAGGCGAGGCGATCATCCACCCATGGGTGAACAAGTCGCTGGAACGCGCCCAGTCCAAGGTCGAAGGCCGCAACTTTGACATGCGCAAGAACGTTCTGAAGTTCGACGACGTAATGAACGACCAGCGCAGGGTGATTTTCAGCCAGCGGCGCGAGATCATGTCGACCGGTGACCTTTCGGAAATCGTGTCGGACATGCGCGAGCAGGTGATCGACGATCTGATCGACGAATATATGCCGCCGAAAACCTATGCCGACCAGTGGGACACCGACGGTCTGCACGAGGCGATCAAGGACAAGCTGACCATCGATGCGCCGGTTCAGGACTGGGCCGCCGAGGAAGGCGTCGATGACGAGCAGGTGCGCGAGCGCCTGATCAAAGCCGCCGACGAGATGATGGCCCAGAAGGCCGCCGCGTTTGGCCCCGAGAACATGCGCAACATCGAAAAGCAGGTGCTGCTGCAGACCATCGACGGCAAGTGGCGCGAGCATCTTCTGACGCTGGAACATCTGCGCTCGGTCGTGGGCTACCGCAGCTATGCCCAGCGCGATCCGCTGAACGAGTACAAGAACGAAAGCTTCCAGCTGTTCGAAGGGATGCTGGACAGCCTGCGCGAAACCGTGACACAGCAATTGTCGCGCGTTCGCCCGCTGACCGAGGAAGAGCAGCGTGAGATGCTGGCCCAGATGGCGGCGCAGCAGGCCCAAGCGCAACAGGCGGTCGAACAGGCCGCCGGTCAGGCCGAAGCAGTCGCAGAAGCCGACGCCTCGGGTGATGCCCGGCCCGGATTTGACGAAAGCGATCCGGCGACCTGGGGTAACCCGTCGCGCAACGACCGCTGCCCCTGTGGATCCGGAAAGAAGTTCAAACACTGTCACGGCAGGCTGACCTAACGTCACCCAGATTCGAACACAATGACTTCGCGTCGCGGTCACAAATTGGCCGCGATTGACCGGGAAAGTGTGACTCGCTCCTTCAACTGGGGAGGGTGTCTTGTTCGTTGTAAGAAACTACGTGACCATGGGTGGCACTGTCGTCTGCGCGCTCGCCATCGGTTACCTGATGCAGAATGGATCTGCCGCGCAACCTGATGGAAATCAGGCCGGTATCTCTGTGGCTTCTGCCGCGGGCCAACCTGTTGGGCTGGCCGGGCTTGAGCAGTTCGCGCTTACTTCGTCTTCTGCCAGCACCGCGTCACTTTCTGCTCCGGCACCCTCGCAGCGCAGCCTGCAACCCGGCCCCGAAGTAACGGCCGACTGCAACCTGAGCGCGCGCGCCACCGCGGTGCCTGGCGCAGCGGCAAGGTTGATCGTCAAGGCCCCCTGCCACGCCAACCAACGGATCGAGATCCATCACAGCGGGCTGGCCGTTTCTCAACAGACGGATGAAAACGGCGCCTTGGATCTGACGATGCCGGTGCTGTCGGAATACGCGATTTTTCTCATTTCCTTCGAGGATCAAAAAGGCACGGTGGCAACAACGCACGTGCCGGATATCAGCCAGTACGACCGCGTCGCGCTGCAATGGAAGGGCGCGACCGATCTGCAGCTTCACGCGCTGGAGTTTGGTGCCAGTTATGGCGGTGAGGGGCATGTCTGGGCGGACAGTTCGGCAATGGGTGTCGGCGAGGTTGTCCATATGGGCCAGCCGGGTCTTGGCACCGCGCAGAATATCGAGATTTATTCCTTCCCTTCCGGCCAGTCTGCGCAATCGGGCGCCATCGGCCTGACGGTCGAGGCTGACGTGACCAAGGCCAATTGCGGCTCGGATCTGAGCGTACAGTCGCTGGAACTGCGCGCCGACCGCCGCCTGCGCTCGCGCGATCTGGTGCTGAACCTGCCCGACTGTTCGCAGGTCGGAGAGTTTCTGGTGTTGAATAATCTGTTCCAAGACCTGACAATCGCGGCAAAGTAAACCGCAGGCAGGCTCGAAACTCCTATGACATCCTTACGTGCAGCAGTGGCTGCACTTTTTCTGGCAACGCTGGCATCTGGTGCTCAGGCACAGGACATCACGCTGACCTCGCATGACGGCAAGGTCGAGGTAACTGGAAACCTGCTCGGATATGATGGCGAGTTCTATCGCATAGATACCCAATTCGGTGAACTGACGGTGGACGGGTCCGGCGTGACCTGCGATGGCCCCGCCTGCCCCAATCTCACCGATTTTGTAGCAGAGGTCCGGTTCTCCGGGTCGTCGGTCATGGCCGAGAAGGTCATGCCTGCCCTGATTCTGGGTTTTGCCCAACAAGAAGGATTGTCGGCGACCCCATCACGGATTGACTCGGCAACCTTTGCCTACGATCTGTTTCAACCCGGGCGACCCACACCTTTGGGGCGGTTCTTCTTTCGCGTGGGCAATACAGGCCGGGGGTTTTCCGATCTGAGCGCGAATGAAACCGATATCGTCATGGCCTTGCGCGAAATCCGTCCGGGTGAGCGACTGGCTGCGGAAGACGCCGGGATGGGTGATCTGACAAAAGCGCGGCGATCCCGGGTTGTGGCGCTGGATGCGATGGTGCCTGTGGTGTCCGCCGTCAATGCGATACGACAGATCTCGCCCACGGATCTGGCACGCGTGTATTCCGGCGAAATCCTGAACTGGGCCGAACTGGGCGGGGCCGATGCGCCGATTGCGCTGCATCTGCCGGACATAGGATCAGGCTTGTCCCAGGCCTTCGAGGATCAGTTGCTTGCGCCCGCTGGCGTGACGCTGTCCGACACGGTCCTGCGGCATGGGCGCAGCAACGACTTGGTTCACGCAGTGGCCGAGGATCCGTTTGCCATCGGAATCGCCAGCCGGGCCGAAGCTGACAATGTCCGCGCGCTGGCGCTTGCCGGGGGCTGCGGCCACGCGCTGACGGCGACCCGGCAATCGATCAAGACCGAGGATTATCCGCTAACCTCACCCATGTTCCTGTACCTGCCGTCATACCGCCTGCCCCGGATCGCACGACAGTTTCTGGCCTATACCCAAAGCCCGGAGGCTCAGATGGCGATACGGCAGGCCGGTTTCGTGGATCAGGCACCCGAGACCATGCGTATCGGATTGCAGGGGGACCGCCTTGCCAACGCAATCGCAAACGGCGGGGACGAAGTTGGCCTGGACAGCTTGAAACAGATGATCGAAACGTTGCGCCCGATGTCACGCCTGTCGCTGTCTTTCCGGTTCGAGGCCGGGTCTTCGCGCCCGGATGCCCAGTCCCGCGCGAACATCCTGCACTTGGCGCAGGCGCTTGAGGCCGGTGCCTACGAGGCCCGAAAGCTGGCCTTCGTGGGATTCAGCGATGGTGACGGGCCAGCGACGGGGAACGCCCGCATTGCGCTATTGCGAGCCAAAACAGTGCGCAACGCAGTTCTGGCCGCTGTTGAGACCGCGATCCCAGACAGTGTCGAGATCTCGGTCGAAGGGTTCGGCGAAGCCATGCCCATGGCCTGCGACGACACCGAATGGGGCCGCAAGATCAACCGCCGGGTCGAAGTCTGGATCGAGTGACTTCGAATCCCACCGACAGCTACAGATAGCCCTGCGACCGGAAACTCAGCTCTGTCGATTTTCCGATGATCAGGTGATCGTGCAGCACCAGGCCAAGCGCGGTGCAGGCATCTTGAATGCGATTGGTCATGTCGATGTCGGATTGTGATGGTGTGGGGTCACCCGAGGGGTGGTTGTGCACCAGGATCAAAGCCGAGGCATTCAGTTCCAGCGCCCTTTTCGCCACCTCGCGCGGGTAGACGGGAACATGGTCCACCGTGCCCTTGGCCTGTTCCTCATCCGCAATGAGGACGTTCTTGCGATCAAGGTAGAACACGCGAAACTGCTCGGTCTCGCGATGGGCCATGGTGGTGTGGCAATAATCCAGCAATGCGTCCCAGCCCGAGATCACATGCCGTTGCATCACCCGTGCGCGGGCCATGCGATGAGCGCAGGCTTCCAGAATCTTCAGATCGGTAATCACGCTGTCGCCGACACCCTTGATCTGTCGCAACCGTTCTTCGGGTGCGGTCAGCACCCGGTTGAAGTCGCCCAGTTCGTCCATCAGGGCCCGGGCCAGGGGCTTTACGTCCTGTCGGGGGATCGAGCGGAACAGGACCAGCTCCAGCAGTTCATAATCCGGCATCGCTGCAGAACCACCTGACATGAACCGTTCGCGCAGCCTTTTGCGATGGTCCTTGATATAAGACGGCAACCGGCCTGCCGGCAGCGGCTGCACCGGGGCTTCGTCGTTTTCAAAAAGCATCGGGGCTTCGGCAAAGGCGTCCTTGGTCATACGCGCAGACTGGCGCAGAATTGCTTTCCGAAACGTTAGCGCACCTCACACGCCATGCGCGCCGTGGCGCGGTGCACCACCATGTGCAGCAGGATCGAAAATACACCCAGCGTCAGCATGGCCGCGAACATCAGGTCCGTCTTGGCCCGGCCGTTGGCCAGCAGCATCAGGTTCCCCAAACCCCCGGACGAACCACCGACCCATTCTCCGATCACGGCCCCGATGGGTGCGTAGACAGCCGCCAGCCGCATCCCCGAAGCCAGCGAGGGCAACGCGGCTGGTATTCGGATATGCCACAAAACCGCGCGCGGGCTGGCCTGCATGGTGCGTGCAAGGTCCAGATATCCGGCCGGAGTGCGCATCAATCCGTCAAAAAAGGACGACGTCACCGGAAAATAGATGATCAGCATGGCCATTGCCACTTTCGACCAAAGATCAAACCCCAGCCAAAGCGTCAAAAGCGGTGCCAGGGCAAAAACCGGCAAGGCTTGCGTGAACACTAGCAAGGGTCGCACCAGGATCCGGGTCATGCGCGAACTGGCCAGCGAGACGGCTGTGACAACGCCCAAGGTTACACCAAAAACGAAGCCGGTCAGAACCTCGACCGCCGTCACCCAGGTGTCCTTTGCGATGATCCACCGGTTGTCCCACCAGGTTTCGACGACAATGGCCGGGCCGGGTAAGATGAATTTCGGCCAGCCCGTGAAGGAGACGATGCCCTGCCAGACAACAAGGGCAAAAAGCGCTGCCGCAAGCGGAGACAGGTATTTCATGCTGCCTCCTGTCTCAGCAGGCTCAGCAAAGCGCCTTGCGCGGCCAACGAGTCCGGGTCGTCCACTTTGCGGGGGACCGGGGCCCGGGGCGGCTGGCATTTGGTCAGCCCGTGCCGGGTCATGACAATAATGGTTTGCCCCAGCCGGGCGGCTTCGGCCGGGTCGTGGGTGACCAGCAAAACGGTGCGGCCCCGCAACACCTCGGCCGCGAGATCCTGCATATCGGCGCGGGTTCGGGCATCAAGGGCCGAAAACGGCTCGTCCAGCAATACGAAAGGGCGGTCCTCCATCAGCGTTCGGGCAAGAGCCACGCGCTGGCGCTGACCACCTGACAGTTCCGACGGTTTCCTTGTCAGGTGATCCCAAAGGCGCATCCGTTTGATCAGACGGTCGCGCCGGTTCAGATCGGCCTTTTCCCCCCTCAACTGTGCGCCCAGCGTGATATTCCGGGCAACACTTGCCCAAGGCAGCAACAGATCGTCCTGCGCCATGTACGCGACACGTTCTGGCACCGGCAAGCCATCGTCAGCCGTGATTTGCCCTGAGAACTCCGCCCCGGTCTGCAATCCCGCGATCAGGCGCAGGATATTGGTTTTACCGACGCCGGAACCGCCCAGAAGACAGGTCCATTCCCCTGCCGCCAGTGTAAGCGAAAGCGGCGCGAACAGGGTCGCGCCGCCGATTGTGGCCTGTCCGCTGATGGTCAGGGCGGGGGCAGACATCATGGCGTCAGGCCCATCTGCCAGAAACTGACTTCAAGTTCGGTCGCAGTGCGGAACGTCCGGCTCAGGCGGTCCCAGCGCGGGGAGGCTTCAAAATCGTGCCCAATGCGCCGTGTTAGAGCCTGATCAAGCAACTCTCCAACCGCCTTGCATGCAGCCTGATAGTCTTCGCTGGCATAGGCGTTGATCCAGTCCCGATAGGTTTCGGACGTGGCCTCGGTTGCCAGACGCCCGCCAATCTCGCCATAGCCCATGACGCAAGGCGCAAGCGCTGCCAGCAAGTCCAGCAAGTCACTGCTGTAGCCTGCCTCGAGCACAAAGCGCGTATAGGCCAGGTTCTCGGCACGCTCGGGCGTCGCAACGAGGTCCTGCTGTGAAATACCCGCAGCTTCGCAGACACCGATATGCAGTTTCATCTCTTCGCTGATCAGACCGTTCACTGTGCGCGAGGCGGCCAGCATCTCTTCGTGGGTTTCCGATTTTACCACCGCAAGCGCCCAGGCACGGGCAAAATGGATCAGAAACACATAGTCCTGCCGCAGATAATGAAGAAACGCTGCGCGCGGAAGCGTTCCGTCCTTCAACCCTTCGACAAAGGCGTGGCGGGTATAATCCCGCCACGGCCCCTGCGCCGCATCGCGCATCAGCGCGAAGGCCTTGCCATATTCATTCATTGCGCAGTCACGTCGATGGCGATGGCGCTGACCGGGTTGATGCTGTCGATCATGCCGCTGTCTTTCAGAAAAGCCTCGAACCGGGTGTACCGCCCGGCATCGAACCCGGCCGGGCGCAGGGCAAAACGCGGCAGCGTGTCGACCCAGGCCCGGGCGTTCAGCTCATCCTGCAGCGCGGGCGAGGTTGCGGCGAAGATTTCCCAGCTTTTTTCGGGGTTGTTGACGATGAACTGTGTTGCCTTTTCCGTCGCGGCCAGAAAACGGGCGATCTTGTCGGTATCCATTGTGTCCGGGTTCGCGACATAGATCAGTTCATCATAGGACGGCACGCCCTCTTCCTCGATATAGAAGCAGGTGCCGGGATGGTCTTCGATGTCCATCTGGTTCAGCTCGAAATTGCGGTAGGCGCCGATCACCGCATCTACCTGCCCCGACATCAGCGACGGCGAAAGCGAGAAGTTGACGTTGATCATTTCGACATCGGCCAGTGCGACGTCATATTTGCCGAGAACGGTGCCCAGAACCGCCTCTTCCACGCCCGCGACAGAAAAGCCGATTTTCTTGCCCTTCAGGTCCGCCGGGGTTTTGACCGGGCCATCTTCCAATACCAGAAGGCAGTTGAGCGGGGTCGCGACTAGCGTGCCGACACGTTTCAGGGGCAGACCCTCGTGTATCTGCAGATGCAGTTGCGGCTGGTAGGATACAGCCAGATCGGCCTGCCCCGCAGCAACCAGACGCGGCGGTGCGGACGGATCCGCAGGCGGGACGATTTCAACTTCAAGCCCCTGTTCGGCGAAATAGCCGTTTTCCTGCGCCACGATAATGGGGCCGTGATCGGGGTTGATGAACCAGTCCAGCAAAATGGTCATCTTGTCGTCAGCCCAGGCCGGTGCAGCGGCCAGCAGCGATAAGGCTGTGATCAGTTTCTTCATATCTCGCGTTTCCTTCCTGTTCACGAGGTTGAGGCCGCGACGAGGACAATCCCGCCCGGCCAATTCGATTGAATTTGTTCGGCTGCACGCCACGCCCGCAGACCAGTGGCGCAGCAAAGGGCCAATCTTTTTGCTTTTTTAGGCTCTAATCCGGACAATTCGACTGGCGTTAGTCGTTCTGCGCCGGGGTGTATCGGGACCAGCGCTTCATCCGTGCCGCGAAGCTCGATGACCCGGTCTTCGGCCGTGAGTTGGCTGGCAGACAGGAAGCGGAAACAACTTGCGGGTTCTGGCGCATCATCGAAACGGAAACTGTTGCTGCGCAAGGTGCGGGCATCAAAGTTCACCATCTGGCCCAGCGGCGATGGTTGCAGGCCCAGGATCACGCTCAGCGCCATTTGCGCCTGCATAGCGCCGATAACACCGACAACCGGACCCAAAACACCTGCTGACGCGCAGCTGGCACCACTGTCGGGCGCGTCTGGAAACAGCGCCCGTAAAGACGGCGCGCCGCCGCAAAAGCCGCCCGCATAACCTGACAAGCCGAGCACCGAGGCACTGATCAGCGGCTTTCCCTGAGCCAGACAGGTATCTGACAGGACATAACTGGCCGCATAACTATCCGCACAATCCAGGACCACATCCGACCGCGACACCAGATTTGCCGCGTTTTCGCATGTCAGGGCCTGGCTTTGGCTGGTGACTTCAAGCATGGAGTTGAGGTCGCGACAGCGCCGCGCCGCAACTTCAGCCTTTGGCAAGCCGACATCCCGTTCCGTGAAAAGCGTTTGCCGGTGCAGGTTCGACAGATCAACGACATCGACATCAACAACCGTGATGTGACCCACCCCTGCCCCTGCCAACAGCGGCAGAACCGGCGCGGCCAACCCTCCGGCTCCGACGACAAGTACTCGTACAGCGGACAGGCCCGCCTGCCCTTCGGGCCCCACTTCGGGCAGGGTCATCTGGCGGGCATAACGGTTCATCGCGTGATGCCGATCCATTCGCGCACCCGCACTTCGGGGTCAGGTTTCAGCGTGATGTCGGTTACTGCCGCGACAATGTCGGCTCCGGCCTCGAACACGCCCGGCGCGCGCTCGACGGTCATTCCACCAATGCCGACCAATGGGATACGCCCCACCCGCGCCTTCCATTCGGTCACGCGGGGCAGACCTTGCTGCCGCCACTTCATCTTTTTCAGGATGGTCGGATAGACAGGTCCTAGAGCCACATAGCCGGGGTCCATCGACAGAACCCGCTCAAGCTCATCATTATCATGGGTTGAAACACCAAGTTTCAGGCCTGCCCGGCGGATGGCATGCAGATCGGCATCATCCAGATCCTCCTGCCCCAGGTGGACCCAGTCGCAGCCCGCCTCTATTGCCTGCTGCCAATGGTCGTTCACGACCAACTGAGCGCCATGGGTGCGGCACAGTTCGAGCGAGATCATAATCTGGACGCGCACCGCATCGTCCGGTTGGTCTTTGATCCGCAACTGCACCAGTTTGACGCCCAGAGGCAGCATCCTGTGCAGCCAGTCGGAATGATCGAAGATCGGATAGAACCGGGCCAGCGTCATGACAGAAATGCCTTTCCGATCACGGGGGTTGAGGGTTCAGCCATGTCGCGTGCCTCGATCGGGTCGGCCTTATGGGCCAATTGGCCGGCCTGAACCGCCAATGCCATTGCACGCGCCATCCCCACCGGATCACCGGCACGGGCCACCGCCGTGTTCAGAAGAACAGCATCATAGCCCAACTCCATCGCATGCGCGGCGTGGCTTGGACGGCCGATCCCGGCATCAATGACAAGCGGTACATCGGGAAACGCAGCCCGCAGCGCCCGCAGCGCATATTCGTTGTTCAGACCGCGCCCGGACCCGATGGGCGCACCCCACGGCATCAGAACCTCGCAACCCGCCTGCAACAGGCGTTCGCTGACGATCAGATCGTCCGTCGTGTAGGGAAAGACCTGAAATCCATCTTCCGTCAGGATGCGGGCGGCTTCGACCAGTTGAAACACATCCGGTTGCAGGCTGTCGGTATGACCGATCAGTTCCAGCTTGATCCAATTGGTCTGAAAAACCTCGCGCGCCATCTGGGCGGTTGTCACGGCCTCTTTCACCGTGTGGCATCCGGCGGTGTTGGGCAGGACAATCACACCCAGGTCGCGGATCATCCGCCAAAAGCTCTGCCCGGCCCCACCCGCGCCTTCACGGCGCAGGGATACCGTGGCAACACCGGCCCCGCTGAGGCGAAACGCTTGTTCCAGAATGGCCGGACTGGGATACTGCGCCGTGCCCAGCATCAGCGGGTTAGGCAGTTCTGTGCCGTAAAAGGTCTTCATCGTCAGCCCCCCTGCATCGGGGCGACAACTTCGACCCGGTCACCATCTTCGAGTTTTAGGGCCGTGCGCAGGCTTGAAGGGACGAATTCCTCATTCACTGCGGTGGCTACACAGCCCGAGAATCCACATTCCACCAACAAATCTGACAAGGTATCCGCGCGGCTTTCGCGCGCCTCGCCGTTAAGCACGATCTTCATCGACCATCTCCGAATGTTTGTTTTCCAGCGCCAGATCGGCGACGCCCTGTGCCAACGCGGGCGCAAGAAGGTAGCCATGGCGATACAGGCCATTGGCATAGATCGTTCGCCCCAACCGGCGGATGCGCGGCAGGTTGTCGGGAAAAGCGGGGCGAAGATCGACACCGATTTCCAGGATCTCAGCCTCACCAAAGGCCGGGTTCAGCGCATAAGCCGCGCTGAGAAGCTCCAACATCGAGCGGGCGGTAATCCGGCCGCTGTCCTCGGATTCGATCATCGTCGCGCCCAGCATGTAGACCCCGTCACCCCGCGGGACGACATAAAGCGGCATGCGCGGGTGCAGCAGTCGCACCGGGCGAGAGAGCGTGACATCCGGGCAGCGAATCACCAGCATCTCGCCTTTGACGCCACGCAGATCATTCAAGATCTCACGCGCGTGCAACCCCCGGCAATCGATCGCATTCTCCAAACGGGAAGGGGCCAGTTTACGGTGAAAGGGTACACCTCTGTCCCTGAGGTGGCTGTAGAGGTCTCGCAACGCTTGCCGGGGATCAAGATGGGCCTCTGCCCGGAAGAAGAGACCGTTACCGAAGTTGCTTATTTCAGGCTCTAAATCAGTGATTTTCGCACTTCCGACTTCTGAATACCCATCCGTTCGGCGTGCAAAGCGGCGCAAATCCGGCAGGTCGCGCGAATGCGCAACAACCAGCGTTCCGCAACGATGCACCCGCGTTCTGGCGGCCCACCAGTCAATCGCTGCTTGTCCAAGCCGCAGAACCGGCTCCTCGGCATTTTCGTATTCACACCAGGGGCCAAGCATGCCACCCGCCCACCAGGAACAGCCATGTGGACCCGGCGCACCTGCCGGGTCGAATATCTGCACGTCAGCGCCGCGCGATACCAACTCGGCTGCAACAGTCAGACCGGCTACTCCGGCACCTATGACCGACCAGACAGTCATGCGGGCCAAAGCTGATGAAAATGATGAACTGGCCCATGCCCGCGACCAATGTCCAGATCATCGGACCGGGCTATCGCGCCTTGCAGATAGCTGTGCGCATCTGCAACGGCCGTCATCAGCGTTTTTCCCAGCGCCAGCCCGGCAGCAATTGACGCGGACAATGTACAACCGGTGCCATGCGTGTTTTTGGTATTTCGGCGCGGTGCCGTGAACTCTGCCACCAAGCCCGAAGCGTCGATCAAGAGATCACGGCAAATGTCGCCGGATCCATGCCCGCCCTTCATCAGAACGGAATCTGCGCCCATGTCACACAAGGCAAGCCCCTGTTTTACCATCTGATCCGGCGACTCCGCAGCCGGGCAAACCAGAAGGCGTCCGGCCTCAGGCAAGTTCGGCGTCAATAGCGTGGCTATGGGCACGAGCACCGCCCGTAATGTCTCAACCGCGTCTTCTGTCAGCAAGGCATCGCCGGATTTGGCAATCATCACAGGATCCAGAACGATGGAACCACGAAACGCTGCAAGGCTGTCTGCAACACATCGGATGATCTCCGGCGTCGCCAGCATGCCAATCTTGACGGCGCCCACGCTCAGATCAGACAGAACGGCATCGATCTGTGCGGCGACAGTATTCAGCGGGATCCCGTGAACGGCGGTAACGGCCCGTGTGTTTTGCGCGGTCACGGCGGTGATCACGCTGGCACCATAAACCCCCAAGGCAGACATTGCCTTGATGTCAGCCTGAATTCCGGCCCCACCGCCACTGTCCGAGCCTGCAATTGTCAGCGCAATAGGCGTCATATCGTTGCTCCATCAAAATTGGGCAACGCGCGCATGGAAAACGTCTGACAATCTGAGACCGTTCCCTACGCCGGTATTGCCCGGATCAGGTTCGATGGGTTAGCGCATTAACGCCTCTCAGCCCTTCGATCAGGGCACCCCAACGGTTGACCGGACAATCACAGGCACATCGGAAAAACACAAGACTGAATTTGATCTGTTTTATGGCCACCCTGATCCCTTGAGTAAGGCCAATGGTATTTGCGAGGCTCTGCCTCGCGCTCCGGGATATTTGGGGCCAGATGAACAAGGGATCTTTCCTTCATCTGGCCAAAAATATCCCGGGGGAGGCGCCCAAAGGGCGGCGGGGGCAGCGCCCCCTGCAACAAAAAAGCCGCCCGAATCCGGGCGGCTTTGGTCGGGAAAGCGGTTCCCTTAGCTTTTCATGCCATCCCAGAAGGACTTGACCGACGAGAAAAAGCTTTTTGATTCCGGGTGGTTGTCCTCTCCCAGATCGTCAAACTCACGCAGCAGTTCTTTCTGACGACTGGTCAGGTTGACCGGTGTTTCCACAGCCAGTTCGATGAACATGTCACCCACTCCACCGCCACGCAGGGCGGGCATTCCCTTGCCACGCAAACGCATCTGGCGGCCCGACTGGCTACCTGCCGGGATCTGCACCCGGCCACGACCGCCATCGATGGTGGGCACTTCGATCGAACCGCCCAGCGCGGCCTTGGCCATGCTGACCGGCACGCGGCAATAGAGGTTTATGCTGTCACGCTCAAACAGCTTGTGATCGGACACTTCAACAAAGATATACAAATCGCCCGGGGGGCCACCACGCATTCCGGCCTCACCCTCACCCGCCAGACGGATGCGGGTTCCGGTTTCGACACCGGCTGGAATATTGACGGACAGCGCCCGTTCTTTTTCCACCCGACCCGCGCCGCCGCAGGATTTACAGGGATTCTTGATGATCTGACCCAATCCCGAGCAGGTCGGACAGGTGCGTTCAACGGTGAAAAAGCCCTGTTGCGCGCGGACCTTACCCATACCCGAACAGGTCGGGCAGGTGGTCGGTTCAACGCCGCTTTCAGCGCCCGATCCATCACAGGCCGAACAGGCCACGGCAGCGGGCACGTTGATAGTCTTTTGCAGACCCGCAAACGCCTCTTCCAGCGAAACGCGCAGGTTGTAACGTAGGTCGGAACCGCGTGCGGCACGACGGCCACCGCCACCGCGCTGGCCACCCATGAAATCGCCGAACAGATCGTCGAACACGTCCGAAAACGCGCTGGAGAAATCGCCCTGACCAAAGCCGCCGCCGGGCCGGCCGCCGCCGCCCATGCCGTTTTCAAACGCGGCATGGCCAAAACGGTCATAGGCAGCCTTACGTTCTGCGTCTTTCAGAACGTCATAGGCTTCGTTCGCTTCCTTGAACTGCGCCTCGGCTTCCGGGTTGTCCTTGTTGCGGTCGGGATGCAATTCCTTGGCTTTCTTGCGAAAACCCTTCTTGATCTCGTCCGATGATGCGCCCTTGGACACGCCGAGCACATCGTAGTAGTCGCGTTTTGACATCAGTTTTTCCTTCTGCCTCAACGTAATCGGGCCGGCCCGGCAACCGGACCGGCCCGAATTGGCCCGGTTACCCGTTAGTTACGCTTGTCGTCGTCCAGATCTTCGAACTCGGCGTCGACGATGTCGTCATCACCCGGCGCGGCATCTGCTGCTGCCGGTTCTTCTTCACCTCCTTCGGCCTGCGACTTGTAAATGGCCTCGCCCAGCTTCATCGCAGCTTCGGTGACGTTCTGGATGCCCGATTTGATCTTGTCGGCGTTTTCGGTTTCCAGCTCGTCTTTCAGCGCGGCAATTGCCAGCTCGATGGCCTCGATGGTGGTCGGGTCGACCTTGTCGGCATGCTCTTCCATCGACTTTTCGGTCGAGTGGATGAGGCTTTCCGCCTGGTTCTTGGCGTCGACCAGCTCGCGGCGTTCCTTGTCGGCTTCCGCGTTCTCTTCGGCGTCCTTGACCATCTTTTCGATGTCCTCGTCGGACAGACCGCCCGAGGCCTGGATGGTGATCTTCTGTTCCTTGCCGGTGCCTTTGTCCTTGGCCGAAACCGAGACAATGCCGTTGGCGTCGATGTCAAAAGTCACCTCGATCTGCGGCATGCCGCGCGGTGCGGGCGGGATGTCTTCGAGGTTGAACTGACCCAGGATCTTGTTGTCCGAAGCCATCTCACGCTCACCCTGGAACACGCGGATGGTTACGGCGTTCTGGTTGTCCTCGGCCGTCGAGAAGACCTGAGACTTCTTGGTCGGGATCGTGGTGTTGCGGTCGATCAGACGGGTGAACACGCCACCCAGGGTTTCGATGCCCAGCGACAGCGGGGTCACGTCCAGCAAAACCACGTCTTTGACGTCGCCCTGCAGAACACCGGCCTGAATGGCGGCGCCCATGGCAACCACTTCGTCCGGGTTCACACCCTTGTGCGGCTCTTTGCCGAAGAATTTGGTGACCTCTTCGATCACTTTCGGCATCCGGGTCATACCACCGACCAGAACAACCTCGTCCACGTCAGCAGCCGACAGACCGGCGTCTTTCAGAGCTGCGGCGCAGGGCTTCATCGACTTCTTGATCAGATCGCCAACCAGCGATTCCAGCTTGGCGCGGGTCAGTTTCATGACCATGTGCAGCGGCTGGCCGTTCGAACCCATCGAGATGAACGGCTGGTTGATCTCGGTCTGCGAGGTCGAGGACAGCTCGATCTTGGCTTTTTCAGCAGCTTCTTTCAAACGCTGCAGCGCCATCTTGTCGGCAGACAGGTCGACGCCGTGTTCCTTTTTGAACTCGTCCGCCAAGTAGTTGACGATGCGCATGTCAAAGTCTTCACCGCCTAGGAAGGTGTCGCCGTTGGTCGATTTGACTTCGAACAGGCCGTCGTCGATTTCCAGGATGGTCACGTCGAAAGTACCGCCACCAAGGTCATAGACCGCGATGGTTTGAGTGTCTTTCTTGTCCAGACCATAGGCCAGCGCGGCAGCTGTCGGTTCGTTGATGATCCGAAGCACTTCCAGGCCGGCGATCTTGCCCGCGTCCTTGGTGGCCTGACGCTGAGCGTCGTTGAAATATGCCGGAACGGTGATCACGGCCTGCGTGACTTCCTCACCCAGATAGCTCTCGGCGGTTTCCTTCATCTTGCCCAGAGTGAAGGCCGAGATCTGGCTTGGGGAGTACTTTTCGCCGCGGGCTTGGACCCACGCGTCGCCATTGCCGCCATCAACGATGGCGTACGGCACCATTTTCTTGTCTTTTTCGACTTCGGCATCATCCACACGACGACCGATCAGACGCTTGACGCCAAAGATCGTGTTGTCGGGGTTGGTGACCGCCTGACGTTTTGCAGGCTGACCGACCAGTCGCTCATCTTCGGTGAAGGCGACGATCGAGGGCGTGGTCCGCGCCCCTTCGGCGTTTTCGATGACTTTCGGCTGCGAGCCGTCCATGATGGCCACGCACGAGTTTGTGGTACCAAGGTCAATCCCGATTACTTTACCCATATTTTCAATCCCTTTCTCTTCAAGGCGATGTCCCGAGGCCGGGACCCGTTATGGCATCCCTGCCCCGATCTGCATTGCGTAATGGCCCTACACCATTGCGCGTCCCGGCGTATATAAGGGCGCGACGAAAGGCCTGCAAGCGGTGTAAAACGCAGGTTTTCGGGATTTTGTGGCCTTTTTCGGCAAGGTTTTGGCAAGGATTGAGGATTCTGGGATGGCCCGGCTGATTTTGCGCGGATTCGATATCAGAAAGGGCTGGCTGGATGCAGCGGCCCAGACGCAACTGATCGAAACGCTGCGCCCGATTCTGAAAGCAGTGCCACTGGTGCGGCCGGTGACGCCGCAAGGCAAGGCGATGTCGGTGCGCATGACCTCGGCCGGGGCCGTTGGCTGGGTCACGGACCGGGATGGCTACCGGTATCAAACACAGCACCCGCAAGGGAAGGCCTGGCCCGACATTCCCGAACCGATCCTGAACCTGTGGCACGACCTTGCCAGCAGTGAACGCGACCCCGATTGCTGTCTGATCAATTATTACGGGGAAGGCGCCCGGATGGGTCTGCATCAGGACAAGGACGAGGCCGATTTTTCCTGGCCGGTTCTTTCGGTTTCGCTGGGGGATGATGCGCTTTTTCGGATCGGCAACACCACCCGAGGCGGCAAGACCGAGTCGATCTGGCTGAACTCGGGCGACGTTGTCATCATGGGCGGGCCGGCACGGCTGACTTATCACGGGATCGATCGCATCCGCTTCGGATCTTCCAAACTCTTGCCAAAAGGCGGGCGGATCAACTTGACGCTGCGGGTGGCCCGTTAGCGGCGTGCGTCCCAGCTTTGAGACACGTGTTTGCGTGTAAAGAACTCTCCCAATAGCCCGATCATCAGCAGCGCTATGCCAACCCACAAGGCATATTCCCAGTTTGTGTTCCGTGGAAAATAGTTGCGGAAAATGAAGCCCCGGGCCTGGTCGATGATGTGAAACAGCGGGTTCCAGGCGAACATCATCAGGATATAGCCGCCCAGCGCATTGGCGACGAACATCTTGCCCGAGAACACCATGTTCAGACGCCGATAGATGTTTTTCAACATCTCCGCCGTCCTTGGAAACCACGGCTTCAGGGCCATCAGGTTCAATCCCACCGTGCATCCCACAAACCAAGACAGGATCAGCATTCCGAAGGCGCCGCCTGGGTCCAGAATATCCAAAGGTTCAACCGCGACATGATACACGAACAGGATCACCAGTATTGAAACGAGCTGCGTATAAAGCGCGCCGAAGGCCGCCGCCAAAAGCATGATCATCGGATTCATCGGCGAATGCAGCATCATCGGATTGTTCCCCGGCGCAATACCGGCAATCGCGGATACCGACTTTACATGCATGATGAACATGAAAACGCCCGACAGCATGTAAAGCACGAAGTTGCCGCGGATTTTGGCAATCCGTCCCCCCATGAATGACAGTATCAGGTAGAAGACAGTGGCCAGAATGACGATCTGCATGATGTTGATGAAAATCGCGATAACAGCATTCGAATGTTGCGAGCGTATCTGCCGCACGACGGCGTGAAACACCAGTTCCGCCGTGGTGAAGGAACCGCCCAAAAGCGTTTGGTTGCGCTTGTAATAAAACACCCGACGCGTCTTTCCTGCTTCTTTGCCCAAAAACTGGCACGAAATTCTTGCCGTTCCGTAACCGTCACATCATAAGTCCAACAGGACATTGGATCAACAAATCCCAGGAACGGAGCATTTTTGTGACCTACGACGCGTTAATTCCCGTCATCAGACGCCTTGCCCTGCAAGCAGGGGACAAGATCATGCAGATTTATGAGGCGGATGATTTCGACGTGAAGGTCAAATCCGATGCCAGCCCCGTGACCGAAGCGGACGAGGCGGCAGATGCCCTGATCTCGGCCGGTCTGCGCGAAGCCTTTCCCGACGTCCTGCTGGTGACCGAGGAACAGGCGGCCTCGCACACGCAGAAGGGTGATACGTTTCTGATCGTCGACCCGCTGGACGGCACCAAGGAATTCATCAACCGGCGTGGTGATTTCACCGTCAATATCGCGCTGGTCGAAAACGGCGTTCCCACGCGCGGCGTTGTTTATGCACCTGCCCGGGGCCGCATGTTCTACACGCGGGCCGATGGCCGGTCGGTCGAAGAAACAGGTGCGCTTGAGATGGACATTATCGGGGACGTTACGCCAATTTCAGTGTCTGAACCGGACAATTCCGCCCTTTTGGTCGTGGCCTCGAAATCGCATCGGGACCAGGCGACCGAGGATTACATCAACAAATATCAGGTAAAGGACAGCAAAAGCGCCGGCTCGTCGCTCAAGTTCTGCCTTGTGGCCACTGGCGAGGCCGACATCTATCCACGGGTTGGCCGCACGATGGAGTGGGACACCGCCGCCGGACACGCGGTTCTGGCCGGCGCCGGGGGCAAGGTCGTTCGCTTCGACGATCATTCACCGCTGAGCTATGGCAAGGAAGACTATGCAAATCCGTTCTTCATTGCCTACGCTCCGGGTGTGGAACTGAAGGAAGCCTGATGTCTGTACTGATCGCAATCCCCGCCCGTTACGCGTCGACCCGCTATCCGGGCAAACCGCTGGTGCCGCTGAACGGTGCAAATGGCGTGTCCATGACCCTGATCGAACGATCCTGGCGCGCTGCGTGTTCGGTATCCGGCGTGGACCGCGTTGTAGTGGCCACAGACGATGACCGTATTCGTGACGTATGCGAAGGGTTTGGGGCGGAAGTGGTCATGACCTCCGAGACCTGCGGTAACGGCACGGAACGCTGCGCCGAAACCCATGCCAATCTGGGTTCGGGCTACGAGATCGTCGTCAATCTGCAGGGCGACGCGCCGCTGACACCGCATTGGTTCGTCGAAGATCTGATCGCGGGGTTACGTACGGCCCCTGACGCGGGTGTGGCCACGCCGGTCCTGCGTTGTGACGGTGATGCGCTGAACAGCCTGCTGAATGATCGCAGGAACGGACGGGTCGGCGGCACAACCGCCGTGTTCGGTGCAGATCACAGCGCGATGTATTTCTCGAAAGAGGTGGTCCCCTTTACCACGGCCACTTATGCGGGTGACGAGCCAACCCCGGTGTTCCATCACGTGGGTGTTTATGCCTATCGACCCGATGCGCTGGCCGCTTATCCCGACTGGCCGGTGGGGCCGCTGGAGAAACTGGAAGGACTGGAGCAGCTTCGGTTCATGGAGAACGGCCGCAAGGTTTTGTGCGTCGAGGTTGAGGCCAAGGGCCGCCAGTTCTGGGAACTGAACAACCCGCAAGACGTGCCAAAGATCGAAGAAATGATGGCCGCGATGGGGTTGGATTGAACGTTTTTCCCCATTTCACCGCCTCCTTTCATGGCCTAGTGTTTTTTGACGTTCGGAAATTGGATCACCCATGACAGTTGTTCTTGTCACCGGCGGCGCCGGATATATCGGGTCGCATGCCTGCAAGGCCCTTGCCGCCGCTGGCTATACGCCTGTGACATATGACAATCTGGTTACCGGCTGGCAGGACGCGGTGAAATTCGGACCGTTCGAGCATGGGGATCTGCTGGACCGAAACAGGCTGGATCAGGTGTTTGCCAAATACCGTCCCGCTGCGGTGATGCATTTCGCCGCCCTCAGCCAGGTGGGCGAAGCGATGGCGCAACCCGGCAGATACTGGGCGAACAATGTCACCGGTTCGCTGAACCTGATCGAAGCAGCCGTCGAAGCCGGGTGTCTGGATTTCGTCTTTTCGTCGACCTGTGCCACTTACGGCGATCAGGACAATGTGGTGCTGGACGAAAACGCGCCACAGAACCCGGTGAATGCCTACAGCTCCTCGAAACGCGCGATTGAGGATATTCTGCATGATTTCGGGGCCGCGCACGGGCTGAATCACGTCATTTTCCGCTATTTCAACGTTGCAGGAGCTGATCCTGACGCAGAAGTTGGCGAGTTTCACCGGCCCGAAACCCATCTGGTGCCGCTGATGCTGGATGCCATCGACGGCAAGCGGGTTGGTTTGACCGTGTTCGGAACCGATTACGATACGCCGGACGGCACCTGTATCCGCGATTACGTTCATGTCTGCGATCTGGTGGATGCCCATGTTCTGGGACTGAAATGGCTGGAAAACGGCAAAGGCAACCGGGTGTTCAACCTGGGGACCGGGTCCGGGTTTTCGGTGATGGAAGTGATCGAGCAATCCGGCGCGGTCACCAACCGAACAGTGCCCTATACGATCGGACCCCGTCGCGCCGGGGATTGTACGCGGCTGGTTTCGGGCTCGGACCGGGCGGAACAGGAACTGGGCTGGCGGCCGAAAAGATCAACATTAGAGACGATTGTCCGGGACGCATGGCGCTGGCACCAGACCGGACACTACGAGAAATGAGGGTCATGTGACCGCGCACCCGGTACAGGATCTGCCATCCATTGGCTGGGCGCAGATGTACCGGTTGCGGCTGAAACGCCGCGGGCTCTTGTGGCGCTCATTCCGAAGCCGCCGCCAGCTGTCCTGTCTTGAGGACCGGACGGAGAAAATCGGTAAGGGAGATATTCTGGCCTTTACCACACTGCGCAACGAGATGACGCGGCTGCCGTGGTTTTTTGAACACTACCGAACCTACGGCGTGGATCATTTTCTGATCGTGGATAACGGCAGCGACGACGGATCGACCGAATATCTGTTGGAACAACCCGATGTTTCGGTCTGGAACACGGCGGCCAGCTACCGTGCCGCGCGGTTTGGCCTGGACTGGCTGACCTGGCTGCAGATGCGATACGGGCACGGGCACTGGACCTTGATGGCTGATGCGGACGAGTTGCTGATTTACGCCCATCACGAGACCAGATCGCTACATGATCTGACCGCATGGCTGGAGTCGCACGGGCAAGACGCCTTTGGCGCGCTGATGCTGGATCTGTATCCGCAAGGGCCGCTGGGGAATCAAACCTATGACCCCGAAACCGACCCGATCCGGGTACTGGACGGGTTCGACAACGGTCCCTACCGGGTGCAGCGCCAAAGCCCGCTGGGTAATCTTTGGGTGCAGGGCGGAGCCCGCGAGAGGATGTTTTTTGCAAGTGCCCCACGTCGGTCGCCCACGCTGAACAAGATACCGCTGGTGCGATGGTCGCGGCATTATGCATTTGTAAACTCGTGCCATTCCGCGCTGCCGCGCCGGTTGAACGCCATTTATGACGGGCCTGGGGGGACTGCGGCCTCGGGTATCCTGCTGCACACCAAATTCCTGCCGGATGTCGTCGACAGGTCCAAAACCGAGAAAGCCAGGCGTCAGCATTTTCATGATCCGGACCAATTCGGGCCATATTACGATGGCATAATTGCGCAGCCTGTCATGTGGACAGAGCGATCAGAGCACTACGCTGGATGGCAGCAATTGCGCGCACTGGGGCTGATGAATGACGGGGGCTGGAACTGAATTGCCGCCTTCCCGACAGAATTGCAACGCCCCCGGCTAACAACTTTTAAACCCGTTGCCTCGCAAGATGCATAGGTGGCATAAAACGGCAATGGCTCGGATCCACTCAGGCTTGAACAGGCCCCGGGCCTGCTCGCGTAATAATAAGGGTTGGGCAGTCGCGTGAGCCTGTTGGATTCATATAGAATGAGGCTTCGGCGCAAGCGCCGTCTGGTGCGCTGTGTGCGCAAACGAAGCGAGCTGCGCGCGGTTTCGAACAACACCGCGCAAATACAGCGTGGCGATGTCTTGCTGATGAGCGTTGTACGCAACGAAAAGATCAGGCTGCCGTTCTTTCTGGACTATTATCGCAACCTGGGCATCAATCACTTCCTGTTTGTCGATAACGACAGCGATGACGGAACCTGCGCCTTTCTTGAGGCGCAGCCGGATGTGTCCGTCTGGCAGGCCGAGGCCAGCTATAAGCGCGCATCCTTTGGTCTGGACTGGTCCAACTATCTGCTGCGCAAATACGCGCCCGATCACTGGGTCCTGACGGTCGACCCGGATGAGTTCTTCATTTACCCGTTTTGTGACACCCGCCCGATCCGCGCGTTGACGGACTGGCTGGATGGCTGCGCCGTACGCAGCTTTGGCACCATGCTGATCGACATGTATCCGCAGGGTCCGGTCGATGAGGCGCCATATCAAGAAGGGCAGAATCCGTTCGAAATCGCGAACTGGTTCGACTCGGGCAACTACATGATTACCCGGAACCCCGATTATGGAAATCTGTGGATTCAGGGCGGTCCCCGCGCGCGGGTGTTCTTTCAGGACAATCCCTCAAAAGCTCCGGCGTTGAACAAGATACCGCTGGTCAAATGGGACAAGCGCTATGTCTATGTCAGCTCGACCCATTCCCTGCTGCCGCGCGGGCTGAACCAGGTCTACGACGAATGGGGCGGTGAAAAGGCCAGCGGCGCGTTGCTTCATGCCAAGCTGATCAACACTCTGGGCGACAAGGCGCGCGAAGAACTGCACCGCGGCCAGCATTATCGCGGCTCGGACGAGTACCGGGCCTATGCCCAGCGGCTGGAAGGCAAACCGGTTTTCTGGTGCGACTGGTCCGAGAAATACATCAACTGGAGACAGCTTGAGATTCTGGGCCTTATGTCGAAAGGAAACTGGGCATGAGCGGTCTGGGCGTCGTCATGCTGGTGCATACAGCACTGGACCGTGCCGAGCAGGTCGCGCGCCACTGGACAACGTCCGGCTGCCCGGTAGTGATCCACGTGGATCGCAAGGTTTCCGACCAGGCATTTGCCGAGTTTTCCGAGGCCTGCGCCGACAATCCCCTGATTGTATTCTCGGACCGGCATGCCTGCGAATGGGGCGGCTGGGGCATCGTCGCAGCCTCGCAATGCGCGGCGACGCTGATGCTGGAACAGTTCCCGGATGTGCGCCACGTATTTTTGTCGTCCGGGGCCTGTCTGCCCCTGCGGCCCGTGCAGGAACTGATCGACTATCTGTCGGACCGCCCGCGCGTCGATTTCATCGAAAGCGCGACCACCGCCGATGTCAGCTGGACCATCGGCGGTCTGGATCATGAACGGTTCACCCTGCGGTTCCCGTTTTCCTGGCGCAAGCGCCGCAAATTGTTTGATACTTACGTCAAATTTCAACGCGCTCTGGGCTTGCGGCGGCGTATCCCGGACGGGCTGGTCCCGCATATGGGCAGCCAGTGGTGGTGCCTGACCCGGCAGACCCTGTCGGCCATCCTGCAAGACCCCAAACGCCCCGTTTACGACCGCTATTTCCGCCGCGTCTGGATACCGGATGAAAGCTATTTCCAGACGCTCGCAAGGCTCTATTCAACGCATATCGAAAGCCGCTCGCTGACCTTGTCCAAGTTCGACTATCAGGGTCGGCCGCACATATTCTATGATGACCACCTGCAATTGCTGCGCCGTTCGGACTGTTTTGTGGCCCGCAAGATCTGGTGGAAGGCCGACCGGCTGTACCAGTCGTTTTTGACCGATCAAGCTGGGGCGATGAAACCGGCCGAGCCAAATCCGGGCAAGATCGACCGGGTATTTTCCAAAGCGGTCGAGCGGCGCATGCGCGGGCGCGACGGGCTGTACATGCAAAGCCGGTTTCCCCGACATGGCAGCGAGAACGGCCTGACGTCGTTTCCATATTCGGTATTTCAGGGATTTTCCGACCTTTTTGAAGATTTCGAAACCTGGCTGGAAAACACAACAAACACACGCGTACATGGTCATGTGTTCAGCCCTGAACGGGCAGAGTTTGCAGGTGACCAGACGATCACGAACGGCGCACTCAGCGATTGCGCCACATTGCGCGACTACAACACGAAGGCTTTCCTGTCGAACCTGATCTGGAATACTCGCGGCGAAAGGCAGTGTTTCCAGTTCGGCCCGGCGGACACGCAGGATATCAACTGGTTTCTGGCGCGCGACAAGAACGCACAGATTTCAGTGATCACCGGTGCCTGGGCAATTCCGCTGTTCCGGTCGAACCGGAACTTCGCCGACATCCGCAATGAGGCTGCGCGCCTGCAACAGGTCGAAAGCAAACAGCTTGAGGTTCTGACCTCGGTCTGGACCAAGGCGCGGGTGCGCACCTGGTGTATGGCAGAGTTTGTCGAATCTCCGATTGAGGCGCTGCATGAGGTGATAGACGAGATCGGGACCCAGCAACCGAGCCACCTGATTGAGGCGCCGAAGATGGTTGATCTGTCCGGCTTCGGTCAATTCCTGCAAAACCTGAAGAACCAGGGAATGCACCCGTATCTGATGGGCGATTTCACGGTAGACGACGTGTTTGGCAGCCAGACCAAACCGTTCCGAAAACCTTATTTGGTTCAGTAAATCGCCATGTCCGGTCCCTGGGATTACTTCATCGTTCTTGGCGCCATGCGCACGGGATCCAATCTGCTGGAAGCCAATCTGAACGCACAGGAGGGTGTGACCTGCCACGGAGAAGCGTTCAATCCGCATTTCATCGGCCGATTGAAGTCCGAGGAATTGCTGGGTGTTTCGCTGACCGAACGCGACCAAAATCCCGACCTGTTACTGGACGCCATCAAAGCAGCCCCCGGCGCACTGAACGGGTTTCGCTATTTTCAGGGTCACGATCCCCGCGTTCTGGAGCATGCGCTGAACGACCCGCGCTGTGCCAAGATTGTTCTGACGCGAAATCCGCTGGACAGCTACATCTCACTGAAAATTGCGCGGGAGACCATGCAATGGCAGTTGAAGAACATAAAGCGCCGCCGCGATGCTCTGGTCACGTTTCAGGCTGAAGAGTTCTCGGATTACATGGATCAGCAGCAGGAATTTCAACTGATGCTGCTGAACCAGCTGCAGAAAACCGGGCAGACCGCATTTTTTCTGGCCTATGACGACCTTAACAGACTGGATATTCTAAACGGTCTGGCATCGTGGCTGGGGATACAGGCGCGACTGACGGCGCTGGACGACACGCTCAAACCCCAGAATCCCGGCCCGGCCTTGTCCAAAGTCTCAAACCCGGAGGAATTGGAACAGGCGTTGTCCGGATTGGACACGTTCAACCTGCATCGCAATCCCGCTTTCGAGCCGCGCCGCGGGCCGGCAGTAGGCCAATACGTCACTGCCGCACGTACACCTTTGATGTATCTTCCCCTGCGCGGCGGAATCGACGACGTGGTGACGGCATGGATGGCCGATCTTGATGGCAGCGCGCCGGTCACGAACCGCAATCGCAGGCAGATCCGACAATGGCTGGAGGCCAACCCCGGACACCGCAAATTCAGTGTCTTGCGCCACCCACTGGCGCGGGCCCATACCGCGTTCTCTTCAAAAATTCTCAGCGCCGATCCAGGTGCCTATGCTTCCATCCGAAATACCCTGCGCAACCGTTTCAAGCTTCCCATTCCCGGCCAGATCCGTGAAGGTAATTACCCCTTGGAACAGCACTATCAGGCGTTTGCGGCCTTTCTGAAATTCCTGCACCACAATCTGTCCGGGCAAACGTCCATTCGGGTGGACGGCGTTTGGTGCAGTCAGGCGCACACGCTGGAGGGGATGTCGGCCTTTGCGCTGCCCGATCTGATCCTGCGGGAAGATGAAATGGTCATCGCCCTGCCGGAACTGGCGCGCAAAACGGGCCATCCTTCGCCGCCCCAACCGGCAACATGTGCGCCGGACACCCCCTACGCGCTGGATCAGATTTATGACGCACAACTGGAAGCGCTGGCGGTTGAAACCTACCAGCGCGACTATCAGCAATTCGGATTTGGAGACTGGAAACCGGTCTAGGATCAGGGGCGCAGGGTGATCAGCGTGCCCTTGTTCACCATCGCGTAAATCTCTTCGATTTCTTTGTTTTTTACGGCGATACAGCCTGCCGTCCAGTCGGGCGTCTTACGGGAGCGGCGGATTTCAGACCTGAGGCTGGGCTCACCATGAATGAAGATGTCGCCGCCCGGATCGACGCCTGCGGCTTTGGCCTGCGCAATGTCTTCCGAATTCGGGTAGGAAATCCCGATCGACAGGTGATAGCGGCTGCGCGGGTTACGGCGGTCAATCAGGTACGACCCTTCGGGTGTGCGGCCATCGCCGCGTTTTGTCTTGGTACCTTGGGGCGCAAAGCCCAGCGCGACATCGTATTCTTTCAGTATCCGTTCGTTGTGCAACAGATACAGCTTGCGCGCGCTCTTGTTGACGACCAGCGACGTCACCTCGGGCCCGCGATATGTCAGAAATTTCGGGTTGGCGGATGCACATGCCGAAAGGGCCAGCGTCGCCATCGCCCCTAATCCAAATACTCGACGATCCATATATTCACTGCCTGCTTCTGCTTTTTTGCGATGATTATGCCAGAAAACGCGAAATTTGAAATCACTTTTTGCTGTTCAACTGCCTGGTCAGGTGGCGCTCGATGGTTTCCAGACGCTCCAGAACCTCATCGCGGTAGGCATCGGTTTTGACTTCATCCTCGGCATGGTGGGCATCCTGCATCGAGTTGACGATCAGACCGACCAGCAGGTTCACCACGGCAAAGGTCGTGACCATGATAAAGGGCACAAAGAAAATCCACGCGTAGGGATAGACCTCCATCACCGGGCGGACGATGCCCATCGACCAGCTCTCCAGCGTCATGATCTGAAACAGCGTATAGGCGGACAAGCCCAGATCACCGAACCAGTCCGGGAAAGACTGCGAGAACAGCTTGGTCGCGATGACGGCACCGATATAGAACAGGATCGCCATCAGCAGAAACACGCTGGCCATGCCGGGAAGCGCCGAGATGAACCCTTCGACAACGCGGCGCAGGCGCGGGGCCACCGAAATGACACGCAGAACCCGCAGGATACGCAGAGCCCGCAGCACTGACAGGCCCGCACCTCCCGGAATGAGGGCGATACCCACAATCAGAAAATCGAAAATATTCCAGCCGCTTTGAAAGAACCGCCGACCGGTTGCCACAAGCTTCATGGCAATCTCGGCCACAAAGACCGTCAGGCACAGGCTGTCCAGCGTCACGATCAGGGGGCCTGCGCGTTCCATCAGGCTGGGCGAAGTTTCCATGCCCAGCAAGATGGCGTTAAAGATAATGACACCGGTGATGAAACGCCCAAATGCCGGGGCTTCGATGACAGTCGAAAGGCGCTGGGTGATCCCCATTGTGAATATCTCCGGTCTGATCATTGTGCTGGGCCTAAAGTGAACCGCGCGGCAAGTTCGGTGTGTGACGACCACCGAAATTGGTCAACGACCTGTACCCATTCAAGGGCATATCCGGCATCAACCAGAATTTTTCCATCCCGCGCAAAGGTCACGGGGTTGCAGGACACATAGGCCACGACCGGACGCAGCGCCTGCGCCAGTTCGGCCACCTGCGCCTGCGCGCCCGCACGAGGCGGGTCCAGCACAATGGCGTCAAAAGACTTGAGCTCATCCGGCATCAGGGGTCGGCGAAAAAGATCGCGGGCCTCGGTCGTGATCCGTTTCAGACCTTTGGCTTTGCGCCAGCCCCGGTCCAGCGCCTTGGTCATCGCCGCTTCGCCTTCGACGGCGTGAACCTCGGCCTGTTCCGCAAGCGGTAACGAGAGCGTACCGCACCCCGCAAACAGATCGGCGACGCGCTTCGCGCCCTGCGTGGCCTGCAAAACCGCCTGTATCAGAGCCTGTTCCCCGTCCTTCGTGGCCTGCAGGAATGCGCCGGGCGGCGGGGTGACTTCCGCCTGACCAAACCTCTGGAACGGAGGCGTACGCATGGCGATCACCTCGCCATCCCAGGCCAGCCTTGCCAGCCCGTTTGCCTCAGTCGCCTGCGCCAGCGCCAGTTCCAGCGGGCCGTCCAGCGGCTTGCCGCCCTGAACGGATACATCCAGGCCGACCTCGGACAATGTCAGCGTCACAGCCAGCACGCCTTTCCGGCTGCCCCCCAGAGCAGCCAATGCTTCGGCAACGGGGATGGCAGCGATCAGCGCCGGGTCGAGCAGCTGGCAATCGGGGATCTCGGTGATCGTGTCCGAGGCGCGTCCGTGAAACCCGGCCAACGTTCCCTTTTTCGTTCGACGCACCGCGATTGTTGCCCGACGGCGCGACCGTTCCGGCGACGTATGGATCGGACGCATGGGCGCGCTCAGGTCCTGTGCGGCCAGTGCGTTGCGCACCACTTCGACCTTCCAGTCCGCGACAAAACTGTCGGCTGCATGTTGCAACTGGCATCCGCCACAGGCTTTGTAGTGGCGGCACGGTGCCTTGACCCTGTCTTCCGATGGGGTGTCCACGCGGATATCGCCGAGAATCTGGCCCTGCAACGTCCCGCTGACCACTTCTCCCGGCAGGGTGCGCGGCGCATAGACCGGGCCTTCGGCGATGCCGTCGCCCTGATGGCCAAGACGGGTGATGATGAATTGCTGCGTCATGCGTGGCCTGATACCGGGGCTGCGCCCGCAACAAAACCCCTGACTGAACGCTTTGCGCCTTATTCCGCCGCTTCGGCCTGAATGAAGCCACCCGACTGCCGGTGCCAGAAGCGGGCATAAAGCCCACCCTGTTCCAGCAGCGCCTCGTGGGTTCCGCTTTCCACGATGCGTCCATGATCCAGCACGATAATGCGGTCCATCTCGATCAGGGTCGACAGGCGGTGCGCGATGGCCAGAACGGTTTTGCCCTGCATGACGCGATGCAAGGCGGCCTGGATCGATGCCTCAACTTCGGAATCCAGCGCCGAGGTTGCTTCGTCCAGAACCAGAATTGGCGCGTCCTTCAAAATGGCGCGGGCCAGCGCGATTCGCTGGCGCTGACCACCGCTAAGCTTGACGCCCCGCTCCCCCAGATGCGCTTCATAACCGGTTCGACCCTGCGCATCCTCAAGCCCGAGGATGAATTCATGCGCTTCGGCCTTCCGCGCGGCGGCGATCAGTTCGGGTTCCGTGGCGTCGGGTCGGCCATACAGAATATTTTCACGGGCCGAGCGGTTGAACATCGCCGTTTCCTGCGTGACCATCCCGATCTGGCTGCGCAGGCTGTCCTGCGTCACCTTAGAAACGTCCTGTCCATCGATCAGGATCGCGCCCTCTTCCCGATCATAAAGCCGTAGCAGCAGGGAAACCAAAGTCGATTTTCCGGCCCCCGAGGCACCAACCACACCCAGCTTTTCGCCGGGCGCGACGGTCAGGTTCAGGTCTGCAACCCCGCCGATATCCCGCCCATAGGCGAAACTGACGTTTTCAAAAGCGATGCGACCTTTGGTGACGCTCAGATGTGTTGCGCCGCTGCGGTCTTCGATCCGGTCCCGCCTGGTCAGTGTCTTCATGCCATTCTCGATCTCGCCGACATTGGCATAAAGGCCCATCAGCGTGAAACTGACCCAGCCTGTCATCTGTGCGATCCGGATCGACACTGCGCCTGCCGCGACGATGTCGCCCGCCGTGGCAATGCCTGCCTGCCACAACAAAAGTGTGGCTCCCAGCAAAAGCACAGGCAACACGCCTGCCAACGCCATCAGGATGGATCGGAAACTGGCCGAGAGCCAACCGAAATCCAGTGACCTTTCGCGCAGGGTCATCATGGCGTCACGCGCGGCCTGATCTTCGTTGTCGGAATGGGCGAACAGTTTAACCGTCTTGATGTTCGTGATGGTATCCACCACCTGCCCCGACACCATGGCCCGGGCTCCTGCCCGCGCGGCTGAACGCAGGCGGATGCGTGGCAAGTACCATCGGATCAACAGCAGATACACCGCAAGCCATCCGGCAAAAGGCAGCATGACCAGCGGGTGAATCGACCCTAACAAAAGCAAAGATCCCGCAAGCGAAGCCAGCGCAAATACGATTGCACTGATGACATCCGACACCACCGACGCCATTGCATTCGACGTTTGCATCTGTTTCTGCGCGATACGGCCGGCAAAATCGTCATCGAAATAGGTCGTCGACTGGCCCAGCGTCCAACGATTCAACCGGGCCAGAACCAGCGGCGTAATGTTGGGCATCACAACGTAATTGTTCGAGAAGGACGACAAGGCCGCGATGATCGGCCGCAACAGCATCAAAAAGATCGCGGCACCACCGAAGGCCCACAGGTTCCGTTCATTGAACAGGTTCTCCGGCCCGCTGGAGGTGGCAATGTCGATCACCTTTCCCAGTATCCACGCGGTGGCCACTTCTGCTGCTCCGCCCAGCATGGAAAGGAACGCCGCCACAAACAGGATCGACCAGGACCCCGCTAGACACCAGCGAATGAACGCCCCCAACTTCTGCGGTGGGGGCGTTTCAGCGCCTTTGAAAGGGTCGATGAGGTTTGCAAGCCTCATTCAGCAGCCTCTGGGTTCAGGAAGCCGCCAGACTGCCGCGCCCAGAACTGCGAGTAAAGCCCGCCTTGCGACAGCAGTTCAGAGTGCCTGCCCTGTTCCACGATTCGGCCCCCATCCATCACCAGAATGCGATCCATCTGCGCGATGGTGCTGAGCCTGTGGGCGATGGCGATTACGGTTTTACCTTGCATCATGCCGTAAAGAGTTTCCTGAATTGAGGCTTCGACCTCGGAATCTAGGGCAGAAGTCGCCTCGTCCAACAACAAGATCGGCGCGTCCTTCAGGATCACCCGCGCCAGCGTGACCCGCTGCCGCTGACCGCCGCTTAGTTTCACGCCGCGTTCACCCACATGGGCATCGTAGCCTGTGCGCCCTTGTGGGTCTTGCAGGTCAAGGATGAAGTCATGCGCCTCGGCCTGTTTGGCGGCGGCGATCATCTGATCTTCCGTGGCATCGGGTCGACCATAGAGGATGTTGTCCCGCACCGATCGATGCAACAGCGCACTGTCTTGCTGGACCATGCCGATGTGGCTGCGCAGGCTGTCCTGCGTGATGTCGGCGATATTCTGATTGTCGATCAGGATTGCGCCGCTCTCGACGTCGTAAAACCGCAAAAGCAGCTTGACCAGGGTCGATTTCCCGGCCCCCGACCGCCCGATCAGGCCGATTTTTTCACCCGGGCGGATTGTCAGATCGACGTGATCCAGACCACCGGTTTCCCGGCCATAGTGATGCGACAGGTCGCGGATTTCGATCTGGCCTTTGGTCAGCTGCAAATCGTCGGCCTTCGGTGCGTCCAGCAGGTCGATGGGCTGCGCAATCGTTTCCATCCCTTCGGCAACGATACCGAGCTGGCGGAAAAAACTGGTCAGCGCCCACATGATCCAGCCGGTCATGGCATTCAGCCGCAGGGTCAGGGCGGTGGCGGCGGCAACCACTCCGACCGACGCGCTGCCCTGCATCCACAGGGAAATGGCCCAGCCCACAACGCCGACGATCAGCAGACCGTTCAGCGTGACCAGAACGGCATCCATCACGGTGAAGATCCGCATCTCGATCTGAAAGGTCCGCCGCGTTTCCTCGATCGCTTCTCGGGCGTAGTCGAGCTCCTGCGTATCGTGCGCGAACATCTTCACCGAATGGATGTTGGTGTAGCTGTCCACAACCCGCCCGGTCACGGTTGACCGCGCATCAGACGCCGCTTTTGACGCCGGTTCCACACGCCGGACGGTCCACCGGACCAGAGCTGCATAGAGCGCGAACCAGATCAGCAGCGGTATCAGAAGACGCGCGTCTGCCGCATAAAGAAGGATTGCCGCACCGATCAGATAGGCCAGCGAAAAGGAAATCGCGTCGAAGACCTGAAAAATCACCTCGCCGGCAGCCGGAGGGGTTTGCATGATCCGGTTTGCGATACGTCCGGCAAAGTCGTTTTCAAACCATCCAACGGACTGGCGCAGCACGTGTTTATGCGCGCGCCACCTGATCAGGGTGCCAAAATTCGGCAGGATCGCGTTGTTCAGCAGCAGCACGTCCACCACATGCAACAAAGGCCGCAGGAACAAGACAAAGACCGCCATCAGGATCAGTTCCGTTCCATGCGCCTGCCAAACCTCGGTGGGCGATCCGCTGAGCAGGTCCACGACGCGCCCCATATAGTAGATCAGACCGATCTCGACCCCGGCCACGATGACAGAAATCAGCGCCGTCCAGATGAAGATCCTGTAGAACGGGCTCGAATAGTCCAGCATGAATGGCCACAGCCGCGTCGGCGGTGTGTCGGTCTCGGTATAGGCGACAAAAGGGTCAACAAGGTTTTCGAAATAGCGAAACATGGAGAGTGCTCCGATTGAGCATAAACTAGGGGCGTGCGAAGAAAGATGGCGCCAGAACACCACCCTTACGGGTCAAAGTGTTCCGGCTTTAGCCGAACCAGATCCCGTAATACATTCGCATTCCTCCATCCATGTGACGGGGGCAAGTAACCACAAACGATTTGACTTGTCATCCCTTTTTGAGACCTCGCGCTAATCGGCAAGCAGCTCTTTGCGGCTTAGCCGGAAGCCCGACTCGATCCAACGGCGCTCCAGTTCGGCAAGTTTCTGGCCCAGTGCGGGCCCGGAAAAATCGGGGATCAGGTCCGTTGCACCGATTGGAAAACGGGCCGCCGCGCCAGCTTTCAACTGCTGTTTCAGGTCATCCGACCAGGGTTGTTCCAGCAACGCACAGCGCAGCAGGGTTTCGTGCAATCCACCCTCTTCGCCATAGCGATAACCCAACTCGGCCACGCTTGCGGTCCCCGAGGCCTCTTCCCGCATTCGGGTCAGCCGCTGCAGTTGCGCCCGGCTAAGGCGCAGGGTCGCGGCGTCTTCGGGTGTTGCAATGGCTGCCAGCCTGCGTACTGCATCAGGGGACGCGCCGGCCTGCTGTTCCAGTGCAATCAGCGGTGCCAGTGATCTGTCATCCGCCCCGGGCAGCACTTGCATCAGAACGCCGGTACTGCGCATTCCCGCCACCGACGGTGCGGGATCAGGGGCTGCCAGCAGCTTCAGCAACTCGGCCCCGACCCGTTCGCGCGACAGTTGACGCAGCCCGTCCGGGTTAGCCGCAATCGCCGCCAGCGCATCCTGATCGAACCCGGCCTGCGGATCGCCATACCAGGCGTGAAACCGGAAAAAGCGCAGGGATCGCAGGTAATCCTCGCGAATGCGGTGTTCGGCGGTTCCGATAAAACGGACCCGACGGGCCTGCAGATCGGGCAGGCCGTTCAACGGGTCAAGAACCGTCCCGTCCGGCGCGGCATAGATCGCATTCATGGTGAAATCACGGCGGGCGGCGTCTTCTTCCACCTTATCCGAAAATGCCACAACGGCCCGGCGACCGTCCGTTTGCACGTCCCGGCGGAACGTGGTGATTTCATGCGCGACCCCGTGACAAACGACCGTGATGGTTCCGTGATCAATCCCGGTTGGGATAGCCTTGAGACCCGCATGCCGTGCAAGCTGCATGACCCGTTCCGGCGGCGCATCTGTGGCGATGTCGATATCCGACACAGGTTCGCCCAACAATGCGTTGCGCACGCAACCGCCGACAAACAGCGCCTGCGCCCCGGCTTCTGTCAGGGCCGCACAGACCTTCTGCGTTGCCGGTTCCGTAACCCAGGGTTCAACAATCCGCTTCATTCATTCAACCGTGCTGCCAATCCCCGCAACATGCGGGCCGTTGCGCCCCAGATGTAATAGGGACCGAACGGAACTGTGAAATAGTGCCGTCTTTGGCCCCTCCAACGACGCGATTCCACGATATAATTCGCAGGGTTGAGGACATGTGCAAGCGGAACCGAGAAAACTTCCTCCACCTCACCGGGTTCGGGGATCGGGGTGAAAGGCCGCCGCAATATGGCGACAACCGGCGTCACCTGAAACGATGTCACGGTCTCATGCGCGGGCAGGTGTCCCAGGATTTCGGGCAGTTCAGGTGGCAGCGCGATCTCTTCGCGGGCTTCGCGCAGGGCCGTGGCGGTGACGTCGGCATCGTCACCGTCCTGCTTGCCACCCGGAAAGGCGATCTGCCCGGGATGGTGTTTCAGGGCCGACGACCGTTTGGTCAGAATCAGACGCGGCTGCTCCCCGACCAGCGAAATCGGCACCAGCACACCCGCAGGACGCAGTTTCCGCCCGGGCGGAAGAACCGCATCGGGGTTCAGGTCAAAATCGCTGGACCCACCGCCCGGTCGGCGCAGGGCCGCCCTGAGCTGTTCAGTCAGGTCATGCACCGCCGGACTCTTTGGCATCGAAACCCACGGTTTCGGGGTCAAGCACGTAATGTGCGCCACAGAACTGGCAGTCAGCCGTCACCTGACCTTCGGGAGTGGTCATCTTTTCGATGTCCTTGGCGGAATAGATCGACAGGCTCTGCCGTACACGGTCCTCGGAACAGGTACAGCCGAACTGCACGGCTTGCGCGTCATAAACGCGGGGCTGTTCCTCGTGAAACAGGCGGATCAGCAGGTCCGTGGGTGCCACCGAAGGCCCGATGAGCTCCAGATCTTCGACCGTATCCAGCAGGATATTGACCCGGCCCCAGTTTTCGCCTTCTTCGCCGTCGACCAAATCCCTTGCTGTCAGGATTTCGCCCTCGCCCTGACTGGTCGCCACAAAGGGCGAGGCCTTGGGCATATGCTGCAACATGACGCCACCCGCGCGCCAGTGTTCCCCCACGCCCGGTTCGGTCGATTTGCCAAAGCTCAGCGAAAACCGGGTTGGCAATTGCTCGGATTGCGCAAAATATGCCTCAGCGCAGGCGCTGAGCGAACCGCCGGCCAGCGGTGTGATGCCCTGATAGGGCTGTGTGCCTTTCCCCTGGTCGATCAGAATCGCGAAATAGCCTTCGCCCACCTGATCAAACGGCGCGGCATCGGTCAGCCGATCGCGGTCAAAGCTTGCATACGCGCGGATGCGGGCAAGCTCACCCTCTTTTTGAGGCGCGTAATAATCCGTTGCGATCATCCGCACCGCACCCTTGGACTGTACCTGCAGCGAAAGCTTCCAGCGCAACGCAACAGTCTGGCCGATCAGCGCGGTCAGCAGGGCCATCTCGGCCACCAATGCCTCGACCTTTTCGGGATAGTCGTGCTGTTTCAGGATGCCGTCCAGAACGCCATCCAGACGGGCCACGCGGCCGCGCATATCCGATACATCGAGTTGAAAGGGCAGGACGGTGTCGTCCCACGCGATTTTCGTTCCAAGAGACATGGGGTTTCCTTACACGCCACGGGTTGGCATACCGCCACCATATAGGTCGAACAGATTGGGTTGTAAGGGGCCATACATGATCAGACGGTTCGGTGAAACCCCGGAACCGGGGCGCAAGTACATACGCAGGGTGGGCGTTTACGGTCTGCTGCCGCGAGGCCGGCACCTGTTGCTGACCTGCCAGACCGAACCTGGGCCGGACCTTCAGTTACCCGGTGGCGGTATCGATCCCGGCGAATCCCCGATCACTGCGCTGCACCGCGAGGTTTACGAGGAGACAGGCTGGCAAATCGCCGCGCCCCGGCGCATCGGCGCGTTCCGACGGTTCACGTTCATGCCGGAATACGATCTGTGGGCCGAAAAGGTTTGCCTGATCTATCGCGCAAGGCCTGTGCGCCGCATGGGCCCGCCCAGCGAACCCTTTCACGAAGCATTGTGGATGCATGGCGCGGACGCGGTTGAGATGTTGGGCAACGGCGGCGATCGGCACTTTGCCAGACTTCATTTGAACAGGCTCTGACAAACATTAAACTCAAAAAAAACGGCCGAGACATCGTCGTCCATGCCTTCACCGGGCGAAGCGGCCTGGGTGAGCTGCCAGAACATGTCGTCCAGAAACTCGCTTCCTGCCCGGTCCGACGCGCAGCCCAGCGCCATTTGCTGCAATCCGGATTCGTCCAGCAGACCGCCATCGGCCAGGCGGCATTCCGTGAACCCATCGGAATACAGCATCAGCCTGTCGCCGGGCTTGAGGTAGAGTTCCGTCTGCTGGAAGTGAACATCCGGTAGCAAGCCGATCGGCAGACCGCCCTCACCCAGAAACTCAGCGCTGCCATCCTGGCGCAGCAGAAGCGGATGCGGATGCCCTGCTTGCACCATTTTCACATGACCGTTGCGCAGATCGACAATGGCGTAGACCATCGTGAAATATTCTTCGACACCGGCATCCGCCATCAGGCGTGAGTTGAGCGTCGCAGCAACCTGTTCCGGTGGAAGCAGGGCAAAGAACTTGTCGAACCGACGCTCCATCGCCACGTTCTGATCGAAATGTGTGCTGGAAAGATACCCGCCCAGACGCGCCGTCATCATCGCCGAAGTGATACCGTGCCCGGACACATCAATGCTGTAAAACCCAAGGCGATTGATGCCTGGGGAAAACATACCAACAAGGTCACCGCCAATGTGGCCACAGGGTTTAAGCAACAGGCTGACCCGGGAATTGCCGAATTCCCGGCTGAACTCGGGCACCAGTGACTGCTGGATCTTTCGGGCCTGCATCAGGTCCTTGTCGATGGCGTGGTGGGCCTGCTTCAACTCGTTCAGCGCGTTTTCGATCAGACGGTTCTTTTCCGACAGTTCGCGTTGCATATCCAGAATGCGTGCTCCGGCCGAGATACGGGCGCGCAACTCATCCGCCTCGAGCGGTTTGATCAGAAAATCGTCTGCACCGGCATCCAGCCCGCGCGCGACCTCCTGCTTTTCGCTTTTGGAGGTGAGAAGGATGAAATAGCTGTAGTGATCGCCGCCCAACGCCCGGAAGGCGCGGCAGAATTCCAGCCCGCTCATCCCCGGCATGACCCAATCGCTGACAACCAGATCCGGAAGGCTTTCGGCACATAAGGCAATAGCGGCTTCACCGCCGTCCGCCTCGATGACCTCGAACCCCCATTTTCTGAGGGATGCAACCAGAATGCGCCGTTGCAGGCGGCTGTCATCCACGACCAACACCCTGCGGATCGCACCAAACTCCAGCTCTGCGCTGGCTTCCGCCTGTCCGGGTCCTGACACCATCACCCTCTGCACCGCACGCGTTTTCGAATGTCACAACCCTAGCGCGCGGTGATTTAATATCCGATGAAGGTGCAATCCGAGGTTTCTTCGACCGGCTTAACCCGACCTTTACTGCACAGATGCTAATTCCATGACACAACAGAACGAGGCGAGAAGGGCACCATGATCCACTGGCACAGGGTCAGACAATTGCGGGATGAGGTTGGCGCTGACGAGTTTGACGAGGTGGTGCAGATCTTTCTGGATGAGGTTCAGGAAGCTCTTGCGCGCCTGCACAATGATACCGCGCGGACAGAACTGGAACAAAACCTGCATTTCCTGAAAGGCAGCGCGCTGAGCCTGGGATTCGATCAGTTTTCCAAACTTTGTCAGGATGGCGAACGGCGGGCAGCAGGCGGCGAAGGCGACAATGTGGATCTGACCGCAATCCTGACCGCCTACGATGAATCTCGGGCAGCATTTTTAGCAAACCGGGCGGAGAGCCTTAGTTAGAGGCTGTTTTTCGCTCAGATCACAAACTGGGCCAGTGTTTCGTCTTCAGTGATGTCGGTATAGGTGAACCCGGCCTCGTCCAGATGCGCAAAAAGCCGCATGAAGTTTTCCGGCTTGCGGGTTTCGATCCCGATCAGGACCGAGCCGAAATTGCGCGCCGATTTCTTCATGTATTCGAAGCGCGCGATGTCATCCTCGGGGCCGAGAATGCCCAGAAACTCTTTCAACGCACCGGGGCGCTGGGGCAGGCGCAGGATGAAGTACTTTTTGACGCCGGAATAGCGCTGCGCCCGCTCCTTCACTTCGGGTAGACGCTCGAAATCGAAGTTGCCGCCCGAGGTGACACAGACCACCGTCTTGCCGCGTACAAAGCTTTGAACATCCGTCACAGCCTCGACCGCCAGCGCACCGGCGGGCTCAAGAACGATGCCTTCGACATTCAGCATCTCGATCATGGTAGCGCAGATACGATCTTCGGACATCACCAGGACATCCGACAGGTGGCAATTGCGCAGCAGTTCAAAGGGCTTTTCGCCAATCCGGCCGACGGCGGCGCCATCGACAAATGTGTCGACGCGATCCAGCGCCACCGGATGACCCGCCGCCAGCGCTGCGCGCAGGCAGGCCCCGCCTGCCGGTTCCACGAACAGGCAATGGGTGCGATCCCTGAACCAGGTCGCCACACCCGCCGACATCCCGCCGCCGCCCACCGGCAACAGCAGGTGATCAGGTACACCGCCCAGCTGTTCCTCGATCTCGACTGCAAGCGAGGCCTGCCCTTCGATCACGTCTGCATCGTCGAACGGCGACAGGAAATGCCCGCCTTTTTCCGCACACCATTTTTGCGCCGCCTTCAGCGTGTCGTCGAAATAGTCCCCGGTCAGATGAATCTCGATATTGTCACCGCCGAAGATCCGGGTTTTCTGAATTTTTTGCTGCGGGGTGGTCACGGGCATGAAAATCACACCGTTCACACCCATGTGCTTGCACATAAAGGCCACGCCTTGCGCGTGATTGCCCGCGCTGGCGCAAACGAACAGATCCTGACCCGGCTGCTTGCGCATGGCGTTGAACGCGCCCCGGATCTTGTAAGACCGCACCGGGCTGAGGTCTTCACGTTTGAGCCAGATATCAGCCCCAAACCGGTCGGACAGGTGGGCGTTCCGCTGCAACGGCGTTGGCGGAAACACGGTGCGCATCGCCTGTTCGGCGGCACGGGCGCGGGTCATGAAATCAGTCATAACCGTTTCAGTGCCGCATCAGTGCGAGAAGGGCAAGGAATACATATGTGTACGCGGCTCAGGTGAGTTCGCGTTTTTCGACAAAGATCCCATACATCGTGGTCAGGATGCTGACATTGATCATCGGCAGAATGAGAGATCCGAAGAACACGGTCAGCAAAACGCCCAGAACCGGGATAATGGCAAGCGCCGCAAGCGCAAACTGTACCAGGATCTGAAACACAAAACTGACCACTAGCAGAACAACAATCGCCCCAGCCACACCCGATGTTCGGTTCCATGCATCGCCCAGTGTAATCGGGTTGCCGATCGCGGCAGCCGGCAGGATGATGGACAAGCGGTAGAAGCAAACAACCAGAACTAGCGCGGCACCGAAGCTTATGACAACCGCGATCAGTCCGGCGCTTTCACCCAGGACAGACAGAATTAGTCCGACCGGTATGAACCCGATTGCCATCAACAGGCCCAACAAAACAAAGCGGCCCAGATAAGCGAGAATTCTGTCGAAGCGGAATGTGGGCAACAGCCCGCTGGGGTATTCCTCCAACAATATGAACCTGTGCCAGGACACGGCGATCCAGAACATCACGATGAACACCACGACGACAACCAAAAAGGTAAAGACCGTAATCGAACCAAGGTTTTCTGGCGACGCATTGGCGGTGTCATCAAACGACTCGAGTGGAATTCCCAGCAGCAGAAACAGCCCGACGATCACGGCGGTTGCGATCACGGCCGGTCCCAGTGCGATCTGCAAAACCTGTCTGAAATTCCCGAATACCATCCGCACCGAATGCGCAAAAATCTCCCAACCCAGCATCTGAAAACCGCCCTCTCAACCAATCCTTGTTCTCTTTCCAACTGTTTCACCCCAATTCCCGCCCTGCGTCAATCCACACAGCTTGCCCCCGGGTCCAAAACCCGCTAGGGGCCAAGCGTTCTACGCATAAGGGGAAGTCAGATGTCCGCGCCCAAGAAAGTTGTTCTGGCCTATTCCGGTGGCCTTGATACCTCGATCATTCTGAAATGGCTGCAGACCGAGTATGGCTGTGAGGTCGTGACCTTTACCGCCGATCTGGGTCAGGGTGAGGAACTGGAACCCGCCCGCCAAAAGGCCGAGCTGCTGGGGATCAAGCCTGAAAACATCTATATCGAGGACATCCGCGAAGAGTTCGTGCGCGATTTCGTCTTCCCGATGTTCCGCGCCAATGCGCAGTACGAAGGATTGTACCTGCTGGGCACTTCGATCGCGCGTCCGCTGATTTCAAAACGTCTGGTCGAGATTGCACAAGCCACCGGTGCCGATGCCGTCGCCCATGGCGCAACCGGCAAGGGCAACGATCAGGTCCGCTTTGAACTGGCGGCCTATGCGCTGAACCCCGACATCAAGGTCATCGCCCCGTGGCGCGAGTGGGACCTGACCAGCCGCACCAAGCTGCTGGAATTTGCCGAGGCGAACCAGATCCCGATTGCCAAAGACAAACGCGGTGAAGCACCCTTCTCGGTCGACGCCAACCTGCTGCACACCTCGTCCGAGGGCAAAGTTCTGGAAGATCCCGCCGATATGGCGCCCGACTATGTCTACCAACGCACCGTCCACCCAGAGGATGCGCCGAACGAGCCGGAATTCATCGAAATCGGCTTTGAAAAAGGCGATGCGGTCAGCATCAATGGTGAGGCGATGAGCCCCGCGACCATCCTGACCAAGCTGAACGAATATGGCGGCAAGCACGGTATCGGCCGTCTCGACCTGGTCGAAGGCCGGTTCGTGGGCATGAAATCGCGCGGCATCTATGAAACGCCGGGCGGCACCATCCTGCTGGAGGCGCATCGCGGGATCGAGTCCATTACAATGGACCGCGGCGCGATGCATCTGAAAGACCAGCTGATGCCGCAATATGCCGAGCTGATCTACAACGGCTTCTGGTACTCGCCCGAGCGGGAAATGCTGCAGGCCGCAATTGACAGGTCTCAGGAACACGTCACCGGCACCGTGCGTGTGAAACTGTACAAAGGCCTGGCCTCGACCGTGGGCCGCTGGTCGGATCATTCGCTGTATTCCGAGGCGCATGTGACCTTCGAGGAAGACGCCGGTGCCTATGATCAGAAGGACGCAGCCGGATTCATCCAGCTGAACGCCCTGCGCCTGAAACTACTGGCGGCGCGGGACAAGCGGCTTTCAAAATAAGCCCTGCTCGACCGAATTCTAAAACCCCGGCCCGCAATCCGGTGCCGGGGTTATTTTGTTGCGTGCTGCGGTTCCTGTTGCGTCACCCTTGCCCGCGGCTCCCGTTTGTCCTTACGCAAAGGTCAATTGGGAAAAGGACAACACATGCTGCAAGAGATCGCCGACGGAATTCAGAAAGGTCTGAACGGCAAAAGCTTTGACGGATCGCTCAAATTCGATTGCGGCGCGGATGGCGTCATCGTTCTGGCGGACAACATGGCGTCGACGACGGATCAGGACACTGACTGCACCATTCGGATTTCCAGGGACAACCTGACAAAGCTGCTGACCGGCAAGCTGAACCCGATGACGGGCATCGCGATGGGCAAGCTGAAAATCTCGGGCAACATGGGCGTGGCGATGAAGCTGGGGCAGTTGCTGGGTTAGCGCGCGATAACTTCGTTTCACCAGCATGTGACAAACGATGTCAGCGGATTGCATGATCGGGGAACACGGGGCAGCCTGTCTCTGGAAGGAGACCTGCCATGACCCGGACTGCAAATGCCGTTTGTTTCAAACCGACCCTGCTGTTCATTCTGATCTTTCTGGCCGCGCTGCTGCGCGCACTGCCCGCGCCTGCCGCCGGGACCGAGACACTGACGGTTGCGGGTGGCTGTTTCTGGTGTGTTGAATCCGATTTTGAATCCGTCCCCGGCGTGACCGGCGCCGTTTCGGGTTATACGGGCGGCACGGTGGACAATCCGACCTACAAACAGGTGACACGTGGAGGAACAGGTCACTACGAAGCCGTTCAGATCACATTCGATCCGTCGCGTGTGTCACGTGAAACGCTGCTGAACATGTTTTTCCGCTCGGTCGACCCAACCGATGCCGGTGGGCAGTTCTGCGACCGGGGCGACAGCTATCGGACGGCCATCTTCGTCTCTAACACAGGGGAAAAGGTGCTGGCGGAAAAAGCCAAGTCCAATGCGCAATCAGCATTGGGGCAAACGGTGGTCACACCCATTCTGAACGCATCCACGTTCTACCCGGCCGAAAAATACCATCAGGATTATTACAAAGGCGACAAACTGGTCTTAACCCGCTTTGGCCCCAAACGTCAGAGCAGCGCTTACAAGGCCTACCGCAAAGCATGCGGACGCGATGCGCGGGTCAAACAACTGTGGGGCAGTGATGCGCCCTTCGCCGGGTCCTAGTCGAACCGAGCTGCCCGCACTTCCTTCAGATCGGGAATAACGTCAGCCGTCCCGTGCCGCATGACCATCAGGGCGCCGGCGCGGGTCGCCTGTGCGATGGCCTGCTCCATCGGCAGCCCCCGGTCCATTCCAGCCAGTACGTAGCCGGTGAATGTATCCCCCGCGCCTGTTGTATCGACAGCCTTGACCGCATGGGCTGGAAAGTCCTGTGGTTCGGCACCCCGTTGATAGTAGCGCGCGCCTTTTGATCCGAGGGTTACGATGACATGCCGGACGGGCAGATCATTGGCGTTCAGACCGGTTTCCTGCTGTAGCTGCTCGGCCTCCACCTCGTTCAGGATCAGGAAATCGAGGTAAGGTAAAACCGCCTTGACCGCATCGGCCTGAAACGGGGCTGCGGCGTAACAGACGGTCAGACCCAGTTCGTGCCCCAGCCGGGCCGCTTCGACCTGCGCGTTGGTTTCGTTCTGCATCACCAGCAGATCGCCGGTATCGGTCGCGGACAGTGCTTGGCCCAACTGATCCGCCTGCAATGCATGATTGGCGCCAGGGTACAGGACGATCAGGTTCTCGCCCTGCGCATCCACCGCGATGATCGCATGGCCTGTAGGTGTGTCAACTTCGGCAATGTGGCGGGTGTCCACGCCGTATTCTGTCAGCCGGTCCTTTGCCCAGCGCCCATCTGGACCAACCGCCCCGATATGGCAGACATGCGACCCGGCCCGCGCAGCGGCGACGGACATGTTGGCCCCTTTGCCGCCCAAAAAACGCTCCAGCCCATTTGCGGCCAGAGTTTCCCCCGGCGCAGGCAGGTGCGGCAGGGCGTAAACCATATCCGCGTTTATTGAACCGAGGTTCCAGATCGTCATGACTTACCCGATATCGCAAGAGGCCAGGATGGCCATATTCAGAATGTCATTCGCCGTCGATACGGTCGAGCAGATCTGGATCGGCTTGTCGACCCCGGACAGGATCGGGCCAATCACCGTCGCACCGCCCATTTCCTGCATCAGTTTGGTTGAAATCGACGCTGAGTGACGCGCAGGCACGATCAGGATATTGGCCGGGCCGGTCAGACGCGAGAACGGATAGGCCGCCTGCTGATCCACGTTCAGCGCAACATCCACGGTCATCTCGCCTTCGTATTCGAAGTTGACGCCGCGCTGGTCCAGAACCGCTGGCGCGCGGTGCATCTTTTCCGCACGTTCCGAGACCGGATACCCGAAGGTCGAGAAGCTGACAAAGGCGACCCGCGGCTCGATCCCCATATGGCGCGCCACGGCGGCCGAGCGTTCGGCGATTGTGGCCAGGTCGTTCTCGTCCGGCCATTCATGGACAAGCGTGTCGCCGATCAAAACGATGCGCCCCTTATGCAGCAGCGCCGTAACGCCGGCCGCGCCATGGGTGGCGTCGGCATCGAAAACGTGATTGATACGATCCAGAACATGCGCGGATTTTCGCGTCGCACCGGTCACAAGCCCGTCTGCGTGGCCGTGGGCCAGCATCAGGGATGAAAACACATGCCTGTCCCGCGCGGCAAGGCGGTGAATATCCTTGGAATCAAAGCCTTTACGCTGAAGCCGGTTGTACAGGAAAGATTTGTAAGTCTCGAGATGAGTGGTGTTTGCCGCATTCACGACCTCCAACTCACGCACTGCGTCCCCGAGGCCGGCGTCCTCGAGCTTTTTCTTGACGTCATCGGGTCGGCCAACGACCAGGGCCTTGCCGAAGCCCGAACGCTGATACATCACGGCTGCGCGCAACACACGGGGATCGTCACCCTCGGCAAAGATCATCCGGCTTTGCGCGGCGCGGGCGCGAGCGTTCAGACCGCGCAGGATGCTGGCCGTCGGGTCCATGCGGGATTTCAGGCTCAGCTCATAGGCGTCCATGTCGATGATCGGACGGCGGGCCGCACCGGTATCCATCCCAGCCTTGGCCACGGCAGGCGGGATACGATGGATCAGGCGCGGGTCAAACGGCGTCGGAATGATGTAATCCCGTCCGAATGTCAGAGATTTGCCATAGGCCATCGCAACCTCATCCGGCACGTCCTCGCGTGCCAGATTGGCCAAAGCATGGGCACAGGCGATTTTCATCTCGTCATTGATGGCACGGGCATGGATGTCTAGCGCCCCACGGAACAAGTAGGGAAAACCCAGAACGTTGTTCACCTGGTTCGGATAGTCGCTGCGACCGGTGGCAACGATGGCATCGACACGAACCTCGTGCGCTTCTTCCGGAGTGATCTCGGGGTCGGGGTTCGCCATCGCAAAGATCACCGGATTGTCGGCCATGCTGGCCACCATGTCCTGCGTGACCGCACCCTTGACCGACACGCCCAGGAAGACGTCGGCACCCTTCAGGGCCTCGTCCAGGGTACGCAGCTCGGTCGAGATCGCATGGGCCGACTTCCACTGGTTCATACCCTCGGTCCGACCCTGATAGATCACACCTTTGGTGTCGCAGACGATACAGTTGTCATGCCGCGCGCCCATCGCCTTGAGCAGTTCGATACAGGCAATCCCTGCAGCACCCGCGCCGTTCAGGACGATCTTTACGTCCTCGATCTTCTTGCCCGAGATATGCAGCGCGTTCAGCAGACCCGCTGCACAGATCACCGCCGTACCGTGTTGGTCATCGTGGAAGACAGGGATATCCATCTCTTCCTTCAGACGCTGTTCGATGATGAAACATTCGGGCGCCTTGATGTCTTCCAGATTGATGCCACCAAAGGTCGGCCCCATCAGTCGCACCGCACGGCAGAACTCATCCGGGTCCTCGGTATCCAGTTCGATGTCGATCGAGTTCACATCGGCGAACCGTTTGAACAGGACCGATTTCCCCTCCATCACCGGTTTCGAGCCCAGCGCGCCCAGATTTCCCAGACCCAGCACAGCGGTCCCGTTCGAAATCACGGCCACCAGGTTGCCCTTGTTGGTATAGTCATAGGCCGTCTCGGGAGATTCAGCGATGGCTTCACAGGGAACGGCCACTCCGGGGCTATAGGCCAGCGACAGGTCCCGCTGCGTGGTCATGGGTACGGTGGCCTGCACCTCCCACTTCCCGGGGGTTGGTTCCAGGTGAAAGGCCAGCGCCTCTTCGTTGGTGATCTTCGCTTTGGGCATGTGATGGGTCGTTTCTTTACATCTGCGGGACGATTGCCTCATAGCGCAGGAGAACGCGCGCCTCAACGGGAATGAGTTTTCGGCTTTTACAGAAGATGCGGGATTTGTAAGGTCGCGTCCGGAATACGCCAGAAGGGATCAGCTTTGTCCACAGTCACGCCGATGATGGCGCAATATCTCGAAATCAAAGAGGCCCATGCCGACGCCCTGCTGTTTTATCGCATGGGCGATTTTTACGAGATGTTCTTTGAAGACGCCGTCAACGCCGCCGTGGCGCTGGATATCGCGCTGACCAAACGTGGCAAGCACAACGGAGCCGACATCCCCATGTGCGGCGTGCCCGTGCATTCCGCCGAAGGGTATCTGCTGACACTGATCCGAAAAGGTTTCCGAGTCGCCGTCTGCGAGCAGATGGAAAGCCCGGCGGAAGCGAAGAAAAGAGGCTCTAAATCGGTCGTAAGGCGCGATGTTGTGCGTCTTGTGACACCCGGCACGCTGACCGAAGACGCGCTGTTGGAGGCTCGCCGCCACAACTTTCTGGCCGCTTATGCCGAGGTCCGGGATGAAGCCGCCTTGGCCTGGGCCGATATATCGACAGGGGCGTTTCACGTGATGCCTTTGACGTCCGTGCGCCTTAGCCCTGAACTGGCCCGGCTGGCACCATCCGAGTTGATCGTGGCCGATGGAGTTCAGGACAAACTGAACGAACCTGCCCGTGATCTTGGTGTCTCGCTAACCCCGATCGGGCGCGCCAGCTTTGACAGCACTGCGGCGGAAAAGCGTATCTGCGGATTGTTTCACGTGGGCGCCCTGGACGCATTTGGCAGTTTTGGACGCGCAGAGATTTCGGCCATGGGCGCGCTGATCGCCTATCTGGAAATCACGCAAAAGGGCAAACTGCCGCTGCTGCAGACCCCGCTCAAGGAATCCGAAGACCGCGTTGTTCAGATCGACAGCGCAACTCGGCGTAATCTGGAACTCACCCGATCCCTGTCCGGAGGTCGCGCCGGTTCACTACTGTCTGTGGTCGACCGAACTGTCACACCGGGCGGCGCGCGTCTTTTGGAGCAGCGCCTCTCCAGCCCCTCCCGCAATCTGGACGTCATCCACGGGCGGTTGGATGCGGTGAATTTTGCGACCGAAGACAGCCTGATCGCATCGGACCTGCGCGAGGCGCTGAGGAAAACCCCTGATCTGGATCGGGCCTTGTCTCGCCTGTCACTGGATCGCGGCGGCCCCCGTGACCTGGCAGCAATCCGAAACGGCCTGACACAGGCAGCGGCAATTGCCGAGCTTTGTGCGGACCGGGACTTGCCTGTCCTTCTGGCAACGGCGTTGCAAAATCTGGTTGGCTTCGATGACCTCCTGAACCTGCTTGATGATGCCCTTGTCGCAGAACCCCCGCTGCTGGCCCGCGACGGTGGTTTCATCGCCCCGGAGTATGACGCCGAGCTGGACGAGGCCCGCACCTTACGCGACGAAGGCCGCTCGGTCATCGCGGGCTTTCAGCAGAAATACGCGGAACATACCGGTATCACGTCACTAAAGATCAAGCACAACAATGTACTGGGCTACTTCATTGAAACGACGGCCACCCATGCCCAGAAGATGCTGAACCCGCCCTTCAGTGAAACCTATATCCACCGCCAGACGACCGCGAACCAAGTACGCTTCACCACGGTTGAACTGTCTGAGATCGAAACCCGCATCCTGAACGCAGGAAATCTGGCGCTGGAGATCGAAAAGCGGCTCTATCAAAAGCTTTCTGACGAAATTCTGGACAAAGCCGCGCGCCTGAACCAAGCCGCGCGCGGTCTGGCCGAACTGGATTTGACCACCGCTTTGGCGGATCTGGCGCGTGGTGAAAACTGGTGTCGCCCGCAAGTCGACGCCTCGCGTACATTCGATGTCCAGGGGGGCAGACATCCGGTTGTCGAGCACGCATTACGCCAGCAAAGCGGTGACACCTTCATCGCGAATGACTGCGATCTCAGCGCCAATGGAGGCGCAGCGATCTGGCTGCTTACCGGTCCAAACATGGCCGGTAAGTCAACGTTTCTGCGCCAGAATGCACTGATCGCCTTGCTGGCCCAGATGGGCAGCTATGTCCCCGCTGAACAGGCGCATATCGGTCTTGTCAGCCAGTTGTTCAGCCGTGTCGGAGCATCAGACGATCTGGCCCGTGGACGCTCGACCTTTATGGTCGAAATGGTCGAGACCGCCGCCATCCTCAATCAGGCGGATGACCGCGCGCTGGTCATTCTTGATGAAATCGGTCGCGGCACCGCCACCTATGACGGTCTGTCCATCGCATGGGCCACGCTGGAACATCTGCACGCCGCCAACCAGTGCCGCGCCTTGTTTGCCACGCACTACCACGAACTGACCGCTCTTGCCGGACAACTGGAAGGTGTCGAAAACGCGACTGTCGCCGTCAAGGAATGGGAGGGTGAAGTCATCTTCCTTCACGAAGTTCACAAGGGTGCAGCCGACAGATCCTACGGAGTTCAGGTCGCGCAGCTCGCCGGACTGCCGGCATCTGTGGTCGAACGGGCCCGCATTGTTCTGGACCAGCTGGAAAAAACCGAACGCGAAGGTGGCAAACAAAAGGCCCTGATCGACGACCTGCCTTTGTTTTCGGCCGCGCCACCTCCACCGCCACCGACACCAAGAGCCTCACCCGTCACCGACCTGCTGGATCAAGTTCTGCCGGACGAACTGACCCCGCGGGACGCACTCGACCTAATCTACAAACTGAAAGAGGCGGCCAGATCATGACCGCCCCTTCATCTTTTCAAAAATACTCTCGCCGAAGGCTTGGCTTCAAAGAAGCCAATCAGTTCGCAGGCATCGACGATACCCCGACCTGCGCCGGACGCAGCAGGCGGTCATGCAGCATGAACCCCTCGGCCGAAACCTGAATGATATCACCCGCACGAGTCCCCGGCACCGGGGCTTCGAACATCGCTTCATGCACATTCGGATCGAACCGGTCGCCAACCTTGGGTGTGATCACTTCGATTCCATGCTTCTGGAACACGTCCTTCAAGGCCCGCATGGTCAGTTCAACGCCTTCGATCAGACCGGCGGCAACCTCTTTCTGTTCATCCGTCACAGTCTCAAGCGCGCGCTTCATGTTGTCGTAGACCGGCAGCATGTCACGGGCCAGTTTCGATCCGCCATACTGTTCCGCATCGCGGCGCGCCTTGTCGCCCCGCTTGCGCGCGTTTTCCGCATCCGCCAGGGCGCGCATGAACTTGTCCTTGAAATCGTCCCGCTCAGCGCGCAGCGCATCGATCTCCAGCGCCTCTTCGCTGATATCCATCAGCTCCTCAGCAAGTTCTTCCGCCTCGGCGGTTGCGATATCATCCAGAAATTCTTCGTTCTTGGGCTCTGCCATCTCTTACCCTCTAGCTCCGGTCGGATATCAGCTTGCCGACCAGTTGCGCCGTATAATCCACGATAGGCACGATCCGTCCATAATTCAGACGCGTGGGCCCGATGACCCCGACCGCACCAATTATCTTACGATCAGCGTTCATATATGGAGACACCACCAAAGAGGAACCCGAAAGTGAGAAAAGTTTGTTCTCTGAGCCGATAAAAATGCGCACACCCTCGCCTTCTTCGGCCAGTTCCAGAAATTCCGCGATGTCCCGCTTGCGTTCCAGGTCATCAAACAGCGTTCGAATTCGGTCCAGTTCCTCGGTCGCGCCGGTCTCCCCCAATAGATTCGCCCGCCCCCGCACGATCAAACGGGCCGAGTCGCCCGCATCGCCGTCCCAGGCGGCCATGCCGCTTTCGACCATCCCGCGCGCCAGCACATCGATTTCCTGCTTCCGCGCATCGATCTGGGTCTGCATCTGGCGCCGCACTTCGCTCAGCGTCCGGCCCTCGATCAGCGCATTCAGGAAATTTGCAGCCTCCCGCATCGAACTGGGTGTCTGGCCGGGCGGTGGTGTGAACAGCCGGTTCTCAACATGTCCGTCCGCAAAAACCAAAACCACCAGGGCCCGGTCATGAGCCAGCGATACAAACTCGATATGCTTGATCTCGGATTCGTGTTTTGGGGTCAAAACCAGTGATGCGCCATGTGTCACGTGTGACAAGGCCGAACCGACCCGGTCCAGCATTCCCCCTACATCACCCGCGTTAGAGCCTAGTGTCTCATCCAGCTTTTGCCGGTCATCCGCTCTCAGATCGCCAACCTCAAGCAGACCATCGACAAACATCCGCAGGCCCATTTGCGTCGGCACCCGACCCGCACTGATATGCGGGCTGTCGAGCAAGCCCAAAAACTCCAGATCCTGCATCACATTGCGCACGGTCGCGGCGCTGACTTTTTCCGACAGGGTGCGAGTCAGGGTCCGGCTTCCTACTGGCTCACCGCTGTCCAGATAACTCTCAACGATCAGCCGGAACACCTCGCGCGACCGGTCATTCATCTCGTTCAGAATTTTACTTGCTTCGCTCATCGGCGGTCCCCTGCTGGGTCGTCATTAAATCGCAGGCAATTGAAAGGTCAATCGGGGTTGCATCGTAAGCCAAGGGGGCGTTATCCCAAAGCCAGCAAACAAAGGATTTTCAATGCGACCCTCTGGACGTGATCTAAACGAAATGCGCCCGGTTTCAATTGAAACGGGCTTTACCAAACATGCCGAAGGTTCCTGCCTGATCAAAATGGGCGACACCCATGTTCTGTGCACCGCCACGATCGAGGATCGCGTGCCACCGTTCATCAAGGGCTCAGGCCTAGGCTGGGTCACTGCCGAATACGGCATGCTGCCCCGTGCAACCAACACCCGCATGCGGCGCGAGGCGACCTCGGGCAAGCAAGGCGGTCGCACCGTGGAAATTCAGCGCCTGATCGGCCGCGCCCTGCGCGCCGGTGTGGATCGGGTTGCACTGGGCGAGCGTCAGATCACCGTGGACTGTGATGTGATCCAGGCCGATGGCGGCACTCGCTGCGCTTCGATCACCGGTGGATGGGTTGCCTTGCGTTTGGCAGTCAACAAGCTGATGAAAACTGGCGATGTGATCTCGGACCCCTTGGTGGACCCTGTCGCGGCTGTTTCTTGCGGTATTTATGCAGGCCAGCCGGTATTGGATCTGGACTACCCCGAGGACAGCGAAGCCGGCGTCGATGGCAACTTTATCATGACCGGGTCGGGCAAGCTGATTGAGGTACAGATGAGCGCCGAAGGGTCTGTCTTTAGCCGCACTCAGATGGACCAGCTTATGGATTTGGCGGAAAAGGGCGTGGCTGAATTGGCTGCAGAACAAAAGGCCGCCGCCGCATGACCCGCAAGTTCGACGGCGACAGGCTGCTGGTGGCCACGCATAACAAAGGCAAGCTCGAGGAGATGGCGCATCTTCTCGAACCCTTTGGAGTGTCCGTCGTGGGCGCCGGTGAAATGGATCTTCCCGAACCGGAAGAAACCGAGGACACGTTCGTCGGCAACGCCCGGATCAAGGCTCATGCCGCCGCCAAGGCCACCGGCCTGCCTGCCCTGTCGGACGATTCCGGAATTACCATCGACGCGCTGGGCGGCGCGCCGGGCGTCTACACCGCCGATTGGGCCGAAACCGGCAACGGACGCGACTTCCTTATGGCGATGACCCGCGCGCATAATGAGATGGAGGAAAAAAACGCGCCCCACCCCCGCACCGCGCAATTCCGCAGCACGCTGGTTCTGGCCTGGCCCGACGGCCATGATGAAGTGTTCGAAGGTATCGCACCCGGCCACCTGGTCTGGCCCATCCGTGGCGAAGGCGGATTTGGGTATGACCCGATGTTTGTCCCCGACGGATACGACATTACCTTTGCCGAAATGGATCGTTGGGAAAAGAACAAGATCAGCCATCGTGGGCGCGCGGTGGAGATGTTCGTGAAAGGCTGCTTTGGCGGATGATTGGCGCAACGGGGGCTTTGGCCTGTATGTGCATTGGCCTTTTTGCGAGGCCAAATGCCCCTATTGTGACTTCAACAGCCATGTTTCCAGAAATATCGTTCAAAAACAATGGCTTGAAGCGTTTCTTGCTGAGCTGACCCGCTCGGCCGCCAAAACGCCAGGCCGGGTTCTGAACACGATCTTCTTTGGCGGCGGAACACCATCTTTGATGGCGCCGGAAACCGTTGCTGGTGTGATCGAGCAGGCGCGCAGCCTGTGGCGCCCGTCTAACAGCCTTGAAATTACGCTGGAAGCCAATCCCGGTTCGGTCGAGGCCGGACGCTTTGCCGCCTATCGTGACGCCGGGGTCAATCGCATTTCGATGGGCATTCAGGCCCTGAACGATGAAGACTTGCGCCGGTTGGGGCGCATTCACACAGTAGCCGAAGCGCAAGCGGCGTTCGACATTGCCCGTCATTGTTTTGACCGCGTCAGCTTCGACCTGATCTATGCCCGCCAGCACCAAACGCTGGAGGCGTGGAAATCGGAGTTGGCCGAAGCACTGAATATGGCGGTGGACCACCTGTCGCTTTATCAACTGACAATCGAAGAAGGAACGGCTTTCGGTGACCGCTATGCAGTCGGCAAACTTCGCGGGCTTCCGGAAGATGACAGTGCGGCAGACATGTATCTGGCCACGCAGGAGATTTGCGAAGCTCATGGTCTGCCGGCATACGAGATTTCAAATCATGCCCGCACAGACGCGGAATCCCGACACAACCTCATATACTGGCGGTACGGAGATTACGTCGGCATTGGCCCCGGTGCACATGGGCGCCTGACGCTGTCGGGGCTAAAGATGGCGACCGAAACCTATTTGTCTCCGACCAGGTGGCTGACGGCCGCTTTGAGCGGCAATGGCGAAAAGTCCCGAACCGCCCTGTCATCAAAAGATCAGGCAAATGAATACCTGTTGATGGGAATGCGCATTGCCGAGGGGCTGGACATGGACCGGTTCGCAACCCTTTCCAAAGCCCCGTTGAATCCGGAAAAATTGGATGAACTCGAGTCCTACGGGATGATCAGACGTGATCAAAACCGACTTTTTGCAACCAAAGACGGTCGCGCGGTGCTGAATGCCGTGATCCGCGAATTGTTGGAGTAGCGCATGCAGTTTCTTTGGGCCGGACTGGGGTTGCTATGCGTGGCACTGGCGGTTGTGGGGATTGTCCTGCCGTTGCTTCCAACGGTGCCGTTCTTGCTGCTTGCAGCGTTTTTCTTCGCGCGCTCCTCATCCCGGTTGCACAATTGGCTGATCACCCACAGAACCTTTGGCCCGATGATCCTTGATTGGCAAAGTTCCGGTGCGATCCGCCCGGCAGCAAAAAAGGCGGCAACCTTGTCAGTTGCCGCCGTGTTTGGATTGTCTGTTCTGCTTTCCCTGCCAGCCCATGTCTTGATCATTCAGGCCCTGGTTCTGGGCGGAGTGATGGGTTTCATCTGGACCCGGCCTAACGGCTGAGCTTGGCGCACAAATCGTCCAACTGATCCAGGTTTTCATAGGTTAAGACAACCTGACCCGATTCCGTTCCGGCCTTGTGATTGATGGACACCTTCATCGCAAGGATTGCCGAAAGATCTTTTTCCAGCGCTCGGGTGTCCGCATCCTTGCCTGCATCCAGATTTCTGGCCCTGGGTGTCGTTGTTGCCGGACCGTCTTGCTTCTTTTTGACCAAAGCTTCGGTTGCTCGAACAGACAACCCATCTCGGACGACAATTTTCGCCAATGCAGACGGGTTTTCGGCCGTGATCAGCGCCCTCGCATGTCCTGCGGACAATTTACCTTCAATAACAAGAGTTTGTACATCAATTGGCAGAGACAGAAGGCGGAGTAGGTTGGCTATGTGACTGCGGCTTTTGCCCAGGGCTTCTGCAAGCTTTTCCTGCGTGTGACCAAAGCGGTCCATCAACTGTTTGTAGCCAGCGGCCTCTTCCACCGCGTTCAGATCAGCGCGCTGGATGTTTTCAATGATGGCAACTTCCAGAACCTCGGTATCGTCAAAGTCCCGAACAATGACCGGGATGTCGTGCAGCTGCGCCATCTGTGCGGCCCGCCACCGTCGCTCACCCGCAACGATCTCATACTCGCTACCATTGATCTGACGCACGATCAGCGGCTGGATGATGCCCTTTTCTTTTACCGACGCCGCAAGTTCATCCAATTGATCGGTTGAGAAAGTCCGGCGTGGCTGGTTCGGGTTCGCACGCAGTTTTTCGATCGGAACCTTGAGATCAGGGCGGCGGGATTCAGAAAAGCCGCGCCCATCTGTTTCAGTTGCGACATCAGCCATAAGGGCCGACAATCCCCGCCCCAATCCCCGGGATTTTGTTTTTTTGACGTTCACGTCGGCCTCCTCACTGCTACTTAGGCTGCGGCTCTGTTATTTTTTTGCATGACTTCCCGGGCCAGATGACGGTAGGCCATCGCCCCCAGAGACCCCGAGTCGTACTGCAAGACCGGCAACGCATAAGACGGCGCTTCGCTGACCCGAACATTTCTGGGTATCTTGGTTTTAAATACCATCTCACCCAGATTGTCACGCGCGTCTTTCTCAACCTGGCGGGACAAGTTGTTGCGGTTGTCATACATGGTCAACACAACACCTTCGATTCTCAGGTCCGGATTTGCGGTTTGGCGAACCTCTCGAATAGTCAGCATTAACTGAGACAGCCCCTCAAGTGCGAAGAACTCGCTTTGCAGCGGAACCAGCACCGAATGGGCCGCAACCATGGCGTTGACCGTCAGCAAATTCAGGGACGGCGGGCAATCGATCAGCACATAATCCAACTCAAATTTGTCTATTGCGGTCTGACGTAGCGCATCGTGAAGCAGATAGCTGCGTTTTTCATTGGAAATGAGCTCGATGTCGGCTGAACTCAGATCGACAGTGGCTGGGACAACAAACAGCCCGTCAATCTCCGTTTCCTGAATCACCGCCTCCAGCGGAGCATCGTCAAGAATCAGGTCATAGGTCGTCCAGTCGCGGTCCTCGACGCCCAGACCGGTTGACGCGTTCCCCTGCGGATCAAGGTCCACAACCAGAACTTTACACCCCGCTTCGGCGAGGCCTGCCGCTAAGTTGATCGCCGTTGTGGTTTTTCCTACCCCACCCTTCTGATTGGCAACCGCAATTATCCGAGGCCCTTCCGGGCGAGACAGATCAACCACGTGATACTCCTTTGATCTTAAGGATAACGGCTTGGGGTTCGGTTAAACTTCTAATTGGCTCAACACCAAAATTCCATTCCTCACGCGCTTCTTCCAGTTCTTTTTTCCAGTTTGCGCCTTTTGGGAACAGCGCTACGCCGGAATCGGCTAAATGCCTGTTGCAGAACGACAATAACTTGCTCAGATCGGCCAATGCTCTGGCGGATAGTACATCTGCTTCGGCAGGTTCCGCCAACTCGATCCGCTTGGAAACTACAGTGCAGTTTGCGCCGCATTCCCGGGCTACATTTCGCAAGAAGGCCGATTTTCGCTGATCACTTTCCAAGAAGGTGAATCTGGAGTCAGGTGCTTCATCAATGGCCATAAGTGCGCAAACCATGCCCGGGAAGCCCCCTCCGCTGCCCAGATCCACCCAATGCCCAAAGCTCTCGACACAACGGAATACCTGCACGGAATCCAGGATGTGGCGTGTCCAGATCTCCGAAAGACTGTTTTTCGAAACAAGGTTGATCTTAGGGTTCCAGCGATTCACCAAATCTACGTAGGTCTCAAACCGAGCAAATGTTTCACGTGAAACATTCAGCCCGTCAAACAAGGCAAACTCTGAACTCATGCTTTCCGGGCCTTAAGGCCGCGCCTTAGTTTTGCAAGAACCAGTGCCAGAGCGGCAGGAGTAACGCCTTCGACCCGGCTGGCCTGTGCGATATTTTCGGGCCTTGCTGACGAGAGTTTTTGCTTCATCTCTGAAGAAAGCCCATCCATCCCGAAATAGTCGAAATCTCGTGGGATTTCATAGGATTCATCCCGCTTCATAGCTTCGACATCCCTTTGCTGGCGCGCGATATAATTCGCATAAAGCGCGTCTCGCTCGACCTGCAACCGAATTTCATCTTCGACCTGTTCAAGATCCGGAAGTAGCGGGATCAAATCCTGAAAACTGACATCTGGGAAGGCAAGGATTGCCATTCCATCCCTGCGGTTTCCGTCCTGGTTGACATTGATTCCTGCTGCCCGCACTTCCTTTGGCGTGAAGCTTTGTTCTTTCAGGCGAGATTTAGCCTGATCCAGTTTTTTAACCTTTTCTTCAAACTGGTTTTTTCGATGTTCATCAATACAGCCCAGTTTTATTCCGATTGGCGTCAACCGTTGATCTGAATTGTCAGCACGAAGGGACAGTCTGAATTCTGCCCGAGATGTAAACATTCGATAGGGTTCTGCCACACCACGCGTTGTCAGATCGTCGATCATGACACCGATATAGCTGTCGGCCCTTGTAAAGTGAACCGGATCCCGCACTTGCGCTTCCAAGGCCGCATTCAGACCTGCGACCATACCTTGTGCCGCCGCTTCCTCATATCCTGTGGTACCGTTGATCTGACCCGCAAGATATAGACCCGGTACATCAGGCAAAGACAGTGAGCTCGTCAGAACACGTGGGTCCACGTAGTCATATTCGATCGCGTATCCAGGTTGCAGTATTTCAGCGGCCTCGAGTCCCTTTATGGACCGCACATAGGCCAGTTGAACATCCTGAGGCAGAGATGTCGAAATTCCATTCGGGTAGATTGTGTGTTCGTTCACACCTTCTGGTTCAAGGAAAATCTGATGGGAATCCTTGTCCGCAAACCTAACGATTTTGTCTTCGATCGAAGGGCAATATCTGGGCCCAACACCGTCTATGTGACCGCCATACATTGCCGATCGGGACAGGTTGTTTTGAATTATCTCGTGGGTACGTTCGTTGGTATGGGTGATCCCGCATGAAATTTGTGGCGCGACCGCTGTTTTTGTCAGGAACGAAAAGAATGTTGGATCCTCATCGCCCTTTTGCTCATCGAGTCCCGACCAATCGATGGTTCTGCCGTCCAATCGCGGTGGTGTCCCGGTTTTGAGACGTGACATCGGAAGATCAAATCCGTCCAGGCGCTCCGCCAGTTTCACCGATGGCCGGTCCCCCATCCGACCTCCGGGCTTTGACACATCTCCGATATGTATCACGCCCCGAAGGAAAGTGCCTGAGGTCAGAATAACAGTTTTCGCGTGAATCTCTGATGAATCAGCCAGTTGAACTCCGGCAACTCGTGATCCATCCATCAGGAAGTCGACGACTTCCCCGGTAATCACGGACAGGTTTTCCTGTCTTTTCGTCGTCGCTTGCATGGCGGACCGATACAACGCGCGGTCAGCCTGTGTTCGGGGGCCCTGCACGGCCGGACCCTTGCGGCGATTAAGCAGGCGAAATTGAATACCAGCCTGATCGGCGACCTGACCCATGACGCCGCCCAGGGCATCAATTTCCCGAACCAGATGCCCCTTGCCCAGCCCGCCGATTGCAGGATTGCAGGACATTACCCCGATATCCGTTTCAGACAAGGTGACCAATGCGGTGGCGGCACCCAACCGGGCTGCGGCATGTGCGGCTTCGGTTCCAGCGTGACCGGCACCAATTACGACGACATCAAACATTGAATGTTTCACGTGAAACACTCCCTACTTACCAAGGCAGAAGCTGGAGAATATTTCGTCCAACAGGTTTTCAACATCTATTCTGCCGACCAGTGATTCAAGGGCGCGTATGGCTGAACGCAGTTCCTCGGCTGCTATATCATACAGATCCGGACCTGATTCCAGAACGCTTGTTGCGTCGGACAAGGATTGCAGAGCTTTGTTCAGCGATACACGGTGCCGTTCGCGCGTAGCAATACCATGGCTGGTAGATCGCTGCGCCAAGACACACGATATCTGGGATATTAGCTGATCTATCCCTTCCCCGGTTTTCCCTGATATTCCACCTTTGGAATGTGAACGCAGGTCGGATTTCGGAAAGACCTGGATATCTCCTTCGCTCATCGGAACACCCAGATCCTGCGGAGAATCAGCCAAAAACACTCGCAAATCAGCAGCTTCGGCGCGTTTTCGCGCCAGTTCGATCCCAAGGTTTTCTACGTGGTCCTCGGCTTCGCGCAAACCGGCCGTGTCCAGCAATGTGACCGGCAACCCCGCAAGATCCATGCGAACCTCGATCACATCACGGGTTGTTCCGGCAAATTCCGAGGTTATTGCAGCTTCCCGCCCGGCCAAGGCATTCAGCAGAGTGGATTTACCTGCATTCGGCAAACCGACGATGGCCACCTCAAATCCTGTTCGGATTCGCTCGGCAATTTTTACGCCTTCCGCTTCCCGGCGCAGGTCATCCATGACACCCGATACAAGCGACCGCACTTCAGGCGTAACATCTGTCGGCACGTCTTCATCGGCAAAATCGATCACCGCCTCCAACAAGGATGCGGCACGGATAAGATCACGACGCCAGCGCTCGGCCAGAACACCCAATTCACCGGCCAAAATCGTTTGCGCCTGTTTACGCTGAGCTTCGGTCTCCGCGTCAATCAGATCAGCCAGACCTTCGACTTGCGTCAAATCCATCTTGCCGTTTTCCAACGCTCTGCGCGTAAACTCTCCGGGTTCAGCCAAGCGCAGATCTTCCATGTCAGACAGACAGCGCAATACGGCGTTCACTGAAGCCGTACTGCCATGGATCTGCAGCTCAGCCACATCTTCGCCGGTAAAGCTGGCCGGTCCTTCGAAGGTCAGGACAAGGCCATCATCCAACCGCCCACCGTCCTGCGCATACAGGGATCGGAGGTGCATGCCGCGGGAAGGCAATGTACCGCGGGCCAGTTCTGCCGCGGCCTTATGCGCCTGTGGACCAGAAAGGCGGATAACCGCCACCCCTGCTTTGCCTTGCGCGCTGGCCAAGGCGAATATCGTATCCATTCGAAGGCCTCGCGTGGGTTTAAGACCTGTGTCAGGTATTCATCGAATCGAAGAACTCACCATTGGTCTTCGTCTGTTTCAACTTCGACAACAGGAATTCGATCGCGTCGGTCGTGCCCATCGGGTTGAGGATGCGGCGCAGGACAAAGGTCTTGGCCAGATCGCCCTTGTCGACCAGCAGATCCTCTTTCCGGGTACCGGATTTGAGGATGTCGATCGCCGGGAACACGCGCTTGTCAGCGATTTTGCGATCCAGAACGATTTCCGAGTTACCCGTACCTTTGAATTCTTCGAAGATCACCTCGTCCATCCGGCTGCCGGTGTCGATCAGCGCAGTGGCGATGATGGTCAGCGAGCCGCCCTCTTCGATGTTCCGCGCGGCACCAAAGAACCGCTTGGGACGTTGCAGAGCATTTGCGTCCACACCACCGGTCAGAACTTTACCCGAGGATGGCACCACAGTGTTAAACGCTCTACCAAGTCTTGTGATCGAATCGAGGAGAATAACAACATCTCGTTTATGTTCGACCAAACGCTTTGCTTTTTCGATCACCATTTCCGAAACCGCCACGTGGCGCGTCGCCGGTTCGTCGAAGGTCGAGGACACAACCTCACCCTTCACCGAGCGTTGCATGTCGGTCACCTCTTCAGGGCGTTCGTCGATCAGCAGGACGATCAGGTAGCATTCCGGGTGGTTCTGTTCGATCGAATGCGCAATGTTCTGCAGGATCACCGTCTTACCGGTGCGCGGCGGTGCCACGATCAGCGAACGCTGGCCTTTACCAATTGGCGAAACCAGGTCGATGACACGCGCCGACTTATCCTTGATGGTGGGATCTTCGATCTCCATCTTCAGACGCTCATCCGGATACAGCGGCGTCAGGTTGTCGAACAGGATTTTGTGCTTGGCCTTCTCAGGATCTTCGAAGTTAATTTTGGTGACCTTAGTCAGAGCAAAGTAACGTTCGTTCTCATCTGGTGCCTTGATCTCGCCTTCAACCGTGTCCCCGGTCCGCAGTGAGTGCAGGCGGATCATGTCAGGCGAGACATAGATATCGTCCGGACCCGGCAGATAGTTCGCCTCGGGCGAGCGCAGGAAGCCAAAACCGTCCTGCAGCACTTCAAGCACACCATCACCGCCAACGGTCCAGCCATCATCCGCACGTTCGCGCAGGATCTGGAACATCATCTCGCCTTTCCGCATGGTCGAGGCGTTTTCAATCTCCAGCTCTTCGGCCATCGCCAGAAGATCTTTGGGGCTTTTGGCTTTCAGGTCGGCCAGATTCAGGGCTTCAGTTGTCATGATATATACCTTCACCGCTGGCATCGCGGCACGAAGTGGAATTTCAGTACGGAAGATACGCCGCCCGGACGGGCGAGTTGATCCCTTCATAAGCGCGACGGCTGGCAGAGTCAAACAGGCCTTCAGAACTTCAGAATGACCGCCAGAACGATGGCAACCATCAAAACGGTCGGTACCTCGTTCATCATGCGGTACTGGCGCCCTGTGAACTTGTTTCGGCCTTCAAGAAAGTCCTTGCGACGTGCCATCAGCCAGTGATGGAACCAGGTCATCCCGATCACTGCTGCGCCCTTGACCCAGGGCCAGGACCAGTCCCAGCCGACGATACCCGGAGTAAACACCATGATCAGACCACAGGCCCAGGTCACGATCATTGCCGGGCGCATGATGACCCGTAAAAGCTTTTCTTCCATTTCAAAGAAAATCTGCTCGGCCCCGTCGACGGATTGCGCCTTTTCCACGTGATAGACGAACAGTCTGGGCAAATAGAACAAACCTGCCATCCAAGAGATCACGGCCATGATATGTAAAGACTTCACCCACGGGTAAATCGTGAAAAGAAGATCGGTCATTCTGGCTCCGGGCGTTGTTCGGAACTCTCCCTAATAAAAAAATAAGAAAAGAGAAAGGATGATGGTTTTGTAGGGCGAACAGAATCCGTGGATTATTTTTTTACCCTTCACTTTTCCCCAGGTGGATAGAGTTGACCGCTATGCCGATGATCTTGTTAGTTTAATAATTTATCAATTAAATTCATATGGTTAGTATACAATTCCGCGATCTTCACTGTGGATAACTCGATGGCCAACTGGGGACATCGCGGTTTTCCCGATTTCCCAAGTTATTCTTGTCCTGCTTTGACAGTTTTCGGACGACTCGGGGAAGATCCGCGCCGAAATCGCGGGGTTGCGTGTCAACCTGAAAACCATACAAAACGTCCCAGATCACTCAACGCTTTGCCCACGGGGTTTTCCACATGCCTGTCCCCATCATACTCGCTTCGGGCTCGGCCATCCGGGCGCAACTTCTGGAGAACGCAGGTGTCCCGTTTTCCGTTCAGGTCGCGCGCGTAGATGAAGATAGCATGAAACGCGCGCTGTTGGCGGAAGAGGCGTCACCGCGTGACATTGCCGGTGCGCTGGCCGAGATGAAGGCGCGAAAAATCAGCGACAAGAACCCGGGGGCCATGGTTCTGGGATGCGATCAGGTTCTGGACTTCGAAGGCCGTTTGTTGTCCAAGCCGGAGACGCCTGAAGACGCACTGGCCCAGTTGAAGGCGATGCGGGGGAAACGGCACATGTTGCTTTCGGCTGCTGTCATTTATCAGAACGGGGAACCGATCTGGCGACATGTGGGGCAGGTTCGTCTGCGGATGCGGGCCAGTTCGGATGCCTATCTGAAGGATTATGTGGCGCGCAATTGGGACAGTATCCGATACGCCGTAGGTGCTTATAAGCTGGAAGAAGAAGGCGCGCGGCTGTTCGCCACCATTGACGGCGACTATTTTAACGTCTTGGGTATGCCCCTGTTGGAGTTGCTCAATTATCTGGCCGTAAAAGGGGTGATCGATCAATGACGGAACATCGTATCCCTCTGGCCGGGGTGATCGGGCACCCGGTGGCGCATTCCCGGTCGCCCAAGCTGCACGGTCATTGGCTACAGACCTATGGTCTGGCCGGGCATTATGTTCCGATGGATGTCACGCCCGCGGATCTGGAAACTGTTTTGCGGAGTTTGCCGAAAGCCGGGTTTGTGGGTGCGAATGTAACGGTTCCGCATAAAGAAGCCGCACTGCGCCTGGCCGATCATGTGTCTGACCGGGCTTCGGTCATCGGGGCAGCGAATACGCTTGTGTTTCGCGACGATGGCTCGATCCATGCCGATAACACAGACGGGTATGGCTTTATGGAGAACCTGCGCGCGGGCGCGTCCGACTGGAACCCGCAGGACGGGCCGGCCGTTGTCTTTGGTGCCGGTGGTGCAGCACGCGCCATTCTGTCCGCCCTGGCGGATGCTGGCGTCCCCGAGATCCTGCTGACCAACCGAACCCGCACTCGTGCCGATCATCTGAAAGAAGAATTCGGCCAGCGCATTACCGTGATTGACTGGGTGCAGGCCGGAAATGTCATTGAAGAGGCCGAGCTTGTGGTGAACACAACCTCGCTGGGAATGCAGGGTCAACCCGAACTGCGCGTGCCGCTGGATGGCTTGCAGCCCGGCACCGTAGTAAATGATTTGGTCTACGCCCCGCTGCGCACCCGATTGCTGCAACAGGCTGAAGAAGCCGGATGCACAACGGTGGACGGTCTGGGCATGCTGTTGCATCAGGCGGTTCCGGGTTTTGAGCGCTGGTTCGGAGTGCGCCCCGAAGTCACCGCAGAAACCCGCGCGGCGGCCCTGGCATGAGTTTTGCCCTTGGCCTGACCGGCTCGATCGGCATGGGCAAAAGCACGACGGCACAGATGTTCGTGGCCGAAGGCTGCGGGTTGTGGGACGCGGACGCGGCAGTCCACCAGCTTTACTCTGCAGGTGGGGCGGCAGGTGCGCCGATGGCTGCTGTGTTTCCCGAGGCTGTCCTTGACGGCGCTGTCAGCCGGGATGCGTTGAAACGGATCATCACCTCTGATCCTTCCGCTCTGAAAACCATAGAAAGCATAGTGCACCCGCTGGTTGCTGCGGATCGAGCCAGTTTCCGGGAAGCCGCGACCGAGGACATTCTGGTGTTCGACATTCCGCTTCTGTTCGAAACGGGCGGAAACGTCGCGATGGATGCCGTTGCCTGTGTCTCGATACCGGCCGAGGAACAAAAACGCCGCGTGATGGCCCGCGGAACGATTTCCGAAGCGCAATTCGAGCAAATTCGCGCCAAGCAGATGCCGAATGAAGAAAAATGTGCGCGGTCGGATTTCGTGATTGTCACCGATACGCTGGACCATGCGCGCGCGCAGGTGCAGGATGTGGTCAGGCAGATCAGGGCAGGACTGGCAAATGCGTGAGATCGTTCTCGACACCGAAACCACGGGCTTTGATCCCGAAAGCGGCGACCGGATCGTGGAAATTGGCGCGGTCGAGCTGTGGAATCACGTCGCGACGGGCGAAACCTATCATGTCTACATCAACCCCCAGCGCTCGATGCCGGAAGAGGCATTTGGTGTGCACGGGATCGGACCGGATTTGCTGGAACCGCCCCGCCCGCCAGAAAAAGGCCAGGTGACTCTGAAGGACAAACCGGTATTCGCCAAGGTTGGTCAGGGTTTCCGCGATTTTGTGGGCGATGCGCGACTGGTGATCCACAACGCATCCTTCGATATGAAATTCCTGAACGCCGAACTGGGCTGGATGGGCCTGGCGCCGATTCCGATGGATCAGGCGCTGGATACGCTGGCCATTGCACGAAAGCGGTTTCCGGGCTCGCCCGCCTCGCTGGATGCGCTGTGCCGCAGGTTCGGCATCGACAACTCGAACCGTGTTCTGCACGGCGCTCTGCTCGACTCGGAGATTCTGGCGGAGGTGTATCTGGAACTGATCGGCGGGCGGCAACCCGATTTCGGCCTGTCGGCGTCCACCGCAAACTCCGCCGGAGGTAGCGAGGATTGGCGTCCGACGCCGCGCGCAACACCGCTTGCGCCGCGGATCACCCAAGATGAACGCGCCGCACATCAGGAATTTGTGGAAAAACTGGGCGAAAACGCCCTTTGGACCCGCGCCTGAACCACTGTCCGGCGCGGGTCAGATTGATCAGGCTTCGGCCTTCTGGGCTTCGGCCTGGCGGCGCATCAACTCGTTACGGTAGAGGCCGACAAAGTCGATTGTGTCCAGGTTGACCGGCGGGAAACCACCGTCGCGGGTGATGTCGCTGACAACGCGGCGCAGGAACGGGAACAACATCCGCGGACATTCGATCATCAGGAACGGGTGCAATTGATCCTCGGGCACACCTTCCACGTGGAACAGTCCGCAATAGTCGATTTCGCACAGGAACAGGATGTCTTCCATGCCCTTGGCTTTCGAGGTGAGGTTCAGCTTGATCGAAACCTCGAACTGGTGGTCTGCCGGGCGCTTTTTTGCGTCCAGATTGACCTGTACGGCAATCTCGGGCTGCACGTCGCCGGATACACCCTTTTGCGCCATCACGTTTTCAAAGGACATATCGCGGATGAATTGCCCCAGAACCCGCATCTGAACCTGCGGGGCGGTTTGTGCCGCAGCGTTGTCTGCGGCTTTTTCTTCGGCCATGGATCTACTCCAAAATTGAATTTCGCCACTGCTTATCAAGTTGGGCGCGGCACCTCAATGCTCGTGCGGACCATCCACCCATTTCGACGGTTTTGTTGGATCTTTGCGGGGGTGAACCTCGGTAAATTCGCCATCGATCACGTCATCCTGACCAAAGGGATCATTGCCCTGGTGAAATTGTGCACCGGTGCCCATCTGAAAATGCGTCACCGTTACTTTGGATTTCAGATACCGGAACACGACAACCCTTACGCCGGGGATAAGCAGCGCAAAGCCCACGGCATCGGTAAAAAAGCCGGGCGTCAGCAACAATGCGCCCGACAGAATGATCATGGCGCCATGGGCCAGGGGTTCGGTCGGGTCGTCGAGATTGTTGAATGTTCTCTGTAATTCACCCAGCGCCATGCGGCCTTGCGTCCGCACCAAAGCGGTGCCCAGAAAGGCTGTCAGGACAACGATTGCAAGTGTCGGCCAAAGTCCGATCAGACCGCCAACCTGAATGAACAGGGCAATCTCGATGATCGGCACCAACAGAAATGCCAGAAACAGATACATTTTCGTCATCCTTTCGCGTGTGCAGGGCAGTGGACTTGCCCTAAACTGTCACCTACATAGTGACATGAGGCCGCGTATACAAAGTCGCGGTTCTGAAAAGAGGATGAAATGAACGAACCCATGATCCAGCTGCTGGTCCTGGCCGGAATTGCCGTTTTCCTGATCCTGCGCCTGAAAAGCGTTCTGGGTACGCGTGAAGGTTTCGAGAAACCTCCTTTGCAGCAGCCCGGTTCCAACAAGGCACGCCGCGATTTTGAAGTGATCGACGGCGGCCCGGATCATGACATCACCGACCACGTTCCCGAAGACAGCGAGCAGGCCCAGACACTGGCCGCGATGAAACGGATCGAGTCCGGATTTTCCGTCACCGAATTCGTGCAGGGCGCGCGCGGCGCTTACGAGATGATCGTAATGGGGTTCGAAAAGGGTAACCTGGACGAAATCCAGCCTTTCCTGTCGGAAGAGGTCTTTGACACTTTCGTTTCCGTTGTGGCCGACCGCGAAGACCGGGGCCTGACCATCGAAGCCGAATTCATCGGTGTGCGTGAAACCGCGCTGGCCGATGCCCATTTCGACAAGGACACCAATCAGGCCGAGATCACCATGAAGTTTGTGGGTGAACTGACCTCGGTCGTGCGGGATCGTGGCGGGGACATCATCGAAGGTAGCCCCAACACGGTCAAACGCCAGAAGGACAGCTGGACCTTTGCCCGTGTCATGGGCTCGGATGATCCGAACTGGCTGCTTGTTGCCACGGACGCATGATTGCCACGCTCCGGTCGCTCTTACTGGTGGGCGCGATGACCGCCGCCAGCGCCGCCGGAGCCGAGGCGACGCGATCCATCCTGTCATTCGACGATCTGGATGGCTGGGCCGCCGACGATCACGGGGCGGCCCTTTCGGTTTTTCTGAACACCTGCAACGATCTGAATGACCCGGACTGGCGGGCCTTGTGCGGCGTGGCCCAGACTTATTCCCCTGACGCAGCCCGGGCCTTCTTTGAACTGTTCTTTCGCCCGGTTCTTGTCGAAGACGGCAAGGAGGCTTTGTTCACCGGATATTTCGAGCCGGAACTGGACGGTTCCAGAACCCGATCGGATCGGTTCAGATATCCGCTGTATAAAATTCCGCCCGAGGCACGCGCTGCCGACAAATGGCTGAGCCGCCGCGAAATCCTGACTGGCGAGGCCATGGCGGGACGCGGGCTTGAGATTGCGTGGGTCGACGATCCGGTTGAACTGTTCTTTCTTCAGATTCAGGGCTCGGGGCGAATTCGCCTGCCCGATGGCAGCGCCTTGCGCGTCGGATATGGCGGCGCAAACGGCCATCCCTATCGGTCGATCGGGGTCGAACTGATCAGGCGCGGTGTTCTTGGCGCACACGAGGTCAGCGCCCAGATGATCCGGGCCTGGGTACGCAAGAACCCCGAGGCTGGTGCGGAACTGTTGTTTCACAACCCGTCTTATGTGTTCTTCCGCGAAGTCACACGGGTTGCTCCTGACCGGGGACCGCTGGGTGCCATGAACCGATCGGTCACGACTATGCGCAGCATTGCGACAGACCCGGCCTATACACCGCTTGGGGCACCAGTCTGGTTGGAAAAGGATGGGGCAAACCCGTTGCGGCGCCTGATGATCGCGCAAGACACTGGTGCGGCCATCAAGGGCGCGCAGCGCGCCGATATCTTTTTCGGAACCGGCGACACCGCCGGTCAGGCTGCAGGGAGGCTGAAGGATCCGGGCCGCATGGTTGTGTTGCTGCCGATTCAGCGCGCTTATGCCATGTCGCCGGATGAGTTCTGATGTCCCGCCGAAAGCTCACCGCAGAAGAGGTGGAATTGTGGCGAAAGGTCGCGAAACGGGCCGAGCGTTTGCACCCCGAGATTCCGCAGACGGTCCACCCGACCGTTTTGCCGAAACCCAAGCCGAACCGGCAGCCAAAACCGCGATTTGACGAGTTTGAACTGGGGCAGAAAGCAACGACAAAGCCGGCGCAACATGCCCTGAAACCCGCAATTGGAGACAGTCTGCGGGCAAGTCCAGTACAGATGGACACCAAGGCCTTTGCGCGAATGAAGCGCGGCAAGCTGAAGCCGGAAGGCAAGCTGGACCTCCACGGAATGCGCGTGGACACGGCACATCCGGCTCTGGTGCGGTTTGTTCTGACTGCGCAGGCTTCTGGCAAGCGTCTGGTTCTGGTTGTCACCGGCAAAGGCAAGGACAGGGATGAGCCCGGACCGATCCCGACGCCGCGGGGTGTCCTGCGCAATCAGGTTCCGCAATGGCTGTCTTTGCCGCCACTGGCGCAGGCCGTCCTTCAGATAACACCCGCCCATATCAGCCATGGCGGTGACGGAGCCTACTACGTGTATCTGCGCCGAACGCGTTAAAGTGTGCGTGCGGCTTGTGTGATACCGACCCAAGTTACCCCGCAGACCAGAACAAAAAACCCTCCGATCCAGAGAAACTGGGTCGCAAGCGGTATGCCGGTATCAATCAAAACGCCCGTCAGTCCGGGGCCGATGGCCGACCCAAGCACCATGATCGCTGTTGCCAATGCCTTGATCGCACCGATGTGGCGCGTTCCGTAAAACTCGGCCCAGAATGCGCTGGGCAGCGTGCTGTTGGCCCCGACGGTCAGCGCCAGAAGGACCAGACCGGTCAGGGCGCCTCCAATCGAACCGGTGAAGGACAGAACAAGAAACCCCAGCGCCATAGGCAACTGGTAAAACGACATAATGCGCGCCGTACCCCATTTGTCCAACGCCCAGCCCGCCGCAAACATAGACAGCACGCCGACTGCGGTGAAGGCCGGGAACAGGGCCACCAGTTCGATATGAAGCCAGCCTTTGACCTCGGCCAGATGAACCTGATGAAAAAAGAAGGCCGTGATGAAGGCGGACGGACCCAAAAATGCAGGCGCCATGAACCAGAACAGGGGGTGCAAAAGCGCGTCCCGGCGGGTCCAGTGGCGGCCCTGCATGCCGGTGGCGGTATATTCACTGGCCAGACTTTGAGGTGTTCGTTCCTGGCGTAGCAGTCGGATCAGGATCGGTATTCCGAACGCAGAGACGGCAGCGCAGACCAGCCATAGTGTTCGCCAGTCGAGATGGGCCATTGCGGCGACAAAGATCAGGGGCAAAAGCGCTTCGCCGATGGAAAACCCGACCGAGGCGATGGCAAGCGCCCTGCCCCGCGTTGCGGTAAACCATCGCGCCATGGCGACCAGCGCCAGATGGGTGCTCATCCCCTGTCCAAACAGGCGGAGAAGGAAAACGACCAATGGCAGCAGAACAACCAACTCGTTCAGCGCCATCGCCGCTGTCGCAACCGCCAGCCCCGTCAGAACCGCCGGGCCCAGCGCCCGCACGCGAAAAATATCGGTTAGCCCTCCGGCCCAGACCATCACTACCGCAGACATCAGGGTACCCAGCGAATAAAGGCTTCCCCATGCACCGTGACTGAGGCCGAATTCGGACCGGATCTGGCCCGAGAAGATCGAGATAAAGAAGGTCTGCCCGAAACTCGACAGAAAGGTCAGCAGCGCCCCCGCGCTCAGCCAGCTTGCGTTCTGGACAAGATACCGACGCAGGCCGCCCGGGTTCACGGAGTCGTAACCTCGGCCTGCCCTGTTTCTGTCAGGACTATTTCGGTTGCACCGTCCGGGTTCCGCTGGCTTGGCGGGACAAGGATGTCGATAGCCGGTCTATCTTCCGGCCCGAACGTGTTGTTGACGCGTCTGAGCGAGCTGAGGATCGCCAGCAGCGCCGGAGAAGTCGCGGCCACGAAATGCGATGATTCTGCATCGCTGTTGAATGCGGTGGTGTCGATCACGCTGATCGGAAATTCTTCAAGACTGTCGATCGAGCTGATGTTGCCCAACCGCTCACCCTCGTCCGTTCCGCGCAAACGGGCCGAGATGTTCAGAATCCTGTCCTTTTGCGAAACCATGACGAGAAACGGATCCGGCGGGGACTTGATTCGCTCCATCTGCGAGCGGAACAGATCCACGTCCAGATCCGGTGAAATCAGAACCACGCCTTCCAGGTTCCTCTTGGCCCAACCCGGTTCCTGCAACTCGGCCTGACGCATCATCTCCATTGTCAGGGCGCTGCCCATGGAATGCGCGACCAGTATGACCCGCTTGACCCCCATTGATTTCAAAGAGCGAATGGTCTGTTCCAGCCCGTCACGGGCGAACAGCATGCTGTCCAAATCATAGGCATAGCCAAAGCCTGTCGCGCGGCTGGGCCATGAATAGACCAGAGTGTTTCCGGGCAGGCCGATATCGTGGGACAGCTGTGCGGCCCGAAACAAGGTCTCGGTCTGGGTCGAGTTGTATCCATGCACAAAAATTGTGACGTCTTCTTTGCCGCGCAAATGGGTTTTCAGGTCCTGCGGCCCATCCAGTTCGGTGACGTTCGCCAACACGAACTCTTTCTTCGGATTTGGGTTGGCGTAGGAGAACTTCAGGGTTCCCGGGGTGTGATTTGGCGGAATCGACACCGTGGTTTCCAGATAGCGCAAGGATTCACCGCGACGGAACCCGTATGACCCATTCGCCTCTTTGGCGCGGGTCGTGGTTGCCAGAATCGTTTTGGGTGTGCCGACAACTGCAGCCGAAGGCACGATTTCAGACACCGTCCTGTCGACACAGGCGCTGAGTGAAAGACAGGCAAGCAGCAGGATCAGATGGCGCAACACGGACAATCCCCGGATCAGGTTTGCGCCAAGCTATCGAATTCTCGCCCCACGTCCAGCGGCGCGGGGCGGAAGAAAGGCAAAATCCGGCTGAGCTTGTTACAAAACGTAACGGCTGAGATCGGTGGATTTGGTCAGTTCACCCAGATTGCTGCTGACAAATTCCGCATCTACCGTGATTTCCGTTCCGGCCTTGTCGGGGGCGGCGAAAGACAATTCTTCAAACACGCGTTCCATCACGGTGTACAGCCGCCGCGCGCCGATGTTTTCGACGCTCTGGTTCACATCCGCCGCAATGCGGGCAAGTGCCGCGATGCCATCTTCGCTGAACCGGACCGTAACATCCTCGGTCCCCATCAGCGCGGTATACTGAAGAGTCAGGGCGTTGTCGGTTTCGGTCAGGATGCGCACAAAGTCTTCTTCCGTCAGTGCGCGCAGTTCGACCCTGATCGGCAGACGCCCCTGAAGTTCCGGCAACAGGTCCGAGGGCTTGGCGATGTGGAACGCCCCCGAGGCGATAAACAGGATGTGGTCTGTTTTGACGGGGCCATGCTTGGTGGATACGGTTGTGCCTTCGATCAAAGGCAACAGGTCCCGCTGAACCCCTTCCCGGCTGACATCAGCGCCGCGTGCGTCAGAGCGCGCGCAAACCTTGTCGATCTCATCCAGAAATACGATGCCGTTCTGTTCGACGGATTCCAGCGCCACGCGGTTGACGGTTTCATCATCCAGCAGCTTGTCGGCCTCTTCCCCGATCAGGGCGTCATAGCTTTCGGCGACAGTCATCTTGCGTTTGACCGTGCGCCCGCCAAAGGCTTTGCCGAAGATATCCCCCAGGTTCATCATCCCCATCTGGCTGCCGGGTTGGCCGGGAATGTCGAACATCGGCATCGGGCTCGAGGTGTCCGAGAGTTCCAGCTCGATCACCGTATCGTCCAGCTCACCGGATTTCAGTTTTTTGCGAAACATCTCGCGCGTACCTTCGCGGGCGTCTTCCCCGGCTATGGCGGCGATGACCCGGTCTTCGGCCGCCTGATGGGCGCGCGCCTTGACGTCCTCGCGCATGAATTCGCGGGTTTGCAGGATGGCGGCGTCCGCCAGATCCCGCACGATCTGTTCCACGTCGCGCCCGACATAGCCGACCTCGGTAAACTTGGTGGCCTCGACCTTGATGAAGGGCGCACGGGCCAGTTTGGCCAGACGACGGCTGATCTCGGTCTTGCCGACGCCGGTGGGGCCGATCATCAGGATGTTCTTTGGATAGACCTCGTCCCGGATGTCGTCAGGCAACTGCTTGCGCCGCCAGCGGTTTCGCAACGCGACGGCAACCGCGCGTTTGGCATCCTTCTGGCCAATGATGAAGCGGTCCAGTTCCGAGACAATCTCGCGCGGGGTCAGGTCGGTCATATGCACTCAATCCGTTTGTTTCGAAGCGGAACCTAATCATAAGGCGCGAAAACACAAGCCGATCACGAAAACATCACGCCAACACACGGTGCGCACACAGAAATTCGTCCCGAAGTGATTGGAGTATGCGGCGATGCCTGCGGCATAACGGACAACATCGGGCAAACCAGCCCGTGTCTACCAATGGAGAAAACCCATCATGATGACTCGTCGCTCGCTCTTTGTGAAAGCCGCTGCAGCCGGCGCGGCACTGACATTGACCAGTGCCAATGTCGCCGTTGCTGGCGGTGCCAAAAAGAAAGGCAAGTTCGAGGGCCGTTCGAAGCACATCACCTCGGGTTCGGTGAAGCTGGTCAAGAATGGAGACCGCTACATTGTCGAATTGGGCGACGATTTCTCGCTGGATGGCGGGCCCGACCCGCGTGTCGCTTTCGGCAAGGACGGATCATATGATCCTGACAGCAAGCTGGGCGCGCTGCTGAACCTGACCGGCAAACAATCCTATGCCGTTCCGCCGACCATGGACGTTTCCGGCTACAACGAAGTTTACATCTGGTGCGAGGTCGCGGGCGTGCCGTTGGGCGTGGCATCGCTGAACTGATCCGCACGCGATCAGGAATGCCGGGGGCCGGGTAAAACCCGGCCTTTTGCATGGTGTTAGGTGTCAGGACACCTGTCTGCTACACTCACCCCATTTGAAGAAACGAGGCGGGTTGCATGACGAAGATTGCCAAAATTACATTGTTGTTTGTTGTATTTGTAGATCTGATCGGACAGGGACTGGTCTTTCCCATCATCAACTCACTGATCATGGAGACGAAGTCCGGGTTTCTGCCGGAAAGTACGCCGGCCGGTCGGCGGCATTTCTACTATGGCCTGGTGATTGGCTGCTTTTTCCTGTCCTGGTTTCTGGGCGTTGTCTACGTGTCCAAAGTCTCGGATTCGATCGGGCGCAAGAACGCGTTGCTGGTTTGTCTGAGCGGAGCGCTTGCGGGGTACGCCATCACCATCGCGGCGCTTTACCTCAACAGTTTGCTGCTGCTGATTGCCGGCCGGTCGATCACCGGCTTTACCGCCGGAAACCAGCCCATTGCACAGGCGGCAATGATTGACGGCAGTACGGATGCGGCGGACCGGGACCGAAACATGGGCTATATCGTGACCGGCGTCAGCTTTGGTCTGGTGGGCGGCCCGATCATTGGTGCGGTTCTTTCGGATGCTGCTCTGTTGGGTGTTGCGGCTACACTCAAAACGCCGTTCTATGGAGCCTTCGTTCTGGTGTTGATCGCGATTTTCCTGGTGCTGTTCTATTTCAAGGACACAAGAACCGAACGCACGGCCTTTGTCTTCCGTCCCCGTGACGTCACCGACAGCCTGATCGCGGTCCGCGGGCATCCCATGGTGTTGAAGATCCTTCCGGTCTATTCGTTCTTCATGATCGCCAACGTCACGTTTTATGTGTTCGTGGACAATTTCCTGACCAGCGCTTTCGGCTATGGCGTGATTGGAGGCAGTATGGCGATGGTGGTTATCGGCTTTGCGCTGGCGTTCTCTAGCACGTTCCTTGTGAAACCTGCACAGGAGAGATTCAGCAAACACAGCATTATCTACACATCACTTGTGGTCATGATCATCTGTGGCATTGCCTTTGCGTTCAGCCCCAGCGGTGTATTCAGCTATGTGCCGGTGTTCTTCTTCTACTTCCTGTTCGGCGTGGCCTATCCGACCATGCTGGGCCTGTTCTCGTCATCGGTCAGCGAAACGGATCAGGGCTGGGTCATGGGCGTGACCACCGCAGTATTCTGCCTGGCCGGAGGGATCATGTCTCTGGTCGGCGGTGGCTTGATGAGCATCGACATCCGCGTGCCCTACTACATCGTGGTCATTGCCGCGATATTGGGCCTGATCGGAATGCACCGCCGCTGGAAGGGGAAAGAGATCTCGGCCCTGTTAGCCTGAGATCGTTTCAACTGTCAGCTTGCCGTTGGTGTACACACAAATGTCCGCCGCAATCGCCATGGATTGCCGGGCGACGTCTTCCGCCGACTTGTCGCTGTCCATCATCGCGCGCGCAGCGGCCAGAGCGAAATTTCCGCCTGATCCAATGGCTGCCACGTTGTGTTCAGGCTCAAGCACATCCCCTGCCCCGGTAATCACGAACAGATCCTTGCCGTCGGTGACAATCAGCATCGCCTCGAGCTTCTGCAGGTATTTGTCTGTCCGCCAGTCCTTGGCAAGCTCGACCGAGGCGCGCGCCAGCTGGCCCGGCGTCGCCTCAAGCTTGGTTTCCAGCCGCTCGAGCAGGGTAAATGCATCTGCGGTGGAACCGGCAAAGCCTGCCACAATCTCGAACCCGCCCGGTGACAGACGGCGTACCTTGCGGGCCGTTCCCTTGATCACGGTCTGCCCCAGACTGACCTGCCCGTCACCGGCAATGACAACCTTTCCACCCTTTTTGACGCCGATGATCGTTGTGCCGTGCCATCCGGGAAAGTCGCTGTCCGCCATGAAAGCCTCCGTTTGTTGTTCGGGCTCATATATGGGCTGCGCTGATGTTTTGCGCAACCGCTTCCCGAAGTGCCTAATTGATATGCACAAAATGCATTGCGGGTTTACCAGACCAGCATTTGTGAGTCCGTGCCAGGCATACTAGATGAGGATCACAACCGACAACGGGTCGGCTGTTTCTGTTAGAAGGAATGCGCAAATGGCAACCACCGCAAACATCCATGCGCCGCTCGGAGCAGCTACCATCCTGCACGTAGTGGACGCATTCACCGGAGCTTTCGAAGCTGCCGCACAGTGGAACGAATCCCGCAAGACCCGCAAGGCGCTGTCAGTTCTGTCCGACGCCCAGCTGGATGATATCGGCCTGACCCGCGCCGACATCAAAAACCTCTGATTTCAAAGCAAGTCAGACCATGAGATGAGCCGCTCGACCGAGCGGCTTTTTTCTTTTTCAGGACTGCACGAACTTTCCCGACTGATCCGGTAAAAAGGCCTCGATGGCGGCGGTTGCAACAACGTGCCGGGTGCCGGCGCCGCTGTCTTCGATATCCAGTCCGCCCTTGACGGCGCGCACCTGCGCCCGCCCCCGGGGCAGATCGGCGGCGACCAGATCGCAATCCACCAGATCTGGGTTCTGAACGCCGATTGTCACCTGGACCCGCATTTCCGAGTGATCGATACCCAACTTAGAAAACAGCGTGATCGAAGAATGATGCAACGCGTCCTGAACCGCCCGGCGCGCAGCCTTTGTGTAATCCTGACCGTACAGGTCATTTCCGGTTCCCATTTCCAGAATGATGCGTTTTTCGGTCATTGCGCGGGCTCCATATCGAAGGAAACGATGACGGCCGCATTGGCGATGACCGCGCAGCCATCGGAATGCGGTTTGTCGATGTCCAGACCGCCATGCGTCACCGTGATATTGGGCTGCCCGTAAGGGAACACGTCTTTAAGAACCTGGGTGTCGACCTTGTCTGGCTGCTGCACACCGATTTGCGCATCGATGATCATTGCTTGCTTTGGGAAATCAAATAGCTCGGCCATATTGACGGAGTTGTGCCACAATGCATCCTTGATGGCCCGCAACGCAGCCTCGGTATAGTCCTTGCGCCGCAAAGACGTCCCCATGCCGAATTCAACCAGAACCCGAGTTTTTGCCATATTTGACGACCCTCCTGTCAGACTTTTGGCCAGGGCACCCTGAAAACCGGATGCGCTAACGCATTGAAATACGCCCTTTCAGGTAAGGACAAGTGATGCAGGTGTTGTGCAATGGCCCTTTGGTGACAGTTGCGGGGCTTGGGTCAAATATCCAGTCGTGCGATGTCGGGCAGTCCAGGGAATACTGGTAAATTCGCAGCCCCTTCTAACCAGATGGCCAAAAAAAACGCCCCGCGGAAACGGGGCGTCTTCTGCCGAAATTCACAGGGTCAGATGGATTCGTCGATCCAGCTTTGCAGCGCCGCCTTCGGTGCCGCACCAGCGCGGTTGGATACCACCTGACCGTCCTTGAAAATGAACAGGGCCGGAATACCTCGTACGCCCATGGCGGCGGCAGCGTTCGGGTTGCTGTCCACGTCAACTTTGGCAATTTTTACCTTGCCGCCATATTCTGCAGCCAGTTCTTCCAGGGCCGGACCGATCTGCTTGCAGGGTCCGCACCATTCTGCCCAGAAATCTACTACAACGGGGATATCCGAATTCTTGACTTCGGCGTCAAAGGTCTCGTCAGTAACGGCAACGGTCGACATATTCTGTCTCCTGAATGGGGTAAACTCGGGCTGAGAACGTAGGGGCCGATGCAGGCAACGTCAAGATACGCGGGAGCGGGTCAGAGCATCTGTCACAAGATCGTGTGGCAGCCACATGAGCCGGGCGGTCCGGGTCCAAAGGATCGCGGTACGGATGGTGCGCCCGGGATAAATCTGCGACAGCGCGCAGGCATAGGCGCCCATTTGGCGCAACAGGCCTTCGGGGCATTGCTCTGCAGTGTCAGGGACAGTGAAATTCGATTTGAAATCAATCGCCTGAACTTCGGCTTCCGTCACGATAAGACGGTCAATGACACCGTGCATCCGTTGGCCGTTCAATTCGCCCGAGATCGGAACTTCGGCCAATGTATCTGGCGCAAACACCAAGGATAGCCGGTCGCAGGTCAGCACGCGCGTTGCCTCTGCCATCAGCTCCAGCCTCTCCGCTTCGTGCATATCAGGCAAAAGGCGGGCGCAAAGCTGAGCCCAGCGTTCCTGAGAAACGGATGGAAGGTGTTCGAACAGCATATGCAATTGCGTTCCGCGCAGCTTGGCGGCGTCTTCGTCCAGACCAGCATCACCGGGTAAAGCCTTGGCACCGCCCAGATCAGAAGGGCTTATTGTCTCCGCTGTTTTGGGTGCTTCCCCGGCGGGCTGCAGAAACATCTGCGGCAAGTCCGTTGTGCTTGCCGCGTACTGCTCCTGTTCCGTCAGAGCCAGTCCGTCCCAGTCGCCATGCGCCAACCTGAGTGTGTCTGTTCCCGGCAGCCGGGTGGCGCCCGCCTGTTCCATTGCGCCCTTGACCATCTGATACCAACTGCCATCCGTCGGCCCCACATCGCCGGCCGCAGCCACTATCAGCCACTTTTCAGCCCGAGTCAGAGCCACATAGAGCAATCTCAGCCGTTCGTTTTCTTCCCGTTCCCGAGCCGTGTTTCGCGCCTGCGAGATCAGCACAGGCGAGGCGTCCGAGGGGACTTTCCACAAGGGCAAATCATCCGAGACCATGATCTCGGCATCTCGTGGCGGCTGTCGCTTGCCGGTGTCCGGCAGGATCACGATTGGGGCTTCCAGCCCTTTTGAGCCATGAACGGTCATAACGCGGATCATGTTGCCCACACCGCTCATCTGGCGCTTGATTTCCAGATCGTCGGTCTGCATCCAGACCAGAAATCCGGTCAGGCTGGGAATATCCGTCCGCTCATAGGCCAGCGCCTGCGACAACAGCGCGTTGATACCGTCCTCGGCTTCGGCCCCCAGACGGCCCAGCAGTTTGCGCCGTCCGTCATGGCGCGTAAGGATACGCTCGATCAGGTCAAAGGGGCGCAGAAAGTCGATCTGAGCCCGAAGATCGTTCAAAACGGCACAGGTTTCGGGAAACTCATCTGCCCGCCTGCGAAGCGCTGCCCACAGAAACTCCTCGGACCGGCGGTGCGCCAGATCAAAAAGCTGCTGTTCCGACCATCCAAACAACGGGGATTTCAGAACCGTGGCCAGTGACAGGCTGTCTTCGGGCGTGGCCAAAAAACTCAGCAACGCGGCAAGGTCCCTGACCGCCAGTTCCGCCCCGACCTTCAGCCGATCTGCTCCGGCGATGGGCAAGCCCTGTGCCTTGCAGGCGCGGATAATTTCGGCAAACAGGTCCGAGCGGCGCTGCACCAGGATCAGGAAATCGCCCGGTTCAATCCGTCGACGTACAAAGCTGCCTGGGTCTTCGCCATCTTCCGGAATGGTTTCACCACTTTCGATCATGCCCTTGATCGAATGTGCCACCTGTTCCGCCAGAATGACTGTGTGATGGCGTGCGCCGGGCCGGTCGACCGGATCGGTCCAGTCGCCGTCCTCTTCATCCTCGACCTTTTCCACGACCGGCCACAGATCGACGCGACCGGGAAGATCTGTCTTGAAGGCGCGGTGCAGCGAGTCCTTGTGAAACCCTGCATCTGTCTTGTTTTTAAACAGGATATCGACCAGCGTCAGAATGGCGCTGGAGGACCGGAACGAGAATTCAAGTGTGGAATCCCACAGTTTAGAGCCTGATTCCTGGAGTTTTCGCCCAAATTCTGCCTGCATCCGGTCAAAGGCCTGCGGGTCGGCGCCCTGAAATGAATAGATCGACTGTTTCTTGTCACCGACTACAAAAATCGTACGTTCGACCCCGGACCGGGCCCCTTCCCCGCTGGTGAATTCCTGTGCCAGTTTTTCAACCACATCCCATTGATCCGGGCTTGTGTCCTGTGCCTCGTCCACAAGGATATGGTCGATGCCGCCATCCAATCGATACAACACCCATTCCGCCACGGCAGGATCGTTCAGCACTTGGCGCGCGCGCAGGATCAGGTCATCAAAGTCCAGCCAGCCGCGCAATTGCTTGCGTCTTTCGTACTCCGGCAGAAACGCGGCTGCGAAACGATGCAGAACCCGCGATTTCTGCGCCGCCGTCAATGCCAGCCGCTTTTCCCGCGCGGCTTCGACACGCAGCATCAGCGCCTCAAGCTGTGGCGTCCGGTCCGCAAGGGCGCCCTCGCGCAGGGCCTTGGTCGGGAAGCTGTTGGTTTTGGCGGTAAAGGGCTCTTTTGCGCCTTTTCCCGTCAGCAAAACGGATTCCAGTAGCGGCAGATGCCCAATCCGCGCCTCGGTGAATCCTGTAAGCTTGGCCGCCGCCTTGGCATTGTTGCCGCCACTTTCGATCAACGCAGGCAGTAGTGACTGGATCAGCTCGACCTCACCGCCCAGAAAGACGCTGCGCGACAGGGCGTCGTCGTCGAAACCAGGCGGCAGGTCAAAGCGTTTCAGCAGCGCGTCCCAATTCAGAGGATGAGAAAACAGGTTCCTCTTTTGCGTGATGGCGGCCGTCAACTTGTCGAAACCAGTATCCGTGACAAACCGGGCAATGTCTTCGACCAACCCGGATTGTGGACCTTCTGCGAAGTCCTCGATGATTTCTTCCCGCAAAAGGGCGGCTGCGCGGTCTTCCATTTCGGCAAACTGGGGGCTGACGCCAGCCTCAAGCGGGAAGCGCCGCAGAAGCGATGCGCAGAATGAGTGGATCGTCTGTATCTTCAACCCGCCAGGTGTTTCGATGGCACGCGCGAACAGGGTTCTGGCCTGCGCCAGCCGCCCGGGGTCAATGATGCCCGGAACCCCCAGTTCGGTCAGTTGCGCCAACAACTGCGAATCGCCCAACATCGCCCATTCGCCAAGGCGTTTGAACAACCGGTTCTGCATCTCGCTGGCGGCGGCCTTGGTGTAGGTCAGGCACAGGATATGCTGCGGCTGCACGCCGCCTAGCAGCAACCGCGCCACCCGGTCGGTCAAAACCCGCGTCTTGCCGGACCCCGCGTTGGCCGCAAGCCAGGTCGAGGCATCGGGTCGCGCGGCCTGCACCTGCCGTTCGGTTGCATCGTTGCGGGCTTTCATGTCAGGTCCTCGGGCACCGTTTCGTCAGTGCGATCCCATTCCCCGAACCGCGCCAGATGATCATAGTCGCCAATATCAGTGTCCTTGTGCAGCATCCGGCGCGACGAGAAGCCCTGATCAGGCTCTAAATAAGCTGAAATGAGCTCTTTCAGCTCGGCCAGAACCTTGTCGGCAGGTTCCTTGGCCAGCGGCGCGGGCACCTCTTTGTAGGTGCCGCCCATACCGATGAACGCCGCCTCGGCCACTGGCAAGGGGTCGAATCCTTCGATGCCGCCCTGCTCGGCCATTGCGGCCTCGATGAGAAGCTGTTTGTCGAATTTGGCCTGTTGGCTTTCGGTCGGCGGCACACCGGTTTTGTAGTCGATGATGCGCAGGGCGCCGCGGCTGTTGCGATCAATCCTGTCGGCGCGCCCGGCGATCGTGAAGTCCAGCGGTGCAAGAACCAGCTTCATTGCCGTTTCGAAGGCCACTGGTCCGCCATCGCTTCGCCGCCCGGTTTCGGCAAGCAGGAATGCGTCGGCGATCCTTTCCAGACGCGCCAGCCAAAGTTTCCGCGCAGTCGGCCACGCGACGTGCCGGTCCAGCAACGTCGCTGCGCGTTTGAGGAAATTCTCGCGCGTCAGCAAGGCGGAATCCAGAACACTGTCTTCGATGAAATGCTCCAGGATTTCGTGAATGACAATGCCGCGCAACAACGCGTCCGGAGCCTGTACCAGTGGGTCCAGCGGCCTCAGCCGCAGCACGTGTTTGGCGTATATGGCATAAGGATCGCGGATCAGCCGCTTGATTTCGGTGACGCTCAAACGGCGCGGACGTGCGGAAACCGGGGGGCGTGGTGAGGGGCGATGCGCCGAAGCGATATCGGGCGCGCGTTCCAGCGTTTCGCTCCAACGCAGATACCCCTTTCCGCGCGCCCGCATTTCGGACAGGGCATCGGGCCCACCCTGATCCGGCAGGCCCTGCAACAGGTTGGTCAGGCGGTTCAGCCAGCGCGACGGGACGGTTTCCGCGTCATCTGACCTTGTTGCCCGGGTCAGCCACACTTCGGGCGCGCCAACAGCCTGCTGGAAATCATGGGCTGACAGTCCAATGCGACGCTCGGGCAGCAGCATACCAGCCTGACTGCGCATCTGCCGGTTCAACCACGGATCAGGGGCGGCGGCCTCGGGCCAGCTGCCTTCGTTCAACCCGCCAAGGATCAGCAGGTCAGCGCCTTGCACGCGCGCCTCCAGCGTGCCCCAGATCATGATATGAGGGTGCGGCGCGTCCCGGTCGCGCACCTCTTCCGTTGCCAGCAACGCGCCCAGAAGATCGGCAAAATCATGGGCGTTCATCTGGCCGCCATATGGGGCCTCGTTCTCCAGCGCGGTCAAAACAGACAAGGCCTTTTGGCCAGCGTTCTTGTCCCATAGTGTGCCTGGGTCGCCCGTACTGCCCGCAGAAATCGCTTCGGCAAGTGCGCGCAGGTTTTCCACCCATTCCGCCAACGGACGCTCACCTGCAACCACCTGATCGCAGAAATGAGTGGTGACCCAGCGCACCCAGTCGTCCGAAACATCCTTGCGGATCGCAAATGCGCTCAGGCTGGTACTGTCGGGGAACGGCGGGCCGTACCGCCGCAGATCCAGTTCCAGATCGCGGGTATGGAGCAAATGCACCCCTCGCTCGGCGCCGTCATGACACAGTGGGTGTTTCAGCAGGGTGAGGAGGGCCTCACCCTCAAGCCGTCTGACGAACAAGCCGGCAACGTGGCGTAGAAACCGGCCGGGCGGCGACAGTTGCAGGGGCAGGCCGGCGCTGTCATCCGGCAGGATGTTCCAGCGGTCCAGCGCAGCACTGACCTGACGGGTCAGCATTCGGTCAGGTGTGATCAGGGCGGCGGTCTGGCCGGTTTCCGCTGCCTCGCGCAACCGCAGCGCGATGGCCAATGCTTCGGCCCGGGGGGATGCGGCCTCGACAAGGGTCAAACCCCGTGTTGCACCGGCCAGATCGGTCAGTCGCGGACCTTCTGTCATCCACGCGTCGGTGATCGGTGCCGGGCGTAATGCCAGTGAAATCAGCTTGTTGCGCGCGGGTGAGGGTGGCTGGTCGGCGGTCCAACTGGTGATTTGGCCGGGTGTCAGACCCAGCAGAGTCATCAGCTTTCGAAACCGAAACTGGGGGTGATCTTCCGAGGTCAGCGCCTCATCAAGTCCTTCCCAGACTTCATTCGGTTGATCAAAATCGAAGCCCGGAAGGATCAGCGCGCCTTGTGGCAACCTTGCGACGGCTTCCATCAGCATCAGGGTCGTGCCACGCGATCCGGTTGAACCGGCAAGAATGATGGGGTGTTCGGGTGGGTCGTTCCGCCAGCGGTCAATCAGGTTATTGACGACGCGCCGTTGCCGTGCCTGCGCGGCTAGGACGTCTTCGCCTGTGTTGATGAATCGATCGGCGATGCCAAAGAATTGCTGCGCGCGCGCCCAATGGCCGGACATGTCACTGACATCCAGTTGCCGGATGGCGTCGGGCGAAACGCCTTCGCCCTGCATTTCGTCGATCAGGCTGGCCAGACTGTCCGCCAGATCGAAGACCGAAGACCTTGCCGCCAGATCGGGTTGTTGGTCCAGCAGTTTCGCCACCAGCTGGGTCAGTTCCAGTCGCCGACGCAGCGCCGGAATGGCCGGAGGCACCTGCGCCAGATCAACCGATTCCCCCAGATCTGTCACCAGCGAGATTCTTGGCAACAGGCAGGGCGGTCCCTGATCAAACAAGTCTCGCACGCGGCGGGCCATGCGGCGGGTATTCACCACCATCTGCACCCGCGCCAGCGCTTCAGGCGCGTGTTCCGCGCCGCGCGCCCTTAATCCCTGCACCAGCACTTTTGGAAAGTCTGCCCCGGGCGGAACCGCAAAAACACGGGGCAGGATGCCGGGTTCAAACATTGTCCAGCAACCCTTCGGCCATTGCGATGCCTTCGGGGCGGCCAACGTCGCACCAGCGACCGGGATAGGTCAGAGCGAACAGGCGATCCCGCTGTTGCATCTGATCCCACAACAGGTTCAGCGAAAAAGCCGGTTGCTGAAACCCGTGCAAACCGTCCGTTCGAAGGATCTGAGCACCCCCATATACCAGCCCTCCGCCGCGCGTGATGCGCCCTGCTTCGTCTGCCGCAAAATCGCCCGATCCTGAATGTCCGATTGTCTGCACGATCGGGATACACATCAATAGCGCGTCCATCAGGTCAGGGTTCCATGCCGCGCGCAGCAATGTCAGCGGGTTCGGCCCCGACCAGATTGCATCGGTGTTCAGAGTAAAGACCGGATCAGGCCCTAACAAAGGCAAAGCCGCCCGCAATCCGCCACCGGTTTCCAATATTTCGGGCGATTCCCGTGACAATAAAACCCCCCGAGGAGCCAGGTGCGCCGTGAGTTGATCCGCATGATAGTGCAGATTCGCAACGACACGCTGGGGGCCAAGATCGTTAACCAGACCCAATGCGTGATCGATCAGCGGTTTGCCGGCAACTTCGATCAGCGGTTTTGGCCGGTCTTTGGTCAATGCCCCCATACGGGTGCCAAACCCGGCGGCGAACAGCATGACAGCTTCGGGCGGTCGGGTCATTGCGGTCTTAGCCTGGCCAGGTTTTCGGGTGTCGGCGCAGGCAGGGATTCGCGTAGCAGATCAGCCACTGATACCAGCGCCGGGTGCTCGAGGTCCCGCATCAGATGCGACCACGTGGCCGGGATCAGATCGACATAGTGCGGTTTGCCATATTCGGTCGCCAGACGCGCGAACCCGCCCAGAATGCGCAGGTTCCGCTGTGCCCCCAGAACGCTGTACGCGGTGCGGAAATCGTGATCATCCATTCCGGTTGCGGCGATGTACCGGTTGACCATGCGCATTTCAGTGCCCGGCGAGACTGTACGGCGCACATCCTGCAACAGCGACATCAGATCGTAGGCGGGATGGCCCAGCATTGCGGTCTGGAAGTCCAGCAAACCCACTTTGTGCAAACCGTCCCGATCTGGCATCCAGATCAGGTTTTCTGCATGATAGTCCCGCAACACAACCACTTTCGCGCCCGAAGTTTCGCGGTGCAGAATATCCTGGAACCGGCGTTCAAACAGGTCGCGCGCGTCTTCGTCATGCGCCCCCAGAATGCCTTGTGCATATTTGGTAAAGGACAACGCGGCCAGCTCGGTCATCAGCGAAGGCCCGTAAGACGGCAAAGACAGTGTCGGCGCGTTGTGAAGATGGATCAGAACGTCGGTTGCGGCCTCGTACAAGGCAAGTTCCTGTTTGGGATTCTTTTCCAGAACACGGGCAAACAGATCGTCGCCCAGATCCTCGAGCAGCAGAAACCCGAATTCCATGTCTTCGGCATAGATTTCGGGTGCGTTCAGACCGTTTGACCGCAGATATTCCGCGACGCGCACGAATTGTGCGACATCTTCGGCCTTGTCCGGCGGGGCGTCCATGAACACGGCCGTGCGCCCGGTATCCGGGTCTGTCAGGCGTTCATAAAGGCGATTGGACGCATCACCTGCCAATGCTGCGCGTGAGGCGTTGGCCCAGGGTGTTTGCTCAATCAGTGCTTTGGCCAGCACTGCGCGGTTGGTCATGCGGCGGTCTCCAGTTTGGGTGCCCATTTCGGGTCGGACCAGGACAGGGTCAGGTGTCTTGTGTCGGGTAAATCAGGGTCGGTGCGAAATTTCAACGCAAGGGCCGCGTCAGGCATAAGCGGACCCAGTTTCTCGGGCCATTCGATCAGGCAGATTGCAGTGTCGAATGCCTCGGTCAGGCCTAGCTCCTCAATCTCTTCAACGGCACTTATCCGATACAGATCGCAATGCCAGATTTCTCCGGCCGGGGTGTCATAGGCCTGAACCAGCGTGAAAGTCGGCGAGGGTACGTCTTCGGGTACATCCATCAAGGACTGGATCAGACTGCGGGCAAAATGAGTCTTGCCGCCGCCAATCTCACCTTCCAGCAACAGGGTGTCGCCCGGCGCCAAGCCGGTTGCGACCCGGGTTGCGAAATCCGCAGTTTCTTCCGGCGAATTCAAGGTGATCGAGAGTAGGGTTCGTGTCATGGCGCCACAATGAACCTGCGCCCGTTCGGCTGCAACCCGGTTCAGGCGCTGATCTGTTGTCGCACCATAGGCTTGCTGACGGTTTTCCCGTCCGCAAAGCGCACGATGGTTGCGCCATTTTGCATCGGACTGACGGTGCAAAGGATGTGCGTTCCGTCGCGCATGAACAGCTCGCCGGACCATTCGGCCCGATTGTCTCGCATTTCAACAAAATCACGGATCTCGCCCAGCAAGGGCGTTGCAGCACAGCGTTGTTGCCATCTCCGTGTGACCTCAAGAACGGATTCCTGTTCGAACCCGGTCTGCCCTGTGTCCTGCCACAACACGCGATAGGCATCATTCGTGCAGGCCAGCGTCCCGTCATCGGCAAACACCGCAATTGCATCTGCAAGCTTGTCCAGGATCGATTGCATCAGGTCCATTTCCGAACGGAACCTTCGGGTCAACGTGATTTCCGCGGTGATATCCTCGAACAGAAACGCAACTGCCCCGTCAGGATGAGGTCGCCCGCTGACCGAATAGACGGACCCGGAGGGCAAAGACCATGTTTCCTGATAATTCCCGTCCTCGGCGGCTTCCAGAAGATCATTCATCTGGCGGCGCCAGCTGCGGTAATTCTTGGGTTCGGGCATCATGTGTTGATCGCGCAGGCGGTCAAAGAAACTTGACAGGCTGGGGCGGCAACTCAGGAAATCCGGGGGCAGGGTGGTCAGGTCGATCAGGGCCGGATTGAACAGGGCCAGTTGCCGGTTGCGGTCGAAGATGACCAGACCGATGGACAGCTGGGCAAAGGTCTTGGTCATCGTCTGAACGAATTTGCGCTGCGTGTTTTCGGCGGCGACAATGGCGTTTATGTCAACGGCATAGCACAGCCGCCCTTCGGCGTGATCGACCAGCGTCAAATCGAACCAAAGTTTGCTGTCACTTTCTTTGACGTCTGCAGAAACCCGGATCCTGGTATTCAGGCGCGTATCGTCGGCCAGCGCTTGAAACAGAGGGTCTGTCAAATCGGCATCCTGTCCGCGTACTTTTCGAACCAGTGAAACATAGGCTGCGTTGCACCACCGGACGCTGGCCTGATGATCCAGCAGCCAAACCGGATAGGGGGCCTGGTCCATGGCAAGTCGGATCGGGTCATTGGCGTCGCGTCTTACATGGGTGGCGGCATTGCACTGTTCCCGCAACTGAACCCGCACAACGCCGTCGATCCATTCACACACCACCTCGCGCCCGACCGTGCAATCGATCGCCGGGACCACCAGCGTCCCGGCGCTTCGGACGCAATCCGGCGTTTCGGGAAAGCTTGGGAAATCCCGATGCAGCAACCGGCGCAGATCGCCCCACTCGGCGACTTTGTCGAACCCTGTCAAAGCGATGTCCGAGTGGCTGATCAGGCGACTTTCGTCAAACAGGAAGACGGTGTCGAACAAAGACGAAGGCGAAGCCAGCCCGAAACTGGCATCGTATTGCGCTTTGCGGGGCAACAGCCACTGCACCGCGAAACAGGATGAAACCAGGCTGATTGCGACAAGAATGATCCAGTCGGCCATTTGATCTCCGACACCAGTAAAGTTGGGCCGTACTATGGTCTTGATTGGTTAACGGTTTCTTAACTCACACCTCGATCGGCTGGTTGAGCCCGGACGGTACCGGCGTATCCCCGGTCTGCGCGTCAATCAGGTTGCGCGGCCACGATACTTTGACGATGGCACCCCGCCGTTCGGGATTGTCGGTCAGCGACTGGTAGGGGTCGGAACCGTTGGCAAATTCCAGCTCCGCCCCGCTCCGTTCCAGCAGGGTTTTCGCGATGAACAGACCCAGGCCCATCCCTTCGTATTCCGGTCGGGCCCGCTGATCGGTTTCGGTCCTGCGCCGCCGCATGAACGGATCACCGATGCGTCCGATCATCTGCGAGGGGTATCCGCGCCCGTCATCCATGATGTTGACGGAAATCCTGTCTTCGGTCCACTCGGCCTCGACCCAGACATTGGCGCGGGCGAAATCCACGGCGTTCTGAATCAGGTTGCGCAATCCGTGGATGATCTCGGGTTTTCGCAGGATCGAGGGCTGCTGGACATCGCCACCCTGCGCCGGACCTTCGGCAAAATGCACTTGTTTGCCCCGGTTGATATGTGGCTCGGCCGCTTCAAAAGTGACGGTCGAAAGCGGCGCTTGGCGCAGATGCAGGTCGTCTTTGCCTGCCCGACCCATATTGCGCAGAATATCGCGGCACCGGTTGGCCTGTTCGCGGATCAGGGCGGCGTCTTCTTTGAGATCCGGCCTGTCGTCGAGCTCTTCAAAAAGCTCGGAACTGGTCAGTTTGATCGTGGCAAGCGGCGTACCCAGCTCATGCGCCGCGGCAGCCACGACACCCCCCAGATCCGTTAGTTTTTGTTCACGCGCCAGGGCCATATGCGTGGCCGAAAGCGCCTCGGACATGGACTGCACTTCGGAACTGACCCGGTGCGAATACGCGCCAAGAAAAACGATTGCGATCACGATCGCCGCCCAGTTGCCGAACAGCAGGATATCGGGGATTCGCAATTCGAGCCCCAGATTGGTGCGCAAGGGTAGATGAAACTCGGCCAGCAGTGTGGTCAGGACGATTGCCACGGCCCCGACAATCAGGGTGGAACGGGTGCTCATGACACTGGCCGAGATCGTCACCGGGCCGACCAGCAGCAAGGCGAACGGATTGTTCAGCCCGCCGGTCAGGTACAACAGGAAGGCCAGCTGCAGCAGATCGAACAGCACCATCAGAAAGTTCTCAAACTCCGACAGGCGTTTGCTGCGGGGAAACAGAAGAATGGCGGTCAGGTTGCCCATGACCGAAACGCCTATGGCCAGGTAGCACAAACCGGCCTCGAGCTGCACATGATAGGTTTGCTGCGCCACGGTGATCGCCGTGATCTGTCCGACGATGGCGACCCAGCGCAACAGTATCAGGGTGCGCAACCGGATCCAGCTGCTGCGTTCCTGACCATGCCAAAATGTGATGTTGGAATCTGCCATGGGTCAATTATGTCCTATTGCACCGGTTCCTCATGTTGATAGGTGTCCCGACCGAAACGATCAATAACCCCTCTGGTATCAGGATAACGTCATGATCCGCCTTTACGCCATTCTCGCTACCGTCATTCTTGCCGTTGGATTGGGCACCGTCTGGCTGCTGGTGCAGGGTTCAGGGTCGGGCGACAAGTTTGCCCAATGCCGGTCCAGCCAGATCGCCGGCGGCGCAGCAGCCATTGGCGGACCGTTTGAACTGGTGAACGCGCATGGCGCTACTGTCACCGACAAGGACGTGATCACCGAACCGACACTGGTCTATTTCGGTTATACGTTCTGCCCCGATGTCTGCCCCTTTGACATGTCACGCAATGCCGAAGCGATCGACATCCTGGCCGAGCGCGGGCAGTCCGTGACACCCCTGTTCATCTCGATCGACCCGGACCGCGACACGCCCGAAGTGGTCGGGGATTATGCCTTTAACCTGCATGAACGGATGATCGCGCTGACCGGCTCGCCCGAACAGGTCAAGGCCGCCAGCAAGGCCTACAAGACCTATTACAAGGCGCAGGACAAAAGTGACGAGTATTACCTAGTCGACCACTCGACCTTCACCTATCTGGTCACGCCCGAGGACGGGTTCCTTGAGTTTTTCAAACGTGACGACACTGCGGAGCAGATTGCTGACAAGGTCGGCTGCTTTCTGGATCAGACGTGATCGGTTTGACCTTTGTCATGGCGCTGCTATGACTTAGTGCTAGGCCGAAGGCAGGAAACAGCGGAAAGAGCGGAATATGGCGGACAGTCCTCAGTATGATATCGGGCCCGATAAATCACTGCTTCTGGTCGATGATGACGAGCCGTTCCTGAGACGTCTGGCCAAAGCCATGGAAAAACGCGGATTCGAGGTTGAAACCGCAGGTTCCGTCGCCGCAGGCCGCGCCATTTCCACCGCTCGGCCCCCCGCCTATGCGGTTGTCGATCTGCGGCTCGAAGATGGCAATGGGTTGGATGTGGTCGAAGTGCTGCGAGAAAAACGCCCGGACAGCCGGGTTGTTGTTCTGACTGGGTACGGTGCGATTGCGACGGCTGTTGCAGCCGTCAAGATCGGCGCGACCGACTATTTGTCGAAACCTGCCGATGCAACCGACATCACCAACGCATTGCTGGCCAAGGGCGACGAACTGCCCCCGCCGCCGGAAAACCCCATGAGCGCGGACCGCGTCCGCTGGGAGCATATCCAGCGGGTGTATGAACTGTGCGACCGGAACGTATCCGAGACTGCACGGCGGCTGAACATGCACCGCCGGACATTGCAGCGGATTTTGGCGAAGCGCAGCCCGCGTTAAGATCGAACCTAAGCTGGCATTCTCCCTTCTCTGGATGTGGAAACTCAAACAAGCGCACTATTTAGGAAGGTATTGGCAAGGGCTGCTGATACCCTTCCTCTTGTTTGCTGTTGAACGAGGAGTTTCCAAAGATGTCTGCACTAACATTTTCCCACATCGGAATAACCGTTCCGGACCTTGAAAAAGCGGTCGAGTTCTACTCCAAGGCCTTTGGGCTTTATGTCCTCATGGAACCCACCGAAGTGCTGCATGACGACAGCGCCATAGGCCAGATGTGTGACGATGTTTTTGGTGAAGGCTGGGGTTCATTCCGCATTGCCCACCTGTCGATGGGGGATGGAACCGGCATTGAACTCTTTGAGTTTCCGAACACGATCGAAGAGGAACGGCCGTTTGAGTATTGGCGTCGCGGTCTTTTTCATTTCTGCGTGCAAGACGCCAATCTGGAAGAGCGGGTTAAGATCATAGAAGAGTTAGGCGGAAAACAACGCATGAGCCAGATCCGAAAATACTATCCTGGCGAAAAGCCTTATCGAATGGTCTACATGGAAGACCCGTTTGGGAACGTATTTGAACTTTATAGCCACTCGTACGAACTGACTTATTCGGCGGGCGCGTACGTATAGGTTTGTCGGCGGCCGCACAGACGGCTGCATATCAAATAACAAGAAAAAGTGATATGTGAATACCGCCCAATTGCGGAGGGCGGCATGAATAATCTTTCGACGGCATTTCGGCGGGCACTGTCAAATTACGCCAACTTCCACGGTCGCGCTTCGCGCGCGACCTTTTGGTGGTGGGTCCTGGCCGTATTTCTTGTTCTTTTGGTGACGCGAATTGTCGATGGTGCATTGATCGCGCCGATGCTTGGATTTGGCGCGTTTGAACCGAGCGCGGGCCAGCCGCTTTCAGTTTTGGTGTCACTTGGGCTGTTGCTTCCCAATGTGGCGATCGGGGCCAGACGTTTGCACGACATCGGGCGAACCGCTTGGTGGTTATTGATTGCCTTCATTCCGCTGATCGGAACCTTGGTTTTGATCTACTTCTACATTCAGCCAAGCGAGAGTGGTTTAAACCAGTTTGGAGAACCTGACACTTTCCCTTGAAGTTCCAGGTGGAATACGGGGATTTGGGCTACAGTTTCTTTAAAAGTTCCTCGTGACGCGCAGAATACGCCCGCCGAACCTCAACCGGCGGGCGCAACCGGATTTCCAAACCTTCTATGACCGCCCTATCCGGTCGCCCAAAGAACTTCGTCGCCTCAGCCTCGGAAAACCCCGCGATCTGGGTTGCCTCCATCCAGGCGCTGATCTTGTCGGCCTTTTTGATCTGCCGCTTCACTGTTTTCGGCACCTCGGCAGGCAGGCCGAACCGGATGTGGATGGCCGCAGCCAGTCGATCATCCAGCGCGCCGTAATCCGGACCCACGGCAGATTTTACCGGGGAAATCATATCTCCGATCACGTATTCGGGCGCATCATGTAACAAAGCAGCCAGCCGCCATTTTGCCGGCGCCTTGGGGACAATCCGGCCGAATAACTCTTCGACCAAAAGCGAATGTTCGGCCACGGAATAGGCGAAATCCCCGTCCGTCTGCCCGTTCCAGCGGGCCACAAACGCAAGTCCGTGGGCAATATCTTCGATTTCGATGTCCACGGGCGTCGGATCCAGCAGATCCAGACGCCGACCTGACAGCATCCTCTGCCATGCCCGGGGTTGTGTTGCCATTATACCATACCTCTCGCGACCCGCCGCGATTGCGCCTCATTTTTAGGGTATGATGTACCTGTCTGGATCACTGGCTGCCAACGTTTTCTTGAGCATTCGTGCTTTGAAGGAATGACGGTCAATCCCGACATAATGAACTGAGGGGGGCACGCGCTCCTCCCGGTGTGCCCCTCTCGTAGCGAAACCCGTAACGAAAGGAGCTTGTCATGTTCAAGCGATTGTTCTCAATAGCCCTGACATTCGGCATGGCCGCGACAGCGCCGCCGGTGTTGGCCCAAAGCTGCGCAGTGCGCGAACACGTGATTTCCAATCTGCAGGACAAATATGCCGAGGAACTCGCCTTTGGTGGTCTGCAGAAATCGCGCGGTGCGCAATCGGTCATGGAGGTCTGGACCTCAAAGGAAACAGGCAGCTATACCGTTCTGGTGACACAGGCCAATGGCATTACCTGTATTGTCGCCGTTGGCACAGATTTCTTCGAGGCGATCCCGATTATCAAGCCTGAGGGTACGCCAAGCTGAATTTGACGGCATAACTCCCTGTTTCCGGCTATCCAAGTTGCCACCTGCATAAAGGAATGCTAGGGCACTCCGGATCATGATTTACCGGAGTGGAGCACCTTATGGCCGGGGACTATATCGTCAAAGACATTTCATTGGCCGGGTTTGGCCGCAAGGAGCTGGATATTGCCGAAACCGAGATGCCGGGCCTGATGGCCCTGCGTGCGGAATATGGCGAAGCCAAGCCGCTGAACGGTGCGCGCATTGTCGGTTCGCTGCACATGACCATTCAGACCGGCGTTCTTATCGAAACGCTGGTTGCGCTGGGCGCCGATGTGCGCTGGGCATCGTGCAACATCTTCTCGACCCAGGATCACGCAGCCGCCGCGATTGCCGAGGCGGGTATCCCCGTCTTCGCCATCAAGGGGCAGACACTGGAAGAGCACTGGGATTATCTGGACAAATCCTTCCTGTTCGAAGATGGCCCTAACATGATCCTGGACGATGGCGGCGATGCGACGCTGTACATCCTGCTGGGTGCCCGTGCCGAAGCGGGTGAGGACATCATCCCTGTGCCGTCTTCCGAAGAGGAAGAGGTGATCAAGAAGCAGATCGCCAAGCGCATGGCAGCAAGCCCGGGCTGGTTCACCAAGATGCGCGACCAGATCCAGGGCGTGTCGGAAGAAACCACTACTGGCGTGAACCGCCTGTATCAGCTGGTGAAAGACGGCCATCTGCCGTTCCCGGCGATCAACGTGAACGACTCGGTCACCAAGTCGAAGTTCGACAACAAATATGGCTGCAAGGAATCGCTGGTCGACGGTATTCGTCGCGCCACTGACACCATGATGGCCGGTAAGGTTGCCGTTGTCTGCGGTTATGGCGACGTGGGCAAAGGCTCGGCGGCCTCGCTGCGTGGTGCCGGTGCTCGTGTGAAAGTGACCGAAGTTGATCCGATCTGCGCCCTACAGGCTGCTATGGACGGCTTTGAAGTCACCCTCCTGGAAGACGAAGTCACCAGCGCCGATATCTTCATCACTACCACTGGCAACAAGGACGTGATCCGCATCGAGCATATGCGCGAGATGAAAGACATGGCCATCGTTGGTAACATCGGTCACTTTGACAACGAAATTCAGGTGGCCAGCCTGAAGAACCACAAATGGACCAACATCAAGGAACAGGTGGACATGATCGAGATGCCTTCGGGCAACCGCATCATCCTGCTGTCCGAAGGCCGTCTGCTGAACCTCGGCAACGCGACCGGGCACCCCTCCTTCGTGATGTCGGCGTCGTTCACCAACCAGGTTCTGGCGCAGATCGAACTGTTCACCAAGGGTGATAAGTACAATAACGAGGTCTACATCCTGCCCAAGCATCTGGATGAGAAGGTTGCCCGCCTGCATCTGGACCGGATCGGTGTGAAGCTGACCCAGATGGACAGCGAGCAGGCGGCGTATATCGGCGTAAAGCCGGAAGGCCCCTACAAGCCCGAACATTACCGCTACTGATTGCAGTGAAACTCAGGAAAACGGCGGTCGATCCGGCCGCCGTTTTTTGTTTCAGCGCAGTGGCGGCATGAAATCTCCACGACCCTGCGGTGTGAAATCAAGGATGTTCCAAAGCGGCCATGCCGCATCTATGTGACGCGGATGCCAGTCGCTGGGCTCAAAGAACAGCTCGGATCCCCAAAAATGATGAATACCGTCCTGATCCCGTTGAAACACGTTCAGGATCGGCAGTTGATTACCGTCTTCCGTTTCAGCCAGATAGTCACGCTGGTATCCCGTACCAAGCGCTGAAAACAAGGGCAGGTCATTCCAGCCCATCTGCGTCTTTAACGCTGCCAGCTTCTGAGGCGTATTCTCGGCTACGACCAGAATCGATATTTTCCTTCGGATATGGGTGACTTGCCCGTTCAGCCCATCCAGAAATGCCGAACACATCGGGCAAGGGCTGGTGGCATTCGGCCCGTACATCAGAGAATAGATGGCAAGTGTGTCATGTTCCCCAAACAATGAAGACATCTTCGCGGTTTCACCGTCCAGCGACCTGAACGCATAGTCGTCTGGAACTTGCCCGCCTTTTGGCAGGCCGCGTCGCATGGCGGCGACGGATTCGATCTGCGCTCTTAGCTCGGTTTCAGCCGTCAACAAAGCATTCCTGGCATTGCGATATTCGGAACTTTCGTTTGGCAGGGATACGGTCATTGCTACCTCCGCTTTCATTATTTAACAGATAAGTTAAATTAAAGCAGCGTTTCGATCAACCCCTGCTCATCCAATGGCGTTTACCTTAGGGGGGAAAGCGCGGTTTTTTCCCCTTTGTGCAAATCTCCGCGCCCGCTACCGTATGTGCTGTGCTGAATGGACAGGACATGAACATCTAACAGGAGACGAAAATGGGAAAACGCGACGACCTGATCGCCAAGTATGCCGATGACCTGAAATCCAAATGCGGCATGGACCCGGACATGGACCTGCTGACCAAGGTTACGATTGGATGTGGTCCCGCCATTTATGACGCAGACGCCGCGACCGTGGCTGCCAGCCAGGAAAGCGAGCTGGAAACAGTCAAAAACAATTTCCTGATCAAGAAACTTGGCCTGCCCGATGGTCCGGAACTGATGGAAGCGATCAACAAGGCCATGGAAACCTATGGCATGTCCGAGCGCAACAAATACCGTGCTGTCGTCTATTACATGCTGACCAAGCATTTCGGCAAAGAGTCGGTCTACGGCTGATCCCGGATTCCGAATCTGATTGCGCCTGAACGGGAATCGACACCCGCTGATCTTACGGCGGGTGTGCTTAGTTTTACTTATATTCTAAACACTTGATTGTTGAACGACCTGCAAGAAACCGGGTAGGTTCAGTTCAGGACCAGGACGGTCAGAGCCAAGAATTCTATACACGTGTGGTGAGTTGGGAGCACGTGGGGTAGGGAAGGTTCTGCATCGTCGGAACCTTCCCGCATATTTTAGTTTGCGCCGCCCAACAGGCGGGCGATGAACTGGTCAAATCTGGTTTGTTTTTCGTCGCCGTCGCTTTTGCTGCTGCCGCCGCCACGTCCAGCCAGATACACCTCAATGCGTCCGGGCCTGGTTTTCACGTTGGAATCCGTAAAGTCTCGGGAAATTGCTCCCAGGGCTTTCGCAGTCAGTGCCGCCATTTCCGCATCGTTCGGGTGATAGAACCGAACCTGGGTTTCCTTGACCGAATATCCCACCCGGGCTGACGCCACCACATTGGCTTCACCGTCGGCCAGAACTTTCAGCGCCACGTTTCGCGCATCCTCTGACACTCGGGTCGGCACAATCAGCGCGACCTCGATATCCAGTTCCGGTTTTAAGTCAGGCAGTACTTCATCGGGCAATGCAGGCTCGACAATCGTGCTGACTGGCGGATCAGGGTTTAACGCCACCAAGCTGACCTGCGGTTCATCGGGCAGGCTTTCAACCTCTGCTTTTGCAATTTCAGCATCATCGATAACTGCGTCTGGGGTTACTGCATCTTCGGCAACTGCGTCTTGAACCACTGGGTCTTCAACAACTGCGTCTTGGATAACAGCAGCTTCTACAATGGCGTCTTCGACGACCGGGGCTTCGACCGCGACTGCTTCGACTTGATCGGCCGGGGGACTCAGGTCTTCCTGAGGCGCAGGCACGCTTTGCGCTTCTTCAGACAGGGCAGTCAGCTTGGGGTCCGGCCGCGCCACATTGTTGGAAAAGGCAGGGCTCCCTCGTTGAAGGGGCATCAGTTCCGCTCCGGGAAGGTTGATGCTGGCCACTTGGCTTCGCGGGTACACCTTTTTTCGGGAGGCCGGCGGTTCAGTTGCAATAGTGTCCGGTGCGGCAATCCTGACCGGAGGCTCATTCTCGGGGGCAGCAACCTCAGCGGGCAAATCGGGATCGCCCAGCGCCGCGTCCAGAATGGCTTCATCTTCAGCAGCCTGAGACCATTTGGTGGTGACCTTGGCGCCGCCCCATTGCAGGGCCGCGCCGCATGTCATTGCGATAAGCACAACAAGCAGGAGCCTTGTCGTGCCGCGATTGCGTTTCTTATTTGGTCGAACTTCCGGATGGACAGGTTCCGAAACCGCTGGATCGGGCGCAGGTTCCGGGATTGCCTGCGCAATATCCTTTGATCGTGCGACAGTTGGAATTTTGGCTACGCCATTCCTGGGGGCTGACCCATTCGTACGCGCCAGCGCCTTCCGCCGCTGCTTTCGCGCCTCTTCAAGTCGCGCCTCCCAATTTTTTGGGTTTCGCGGCTTGGACTTCCCAGTACTGCCTCTGGCGTCAGACATGGGCTCAGACTTTCGAACAAGATCAAACTATGAACAAACAACACCAGAAATTAAGGTATCGCCAAAACCACAACCGAGATGCCCCCAACAGGCGAATTCCATTGGGTTATAGCATTTTGGAGGTCGCTTGAGAAGGTTTAGGCCCAAGAAGCGTTTCAATCAGGGCGGGTTTGCCCCAACGCGCAAATGGCGTCCCATTCCGATTCCGTGACCGGTTGCACGGAAAGTCGGGAGTTTTTGACCAAAACCATTTCGGCCAGACGCTCATCCGACTTGATCTGATCCAGTGTGACTGCAGTCTCGAAAGGGCGAACGGCTTTGATATCTACACATTCCCACCGGTCGTCATCTGTTGTGCTATCGGGGTGCGCCTCGGCACAGACTTCGACGATGCCAACAATGGCCTTGTCCTTCTGTGAATGATAGAAAAAGCCGCGATCGCCTAAGGCCATCTGACGCATGAAATTGCGGGCCTGGTAGTTGCGCACGCCGTCCCATTCCTCGCCCGTCTCGCCCTTGGCGACCTGTTGATCCCAGCTCCAGGTGGAAGGTTCGGATTTGAACAGCCAATACGCCATCAGCCAATGACCTTCTTCCAGGGAACCAGTTCGACCGATTTGAACAACCCGGCTTTGGCATAGGGGTCGTTGTCGGCCCAGCTTTGCGCGGCCGCCAGATCTTCAACTTCCAGAATGATCAGCGAACCAATCATCGCGTCGCCGTTCAGAAGCGGACCGGCCTGTGCCACAACGCCGGTTTCTTCGATATAGGCCAGGTGCGCACTACGATTGTCCAGCCGCGTTTGCAGCGCCCCGTCCTTGTCGCGGGCGATCAGAGCGATCAGCATATTATTCCTCCTTCAAAGGGCGATTGAGCAGCGATTGAATCGCCTTGGTTACACTGTATTCACCATGGCTGAGTTCCGCCACTGTTGTACTGATGGGCATGTCCAGCCCCTCGGCCCGGGCAATGTCGGACATGGCTTTTGCGGTGGCCACACCTTCCACTGTTGTTCCGGGGTCGAAACTTTCGTTTCGACCCAAACTAAGGCCAAAACGATAGTTTCGCGACAACTCGGATGAACATGTCAGGACCAGATCCCCCAATCCCGACAGGCCCATCAAGGTCTCGGGCCGTGCGCCGCGCATGGCCGCGAAGCGCTGCATTTCCGCGAACCCCCGTGTCATCAGCGCCGCGCGAGCACTGTCGCCAAGACCGGCGCCGATACAGGCCCCGCAACCGATGGCCATCACGTTCTTTAGCGCCCCACCCAATTCGGCGCCGATCAGATCAGTTGTCCGATACAGGCGCAGGTTGGTCGTTGTAAGCGCGTGTTGCAGGTGCTGGCCCGATTCATCCTCATCGCAGGCCAGTGTCAGCGCAGTGGGCAAGCCGCGCGCGATGTCGTCGGCAAAGCTGGGACCGGTCAGCAAAGCGGGTCTTGCATCGCGGGCGGTCTGGCGGGTGACCGAAACCGGTCCAAGCCCGGTTGTCAGTTCAATCCCCTTGCAGCAGGCTACAAGCGTCTTGTGCCGCAACAAAGGTGCATGTTCCGTGATGACTGCGCGAAGCTGCTGCATGGGTACGGCCAGCAACAGAACATCGTTGCCGGCAGCGACTTTGATATCCGACGTCACGGCGATATTCGGGCCGAGCTGAATGCCGGGAAGGCGTTTCGCGTTCTCGCGCCCGTCCTGCATGGCCCGCGCCTGATCCTGCGAGTGCGACCACAGCGTCACAGGCCCATTCCCGGCAAGTGACACGGCCAGCGCTGTACCAAACGCGCCGGAGCCTAGGACCGAAACGCTCATGCTTTGGCGCCCTTCTTGCCACTTCCCAGCATGGCCGGGCTGGTTTGGTCCAATGGCCACCGCGGGCGGGCGGTCAGGTCCATTCCATCAAGTGCGCCACTGCGGAACCGTTCCAGCCCGGCATAGGCGATCATGGCCGCGTTGTCCGTGCACAGGTTCATTGGGGGTGCCGTGAACCGGGCGCCGGTTTCCGCGGAAACAGTCTCTAACGCTGCCCGAATTGCCCTGTTGGCCGCGACACCCCCTGCCACTGCAATGACAGGTTCAGATGGCTTTTCGCCGAGATAGTGGGTAATCGCCCGACGGGTCTTCTCCGCCAGAGTATCGACTACGGCCTGTTGGAAGCCCGCGCACAGGTCGGCGCGGTCCTGAAGGGTCAGGCCTCCTTTTTCACTTACGATCTGGTCCCGCATGCGCATCAATGCGGTTTTCAGGCCCGAGAATGACAGATCACAGCCCGGACGATCCAGCAAGGGCCGGGGAAAGCGGAACCGGTCCGGGTTGCCCATACGGGCTTCAGCCTCGACCGAGGGGCCGCCGGGTTGCGGCAGTCCCAGCAATCGGGCGGTCTTGTCGAACGCTTCCCCTGGCGCGTCATCGATCGTGCCGCCCAGACGGGTGAAATGCTCCGTGCCATGGGAGATCAAATATTGGCAATGCCCGCCCGACACCAGAAGCATCAGGTAAGGAAATGCAATGCTGTCCGTCAGGCGCGGTGTCAGGGCATGCCCGGCAAGGTGGTTGACCCCAATCAGGGGTATGCCTGTTGCAGCACTCAACCCCTTGGCGCACATGACACCTGAGATTACCCCGCCAATCAGTCCCGGGCCGGCGGTCACCGCAATCGCGTCCATATCGCGAAGGTTCAGGCCGGATTCGTTCAGGGCCTGCGCCACGCAAACATCCAGCTTTTCAGCATGGGCCCGCGCGGCGATTTCCGGCACGACGCCGCCAAAGGCGCTGTGAAGCTCTGTCTGGCCATGCACGACAGAGGACAGGATTTCGGCCCGCGCACCCTCGGTCTGGCGCACCACGGCGGCGGCCGTATCGTCGCAGCTGCTTTCCAGCCCCAGAACGGTAAGTGTTTGCACCATTGGCCTGATCCGTTGCATCATGATTGCAAAGCGGGGTATCACCCTGCGCGGACGCAAACAATCCCAAGGCCGAAGGCGCCGATAGTTGTATTTGTTGATGACCCGCCCTCATGCCGCATCCGAAAGGTTTGTTGCGCAGTTGCCAAACCGCGTCAGATCGCGGGTTCAAGTGATTTACTCCCCGATTCTGGATATCAGGCCGCTTGCCGTTCAGGTTGACACAAAGGGAATGCGCGGGTTGATCTTCACCTCCGCAAACGGGGTCAATGCAGCGGCGTCGCTGGGCGTAACGCGGAACCTTCCCGCCTTTTGCGTCGGTCCCGCAACAACGTCCGCGGCCCTGTCCGCAGGATGGACTGCCCGGATGGCGGGGCAGACGGCAGAGGAATTGATGGGAAATCTGCTGCAAATCAGGCCGCAGACCCCATTGCTGCACATTCGGGGCGAACACAGCCGGGGCAATATCGCCGAGCGGCTGACCGAATCCGGCCTGACCGTGCATGAGCAGCCGGTCTATCAGCAAAAGCTGCTGCCGCTGTCGTCCGAGGCCGAGGAAATTGCGCACAACGATGATCCGGTCATTGCGCCGTTGTTTTCCCCCCGCTCGGCGCGACAATTTGCCGATATCTGGTCCGGTTCTGCCCCTTTATGGCTAGCGGCAATCAGCGAAGCGACGGCTGAACCGCTTTATGCATTGGACTATGCCCGGCTGAAGGTTGCGAAACAACCGACGCCCGGGAAAATGCGGAAAGCCGTGAAAAAGCTTGTGAAACACGCGATGCGGGTTGAGGGAAAAGAGAGCACGGATTAACTTGGTCAGGTCTGTTGTTCAGGATTTTTTGGAATCGATAAGGGGAATGTGACGGTGGCTGGTAAAAAGAAATCCGATCAGGAGCCGGAGAAAGACCCTAAGTCGGAAGATATTGCCGACAACGTCGAAACTGAAGCCACGGATCAACCGGATAGTAAGCCCCTTGACGCGGCTGACCAGCCGAACGACGTAGTTTCCGAAGCCGAAGCCGAAGCCGAAGCCGAAGCCGAAGCCGAAGCCGAAGCCGAAGCCGAAGCCGAAGCCGAAGCCGAAGCCGAAGCCGAAGC
>NZ_JBQFTB010000012.1:0-158017 GCF_056538465.1 Ruegeria sp. BG6 | reverse complement strand
GAAGCCGAAGCCGAAGCCGAAGCCGAAGCCGAAGCCGAAGCCGAAGCCGAAGCCGAAGCCGAAGCCGAAGCCGAAGCCGAAGCCGAAGCCGAAGCCGCCTCTGCGCCGGTTGCAGAAAAAACTGTCGAACGGGTTGTGGAAAAGAAGGGTGGGTTCGTGCCAGCCCTGATCGGCGGCGTGGTCGCGGCGGCTATCGGCTATGTCGTGGGCAGCGGGTATCTGGCCAATGGCTCGGGTTCAGAAGACGCCCTTTCCGCGCTTGAGGCGAAACTGGCCGAACAGTCAGACCAGATTGTGGAGCTTTCGAAATCTCTTGCAGACGCTCCAGATGTTTCCGGTCTTTCCGATCAGGTAACTGCCCTGGCTGACAAGCTGGCCCCGGTCGAAACGGATCTGGGCGCCCTGAAATCCAGTGTCGACACCCTCAGCAGCAAAGTTGATCCTCTGGACACCCGCCTGAGTGATCTTGAAAGCAACGCTCTGACCCAGGGGGCATCTCAGGAAACATCAGCTGCCTTCGAGGCTGAGTTGAAAAAGCTGCAGGATTCCCTGGCCGCACAGCGCGCCGAGGTCGAGAAGATGGTAAGCGACGCACAGGCGCTTGAGGCGAAAGCTTCGGCCGAAGCACTGGCTGCGACCAACGCAGCGATCGTGTCGCGCCTGCAGGGTCAACTGGACGCGGGTCAGCCTTATGCCGATCTGGTGGCTGAACTGACAGCCAATGGCGTGGATGTGCCTGGTGCCTTGTCGGGTCCGTCGGACAAGGGTGTGGACAGCCTGTCCAGCCTGCGGGCCTCGTTTGATCCGGCGGCCCGGGCGGCGCTTGCGGACGCTCGTGATGCGGACAAAGGTGCGGGCGTGATTGCGTTTTTGCAGCGCCAGACGGGCGCCCGGTCAGTTACACCGCAGGATGGGGACAGCCCGGACGCGATCCTGTCGCGGGCGCAGGCCGCTTTGGCCAGCGGGGACCTGCCAGCGGCGCTGAATGAACTCAAATCCCTGCCTGAAGCCGGACAATCGGCAATGGCAGACTGGGAACAGGCGGCTCAGACACGGGTCGCCGCTGTAGCCGCCGCAAATGCGCTTCAACCAAGCGCAAACTCGAACTGAAGGGCCTGCCATGCTGTGGTCATTGTTTAAGATTCTTGTTTTTGTTGCGATTATCGGTCTGCTGGCCATGGGCGCAGGGTTCCTTATGGAAACCAGCGGCGGTGTTCAGATCACGGCCGGGGGCACGGAATACACGTTAGGGCCGCTTCAATCCGTGATTGGGCTGGGTCTGCTGGTCCTGGGTGTCTGGCTGTTCTTCAAGCTGCTCAGCCTTTTGGTTGCGACGCTGAAATTCCTGAATGGCGACGAAACCGCCCTGTCGCGCTATTTCGACCGCAGCCGCGAGCAGCGCGGCTATCAGGCACTGGCTGACGGTCTGATGGCGCTGGCTTCGGGGGAAGGACGCATAGCGTTGAACAAGGCTACGAAGGCCGAAAAACTGTTGAACAAGCCCGAGCTGACGAACCTGCTTGTGGCGCAGGTGGCCGAATTGAATGGCGACACCAAAAAGGCGTCAGAGACCTACAAGAAGCTGGTTACGAACAACTCGACCCGTTTTGTCGGTGTGCGCGGCATCATGAAACAGAAACTTGCCGAAGGTGATGATGAAACCGCGCGCAAGCTGGCCGAAAAGGCGCTGGCGATCAAGCCGCGGCACCAGGAAACGCAGGATATTCTGCTGGGTCTCCAGACCAAGGCGCAGGATTGGGCCGGCGCGCGTTCAACCCTGACCGCCAAACTGAAAGCGGGCCACCTGCCGCGCGACGTGTTCAAGCGCCGCGACGCAGTTCTGGCCCTGTCCGAGGCCAAGGATATTCTGGACGAAGATGCGACTCTCGAACAGCAGGAGCACGCGATAGAAGCCAACAGGCTGTCACCCGATCTGGTTCCGGCCGCTGCAATGGCTGCACGGGCCTATATCGCCAAAGGCAAGCCCCGGGCGGCAACCAAGATTCTGAAAAAAGCGTGGGAGGTTCAGCCTCACCCCGATCTGGCGCATGCCTTTGCCGAGATCGTACCGGATGAAACGCCATCCGAACGGATCAAGCGCTTTACGGCACTGACCCGTATTCATCCTCAGCATCAGGAAACCCGGCTGATCCTGGCGGAACTCAATATCGTTGCCGAAGATTTCCCCGAAGCCCGCCGTGCGCTGGGCGACGTCGTGGAAAAACAGGCAGATGCCCGGGCCTATACGCTGATGGCTGCAATTGAGCGGGGCGAGGGTTCGTCGGACGCGGTGGTGCAGGGGTGGCTGGCCAAGGCGCTGAACGCGCCGCGTGGTCCGCAATGGGTCTGTGACAACTGTCACGACATTCAGGCTGAGTGGGCCCCGGTCTGCCAGAACTGTCACAGCTTTGATACGCTCAGCTGGCAAACGCCGCAAACACCGGAAATCGCCAGTGCCACAGGGGTGCATATGCTGCCTCTGATCGTCGGCGCGCTCGAGGATAAATCCGAGCCGGAACAAGACGTTGTGGATGTTTCGAGTGACGAGGCGGAAGTGATCGAAATGGATGCTGAGCCAGTTGAGGAAAAGACCGAAAAGTCGGCCTAGTGTTCAGACAGAATGCGGTGCCCAGCCGTTTGGGGCGTCAGACTGCGGTTGCATGACGTGGCTGCTCATCCCCGAACTACTTCTTTTCGAAGAACAGGATAACCTCGCCCAAACGGACGCCAAATCGTGACAGGTATGCACGATTGAGAAGCCTGTCGTCGTCCAGCAGCCACATCCAGTCATCGAAATCGGCCCGCATCGTGCCGTCTTTGACCGGCAGGTCGATGCTGTACTTCCAGTTGAATGTGTCGCCCCGCTCGATGCCAGATGCGGTGCCCAGCACACCCGGGGCTGTCCCGGTCCAGGTATCCTCACCTGTCTTGGTCAGGGTCCAGACGCGCTGCTCGGTCGCGCCGTCGTCATAAGTGAAGTCTTCGACCAATGTCAGTGTTTCGCCGGTCCACCTGCCTTCAATATCGACCGTGAAGCGGCGCGAGACATTGCCCAAAACATCCTGAAACTGCCCATAGGCCACCGTCTGACCGTCAAAGAATTCCTCAAGGTTCAGTTGGCGATCAGAAAGAAAGGTCTTGGGAACCTTTGGCTTGGCGGAACAGGCGGCAAGGATCATAAGCGCGGCAATGGCCATACAGCCTGCCAGAAAGCGGCGAAAGGTCATTGCAGTGTCCTAGCCTCGGTTGTCGTGTCGCGACCATGTGCACCGTTCAGGTGGTTGGTCTTGACCGCTGGGGCGGGGCGCATGGTCGCTATCAACTCGACGACCTTCACCCCAAATTTCCGCATCTCGGACCGGTTCATGATCGCTCCGTTTTCGGTCAGATACATCCAGTCGGTGACGTTCAGAATATGCCCGCCGGCATCTTCAGGCAGCACGATCCGGTAGGAAAGCCTGACGGTCGAGCCTGCGATAACGCCCTTTCCTTCTCCGACAATATCGTCTGCGGTTGCCGTAAAAGTGTTGCCGGTGCCCAGGGTCAGGTACCATTTGCGGGTAATTTGTTTGCCGTTGGAATAGCTGAAATGCTCGGTCAGCGTCCCGGAATTTCCGGTCCATTCCCCCACCATGCGCGCGACAAAGCTGTTGGACATCTTTCCGTTTGGCCCAAAGATCAGCCCTTCGGACAGGATTTCCCCGTTCAGTTGCTCTTTCAGCGAAAACTTCGGGCCTGTGTCGGAATAATCTGCGGGTGATTGAGACTGAAAACTGAAATAGCGCCTTTTCGCAAACAACAGGGCAAGCAGGGCAAACAGGAGAATTGCAAGGAGTTTCATTGGATGGGCTCCTTTGAGGGCAGCGTCAGGACCAATCCGAACGCGCCAAGTTTCAGAATGCAGGGCAGCACGGCGTAAGCCAGGTTGAGTGTTTTCAATGCCTGGGCCGAGTTAGCCTGTCCGGGGGTGAATCCGCTGCGTTCAAGCAGGGGCAGTGTGAAGAAGGCCGCCAAGGCCAGGCCCAGTTTCCCAGCGAAAGACCAGATGCCGAACGCAGCCGAAGCATTCAGCCCGGCACGTGTCAAAACCACCGAGAACATGGCGGGCAAGACCACCATGTCTGCCCCCAGTGCCGCGCCCGAGGTCATGCAGATCAACGCAAACCCCGTGACATTTCCGGTAGCCAGAAGGGCTGCCCCGACAAAGCTGGCAATCGACAGGGGCATCGCAATAATCAGAGTCTGTTTACGGCCAATTCGGTTGCTGAGACGCGCCCAGAACGGAACACTTGCGCCCGCGCTAAGGAAAAACAGGATCAAAAGAGGTCCGGCTTTACCCGGCAGTTGCAGCCGATCTTCGACAAAGAAAAGAAAGAGTGTGGATGTTATTGCCACCGGCAGGCTGTTTACCAGTGCAAGCACCAGCAGCCTGAGCGCACCAGCCTGGCCCAGGCCGGAATATGTCAGTCCCTGTCCGGTTATCGGCGGTCGCCGCCACATGGGGAATGTCAAAACAATTGACAGGATAGCCATTATCCCGAGGAACAGCCCAAATGCGGGATATCCTTGCGATTGTGCCCCAAGGGCCGCCAGCAATGCCGGCGCACCTGCGGCAAGGATCACCCCGGCCAATTGCCCGCTTTCCCGATAGGCGGCCAGCGTCATCAGCTCTTTCGGGTCAGGCCGTTTGGCAAGTGTCGCGCTGCGGCCATAAAGCAGGATAGTGCCAAGGCTATAGGCTGAAAACAACAGGATCAGAATGGCGACCAAGGCCGCCACACTTGCGCCCTGAGGCAATGAGAACAGCAAGGGAAATCCGACCGCCAGACCCGTCATGGCCATGGCCGCGAACAGAACCTGCGCACCTGGCCAACGGTCTATGGCCCAGCCGATCAGTGGATCCTGCACCAGATCGATCAGGCGGATCGCCAGAAGTACCGTGCCGATCGTGGCCAGTCCAATGCCCAGATTGACAGCCGCAAACCGAGGCAAATGTATGTACAGCGGGATACCGGCCGCAGAAAGCATCAGCGCATACAGGCTGACCCGCGGATAAAGCATCATTTCCCCAACAGCGACTGGGTGAAAGCGGCGGAGCGCGTGTTTTCGCCCAGGAAGATGGACATGAAGCTGCGTGTGATCCCCGGGTAAGCCATCGTGCATGTCTTGCGACCGTTCAGCCAGAAGCTCACTTTGTCCGGCCCCTGTGACACGGCCAGAAAGGTGTCGCCTTTGCTGACGGCGTCGAAACAACCATCCAGCTGTTGCCGAACCGGCGCGGCGCGCCCGATGCGTTTCATTTCATCCAGTGTCGAGTTCACGAGCGCTTTTTTTGTCAGGTTCCGCCGATAACGCAGTTCCAGGCCAAAATCTCTGCTCCAGCTGAGCGGCGCCCCACCTTGCGTGAACAGTTGCGCATCATACAGAGGAAAGCCCAGGTACCGGAAGGTCGCCGCGCCGCGCGTCTGAGCATTGTCCAGAACACCAAAGACCGGAGAGGCCGCCAGCCCGCCCGGGGCAAGCATCGCAACGGACAACAGCGCGGCACGCCAGCTGTTATGCGTCGGTTGAAACAGGGATGGCAGCTTCTTCAGGAACGCCATGTTCAGCTCCGGGAGTTTGCGAGTTTCCTTTGATCAGCCCGACAACATGCATTGCGCTGGCAATCCCGTCTTCATGGAACCCATGTCGGTTGTAGGCTCCGGCAAACCATGTCCGGTTTTGCCCCTGCATGTTTCGGATCTGCGCCTGCGCCTTGATTGCGGCCTTGTCGAAGACCGGATGCGCAAATTCCACCTGATCATAGATCTTGTCGTCGCCGATTTCGGTCGGCGCATTCAGCGTAACGAAGAGAGGATCGCTATCGGGAATGTTCTGAAGCCGGTTCATCCAGTATGTCACGCCTACCTGTCCGGCTTGCGACCGGTAGGTCCAGCTGGACCAGCAGGCGCGCCGACGCGGCATCTGGGCGGGGTCGCAGTGAAGTGTTGCGACATTCGGCTGATACCGGATCGCGCCCAGGGCAGCCTTCTCTGATGCAGTGGCGCCCTGGCCCAGAATGGCAAGTGACTGATCCGAATGCGTGGCCAGTATCACCTCGTCAAACAGGTCCGAGACACCCTGGCTGTGAATTGTAACCCCCAGATCGCTGCGCTGAATGTGATCAACCGGTGCGGCCAAGCGGATCTCACAGCCACGCGCACGCAAAGCGGCATCGATCCGGCGGACATATTCGATACTTCCGCCCGTGACTGTATACCATTGATGCTGATTGGCGCGGCCAGAGGCCAAAAGTGCGTGGTTGCGGAAAAACTGAACCAGTGAACGGGCCGGGAACTGATCGACGAACTCGACCGGGGTGGACCAGATCGCGCCACACATTGGCATCAGATAGTTGTGGCGGAACCAGTGACCCAGGCGCAACTGGTCAACCAGTTCGCCAATTGTGGTGTCGTCATCCTTGGCCGCATCGGGTGCTTCTTTTCCAAAGCGCAAAATGTCCGCAATCATCTTGTAATAGGCAGGGCGTGTCAGGTTACGTTTCTGCGCCGTCAAGGTTCGCAGGTTGTTCAGCCCGTACTCGATCCGGCCGTTGTCGATGGTTGCCCCGAAACTCATCTCGCTTTTGCTGACGGGAACGTTCAGTTCATCGAACAGGCGCGTCAGATGCGGGTAGGTAACGTAGTTGAATACAATGAACCCGGTGTCGACGGGCTGGTCGCCGTTCCTTCCAGCCATAACCGTTCGGGCGTGACCACCCAGCCGGGGCTCGGCCTCGAACACGGTTACGTCGTTGTCTTCGGAAAGGTAATAAGCTGCAGAGAGGCCTGAAATGCCTGCGCCGATGACTGCGATTTTCTTGCGTACACGCGGGGTTTCGTCGAACATTCCATCCTCGTTATGCGTTATTTACTGAGATACGCGGGGCCAAAGACAGTGGATCAATAAAAAGCAATACTTTGCTGTATCTTAGCATCCCAAGGCTGTTTGAGGTGGCATCCCCAGGTCCGGACGGTGGGTGATCCTTTCGGGTCACCGGTGCGTAAAACGACTGTTACAACCGGAATGAAAAGGCATGATCGATTTTGATGGAAAGACCTACTGGATCATTGGCGCAAGTGAAGGGCTGGGCCGCTCGCTGGCCGAGGCGCTGAGCAACAAAGGGGCGCATCTGGTCCTGTCCGCCCGCAACGCCGAACGTCTGAAAGAAATCTGCGGGTCGCTGCCCAATGCGCGCGCCGTTCCATTTGATGTCGCGGACCTTGAGGCGGTTCGCCGTGCGCGGCAACAGGTCGGAGAGGTCGACGGACTGGTTTACAATGCCGGCATCTACGAGCCGATGCCCGCAAAACACTGGGATACCGAGGCCGTTCTTGCGATGAATGACGTGAATTTCACGGGTGCCCTGCGGGTTCTTGGCGAAACAGTGCCGGGCTTTGTTCAGGCTGGTCGCGGGGATATCACGCTGATCGGGTCGTTGTCGGGTTATCGTGGGTTACCGGCGGCGATTGGTTACGCCGCCAGCAAGGCAGCGCTGATTTCATTGGCGGAATCCATGCGGCTTGATCTTGCCGGCACCGGTGTGACTGTGCGCATCGTCAACCCCGGTTTCATCAAGACCCGGCTGACAGAGAAGAACAAATTCAAGATGCCGATGCTGATGACGCCGGAAGATGCGGCAAACCGTGTGGTCAAGGCGATGTCGCGACGCCGGTTTCGCACCGATTTTCCGGCTCCGTTTTCGTGGCTGGTCCGGTTTTTTGATTATCTGCCGGACTTTCTGGTGTTTCGCGGCAGGTAGTATCAGCCGAACTGCCCCTGACAGAACCAGCCCGCCGACAGGGTGCCGCCATGGCCGTAAAACAGCCAAAGCCGCTCACCCTGTTCTGTCACCACCACCCAGTAATCGCGCACCCCGCTGCGCCAGTTGGGATCGTCCAGCCACCACTCGGGCGCGATGCGTTCCGGACCGGTGGCTTGTGCCAGCTGCCAGTCCCGCCCGCGCCAGCGAAAGGCACCGGGCACTTCTGGGGTTTCCGGGGCCATCACCGGTTCGGGCTGCCAAATCTGCAAAGGCCGGGGGCGTGGCGGGACGGGCCAGTTGCGGGCGGGTTCCGACCACGCGGCGGCCAGGGTCTGAGCCGTTTTTTCGGGGATGTGAGACGCCGCCGGGTGGCGCCGTGTGATCGCCTCCAGACCCACCCGCGCGCCCAGTTTTCCGATCAGGTCTTCGACGGCTCTGTTGCCCTCCAGCCGTTCCCGGGCGGCGCGGCTGGCTTCGGCATGGCCGGTTCGGGTCCGGGCGTGGATGGGCTCGGACTGCACCGCCTCAAGTCGCAGCATGTCGATGCCATAACCTGCGTCGATCTTGTCGATTTTCATCTCTAACAAAGGGCGAATACGGTGTTTATCATAGGTTGGGCGGGCCAGACCGACCTCGATGATCTCGGCCGCCTGATCCGCACGATACGCTTCGAGCCGTAGGGCACGGACGCCGCGGCCCTTCTCTTCCAATCTGGCGCAGAGCGTGGGCAGAATACGATCGATGGCGGCCATCACGTCCTCGACCAATCCGATCGGGTTGGGCAGGGTCATCCGCACCGCAAAGTGATGCGGCGGACGGGCGGGCGAGACCGGCTCGGGGGCGCTGCCCATCGCCTGATCCAGCCGCAGAACCAGCCCCCGCCCGAACCGCCGCGCCAGAGAGGCGCGGGGCTGGCCCAGCAGATCGCCGATCCGGCGCAGGCCCAGCCGGTTCAGTTGCGCGACCACCTGATCCTCGAGCCGAAGCGCTGCAATGGGCAGGGGGCTGAGCGCGCCATAGGATTGCCCCGGCGCTGCGATCCGTGCGCCGCCACCCAGTGCCATTACTTGCGGCGCGGCCCCGCCTTTGGTCCAGTGCCGCCGCTTGCCTGCGCGGGCGCGCGTGGCGCGGGCCTCCTGGCTGATGGCGTCACCGTTGCGGTCGGACGTGGCCTCTTGCCCGGCATAGCGCGCCAAGGCCCAGGCTGCCCCCAACGTATCTGCGATGCCCATCTGCACGCTCAGCCCCATATCGGCGCAGTCGGTCTCGATCACGCTCAGCAACGCTTCTTCGCCACCGAACAGATGCGCGCAGCCCGACAGGTCGACAATCAGCCCGTCCGGTGATTCCTCGGCCACCCAAGGGCTGAACTTGCCCACCCAGCGACGCAACGCGGTCAGAAACGCGGCCTCGGCCGGGGCATTGCGGGGGCGTGTCACAAGTGATGCACACATGGCATGGGCGTCGCGCACCGGCTGACCCACGCGCAGACCGGCGGCCTGGGCTTCGGCGTTCAGCGAGGTGACGACCTGCATATTCGACTGCTCGGTCACCACGGCCAAAGGCCCATCCTGCAGGCCCCGCGCGGCGCGGACCAGCCGTTCAGCCCCCAGACGGGGGAACCACAGCGAAAGTATTCGGCGTTTGGGCATCGGCAGACATCAAGATGTTCTCATTTTGTTCTTATCTGAGAATCGATGCCAGAGTCGAGTCCGACCCCTACCCGCAGGCCAGCCGCTGAACGATCCCGGCCCCGTTCACGTAAACGTTCAGCCGGTCGATGCGGTAATCCTGTGTGGCGATGTCATCCGGGCCCAGTACACGGGCTCGCTCGGGCAGATCCGCCTGGATGCTCGAGACCGGCTGGCCAACGGAATCGGCAAAGGGTTCTCCCTTGCAAAAGGCCAGTTCCACCGAAGCGGCTTGGGGGGTGGCGGCGACATCTTCGGGAATGCTGGTGTCGGTACAGGCTGCCAGAAGGATCACAAGCGGGATTAATCGATGCATTGGCGTTCCTCTTTCTGACAATGTCGTTTCTGCAATATCAAACAATTAGCCAATTTGCCATCAAAGCGCAGTTGAAAACGCTCTGCAATTGACGCAGGGTCGGGGCAATTTAAGACAGGGAGACAAACACCATGCGTACCCGTGCCGCCGTTGCCGTTCAGGCGGGCAAACCTTTGGAAGTGATGGACGTGAACCTTGAAGGCCCCAAGGCGGGCGAGGTTCTGATTGAAATCAAAGCCACCGGCATCTGCCATACAGACGAATTCACCCTTTCAGGTGCTGACCCCGAAGGTCTGTTTCCGGCCATTCTGGGCCACGAAGGCGCAGGTGTTGTGGTCGAGGTTGGCCCGGGTGTGACCAGCCTGAAGCCGGGCGACCATGTGATCCCGCTTTACACTCCGGAATGTCGTGAGTGTGAATACTGTCTGCATCCCAAAACGAACCTGTGCCAGGCGATCCGCAGCACGCAAGGTCAGGGCCTGATGCCCGACGGCACTTCGCGCTTTTCGACGCTGGATGGCGATCCGATCCTGCACTACATGGGCTGTTCGACCTTCTCGAACCACACGGTTCTGCCGGAGATCGCGCTGGCCAAGGTGCGCGAGGACGCACCCTTCGACAAGATCTGTTATATCGGCTGCGGTGTAACCACCGGCATCGGCGCGGTGATCAACACTGCCAAGGTCGAAATCGGCAGCCGTGCTATCGTGTTCGGTCTGGGTGGTATCGGCCTGAACGTGATTCAGGGCCTGCGTCTGGCCGGAGCGGATCAGATCGTCGGCGTCGACCTGAACCCGTCCAAGGTCGAGATGGCCACCAAATTCGGGATGACCGATTTCGTGAACCCGAACGAAGTCGAAGGCGATCTGGTGCCTTACCTGGTCGATCTGACCAAGGGCGGCGCGGATTATACCTTTGACGCCACCGGCAATGTCGGCGTAATGCGCGCAGCACTTGAATCGGCGCATAAGGGCTGGGGTGAATCGATCATCATCGGTGTGGCGCCCGCGGGTGCCGAAATCTCGACCCGTCCGTTCCAGCTGGTCACAGGCCGTTCGTGGCGCGGTACAGCCTTTGGCGGCGCCCGTGGCCGGACCGACGTGCCCAAGATCGTCGACTGGTACATGGAAGGTAAGATCGAGATCGATCCGATGATCACGCACACCATGGGTCTGGACGACATCAACCACGGGTTCGACCTGATGCATAAGGGCGAGAGCATCCGCTCGGTCGTAGTTTACTAGTGTCGGAGGCCATCGTCGCTCAAACTAGTTCCGAACTTGTAAAGATACTAAGAACATGGGGGGCTTCGGCTCCCCCTCGTTTAGAGCGACGAGGACGACAGAAGGAGCTCGAAAGATTTTGTCTTCGGCTCCTCTTGGAGTTTCAGAACCAGAGCGGTCAGCTAAAATTTCCTCTGAAAGTTGTGGAAAGTGAGAATCCGGATTTCATTTTGACGAGCCGAGGAATTAACATTGGTGTTGAGGTCGTCGAAGCTTGTGATCCTCGCGAGCAAGCAGAATGGACGCGTTTCGCAAGAAAGGCACAAGCTTCAGGTGAGCTAATCTGACGTGACATAGGCTTGATGGACCCACAAAGAAAAACCAAGTTTCGAAATCTTGTTCAAAGAGCAATTTGTATTAAAGCCAAGAAATGCGGTTCAGACGTTGATGACCTCCTCATCTACTCAAATACAGATTTGGACAACTTTGAAGATCTTGAATGGAAGGTGTCCGCGCTGGAGTCGTGTGAGAATCCGGGATCAAAGTTCTCTAAGATCTGGATCATAAGCGGCAGAGATGTCGTCTGCTTGGAATTATGAGCCCGGTCTCGACGCACCCGTATCCGACCTTGGCGATCGGACCCGCAAAACCGGAGTGTTAACCGAAGTGGTGTTGGACCGGCTTTCGCGCCAGACCACGAATACGCCAGATGCAATGATGATGCTGGCCCCGACTGCGACCCAACCGTCGGGTTGTTCGCCAAAGAAAGCCATTCCGAATATCGTGGCCCAGATGATCTGGCTGTATTGGCTGGGGGCGACAACCCCGGCGGGAGCGGCGCGATAGGCCATGATGATCAGATGTTGCGCGATCACCGAGAAAACGCCGACAAGGGCCATCATCGCCAGGTGCAGCAGCGATGGGGGCAGGTACACCGCCGGTTGGGCGAGGCTCATCACCACGATTGCCAGCAGCATGGGGTAGAGGATCAGAACGGCCGAGCGTTCTTCGTTTCCGATCTTGCGTACCAGGACCGAGGCAAAGGCGCTGCAGAAGGCGGCCGTCAGGGCTGCCAGATGGCCCAACGTGATGTCCGTTGTGCCCGGGCGCAGAACGATCAGCACGCCGATCAGGCCCACGCCGACCGCGGCCCAGCGTTGCGCGCGGACCACCTCGCCCAGAATCGGGATCGACAGGACCGTGACGATCAGCGGGAAGGAAAACAGCAGCGAATAGACCTCGGCCAGCGGCAGGACCGAGAAGGCATAGAACGCGCAGGACATGGCCGTGACCATCAGGCCGGACCGCAACAGGACCAGCCATGGACGGTGGGGTAGAAAGTTTCCTGTCGTCCGGTCGGTCAGGATCGTGACCGCCATGGGGACAAAGGAAAACAGCGTGGCAAAAAAGATGATCTGCATCACCGAATAGGTGCCGCCCAGGACCTTGATCAGCGCGTCATGGCTGGCAAAGACCGCAAAGCCCAGAAACGCGTAGCCAAGTCCCCGAAGGGTGGAGTTTTGAGTGCTCATCAGTTGGCCTCGGGTCGTGGGTCGGTGTGGTTGCGGTTGACGCGGCAACCCGGATGAATTCTCGGGCTGGTTTTTCCTTTGACTAAACACATTTTCCGGGGGCGGATAGCCCCTATTTTATCGCTAACATGGCAAAGCCGTCATGATCTCAGGTCATTGCAGGATCGGCGGCGCGTCCTTGGGCTGGCGCGCCGATTGCACCCCGGCCTTCATCCCCACACCGATGCGACGAGCCAATGCGACCCACGGCGTGGCGGTTTCAGGCGGTAGCGTTTGGGTGGCGACTTCTTCGAACAGGTCGAGCCAGCGGGCGAAGAGTTCGGGTTTCACATCGGACCGTTCGATATGAACCCGCTGCGGGTTACCGTCATAGCTGCGCTCAAACAGGATGGCATTGCGCCAGAAGGCGGCGATCTTTTCCTCGTGCGCGGGCCAGTCGTCGACATGGTTGGCAAAGACCGGGCCAAGCACGGCATCCTCGCGCACACGTGCATAGAAAGCGCGGACTTGCGTGTTGATCTGGTCCGGTGTCGCCGGAAAGCGTGGGGGTAGGGTAGGTCGGGTCATGACGATCCTGGGATTCGACTCTGTTCTTGGGCAATATCCGGTTAACCGGTCAGGCTACAGGGGTGGTTTTGTCGCGCTGGCCCGGCGTCAGCAGGTGCCGCAGCAAGGCCACCGGATGCGCCTTGAGGCTGAGACGGGTGGCGACGTAATCCTCGACCACCTGCTCGCCCAATGTCATCTGTGGCAGGTAGGCTTCGGGCTCATCCAGCGCCTCGCCCTCCAGATCCTGCGAGAACAGTGGCAGAGGTTTGGCGGTCGCAATCGCCTTGGCCTGCCACAGCGCTTCGCGCCGGGTCAGGTCGCAGGCGGCGAAGGCATCGGCCTCGGCCAGGCGTTCGATCACCGAGGGGCCAAGGCCCGCACGACGCCAGACATCGTCGACCTGATGATAGCCATTGCCGCGCGCGGCGGTGAGCCAACTGGCATCTTCCTCGCTGAGCCCCTTGATCTGGCGGAACCCCAGCCGCAGGGCCAACCCACCATGGCCATCGGGTTCCATCACATTGTCCCAGAAACTGGCATTGATGCAAACCGGGCGGACCTGAACCCCGTGCTCGCGCGCATCACGCACGATCTGGGCCGGGGCATAGAATCCCATCGGCTGCGAGTTCAGCAGCGCGCAGGCGAAGATGCCGGGATGGTGGCATTTGATCCAGGCCGAAGCATAGACCAGCAGCGCAAAGCTGGCCGCGTGGCTTTCGGGGAAGCCGTATGAACCGAAGCCTTCGATCTGCGAGAAGCAACGCTCGGCAAAATCATCCTCATAGCCGTTGCGCTTCATGCCGCGCAGAAACAGGGCGCGGAATTCACTGACATTGCCATGTTTCTTGAATGTTGCCAATGAACGGCGCAATCGGTCAGCCTGTTCCGGGGTGAAACCCGCGCCCACGATGGCGATCTGCATCGCCTGTTCCTGAAACAGCGGCACGCCCATGGTCTTGCCCAGCACCTCACCCAACGCATCAGACGGGAAAACAACCGGCTCTTCGCCATTCCGCCGCCGGATATAGGGATGGACCATGTCGCCCTGAATGGGGCCGGGGCGGATGATGGCGACCTCGATCACCAGATCATAGAATTTGCGCGGCTTCATCCGCGGCAGAAAGTTCATCTGTGCACGTGATTCCACCTGAAACACGCCCACACTGTCGGCCACGCACAGCATGTCATAAACCGCCGGATCCTCGGGCGGCAGGGTGGCCAATGTGTAATCGGTCTGATGATGCTGCCCGATCAGATCAAACGCCTTGCGGATACAGGTCAGCATCCCGAGGCTGAGAACATCGACCTTGAGGATGCCCAGGCTGTCGATATCATCCTTATCCCAGCAGATAACCGTACGGCCTTCCATGGTGGCGTTTTCGATGGGGACAAGTTCGTCCAGCCGCCCCTCGGTAATGATGAACCCGCCCACGTGCTGCGACAGGTGGCGGGGGAAGCCATCGATCTCATACACTAACATTAGAGTCTGTTTTAGCCGTCGGTCTTCGGGATCGAGGCCGATTTCGCGCATCCGGTGCGCCTCGAGCCCGGCAGCCGAGAAGAATCCCCAGAGCTGTGACGAGAGCGCAGAGATGGTGTCTTCGGTCAGGCCCATGGCGCGGCCGACCTCGCGTATGGCGCGCTTGCCGCGATAATGCACGACCGTCGCGCAGAGGCCTGCGCGTTCGCGGCCATAGCGGTCATATATGTGCTGAATCACCTCTTCACGGCGTTCATGTTCGAAATCCACGTCGATATCGGGGGGCTCATCGCGAGCTTCCGAGACAAAACGTTCGAAGACCATTGTGCCCATCTCGGGGCTGACTTCGGTGATGCCGAGGCAGAAACAGACCACTGAATTGGCCGCCGAGCCACGCCCCTGGCAGAGGATGCTGCGGGAGCGGGCGAAATGGACGATGTCGCGGACGGTCAGGAAATAGGGTTCGTATTTCAGCTTGCCGATAAGGGTGAGCTCATGCGCCAGCATGTTTTGCGCCTTCTCCGACGCGCCCGCCGGATAGCGCCATTTCAGCCCTTCATGCGCCAGACGGTGCAGACGCTCGGTCGGGGTTTCCTGTTCGCTACCTTCGCTGGGATATTCATAGCGCAGCTCGTCCAGCGAGAAGGTGAGTTGCTCGCTGAGCGCATGGGCGCGGGCGACGGCACCCTCATAGCCTTTGAAGATCCGCAGCATCTCGGCCTCGGATCGCAGGCGCTGTTCCCCGTTGGCCAGCGCATCGCGGCCCAGTTCGTCGACCTTGCGGCGTAGGCGGATGGCGGTCACCACATCGGCCAGCTTGCGGCGTGTACCGTGATGCATCATCGGTGTGGCGCTGGCGAGTGTGGGGAGGTCAAGTTGCTTTGATTCAGTCTCTAACACAGAGAAATATGCGCTATCCGCGCCATCATATCGGGGGTGCATCAACAGGTGTATCCGCCCGGCAAAGCGGCGCGTCAGCTGTTGTGCCTGTGTCCGCCATGCGTTCGCGCCGCCCCGGGACCGGATCGCCAGTGGCCAGAGCAGCAGGTGGAGACCGTCGGAGAATTCCAGAAGGTCTGACAGATGCAGGATGCAGTCGCCCTTTTCGGCGCGCAGGCGACCTGCCGACAGGATACGGCACAGGTTGGCCCAACCCTGCCGGTTCAGGGGCAGGGCGGTGACGGTGGGCGCGTCAGTGAAAATCAGCCGCGCCGCCGGGATCAGGCGCGGCACTGCATGGACCGGATAAGAGAGCGGTTTGGGGATGTGATCGGGGCAGGGCGGGCCGATCGAGGTGTTCTGCGCCTCCCACTCCAGCCGTTCACGCACCTTGCGGGCGATCTCGCGCCCCTGCGTGTGGGCGCGGACGATGCCGGCGACCGAGTTGTCATCGGCAATCGCGATGGCGGGCAGGCCCAGGGTGACGGCACGTTCCATGTACTCCTCGGGGTGCGAAGCCCCGGTGAGGAAGGTGAAATTCGATGTGATCGACAGTTCGGCATACATGGCGATTCCATATTATATTCACGTTTTGTTCTTTTTCGAGTCCTTTGCGCAGGAAACGGGTCGCCTGGGCTTGAGGTCACGGGCATCGTTGCCAAAAGGAGAACCGAAATGTTCAAAATCACCGCATTACCGACCGAAGATGTACGCGCCCTTCAGAAAGGAGGACCGGATGCCTATGGCGCCACCCCGGAACGTGTAGTTTCCACCGGGGCTGGGAATCCCTGCCGACACTGCCTGCAGAACATTCCTGAGGGCGAGGAAATGCTGATATTGGCACATCGGCCTTTTTTAGAGACACATCCCTACGCCGAAACCGGCCCGATCTTCTTATGTGCCGCCCTTTGCGAGCAGTACGGGGGTGAAGCGCTGCCCGAGATTCTGACCACATCGCCCGACTATCTGATCAAGGGCTACGGGCAGGACGACCGGATCGTCTATGGCACCGGCGCGATCACCGCAACGGATCAGATCAGTAAAAAGGTCACGGAGATTTTCACCCGCCCGGACGTTGCATATATCCACGTCCGGTCTGCACGAAACAACTGCTATCAGGCGCGGATAGACCGGGCCTAAAGCTTGACCCGGTGCATGCCCCGGCGCGGCTGGTCCTGATCGGCAGCCGGGGGATCATCCCTGCGGCTGGACGTCAGCGCGAGGAACACATCCTCGAGATCGGCCTCTTCGGTACGAACATCGCGGATACGAATATTGGCCGCGCGCACCGATTCCAGAACCTGTTCGGCGCTGGTCTGGGCGCTTCGATACTGAAGGACAAGGTTGCCATCTTCGCGCAGCGTGGCCTCAACCCCCGGCGTCGCGGGCAGGTCGGCGACCGGGTTGTCCGGCACGATCACCATGGTGCGGCTGTCCATACGGCCCAGCAGGTTCGCGGTGCTGTCCTGCGCGATCTTTTCGCCATGGTTGATGATGGCGATCTCGTCACACATCTCCTGCGCTTCTTCCAGGTAGTGCGTGGTCAGGATAATGGTCATGCCCTGCTCGTTCAGCTTTCGGACATTGGCCCAAAGCATCTGGCGCAGTTCGATATCCACGCCCGCCGTCGGTTCATCCAAGACCAGAATCCTGGGGTGGTGGACCAGTGCCTTGGCCAGCAACAACCGCCGCCGCATACCGCCAGACAGGGTGCGGGCGTAGGCTTCGGCCTTGTCGCTCAGGCCGACCAGTTCGAGAATCTCATCGCTGCGGCGCTGCGCCCTGGGAACGCCATATAGACCTGCCTGAACCTCCAAAGCGCCGCGCGGTGTGAAGAAGGGGTCAAGGTTCAATTCCTGCGGCATCACGCCGATGGCCGCCCGCGACTGGCGGGGATGCTGATCCTGATCAAAGCCCCAGATCGACACGTTGCCCGCGGATTTTATCACCAACCCGGCCAGAATATTGATCAGGGTGGACTTCCCGGCCCCGTTCGGTCCCAGCAGACCAAAAACCGATCCACGCGGAACCGTAAGATCAATACCTTTCAGCGCCTGCTTTTCGGGCTGGCCCTTGCCGCCGCGATAGGTCTTGCGCAACCCTTCGATCCTGATTGCCGCATCGCTCATGTGGCTCTTGCCCCCGGTTTGCTCATCGCTCATAAACGCACCTAATACATGCCCGCGAGGCCGACAACCGAAGAAGGATCGCCAGCCGTGACCATCGAAGCGCCGGAAACCAAGATCGTCGAAACCGCTCGTGTCGCCTGCGATGGCGGCGAGGGGGCATTGGGCCATCCGCGCGTCTGGTTGCAGATCCCCGAGGATACCGGCTGGGTTGAATGCCCCTATTGCGACTGCAAATACGTGCTGTCTGGCAGCGAGGCATCAAGCTGACAGCGTGACACGTGCCGCGCAGAACGGAGGCCGGATGCTTTGTGCAGTACAGCTTTTGCACCTGTCGGATCAGGAGCCCTTGGCAAAAGGCGGCCACAGAAACGTATACGCGTATCCGGGCCAGCCTGACCTGTTGATCAAGGTAACGCGCCCGCGAACACGTCGAAACCGTTCCTTTTCCAAGCGGTTGATCAGGCGGATCATGCCGGACACCGCATATCGCAACGCCCTGAAAGAGATCGAGTGTGAGCTGAAAGCCGCGTTGAAAAGCGGTGAGGACATTGCGCAACTGCCTTTGGCGCGGTCGTTTGGCGTCGTACAGACGGATGTCGGGCCGGGGGTTGTGGTGGAGCGTGTTCAATCCGAAGACTCCAAACTGGCAAAACATCTGTTGTGGATGTGTGAGCAGCACAAGCTGACCGAGGAAGTCTTGGCCGACCTCAATCGATTTGTTCAAAAGCTGTTCGAATATCAGATCGTGGGGCGCGATATCCACGAACAGAACATCGTTTACGGGCTGCGTGGTCAGGTCCGCATGTTTCTTTTGATTGATGGGTACGGGGAACGTAACCTCATTCCCTTGCGCACGCTGAACCGCCGATTGAATGATCGCTCGCTGAACAAGCAGATGCAGATGATCGCAGATCGCACGGGGTTGCGTTGGGACAAGGCACGCAGGGCATTCAGCACAGCGTAGGTCGACATATCTGCGCCAGATAGATCACCTTCTTGACTGGCCACCCGAGCGCCCCTGTGGCAGAACCATCCGTGACCGACAGGGAGAGCGCGCATGAGCAATTTCGGAAAAGGGTGTCACCTGCATCTGATCGATGGATCGGCCTTTATTTTCAGGGCTTACCACGCGCTGCCACCGCTGACGCGGAAATCCGATGGCTTGCCGATCGGTGCTGTGTCGGGCTTTTGCAACATGCTGCAGAAATATGTGGAAGGGAACGCCGGGCCGGATGCGCCGACTCATGTGGCGGTGATCTTCGACAAGGGTTCGCACACGTTCCGGAATGATCTTTATGATCAGTACAAGGCCAACCGCGAGGCAATGCCCGAAGACCTGCGCCCGCAGATGCCTCTGACCCGTGAAGCGACGCGCGCCTTCAATATCGCTTGCAAGGAACTGGAGGGTTATGAGGCGGATGACATCATCGCAACGCTGGCCGTTCAGGCGCGTGCGGCGGGGGGCCGTGTGACCATCGTCAGCTCTGACAAGGACCTGATGCAACTAGTCGGTGACGGGGTCGAGATGCTTGATGCGATGAAAAACAAGCGTATCGACCGCGACGGCGTAGTCGAAAAATTCGGCGTCGGGCCCGAGCGCGTGGTGGATGTGCAGGCGCTGGCCGGGGATTCGGTCGACAACGTACCAGGCGCGCCGGGGATCGGGGTCAAGATCGCGGCGCTGCTGATCAACGAATACGGTGATCTGGAAACCCTGCTGGACCGGGCCGAAGAGATCAAACAACCCAAACGCCGCCAGACCCTGATCGAGAAGCGTGACCAGATCGAGTTGTCGAAGAAACTGGTGCAACTGGACGAAAACACGCCGCTGGATTTCTCGCTGGACGATCTGGAGGTGAAGGACCCGGATGCCGAAACTCTGCTGGGTTTTCTGGCCGAGATGGAGTTTCGGACGCTTACCAAGCGTATTGCTGACAAGCTGGGGGCCGAGGCTCCGGTCATCGCTGATGCGCCCGCGCCTGCCGCCGAGGTTGAGGAAGCCGAAGCGGTTCCGTTCGATGCGTCGAAATACGAATGCGTCAGGGACGCAGGCGCGCTTCTGAAATGGATCGATCAAGGCTATGAACGCGGCTGGGTCGCCGTGGACACCGAAACCACCGGCCTCAATGAAATGATTGCCGGTCTGGTTGGCATATCGCTGTGCATAGAGGCGGGCGAGGCCTGTTACATTCCGCTGACGCACCGCGATGGATCCGCTGATGATCTGTTCGGTTCGGATGCACTGGCCGAGGGACAGATGCCGCTGGATGAGGCTCTGACCCTGCTGAAACCGATGCTCGAGGACCCCTCGATCCTGAAAATCGGGCAGAACATGAAATACGATGCCAAGATCTTTGCGCGCTATGGTGTCAACGTTTCGCCGATCGATGACACGATGCTGATGTCCTACTCCATGCATGGTGGAGAGCACGGTCATGGTATGGATACGCTGTCCGAACGGTATCTGAGCCACACACCGATCCCGATCAAACCGCTGCTGGGGTCCGGAAAATCGGCGATTACCTTTGACAAGGTGCCGATTGACGAGGCGACGGCTTATGCCGCCGAGGATGCGGACATAACCTTGCGCCTGTGGAAGCTGTTCAAGCCGCAACTGCATCAGGTTCAGGTGACGACGGTTTACGAAACACTGGAGCGCCCGCTGGTCCCGGTACTGGCCGAAATGGAAATGCACGGCATCAAGGTCGACCGCGATGTTCTGAGCCGAATGTCCAACGCATTTGCACAGAAAATGGCCGGATTAGAGGCTGATATTCACGAACTGGCGGGTGAGAATTTCAACGTCGGTTCTCCCGCCCAGTTGGGCGAAATCCTGTTCGACAAGATGGGGCTTGAGGGCGGCAAGAAGGGCAAGACCGGGAAGTATTCGACTGGGGCCGATATTCTGGAGGATCTCGCGACCGAGCACGAGTTGCCGCGCCGGGTGTTGGACTGGCGGCAGTTGTCCAAACTGAAATCGACTTACACCGACGCGCTGCAAACCCATATCAACCCGGATACAGGTCGGGTGCACACGTCATATTCGATCACCGGGGCCAATACGGGCCGTCTGGCCTCGACCGATCCGAACCTGCAGAACATTCCGGTGCGGACCGAGGAAGGGCGGCGCATTCGTGAGGCGTTCATCGCCGAGCCGGGAAATGTGATGGTCAGCCTCGATTATAGTCAGATCGAACTGCGGATTCTGGCGCATATTGCCGATATCCCCGCCTTGAAACAGGCGTTTTCTGATGGGCTGGACATTCACGCCATGACCGCGTCCGAAATGTTCGACGTGCCGCTGGACGAAATGACACCGGACATCCGCCGACAGGCCAAGGCGATCAACTTTGGTGTGATCTACGGCATCTCGGGCTTTGGTCTGGCCCGCAATCTGCGTATCCCAAGGGCCGAGGCGCAGGGGTTTATCGACCGCTATTTCGAACGGTTCCCGGGGATACGGAAATACATGGATGACACGGTCGCCTTTGCCAAAGAGCATGGCTACGTGCAGACCTTGTTCGGGCGCAAAATCCATACGCCCGAGATCAACGCTAAAGGACCGCATGCGGGCTTCTCGCGCCGCGCGGCGATCAATGCGCCGATTCAGGGCACAGCGGCAGACGTGATCCGTCGCGCTATGGTGCGGATGCCGGAAGCGATCAGGGGGTTGCCCGCCAAGATGCTACTGCAGGTGCATGACGAATTGTTGTTCGAAGTGGCCGAAGACGCTGTGGACGAAACGATCCGTATCGCGCGCGATGTGATGGAAGGCGCGTCCGATCCCGCGGTCAGGCTGGATGTCAAACTGGTTGTCGATGCAGGGAAGGGCGCAAACTGGGCCGAGGCGCACTAACCCGGGGAACGCGCCGCGCATCAGGCCCGGCGGGCCATCTTTGCGGCGGGTCAGGCTTCGGGCCTGACCAGTCGTTCCACCAGCCGTTTCACTGCGGGACCCAGCAGCAGGATCACGGTAAAGGCGATTGGCCAGCAAAACATCCAGGATGCGATCCAGTCGCTCAGTGTGTCCGGCCCAAACCCCAGCGCCTTGACCGTGGCAATGCCGGTCACCATGCAGGACATCAGACCAGACATGATAAGTCCGTACATGGCATGAGCGTAACGAGCGGGTATCATCCGGTTATCCTGTCAGTTGATTGCCCCCCATGTGTGGCATTTCAGGCCTGAATTCCAGTACCTCATCTCTGCATCCAGCCCAGCGAGGCTGCGGTTCGGTCTGTTGACGGGGTGTATTCGGCGCTGACCCACCCGGTATAGCCGCAGCGATCTATTGCATCGAAAAGCGCGGGAAAATCCGTTTCACCACACCCCGGTTCAGCGCGGTCGGGGGCCGCTCCGATCTGTGCATGAGTGACAAGTGGGTGAAAACGGTCCCAGATGGCAAGCGCATCACCGTGGATCATTTCTGCGTGAAAGCTGTCATATTGCAGGCCGAGATTTGGGCGATCCACGCGGTCCAGCACATTGGCGGCCAGATCATAATCATTCAGAAAATATCCGGGTTGCGACGTCGTGTTCAGCGGTTCGATCGTGAATTTCTGCGTGAGCGCGAAATCAGCGGCCCATTGAAGATTTCGCACAAAGGTCTCAAACGCTGCTGAGCCTTCTGCATAGCCGGACATGATGTGGATCTGACCCGCGCGCAGCACCTGCGCATATCTCAGGACCCGGCGGATATCGGTCTGAAACCGGGCCTCGCCGCCCGGAACGGCGGCATAGCCGGGCTGTCCGCCTGTGTAGTTGGGCGGTGGGGCATTGATCAGCAATAGCTCAAGCCCGTTCTCCAGCAGGGCGCGGCTGGTTTCACGGGCCGCCAGATCGTATGGAAACAGTATCTCCACGGCCGAAAACCCGGCACGCGCGGCCGCCTCGAACCTGTCCAGATAGGGAAGTTCGGCAAACAGAAGCGAGATATTTGCGGCAAATCTTGGCATGTGCTCGGTGTTCCTTTTGCCGGGACCTTAGACCCGGGGTGATGTCCGGGAAAGGGACTGAAAACGACAGATTGTCGAAAATCGACCAGAATAGCGGTGGCACATCGCCGACCGTCGGGCCTGTGCGGCGAATCAATTTTGCGACGCCCTGCCAACAGAAGGTCTGAAATTCATGGCGATGAGCTCTGAAACCGTTCGCGGTCAATCCGCTTCTGTGCCCCAAGGCCAGAGCTCTGCCTTGTCGGGCAATGGTCTGGCGGTTGCGTCCATGCTGTGCTGGGCTGCCGGGTTTCCGGCGGCTGAGGTTTTGCTTCAAAGCTGGCCCCCTGTCGCCCTGTTGGCGGCGCGCCTGGCTTTGGCGGTGCTTGTTCTGGTGCCGGTCTGGATCCTGATCGACGGTCCGACACGCGTTCTTCGCGCGCGGTGGCGGCACGCGCTGTTGGTGGGCGGGCTTGGCATAGGTACCGGCATGTTCCTGATCATCCTCGCACAGAAACTGACGGAACCCGTCACTGTCGCGATCATCGCGTCCTGCGCCCCGCTGACGGCGACCTTGCTCGAACTTGCCGCAGGTACGCGGCGTCTGAAGTGGAACTTTGCCCTTGGCGTTGCTGTATCGATTATCGGAGGCCTGATCGCCACCAGTTCAATGGCCCCGGCGCAGCTGGGCTTGGGCGCGGTCTGCGCCGTGCTTTCAACGGTTCTGTTCTGTTGGGCCAGTCAGGCAACGGCGAGGGATTTCCCCGAACTGAGCCAGACCGGGCGCACCACGATCGTTTTTGTCGGTGGTCTGGTCATGGCCACCATTCTGATGATCGTGTCGCATCAGTTGGGGATGGATATTCTGCCGTCTGCTCCGATTGACGTTGATCAGGTCGGGATGCTGGCGATCTATGCGCTGATTTCGATGGGGATCAGTCAGATTCTGTTTGTCGGTTCCATCGCAAGGCTGGGCGTCGCGCTGGCCTCGTTTCACATCAACATCGCGCCGTTCTATGTGATGCTAATCATGGTGATGCTTGGGGAAGAGTGGAACTGGACCCGCGCGCTGGGCGCGGGCATCGTCGCGCTGGCGGTTGTGCTGGCACAAGACCGAAGATCGGTGCGCCTGGCCTAGTTACGCTCCAGCGCATCAGACTGGATCAGGGGAAAGAAAACGCCCCCTGACCAGACGCCGAACCAGCCGTCATGGTCAGTGCCGATGTCTACAAGGCGGTAAAAGCTCTTGCGGTCAACGCGCGCCTCAAGGTTTGCGCGCATCAATATGTAAAGGGACGGCTCATTCGTTTCCGGATCGATGACAATGCGGATCGGATGATCGGGACCTGCGGCAGCCGTATCGCCCAGCTGGGTTGTGAACGTCAGGACTTGCGCACCGCTTTCATCGGTGTTGTCAAAGTCCACGGCGACAAAGGGTGCATCCTCGACGGTGATTCCCACCTTTTCGACCGGGGTCACCAGAAAATACTTGCCGTGTTCTTTCTTAAGAATTGAGGAAAAAAGCTTCACAAGCTCGAAACGGTTGATGGGTGAGCCTAAATAACTCCACGAACCATCTTTGGCGATACGGATGTCCAGATCGCCGCAAAACGGAGGATTCCAAAGGTGAACGGGCGGTAAACCCCGCCTTTTGACCGATTTGACCGAGGCTGCAAGACCATCGGGAGAAGGTGTCACAGGTTTTTGTCCGCTCATTGCTTTTGCCATTTCCTGTCAGCGCGATACACTTCAATCATATTCGTCCACGGAAGGGAAAACCATGTCCGAACCTGCCGACCTCGTCGCCGAGATCGAAGCGCTGGAAAACAAGCTGCAAGAGGCCAAGACCTCGATCACCCGCCGCTTTATCGGGCAGGAGAGGGTCGTGGACCTGACCCTGACGGCGCTTTTATGCGGTGGTCACGCATTGTTGATTGGTCTGCCCGGGCTGGGTAAAACGCGGCTGGTGGAAACGCTGTCGACCGTGATGGGCCTGCATGGCAACCGCATCCAGTTCACGCCTGACCTGATGCCTGCCGATATTCTGGGGTCCGAAGTTCTGGATACCGCCGATGATGGCAGCCGTCATTTCCGTTTCATCCCCGGCCCGATTTTCTGCGAATTGCTGATGGCGGACGAGATCAACCGCGCCAGCCCGCGCACCCAGTCGGCGCTGCTTCAGGCGATGCAGGAGCGCACGGTGACGGTCGCGGGCGAAGATCGCTCGCTGGGTATTCCGTTCCATGTGCTGGCAACGCAGAACCCGATCGAACAGGAAGGCACCTATCCATTGCCCGAAGCGCAGCTGGACCGGTTCCTGGTTCAGATCGATGTCGAATACCCGGATCGTCAAACCGAACGGGACATTCTGTTAGCGACGACGGGCGTGGAAGAAGACGAGGCCAGCCAGATTTTCACCAAAGAGGAATTGCTGGCGGCACAGGTCCTGTTGCGCCGGATGCCGGTGGGTGAATCGGTGGTCGAACTGATCCTTGATCTTGTCCGCGCCTTCCGCCCCGAAGAACCGGGCGTTTCGGACCGTGTTTCTGAAACAGTCGCCTGGGGCCCTGGCCCCCGTGCGGCACAGGCGCTGATGATGACCGTACGCGCCCGCGCGATGTTGCAGGGGCGTCTGGCGCCCAATGCCGAGGATGTGCTGGACATGGCGCGTCCGGTACTCAGCCATCGCATGGCGCTGAACTTTGCAGCGCGTGCGCGTGGCGACAGTCTGGCCAGCCTGATCGACACCACCGCCGCCGGATTGGTGCGTACCGAGGCCGCGGCGTGAATGCCGCGCTGACCCTTCGTGAAAGATCCGAGGCCGAGGCGTCCCGGCTGCCGCCCCTTTTGGCGCGGGCCGAACACCTGGCCGGAACCGTCCTGCTGGGTGACCACGGGCGACGGCGTTCGGGCCTGGGTGACGATTTCTGGCAATACCGCCCGGCGCAGGCCGGTGACAGCCGCCGTCTGATCGACCACCGACGCTCGGCGCGGGGGGATCAGCAGTTCGTGCGCGAGCGGGAATGGCAGACCGCCCAGTCGATTATGCTGTGGGTGGATCAGGGTGCATCGATGCGGTTTGCCTCGGACAGGGCGCTGCCGACCAAGGCGGACCGGGCGCGGCTGCTGGGTCTGGCGACAGCGATCTTGCTGGTGCGGGGTGGTGAGCGCGTCGGACTGACCGGCACCACGCTGCCGCCGCGGCGGGGCAACGCCCAGATCATCCGGGTGGCGCAAGCCTGGTCCGAGGACACCGAGGTCGACTATGCACCACCGGAACACCGGGCCATGGTTCCGCATGCCCGTGCGGTGTTCATCTCTGATTTCCTGGGTCCGCTGGATGAGGTTGAACTGGCGCTGACCAAGGCTGCGGATCGCGGCGTTCGCGGTGTGTTGCTGCAGGTTCTGGACCCCGGCGAGGAGACCTTTCCCTTCCAGGGCCGCACTATTTTCGAAAGCGTCGGCGGCTCGGTCCGGCATGAAACCCTCAAGGCCGGAGATCTGCGCGACCGCTATCTTGGCAGGTTGGCCGCGCGCAAGGATGCGCTGACACAGCTTTGTCGTTCAACTGGCTGGCAACTGGGTCAGCACCACACCGGTGAAAGCGCGCAAGCGGCTCTGTTGTGGCTCTATCGTGCGTTGGACGGAGGTACGCAATGACGGTTCTGGCAGGCATCGGATTTACAGCCCCATGGGTGCTGCTGGGCCTTCTGACCCTGCCGATCCTGTGGCTGATTCTGCGCGCCGTGCCACCGGCACCCATTCGCCGACTGTTCCCGGCGGTTACATTGCTGCTTGGGTTGAAAGATGACGAAAGCGTCTCGGACCGGACCCCGTGGTGGCTGCTGCTGTTACGGATGCTGGCGGCGGCGGCGATCATCATCGGGCTGGCCGGGCCGGTTCTGAACCCGTCGCGCGATCAGGCAGGATCGGGGCCGCTTCTGATGGTTCTGGACGCCAGTTGGGCCGGTGGAACGCGTTGGTCAGCTACGCTGGATCAGATCGACGCGCAATTGACCGAGGCCGGCCGTGCCGGTCGCCCCGTATCGATTTTACGCCTGACCGACCCGGAAACACCTGTATTTCAGGCCGCTGAGGCATGGCGCGGGCGCCTGCCGGGCCTGATGCCGATGCCTTGGCAGCCCAACCCGAAACAGTTGGATCAGGTATTGGCGGCGCTAGCCGATGTTGACGGCGGGTTCGAGACACGCTGGTTCAGCGACCGGCTGAACTACCCCGGCCACGACCGGATGTTGTCCGCCCTACAGGGGCGCGGGAGCGTCACGGTCTACCGCCCGTCTGCGCCGATTTTTGCACTATTGCCCGCAGCGTATCAGGACGGCGTTATTCAGGTGACAGCGCTGCGGTCGGAACCCGGACCGGCCATGTCGCTGACGATCCTGGCTCAGGGCCGCGACCCCGCAGGTGCAATGCGCGTTCTGCAATCGGTCGATGTGACGTTCGAGGATGGTGAAAGCCAGGCGCAGGTTGATCTGTCACTGCCTTCCGAGTTGCGCGCCCGGATTACGCGGTTCGAAATTCAAGGCCAGCGCTCAGCCGGGACCACGACGCTGACCGATGACAGCCTGAGGCGGCGCGAGGTTGCCCTGATCGCCGGTACGCTGAACCGCGAGGGGCTGGAACTGCTGTCGCCGCTGCACTATCTCACACAGGTTCTCAGACCGACCGCTGATTTTGTCGATGGCGGTCTGCTGGATGTGTTGCCTGCTAACCCTGATGTGATCGTGCTGGCCGATGTGGCCAAACTCTCCGACACGGAACAGGCTGAACTGGTTCAATGGGTCGAACAGGGTGGGCTGTTGCTGCGCTTTGCGGGCCCGCGCATGGCGGCAAGTGATCTGGGCCGCAAGGATGAGGACGCCTTGTTGCCGGTTCGTCTGCGCAGCGGCGGGCGTTCGGTCGGTGGCGCGATGAGTTGGGGTGAGGCAAAGGGGTTGGCGCCATTTGTCGAAGGCTCGCCATTCTATGGCCTTCAGATCCCAGGTGATGTGACTGTCACTACGCAGGTCATGGCCCAACCAGACCCTAATCTGGCCGATCGAGTGATTGCATCGCTGTCTGACGGAACGCCGCTGGTCACGCGAAAGACATTGGGTCTGGGCCAGGTCGTCCTGTTTCACGTCACGGCTGACGCGGAATGGTCGACTGTTCCACTGTCCGGTTTGTTTGTTGAAATGCTGGACCGTCTGGCCGTGGCCTCGGCCGCAAAATCCCGGCAGGAGGCTCAGTTGCAGGGCACCGTCTGGGAGCCGATTCAAGTTCTGGACGGGTTCGGGTCGCTTTCGGATGCGGGCAATCTGGCCGGGGTGGACGGTGTTGATCTGTTGTCCCGGGCGGTCGGTCCGGAATTGCGGCCGGGATTGTATGAAAGCGGTAAACAGAAACTGGCGCTGAACGTGCTGACCGATGACGCGACATTCCAGCCGGTGGTTTGGTCTGGGGATGTGACGATCAGGGGGCAGGAAGTTACCACGGAAACCCCGATCGGGGGCCTGTTGCTGAGCCTCGCGCTGCTGTTGCTGACGGTGGACGTGATCGCCTCGCTGGCCTTGTCCGGGCGGTTGGGCTTGGCGCGTACGGCGGTGGTGGCCCTTGGCGCATTGATGCTGACCCCCGAGGCTCAGGCCCAATCGCCCGAAGACACCGCATTTGCGCTGAGCGCCACACAGGAGTTGGTACTGGCCCATGTGCTGACGGGTGACGAGGATGTGGATGCCGTTGCAGGGGCCGGTATGCGCGGGCTTTCGCAAACGCTGTTGTTCCGAACCTCCGTGGAACCAGCCGAGCCAATCGGCGTCGATCTGGAACGCGACGAACTTGCGTTCTTTCCACTTCTGTACTGGCCCATTACGCCGGACCAGCCTCAGCCCTCCTCCGAGGCGTACGCAAAGCTCAACGCGTATCTGCGCTCTGGCGGAATGATCCTGTTCGATACCCGCGACTCGGATGTGGCCCGTTTTGGCGCCGCCAGTCCTAACGGGCGCAAGCTTCAACAATTGGCCGGACCTTTGAATATCCCGTCGTTAGAGCCTGTTCCGCGCGATCATGTTCTGACCCGCGCTTTTTACCTGCTGCAGGATTTTCCCGGTCGATACGGCGGGGCAGAGGTCTGGGTCGAAGCCGCGCCGCCGGATGCGGAACAGATCGAAGGGATGCCGTTCCGAAACCTCAACGACAATGTCACCCCGGTTGTGATCGGCGGCAATGACTGGGCCGGTGCCTGGGCCATCGACCGAAACGGTCAGGCCCTGCTGCCGGTTGGGCGCGGTTATGCCGGCGAACGTCAGCGCGAACTGGCAAATCGTTTCGGTGTGAACCTGGTGATGCATGTTCTGACCGGGAACTATAAATCCGATCAGGTCCATGTGCCCGCTTTGCTAGACAGGTTGGGGCAATGACCGGAACCGTCATCTTCGATCCGCTGATCCCATGGCCGGTATTGGCCATTGTCGCCGGGGTTGCGCTGGGCGGCGTCATTCTTGCGCTGTTGCGTGGTCTGTCCGGCTGGGCCTTGCGCGGGTTGGCGGCTTTGGTCGTTGTCGCGGCGCTGTCCGGTCCGGTCTATCAGGTCGAGGATCGCGCGCCTCTGACGGATATCGTCCTGATGATCGAGGATGAAAGCGCCAGTCAGACCCTGTCGGATCGCGCCGATCAGACGGCACGGGCCGCAGAGGAACTGGCGGCAGAAATCGAATCCCGCGACAATACCGAACTGCGCCGCATCGCCGTCGGCGACGGTGACGGGGATGAAGGCACGCGGGTGATGGCTGCCCTCAACGAGGCGCTGGCGGAAGAACCCCGTGCGCGCATCGCCGGGATACTGGTGGTCTCGGACGGTATCGTGCATGACGTCGATCAGGCCCCGGACCTGCCCGCGCCATTGCATCTGCTGCAAACCGGCCGTGCCGGCGATTGGGACCGTCGACTGATTGTCCGCAACGCGCCTGCCTTTGCCATTATCGGAGAGCCCGTGACGCTGACCTTGCGGGTCGAGGACAGCGGCGCCGCACCTGCCGGAGCAGTCACCGCGCCGCTTGAAATCTCGGTCGACGGGGCCGCGCCGGAAAGCTTTAGCATTCCCATCGGGGTGGATGTCGAGCTTCCCATAACGCTGCCACATGGTGGGCGGAACGTCATCCAGTTCTCGGTGCCGCAGGCCGAGGGCGAGTTGACCGATCGCAACAATACCGCGCTGATTCAGATGAACGGTGTCCGTGATCGGCTGCGGGTTTTGCTTGTTTCCGGAGAACCGCATCCGGGCGGGCGGACATGGCGCAACCTTCTGAAATCGGACAGTTCTGTTGATCTCGTCCACTTCACTATCCTGCGTCCACCGGAAAAACAGGACGGGGTGCCGGTGGACGAGCTGTCTTTGATCGCCTTCCCGACGCGCGAGCTGTTTCTTGAGAAGATCAACGATTTCGACCTGATCATCTTTGATCGCTACAAGCGTCGTGGCATCCTGCCCGCGATCTATCTGGACAATGTCACCAACTACATCAACGAAGGTGGTGCGGTTCTGATTGCGGCCGGGCCGGATTTTGCGACGGCTGACAGCATTTTCCGATCTCCGCTTGCTCCGATCCTGCCCGCGCAGCCGACCGCGCGTGTGATCGAGGAACGCTATGTGCCGAAAGTCACGGATCTTGGTCAGCGCCACCCGGTTACAACCGATCTCGGCGATCCCGAAACCTGGGGCGCGTGGCTGCGTCAGATCGATGTCAAACACCGGTCAGGTGAGGCGTTGATGTCCGGGGTTGATGATCGGCCGTTGCTGGTGCTCGATCGGGTGGGCGAAGGACGCGTGGCGCTTTTGGCCTCGGACCACGCCTGGCTGTGGAGCCGGGGCTTCGAAGGCGGTGGCCCACAACTGGAACTGCTGCGCAGGCTTGCGCATTGGATGATGAAAGAACCCGAACTTGAGGAAGAGGCCCTGTGGGCCGAAGCTAACGGTCAGGTCATGCGCATCATCCGCCAGACGCTCAGCGATGAGGTTGGGACCGTGACCGTGACACGCCCAAATGGCGAAACGCTGGACATCACGCTTGAGGAGGTGTCGCCGGGACGGTTCGAGGCCCAATATATCGGACCTGAGATCGGGCTTTACCGCCTTGAAGAAGGTGAGAATTCAGCGGTGATCGGTCTTGGGCCCGCTGCGCCGAAAGAGTTCGAGCAGACGATAGCAACCGGCGACCTGTTGGAACCGCTTCTGGCAGATTTGCGCGGTGGTGTTGTCCGTCTGGAGGACGGGCTGCCGTCGATCCGCAATGTGCGCGCCGGGCGGCCGGCCTCGGGGCGCGGCTGGATCGGTCTGACCCAAAGAAACGCCTATGAGACGCGCGATGTCACGCAGGCCGGGTTGCTGCCGCCCTGGCTGGTCTTGCTGCTGGCTGGCGGGTTCCTGCTGGCTGGCTGGCTGCGTGAGGGGCGGCGATAAGCTACTCGAATGTCACGCTGACGGTAGGATTGCCGGGCAGGCCGTCATACCTGACGGACGCGCCGCCTTTGCCTTTGGCAGGTGGAAACAGCGGTCCGAACGACCCAACCGAAATCAGATCGCCGGGCGCAAATTCGATCCCTTTTGACATCAGCCAGAGTGCCGCGTTTGCCGGATGGCCCAAAACGGCTGTGCCAGGCGCCTCTGCCAGAACCTCACCGTCGGCAGCACTCAGCGTGACCGTCATGCCCATCAAATCCTGCGACATGGCGGCGGGATCGGTGACGGCGATTTCAGACCCTAAAACGCCGAGTTTCGGGGCAACTCCGATTGCGGTCAGGGTGACGGGGGTAATGGGTTCTCCGTCGGCCAGGGTCAGGTCAGGCAGTTCGATGAAGGGGCGAACAGACGAGACATGTTCCATCACTTCGTAAGGTGTGGTTGCCTGATTGATCGCTGCGTCGCCGACCACCAGGATCAGGTCCGCCTCGAATACTGGGCGGGCCCCCCAGCTTTCTGAAACACTTGCCCCGTCATCCAGCATCATGTCGCGATACAGAATACCCTGAACCGGTTCACTTCCTCCAAACCTGTCCTGCGCGGGTTTGCTGGTCAGGCCCGCCTTGTAGCCAATCAACGGTCCAAGATGCGGCTGCATCGCAGTGACAAGTTTCGCCTGCGTGCAAAGCGCATCCGCCATGCTTCCGTCCGGGGTCAGAGCAACGGTAGGTGTGTTCGTAAGATAGTCCTGAACAAACCGGTCGATCTGGGCGTCAGACGCGCATTCAGCCGCTGTCTGAGTGGCCGTCAAAGCAAGAACAAAAACAAGCCAATTGCGCATTCGTTTTCTCCCGTCATCTGATCTTGAACGAAACCCTGTCGGATTTGCCCAGTGCATCCACCACGACAAGGGCGGCGTGTCCGGGCCCGGGGTTGGGAATTTCAAACTCTCTGTGGTGCTGGCCGGTTACGACGGGCACGCCGTCAGACAGGACGGAAAACGGCCCGGTTCCGCCCCTCAGCTTCAGCGTAAGGGAGGCTCCATTTGTCTCTAACAAGGCATCCTTGGGCGGAAACAATAGTTGCGGCGCAGAAGGGTCCGCCTCAAAAGCAGCTTGGCGAGGGCGGAACCGCCGCAAAGGCTGGGGCAGTTGCGCGGCACCGACCAGCAGGGTTGATGGCGGAGGTGGTGGCATCGGAGTGAATTTGGGTTTCAGAAGACCGAAGGCTTCAAACAAAACTGGGGCCGCAAGTGCGCCGCCAAACGCACCGGGCACCGGTGTGCCGTCTGCCCGCCCCAGCCAGACACCGATGACGTGACGGCCGTCATAGCCGATCGCCCAGGCGTCCCGGTGCCCGTAAGAGGTTCCGGTCTTATATGCCAATACACCGGATTGCGCACCTGATGGCGGGGTCAATCCGGTCAGAATATTGCCAACCTGCCAGGCCGCCGGTTCTGACAGGACACGTCGCGTATCGGCGTCGCCATCCAATGCCCGATAGTGCAAGACGGGGCCTTGGCCACCTGCCGCCACCACCGCAAAAAGCTGCACAAGATCGTGCAGGCTGAGCCCGACACCGCCAAGCGAGATCGCCAGACCCGGTGCGCCTCCGTTGAGGCGCGGTTCGGTGTTGGCACGATACAGGGCGTCCATGACGCGGGCAGGTCCCAGTTCCTGCGTCAGGCGCACCACCGGGATGTTCAGCGATAGTTGCAGCGCATCGCGAATACGCACGTCACCCCTGAACACGCCGTCGAAGTTGCGGGGTGCATATCGCCCGAACATCACCGGGCTGTCGCTGATCAGGGTTTCCGGATGCGCCAGACCCTGGTCGAAGGCCAGTCCATAGATCAGGGGTTTCAGGGTTGATCCGGGTGAACGCAACGCCTGCGTCATGTCCACAAACCCCTGACGCGCGTCCTGATAACCCGCCGACCCAACCGAAGCCAGAATCGCGCCGGTTTCATGGTCAGCCACGATCATCGCGCCGGAAACGCGGGGTCCGGCCCGTTTGGCGGCCTGCGCGATCAGCGGTTCCAACTTTGCCTGCAATGCCCCGTCCAGTGTCAGGTCCTGCGCCAGAGCTTCGGGCAACCCCGCACGGGCCCGGTCCGTCAGGTGGGGTGCCAGCCGGGGAAAGGGCCGCATTCTGGTTGGCACCGGGTCTGCCATGGCGCTTTGCATCTCGGGTCTGGACAAAAGACCATTGCGATGTAGCCGTTGCAAAACCCGGTCGCGGGCTTTGCGCCCTGCTTGAAGATTGCGGTCGGGTCGCCGTGCCTCGGGGGATTGTGGCAGGGCGATCAACAAGGCCGCTTGCGCAGGCGTCAAGCGGGACGGATCCTTGCCGAACCACGCCCGACTGCCCGCCCGGACACCTTCAAGGTTGCCACCATAAGGGGCATGGGTCAGATAAAGCGACAGGATCTGATCCTTGTTCAGGCGTTGTTCCAGCGCCAAAGCTACCCGGATCTGGCGGAGCTTACCGCTCCACCGACCTGTCGGGCCATCCTCAATCAGGCGGGCAACCTGCATGGTCAGGGTCGATCCGCCGGAAACAGGTCGGCCGTTCCAAAGCGACTGCGCCCCGGCCCGAGCCATGGCCAGCGGATCGATGCCGGAGTGAGCGCGAAACCGTTTGTCCTCGTACCGGATCAGCATGTTGACAAAACCCGGATCGACCGGGCCATGCTGCATCCGCCAGATACCGTCCGCCACCGGAAATGCGCGCAGCAGATCGCCGTTCCGGTCCCGCATCTCGACCGAGGTTTCTGTCAGAACCGCAGGCAGCGATGTGGCATCGACCCAGTCCACGAAGCGGTCGCGGGCAAAGCCGGTCACATACAAAAGCCCCGCAAGTGCCAAGAGCAGAAGGCTGGCCCTAGGCATCGGCCTTGCCAAAACTTCGATATGTTTGACCCCCGATCATTCGACCACAACGCGCCCAGTGTTGGTGTGCGCCCGGTTCTGCGGGCGATACATATCCTCGACCGAGGCCGCCGGGTGATGAAAGGCACCGGGTGTTACGGCGCGTGCTACATACGCAAGCGTGACCGGCTTGCGGTCCTGCAAGTCAACCGCCGCCAAAAACCGGTCAGACCGGAATTCGGTATGCCTGGCTTCGGACAAATCCAGCCAGTCCAGCGACCGCACATCACCCGAACGCAACAGGTTGGGATTGTCGATCTCGATACCAGCGGCCAGCGGGTCGTCGATCATCAGGCGCGCACCGCCATCCTCGAAGGGCGTGACGGTCAAAACCGTGACAAATCGCGTGCCCACTGAAAGTGCGGACTGGTCCAGCAGTTCACCTTCCATTGAGAAATACACCCGCTCGATCGCATATCCGGTTCCGCCCGCCGCAGGCGGCACGTCGGGTATTCCCGTCACCGTCATCGTGATATCCGTGGCCTGCCCGTCTGCGGCAGTTATGTTCAGAACATCGTCGCTGTCCGAATGCAGGACCTGCACAAACGGTCCCTCGACCGGCGCACCGTTCACACGCAGCCCGGCGCTTTCCGGGTTTGAGATCAGCGCATGCGCCGCCAGCAGCGACCATGATGCCTCTTGCGTTGACAAATGCGCCGGGGCGGAACTGACCCGCCGGATCAGATCCTCCCGGTCGATCACCTCGCTGCCTGCGTCCACGGCCAGCGTCAGCAGTCCGGCCGCATCGCGCAGTTCGGTTCCGTAGTCGGTGCGCCAGTAACTTTGATTTTGATCCGACCGTTCGGCCAATAGCTGGGCAGCGCGGGCAAACATCCTGTCCGCTCGTGTCTGATCCCCGTAAGAGGCCAGCGCCGCCCCAAGCTGAGCGGCGGCCAGAGGCGTGGCGAAGGCATCACCTTTGACGTCGGCGTAATAGCGCAGATCGCCCATGGATGCCGCGCTTTCGCGGGCCAGAACCATCAGCGCATAAGCGATGTCTTGCCCGCCGTTGTCGAAATCAGGGGCATAGCTGATCCTGTTTCGCAGGTTGTCCATCGCCTGTGCAAAGGCACGGTCCGGCACGGCATGGCCCTGCGCACGGGCGCGGGACAGGAAGTCGGTGACATAAGCATCCAGCCAGAAATCGCCGCCCTGCGCGCGCCACAGCCCAAAGGCACCATTCGAGGTTTGCCGGGTCAGTATGCTGCGGATGGCCGTGCTGATCCGCGCTTCGATCGCCGGTCGGTTCCCCAGCCCCGAGGCCTGGGCGACAGAAGACAAATACAGCAGCGGCAGCGCCTGACTGGTGATCTGTTCAGTGCAGCCATATGGGTACCTGTTTAACCAATCCAGCAGGCCGGGCGTGTCGAATTTCGCCAGCGGACCGGCGGACAGGATCGCCTTAACCGATCCGGGCCGGAATCCGTCGAAGACATCCTGCGAAAACAGAAAGCTGTCACCCTCGCCCAGCGAAAACCGGCGTGTCAGAGCAACGGCAGGATCGTTTGCGCGAACCGGCATCCGCAACGTCTGAGACAGATCGCGGCCGTCCGCTGTTGTGATTGACAGGTTGATCTCAGGGTCACCAACCGCAGTTGCGCGAATTGGAACCTCCAAAACGGTCTTGCCGCCGGGTTGCAACGTGAAACTGGTCGGGGTTACGGCCAGTTCCAGCCCGGCCGAAGCCGCCAGACCCAGTGCCATTTCACCTGCCGGACCGTCGGCATGCACGATCTCCAGCAGCATCCGGCTTTGGTCGCCAGGGGCCAGAAAACGTGGCAGGCTGGCCGATACGACAACCGGGTCGCGAACGACCATCTCAGCTTCCGCCTGACCGACCGCGCTGCGCGACCAGGCAACCGCCATCAGACGCACAGTGCCGTTGAAATCGGGCAGAGGAATGTCCAGTTCGACTTCGCCCGTTTCACCGACCTGAACCGGACCGCTGAACACGGCCATCAGATCCTGTGTGGGCGGAGGCGACTGCCGCCGCATACCAGCGTCGCTGTCACCTCCGGAACGAACCAGACCCATGGTCCCGTTCATCCCGTTGATCAGCCGGCCATAGACGTCCCGCAATTCGACGCCCAGACGGCGTTGCCCAAAGTAATAGGATTGCGGGTTCGGTGATTCAAAACCTGTCAGGTTCAGGATACCGACATCTACCGCTGCCAGCGTCAGCCAGACGGGATCATTGGCCGGGGCGTTTTCGACCCTGATGCGGGTCTTTTGCACTTGTCTTGGCGTCGTAAGCTCGGGCACCTCAATCCCGACCTGCAGCCTGCGCCCGACCGGTTCAACACTGGCATGAGCGATCCCCATGGCCCTGGCCGGGTTCTGGCCGGCGGATACGTCCATCGGCCGGATCAGTGTGGCGGCGACATAGGCGCCCGCGCCCCATTCCGGCGTGACATCGATGGGAACAACGGTTTCACCTTCAGGGACTTCGATCATCTGGCGTTGGATCAGCCGGTTCGACAGAACGTCGATCTGTGCAACACCTGCTATGCGGGCCACAATCCTCAGTTGCGCCGTGTCACCGGGGCGATAGCTGTCACGGTCCAATGACATGTCCAACCTGTCCGGAGTGCTTGTGGCGTCGGCGGCCTGGTACCAGCCCGCGTAGAAATCGACGGCTGCTTCGGCGTATGCGCCATCGATCCGCTGCACCACAAGCTCGTACCGGCCCCAATCGACCGCGGATGTCAAAGTCAGCGGGTCTGACTGAAACTCGGCCTCTCCGGTGGCGATCCGTGTGCGCCGGGTGGTGGGTTCCCACTTCCATTCTCCGTAGAGCTGGTACCACTGATACCGGGTTTCAATCCGGTTCAGGGTCCAGCGCAGGCGCATCGGGGTTGCCGACAGGTCAGGCGACAGTCCGACGACCTGAAATCCGGCTTCGGTGCCTTCAGGCACAACACTGTCAAACAGCGGTTTGATTCCTATGACCGGCTGCGTTGGCCGCACCGGAGCCGTCAGGCGACGCTCGACCGGTCGCCCTGACCCGTCTGCCAGCCGGGCAATCACCGTGGCTTCAACGGGCTTCCCTTCAGTCTCCAATACAGGGATTTCCACCGCGACAGTTGCCAGACCGGCGGCGTCGGTGCGCGTATTGCCAAAATAGGTGCTTTTGGTGGAAACCGCTGCGTCATAACGGCCAAACCGATATCCGTCATATCCGGAAACCGCTTCCGCCGGGCGCGCGAGGACCTGGCCGTCGATGTTCAAATCCGAACCCGGTGCACCGAACAGATAGCGGGCTTCGATCCGCAGCGGCGGGTTGTCGCCGGGATGCAACGGGGCGTCCGGCAAGGACAGGTTGAAGTCGATCCGCTCGGGCAGGAAGTCTTCGATCAGTACGATCTGCTGCGCCAGCGCATCAGCCTTCGGGTCCGACTTGACTTCGATCCGCCATGTTCCGCGCGGTGCATCCACAGCCACGGGCAACGCAAAAACATGACCTCCGGCAACACCGCCGTCCGACACGGCGCGTCGGTATTCAACGCCGTCCGGGCGATGCAGTATAGCAGTCAGCGGCAAACCCTCGATGGCCTGCGCCTGATCGTCACGCGTCAGGGCCGTCAGGTGAATCGTTTCACCGGCGCGGTAGGCGCCCCGGTCGGGGGTCAGAAAGACATCGATTGGTCCGGCTGGTGCCCGACCCTCGACACCACGGTCGGACAAGTCAAAGGCCGGGTCGGTCAGCGACAGGAACCCGATATCGCTGTCACCATCGACAGCCACGACCAGCGCGGGCGAGCTTGCCCCCGTTCCCCGAACAAGACCGGCATCAAACAGGGCATGGCCGTCGGCATCCGTCTTGGCCCGGGCAATTACCGCATTTGCATTCGAGATCACCGAAACCTCGATCCCTTCGCGGGGTGCGGCGTCGGTCAGGCCACGGACCGTGACATGCAGGCCGTCCGTGCCTTGAGCAGTTGAGAGACCCAGATCAGACAGAACGAACCACTGCGTGGCTGACGGGTCGTCGTATGGGTCACTGCCGGGCACCCGCGCGGACAGCGTGTAGATACCGGCCGGTTGATCAGAAATCGCCTCGGCCAGCGGCAGGCGCGCTGTCATGGTCTGGTTCAGCTGGTTTTCGACTTCCGCTGTACCTGTCCAGATATCCTCGGCAATCTCGTTGCTGAACTCGCGTTCTTCCCATTCGCTGAGGGGGCGGCCGAAAAAGCCCTGCTGAACCGCACGCAACAGGTTCCGGTCACTGATCCGGCGCAAGGTCAGATCCAGTTCGGCGACGTTGACCGTTTCAACGGGCAAGGCCACATCCGCTGACTTAGGCAGCACATATCCGCGCCCGGGAAACCGGGCCGTTGGCGAACGGTCGCGCACGTAGTGGGTCAGGCTGACGTTGCGGTTCAGCATTTCTCCCGAGGCGGCTGGCAACCCCTCGCGCAAGGTGAACTGATACCGCGCACCATGCGCGACACCATCGACGCAAAGCTGCTTCTCGTCTGCCTGCACCACCAGACCATCGTCGCTGCGCTGAACAAAGGGGTCATAGTCGACACCGGCTTTGACAAGCGGTTCCGAGAATTCAACGCAGATGCGCGGCGCAGCGGCATCGCTTTCAACGCTGCTGTCCAAAACCCGGAACCCGTATTTGCCGATCGCATGATCCAGAGCGGCCAGAACATCCTCGCGCGGCTGAAGCTGCTGGGCCAGTCGCAGCGCCGGGATCATGTCACGCCCGCGTTCGACAGCTTCAAGCGCGTTTGAAAGGATTATCAGTGCTGATACCTGAGCGCCCTCTGATTCCGCGCGTAAGTATCCGTTGATGGCGGCGCCAAGCGCCCGATCGTGAAGGACATTTTTTTCGTTCCAACCCGACGCTTCGATGGCGAGCAGCAGGCGGGCGTAATCTGTCCACAGGTCAGAGGCATCATTGATCGACAGGGCCACACCGGTCCACTGCATGGCCAGCGCCGGCGTACTGGCGGCGCGGGCCGCGTTCATCGCGTCTTCGGCATTGAACCCGCCGGCCGCGTGCAGAAATCCAAGGTTCCTGGCCTGATCACGTGCCCGTTCAAAATCGGTCGGTCGCAGGAAATCCAGCGTGCCTTTGCGGGTTTCTGCCAGTGTTAGGGTCGATTCTGGCGTTGAAACCTTCTGTGCGGACAAAGCGCCGTTGTAGGGATCCTGCCGGGTTATGTCCTTCTTTGGAAAGCAGGCATCCGAACGAGTATTGAAGGTAAATGCGGTGCAGCTTTGGATGGCCGAACACGCCTGAATGCAGGATTTCAGATCCGTGTCGAACAACGCATTCAGATCGGTTCCGATAAAATCAGCGTCGCGGGTCGTGATGTATCGGAACTCTGGCGCGGCAGATTTTGCCTGACCCGGGGCTGGCTGGAAAAAATGTGAAAGAAAATAAACTATTGCAATCAAAACCAAGCGGTGCATCGCAACCTCCTATTTGCAGCAACCCTCGCATGTGGCCCGCTTGTTTGGCAACGGCTTAAACACTTCTTCACGGTCTGGCGGGATGGTGCGGGAATGTGTTCCGGGATCATCTGAAATGAGTCTTGCAAACAAACTGGCGCAGGAACGGCGTGCGCGGCTGGCGGCCGAACGGTTGTTGGAGTTGAAACAGGCAGAACTGTCGGCAGCGAACCGCAAACTGGGCCAGCACGCCATCGCCCTGACCAGACGCATCGGTGAAACCCAGGCCGAGGTCGAGACGGTTCGCGGCGAGAACGAACGGGTCAAGTCCGACCTGACCGTCGCCCACGCAAAGATCGAAGTGGCCGAGCGGCGCCTGTGGCATTCGATCCAGACCATTCAGGACGGGTTTGCCTTCTTTGACGCAAACCACAGCCTGATTGGGGCCAATGCCGCGTATCTGAGCGTGTTCGAAGGCTTGGAAGAGATCGCTTCGGGCATATCCTACGCGCGTATCCTCGAGATCCTGACCACCGAGGGGATCGTCGATACCGGACCCGAGTGCGCGGCCGACTGGCAGGCGCGGATGCAGTCGCGGTGGATGCAGGCAAACCCCGAACCTGTGATCATTCAGCTTTGGAATGGCCAGTATATCAAGCTCATCGATCAACGCGGCAATGGTGGGGACGTGGTCAGCCTGGCGTTGAACATAACCTCCTCGGTCCGGCATGAGGCCGAACTGACAGCGGCGCGGGAACGGGCCGAAGCCGCCAACCGCGCCAAATCCTCGTTTCTGGCCAATATGAGCCACGAGATCAGAACACCGATGAACGGAATCGTCGGAATGACCGAGTTGCTGGCCGAGACGCAGCTTGGGGAAGAGCAGCGTTTATACGTCAACACCATCCGGAACTCGGGCGAGGCGCTGCTGGTCATCATCAATGATGTGCTGGATTATTCAAAGATCGAAGCAGACAGGCTGACCCTGCACCCCGAGCAGTTCGATTTCGAACGGTGCATTCTCGAAGTGGCGATGCTGCTGCAGACCGGCGTCCGGGAAAAAGGTCTGACCTTGCTGGTGGATTATGATCTGTTTCTTCCAACGTTGTTCATGGGCGATCCGGGAGGTATTCGGCAGGTTCTGACCAATCTGGTGGGCAACGCGGTGAAATTCACCGCACAGGGCTACGTCCTGATCCGCGTAACCGGAGTCCCCAATGCCAAGGCGCAGACGTGCGACATCCATGTCGCGATCGAAGATACCGGGATCGGAATTGCTGAAGACAAGATCGGCCACATATTCGGTGAATTCAACCAGGTGGAAGATGAAAGAAACCGGCTGTTCGAGGGGACCGGGCTGGGGCTTGCCATTACCAAGCGACTGATCACCCTGATGGATGGGACCATCTGGTTTGAGAGCGATCCTGGTAGGGGGTCGTGTTTCGGGTTCCGCATCTCTTTGCCGACCATGCCGGGACCACAGCCGGAGCCACCTGATCTGGGGGGACGTTTGCGTCATGTGGTCGTGGTTGAGGATCTGGCTGTAAATCGCGCCATCCTGCGCAAGCAGCTGGGGCGCCTGGGATCCAGGGTCACAATGTGCAAGACCGGGTCAGAGGCATTGAAAATCGTGGATGAGACGGTCGACCTGCTAATATGCGACCATGACTTGCCCGATATGGACGGGCTTGAATTGGCGGCAATCCTGAAGGAACGCGGCCTGGGTGAAACACCCGTCGTCGTCATGTCCGCCAACCCGGCTTTGATCCACGCCAGCGCGTCCCGGCACCTGGTTGAAGGTGTCTTGCAGAAACCGATTCCCCGGGCCGAACTGTATTCCCAGCTGATGGCGCTTGGCAAAGCCAGCAAAACAGTGGAAGCGGTCTCTGTCACCGAGGCGCCCAGCCGGGTCAAAATGCCTTCCGGGCAACGTCTGATGCGAGTTTTGGCGGCCGAGGACAATCGCACCAATCAACTGATCCTGAAAAAGATGGTCAAGGATGCGAATATCGATCTGCGATATGCAGATAACGGGATTGATGCGGTGCAGGCCCATCTGGATTTTGACCCGGACCTGGTCTTCATGGACATCTCAATGCCGAAAATGGACGGCAAACAGGCTACGGCTGAAATTCGGCGGCGCGAGGTTGGGGCAGGACGCCATGTGCCCATTGTCGCCCTGACCGCCCATGCGATGGACGGGGACGACACCGGAATTTTGTCTGCCGGGCTGGATCACTATCTGACGAAACCGCTACACAAGCAGCGCATACTTCAGATGATCCTGGACCACTGTCCCGATGGCGCCTGCCCGGTCATTGCCGAACCCGGAGATGTCGAATAGCCTGATCGCATGACCCGCAAGCAAACCTCGGATCACCGCGGATTTCGCCCTCGTGCGTTGGGCGAGATTGCGATCCGCTGCGCCGACATGCCCGCGATGGTTGCGTTCTATGAAAATGTGATCGGGCTTGAGCGTCTATCGGGCGATCACAACAGCGCCATTACCTTTTTTCGCATCGCCGAAGGATTTGGCGGGCATACACAGGTGCTGGCGTTGTTTCATCACACGGCGGCTCCGCGGCCCGGGTTGCACCCGAACAGCGCAAACAAGCCCGTGACCGGAGGCAGGTCATCCTTACATCACATTGCCCTTTCTCTGCCGTTTTCCGAGCAGGAGTCCGTCATGCGCTGGTACACCGAATTAGGACAACCCTACCGCGTCGAAAAATTCGGCTGGATCGGCTGGCGTGGAGTTTTCACAGAGGACCCCGAAGGCAACACCGTTGAACTGGTGGCTTTTGATCCTTCAATGCTGGATCAGGCCTGATAGGGACGCACAAAGACCGGTTTGTCCTGTTCCGATAGGTCGGGACGGTACTGATAGCCTCCGGTATCGAAGTCCAGCAGCCCCTTGGGATCGGTCAGTCGGTGCTGGATAACATACCGCGCCATGGCACCGCGCGCCTTTTTGGCAAAGAAACTGACGATCTTCGGCGTGCCAGCTTTGTCTTCCATGAACACCGGAGTGATGACCCGCAGTTTCAGCGCCTTCGGGTCGACAGCGCCGAAATACTCCTGACTGGCGCAGTTGATCAGAATGTCAGACCCAATGGCGCTACCTTGCACGTTAAGGGCCTTGCTCAACTCGTCGCGCCAGTATTCATAAAGGTTCTTGCCGCGCCGGGTCTTAAGCTTGCTGCCCATTTCCAGCCGATAGGCCTGAATGGCATCCAGCGGGCGCAGCACACCGTAAAGGCCGGACAGAATGCGTAGGTGATCCTGCGCCCAGACCAATTCCTCGGCGTCCAGTGAGGTTGCTTCGAGCCCTTGATAGGTATCACCGGCAAATGCCAAAGCAGCAGGGCGGGTCACTTCTGCGTCCGGCGAATCGAAAAAAACGCGGTACCGGTCGCGGTTCAACCGGGCCAGATCGTCGCTCAGGTCCATCAGTTTCTTCAGATCGCCCAGAGTCAGGTTTCTGGCGGTTTTCGAAAGGCGGATTGCATCATCCTGAAAGTCCGGTTGCGTGACATCGACATCCCGCTCTGCCCAGTCCAGCCGCTTGGCCGGGGAAATGACTACCAGCATATCCGCCCTCGTTTTTTGCCTGATGCAGGGTATCTAGCCCGCCTGACGCAGCACGTCCAGAAAGGCAGCGCCAAACCTTTCGTGACGGCGGTCGCCCAGCACCTGCTCGATCGCCCGTGGATCGTCCGAGCGGAGTTGCGCCACCTTTGCCAGTTGAGAAGCCGAGCAAGTCAGCGGTTTGTCGATCCCGTCCGGACCGCGTGACAAGCGTGTCTGAATTTCAAGCAGGCGATCGTAGATGTCGCCCTGATCGCGTCCGGCCAGCTTGCGCCGCGCGGGATGCACGGTTTCGACCGCACCCGCGATTACTTCAAGAAAGGTGTCACCGTACCGCTCCAGTTTCTTCGCGCCGACGCCACCGATCCGGGCCATGTCATCCAGCGTAGCGGGGCGCTTTTCGGCCATCTCGATCAGGGTCCGATCGGGGAAGATCACATAGGCCGGAACCCGGGCTGATTCCGCCAGCGCCCGGCGTTTGGCCTTCAGCGCAGACAGCAGAGGCGCGTCTTCTTCTGACACCATCATCTTGACCGCTGGCCGACGGGTCGCCTTGCGTATTGTGTCCCTACGCAAGTTGATCTGCGCCTCGCCCTTGAGGATCGGTTTCGCGGCCTCGGTCATGCGCAGCGCGCCGTGGCGTTCAGGATCGGGGCGGACCAGGTCGTGGCCCATCATCTGCCGGAAAATCGCCTGCCATTGCGGGCGCGACCAGTCCTTGCCGATACCCCATGTCGACAGATCATCGTGGCGGCGGGCACGGATCTTGTCGGTCTCGTTGCCCAGCAGAATGTCGATCAGATGCCCCGATCCAAACCATTCCTCGGTCCGCAGGATCGCGGACAAGGCCATGCGAACAGGTGTGGTGCCGTCGAACACTTCGGGCGGGCTGTCACACAGATCGCATTTACCACAGGGTTCAGCCTGTTCGCCAAAATAACCCAGAAGGCTCCGGCGGCGGCATTCCAGCGCTTCGGCCAGCCCCAACAGCGCGTTCAGGCGTGCGTGATCGGCCATGCGCCTTTCAGGCGGGGCCAGCCCTTCGTCGATTTGCGAACGGCGCAGGCGGATGTCGTCGGGGCCGAACAGGGTCAGGGTTTCCGCAGGGCTGCCGTCGCGCCCGGCGCGACCGATTTCCTGATAATAGGCCTCGATGGATTTGGGCAGGTCCGCATGGGCGACCCAGCGGATATCGGGTTTGTCGATCCCCATGCCGAAGGCGACGGTGGCAACCACGATCAGCCCATCCTCACGAGCAAAACGGGTTTCGACGATGCGGCGATCTTCGGCCTCCATGCCACCGTGATAGTTGCAGGCAGAATGGCCTTCGGCCCGCAGGGCCTGCGCCAGAACTTCGGTCTTGTTGCGAGTGCCGCAATAGACAATGCCCGATTGCCCTTTTCGGGCGGCGGCGAAGTCGAGCACCTGCTTTCGCGGCCCGTCCTTGGCGGCAAAGGCCAGATGGATGTTCGGCCTGTCGAAGCCACGCAGAAACTTACGCGGAGCGGTGTCGTCAAACAGTTTCTCGACGATCTCGTCCTGCGTTTCCGCATCCGCCGTCGCGGTGAAGGCGGCTAGCGGCACATCCAACGCGCGCCGCAACTCTCCGATCCGCAGATAGTCGGGGCGGAAATCATGCCCCCATTGACTGACGCAATGCGCTTCGTCCACGGCGATCAGGCTAACATTGATCCGCCGCAGCATCCCCAGCGCAGATCCTGCCGCCAGCCGTTCCGGCGCCATGTAAAGCAGCTTGAGCCGCCCGGCTTCCAGCGCCTCCCACACGGCGTCGGTTTCCTCGGGCGTGTTGCCGGATGTCAGTGCACCCGCCTCGACTCCAGCCTCTTGCAGCCCGCGCACCTGGTCGCGCATCAGGGCGATCAGAGGGGAGATTACCACCGTCACCCCGCCGCGCAGCAGGGCAGGAAGCTGATAACACAGGGATTTACCACCGCCAGTGGGCATGATCGCCAGCACGTTTTCGCCTGCGGTCACGGCATCGACGATCTCTTCCTGCCCGGGACGGAAGTCGTCGAATCCAAAGACATCTCGCAGCAGGGGTGCGGCGTCGAACATGTGCGGGGGTGCCCTGTTTTAAGGTTTATCTGCTCTTAAGACAGGACAATCACACACTAAGATTCGGTGAACAAGAGGTCAGACGAAATAGACCGCATTGTTGATCAGGATGATCCGCAGCGCATAGACCGCGACCAGCACCACCAATGGTGTCAGGTCCAGTCCGCCCATGTTGGGCAGAACGCGCCGGATCGGGCCATAGATCGGTTCCAACAGTCGGTTCAGGCCATACCAGATCTGCGCCACTAGCTGTTGATGCAGGTTGAGCACCTGAAAGTTGATCAGCCAGCTCATGATCACATGGGCCAGGATGATGAACCAGACAATGTCCAGGATCAGCAGAAGGATTTGGATCAGCGACAGCATGGGCACTCCGTTTGCGCGTTTGCTGAGACCTAAGCGCCCCTGCCGCAAAGAGCAAGTCCGGGCCAACTGAAAGCTTGCGAATTATATCAAAGCCCCGTCTTATGAAGCAAAACGCACAAAGAGGCAGTGATGGCAGAGATTTCCAAGCGCAAGCGCATCTGGGGATGGTGGTTTTTCGATTGGGCCAGTCAGCCATATCATACGCTGCTGGTGACATTCGTGTTCGGCCCCTATTTTGCAGGGGTCGCAGCCGGATACTATGCCAATACCGGACTGGAAACAGAAGCCGCCGCCGCGCAGGCGCAGACGGTCTGGGCGAACTGCCTGACCATCACCGGGCTGATCATCGCGTTTGGCGCGCCTTTGTTGGGGGCCATGGCAGATGTGTCCGGCCGCCGCATCCCGTGGATTTTCGCGTTTTCGGTGATGTATGCGGTGGGGTCCGCCGCGCTGTGGTACACGCTGCCAGATGGTTCGAACATGTGGCTGATGCTGTCGGCCTTCGGATTGGGGTTTGTGGGTGCGGAATATGCGCTGATCTTCATCAACTCGCAGCTCCCCGATCTGGGCGATGACAATGAAGTCGGAGAGATTTCAGGCTCGGGTTTTGCGTTTGGATATTTTGGCGGTCTGATCTCGTTGGCGATCATGCTGACGCTGTTTGTTGAACAGCCCAACGGCAAGACGCTGATCGGGATGGAGCCGTTGTTCGGGCTGGACGCCGGCGCGCGCGAGGGCACGCGCTTTGTCGGGCCCTTTACCGCAGGGTGGTTCGTTCTGTTCATGGTGCCCTATTTCCTGTGGGTGCGCGACGATGAACAGACGAACAAGAAGGGCAGTGTCGGCGAGGCATTGCGCCTGCTCGGGAAGTCGATTGCCGCCCTGCGGCACCGGGGCAGTCTTGCGGCCTATCTGGGTTCGTCCATGTTTTACCGCGATGCGCTGAACGGGCTTTACAGTTTTGGCGGCGTTTACGCGCGCCTGGTGCTGGAATGGGATCTTATCAAGATCGGTGTGTTTGGAATCGTCAGCGTTCTGGCCTCGGCCATCTTTGCCTGGATTGGCGGCAAGATGGACCGGAAATACGGCCCTAAACCGGTTATTTTGGTCGCAATCTGGGTTCTGATCTTTGTCTGCGTCACTGTCGTTCTGATGGACCGGACGCAGATTTACGGCATCGCGTTGCCCGAGGGATCAAACCTGCCGGATCTGGTCTTCTTTGGTTGCGGCGTCCTGATCGGTGGCATGGGCGGTATCCTGCAATCGGCCAGCCGATCCATGATGGTGCGCCATACCGATCCCGAGGCGCCGGTCGAGAGTTTCGGGCTTTACGGGCTGTCCGGTCGCGCCACTGCCTTTGCCGCGCCCCTGCTGATCGGGATCGCCACCACCGCGACGGGCAGCGCAAGACTGGGGGTGTCACCCATCGTTCTGTTGTTTATTCTGGGCCTGTTCCTAATGCGCTGGGTTAAACCGGAAGGGGATCAGAGCAGATGATTTTATTACGCTTTTTGGCAATTCTTGCGACTTTGACGCTGGCAGGCGCGGCGGGGGCGCAACCCCTGGCCAAGCAGTTGTTCGGGGCGCAGAGAGTCAGTTCACAACAAAAACCCGCCGCCTTCGGCAGTTATTCGCGCGGATGTGCGGCCGGGTCGGTGCAATTGCCCGAAACCGGGCCGACATGGCAGGCCATGCGCCTGTCGCGAAATCGAAATTGGGGACATCCCGACGCGATCGATTACGTGCAGGACCTCAGCCGTTTTGCGGCGAAGCAACCAGGGTGGAATGGTCTCTATGTCGGCGATATCAGCCAGCCGCGTGGCGGTCCGATGACATCCGGCCACCGCAGCCATCAGCTTGGTCTGGACATCGATATATGGATGCTGCCGGGCAACGACATGAGGCTGTCCCGCAAGGCACGCGAGAATATCTCGTCGATTTCACTACGCCGCTCGAACGGGGCATATGTGAACGGCAACTGGACAAAACAGCACCATGCTGTTCTGCGAGAGGCCGCCAAGGACAAGCGCGTGGCCCGGATATTCGTCTTCCCGGGCGCCAAAGTTCAGATGTGCAACGACGAAAAGGGCAACCGCGCCTATCTGCGCAAGATCAGGCCATGGTGGGGGCATCACTATCACTTCCATGTCCGGCTGAAATGCCCCAGAGGATCGCGCGGCTGCGTCAATCAGGATACGCCGCCCAAAGGTGATGGCTGTGCTGAAGCGCAGCAATGGGTGCAGAATATCCTCAACCCGCCGCCGCCTGATCCAAACGCACCGGCCCCCAAGAAACGCCGCGAATACCGATTGGCCGATCTGCCCCAGCAATGCACCGCCGTCTTGCAGTCCAACTGATTGCGACACTGCTGCTGGCGGGGCCTCTTCGGGCAGCCGAGGGTCCTGCCGCCACCCATCTGGGCAGTTTTACGTGGACCCACGGATCGGGCTGGTTTGGCGGTTTTTCGGCGATCCATCTGTCCGAAAACGGTCGCAAGCTGATCGCGCTCAGCGACCGGGCTGTCCTCGTGACCGCGCGGATTGACCGGGACGGGGACCGTATCAGCGAGGTCAAAGTATTGGGGCATTGGCCTGTCCTGTCCAGCACAGGGCGCGCCTTGCCCGGTTACACAGGTGATTCAGAAGGACTCGCCGTCGCGCCTGCCGAAAGCTTCTATATCTCTTTCGAAGGTGTTCACCGCGTTGCCCGCTATTCGGGCCCTGGCGGTGCAGCGCGCGTTCTGCCGCGCCCCAAGGCGTTCGACGGTCTGGAGGGCAACGGATCGTTCGAGGGATTGGCGATCGACAATCAGGGGCGGCTGTATACCCTGCCGGAAAAGAACCGCACCGCCGAAGGACATATCCCGGTCTATCGCTGGAACGGTCAGGCGTGGTCCACACCGTTTGTCCTGCCGCAGCGGGGACGGTTCCTGCCGGTGTCCGCAGATTTCGGCCCGGATGGCCGATTGTATGTTCTCGAACGTGCCGTATCGCTGACCGGCTTCCGCTCGCGCCTGCGCCGTTGGCAGATCAATGCAGACACACCCATGTCCGAAGAGACCCTGTTTGAAACCGGTACCGGAACGCATGATAACCTCGAAGGGTTGTCGGTCTGGCGCGACGGTCAGGGGCGTCTGCGGGCGACGATGATCTCGGACGACAATTTTCTGGCCCTACAGAGTACCGAGCTGGTGGAATACCTGCTGCCCGAATGACTTGCCAAACACGATTCGACTCGCTAGAAGCGCGGCTTGCCTTGGGATGAACCCTTGGCCAAGTCGCCGCTACCTTGTCAAAACGGGCATCTGAAAATGCAACGCAGCTTTATTCCCGGCATTATTGCCATGGCCACTATCGTTGTGGCCTCGAACATCCTGGTCCAGTTCCTGATCCTTGACGGCCTGCTGACCTGGGGTGCCTTCACATATCCGCTGGCCTTTCTGGTCACTGACATCATGAACCGCGTCTATGGCGTGGGTCCGGCCCGCAAGGTCGTGTTTGCCGGGTTTGTCACAGGTATCATCTGCTCGCTCATCGGCAGCCAGATCATGCTGCAGGGCGATGGCTTCACCTATGCCGCAGTGCCGCTGCGGATTGCCGTCGCGTCCGGAACCGCCTTCCTGATCGCGCAGCTGACGGACGTTACTGTGTTCAACGCGATGCGCGGCGGCCGCTGGTGGCGCGCGCCGCTGGTCTCGACTTTGGTCGGCTCGGCGCTGGACACCGCGTTGTTCTTCACCATCGCATTCTCGGCGTCGGTCACGTTCTTCGGCGCCAATGCCGATGCGGCCATCAGCTGGGCATGGGAACCTGTTCCCTTCATGCTGTCCGGTCCAATGGCACCTTTGTGGGTAACGCTGGCCTTTGCCGACTGGCTGGTGAAACTGTCGCTGGCGATGATCGCACTGATCCCGTTCAAAGTGATCGTTGCGCGACTGACCGCTCAGCCTGTGTAAAAAAGTGCTTTGAGATTGGCACAACTTGTGTCACGCTTCTTTTCAACCGCAACAGATAGAAAAGGAGGTGATCCAGTGTCGAGAAAGAGATTGGAGAGAGGTGTCGGAACAACCGGGGGGATCGCCTGTTAAGGCAGCCCTTGGCGGAGCGCTCGCTCCGGCTGGTCGATTGATCTAACCGACCCGACCTCCTGAACTTTCGAAGGGCCGTCCCGCCGGGGCGGCCCTTTTTGTTTCTACGCGCCACCTGTAAGGTCGCGCGCATGTTGCGCGTTACGGACGATATCATCCTGCAGGACTGGGAAATGACCGAGAGCTTTGTGCGCTCGTCCGGTCCAGGCGGGCAAAACGTCAACAAGGTTTCCACCGCTGTCGAGCTGCGGTTTGAGGCGGCGCGCTCCCCGTCCCTGCCGGATCCGGTCAAAGCCCGGCTGAAACGGCTCGCCGGGCGACGCTGGACCAAAGAGGGCGCGATCATCATCCAGTGCGAAGAGACTCGCTCGCAGGCGCGCAACCGTGACATCGCGCGCGCCAGAATGGCCGAGCTGATCACCCGCGCATTGGTCAAGCCCAAGCGGCGTATTGCAACCAAGCCCACCTACGGTTCGGTCAAGCGTCGGCTTGCGGCAAAAAAGGCGCGTGGCGACGTCAAAGCGCTGCGGGGCAAGGTGTCCGAAGATTAATCTGGTATCTTGCAGGGGCGTTGATAGTCTGACCCGGAACATCGGCAGAGGGGTAACGCGATGAGGCTTAAGGATAAAACCGCGATCGTGACTGGTGGCGCCTCGGGGTTTGGGGCCGGGATTGCCCAAAAGTTCCTTGACGAGGGCGCGCGCGTGATGATCGCCGATATCAACAAGGATGCGGCAAAACAAATGGCCGCGACCCTCGGCGGGGCAGCTGTGGCCCAGCACGTTGATGTCGCCGACGCGATTTCCGTTCAAACAATGGCAGACGCCGCCATCGCCCAGTTCGGGCAGGTTGATATTCTGGTGAACAACGCAGGCGTGACTCATCTGCCGACACCGCTGGAGGAAGTGAGCGAGGAGGATTTCGACCGCGTCTTCAGCGTTAACATGAAATCGGTCTTTCACACTGCGCGGGCATTTGTACCGGCAATGAAGGCGCGGGGCTCGGGCGCGATCCTGAACGTTGCTTCCACAGCGGGTCTGTCGCCGCGCCCGAACCTCAACTGGTACAACGCCTCAAAGGGTTGGATGATCACCGCAACCAAGACGATGGCCGTCGAACTGGCGCCCTTTGGCGTTCGCGTGAATGCGATCTGCCCGGTGGCCGGAGAAACCCCCTTGCTGAAATCCTTCATGGGCGAAGACACACCCGAGATTCGCGCCAAGTTCCTGTCGACCATTCCACTGGGCCGGTTTTCCACGCCTCAGGACATGGCAAACGCCGCCTGTTTCCTGTGCTCGGACGAGGCCAGCATGATTACCGGAACCGCGCTGGAGGTTGACGGTGGCCGCTGTATCTGACCTGCGCCCTCTTTTTTGAAAAGCACCTCCACCGGGGGCAGCGCTTTGCTGAGATAAGGGAAACCCTCTCGATGAAACCCGGACCTAAGAACCTGATCACCGATATCCCCGGGCTTTTGGTCGGAAATGCTCAGGATGACCGGTTGAAATCCGGCACAACCGTTCTGACGGCCAATCAGCCTTTCACCGCGTCCGTGCACGTGATGGGCGGTGCGCCGGGTACGCGCGAAACCGATCTTCTGGCCCCCGACAAAACGGTGACAAAGATAGATGCCATCGCCCTGTCCGGCGGATCGGCTTTTGGACTGGATGCCAGTTCCGGCGTGTCGGATGCGCTTCGGTCGCAAGGCCGGGGGTATCCGGTCGGCCATACCGTGGTCCCGATTGTGCCCGGGGCAATCCTGTTCGATCTGCTCAACGGCGGTGACAAAAGCTGGACCGAGAACCCGTACCGTGCCTTGGGGCGCGCCGCTTTTGACGCGGCCTCAAAGGACTTTGCGCTGGGCACGGCCGGTGCAGGAACCGGAGCCCTAGCCGCTATGCACAAGGGCGGGCTTGGGTCTGCATCGCTTGTTCTGGACACGGGCGTCACCGTCGGGGCTCTGGTCGCAGCCAACCCGCTGGGCAGTGTCACCACGCCCGGCGACCGTCATTTCTGGGCCGCGCCTTATGAAATTGGCGACGAATTCGGCGGTTTAGGGCCTGATTCCACCGCAGGCCTAGGAGCGCCTCAGGTTAGCCTCAAGGCGCAGGCCATGCGCCCGGCCGAGCTGGACAAGACCAACACAACCATCGCTGTTGTGGCGACGGACGCCGCTTTGACCAAACCGCAATGCCAAAGGCTGGCCGTGGCCGCACATGATGGTATTGCCCGCGCCATCCTGCCCGCCCATACGCCGGGTGACGGTGATCTGGTCTTTGGTGTCAGTACCGGGTCACACCCTTTGGAAAACGAAGCAGAGCTGGGAATGATCGGCCACACCGCCTCGCTATGTCTGGCGCGCGCCATTGCGCGGGCGATTTATCTGGCAACACCAGCGGCTGGCGATCTTTTGCCCTGTTGGTCCGGGTCACATGACATAAGTTAAGGACGGCCACTATGCCGCAGTGGCACAGTTGCCGCGCGCGGCAATCTGCGCGTTGACTCTTTTTTGCGCCGACGATCCATTCGGTGCAGCCAATTCGTATCGGAGCAAAAGCTATGAATCGCATCCTCGCAACCGCAATCGTCGGCCTGATGGCCCTACCCGCATATGCAGAAGGCGACGCCGAGGCCGGCAAAAAGACCTTTAACAAATGCAAATCCTGCCACCAGATCGCCGATCCTGCTGGCGAAGTGATCGTCAAGGGCGGCAAAACCGGACCGAACCTGTATGGAATCGCGGGTCGGACCGCAGGAACCGTCGAAGGGTTCAAATACGGCGACAGCATCGTTGCTGCCGGTGAAAACGGGTTGGTTTGGGATGAAGCGACCTTTGTCGAGTATTCGCAAGATCCCAAGACCTTTCTGAAATCCTATCTGGATGACACAGCTGCCAAGTCCAAGATGACCTTCAAACTGAAAAGCGGCGGCGAAGACGTCTACGCTTATATCGTCAGCGTTTCGGGCGAATAATCTCCAGCCATCAGACGACCTGTGTGAGTACAAAAGGCCGCAGCCCCTGCGGCCTTTCGTGCGGTTGATAACGGGTACGATCAGCGCCACGTTGGGAATGCGCGGCCAGTCACGCTCTGAACATGTGATGCCGCGACGCCAAGCCGATCCGGCCAAAGGTAATCCGCAATGTCCCGTCACACAGGCGGATTGGCAGCAGGAGACAACAAATGGGTATCATGATCCCGGCATGGGTCGATGGCGAACTGACCCCCGTCGACAAGCTTGAGGCGCATGAAAAGGGCCTGCGACACAAGGCGGTGTCGGTCTTTGTCGTGCGCGGGACAGAGATTTTGCTGCAGCGCAGGGCGTTGGAAAAGTACCATACGCCGGGCCTGTGGGCGAACACCTGTTGCACACATCCTGACTGGGGTGAAACCGCATCCAAATGCGCTGTGCGCCGTCTGCGCGAGGAACTTGGGATTACAGGGCTATACCCGGAATACCGTCATCGGCTGGAATACCACGCCGATGTCGGCAATAACATGATCGAACATGAAGTGGTCGACGTGTTTCTGGCCAGGACTCGTGGTTCTCTGAAAATCGAGCCTAATCCGGAAGAAGTCATGGAGATCCGCTGGATCGACTATCACGATCTTCTGGCCGAGGTGCAGCGCCACCCATCCCGGTTTACGCCTTGGCTGAAGATTTATCTGCACAACCACTCTGACACGATTTTTGGCCCCGATCTGATCATCTCGGCGCCATCCTGACGTCTACGGCTTGCAAGGTCCGCCCAAGCCGCCTAAATCAACGCGTCATGGCCAAACAGAAGACAGACCCGAACTACAAAGTCATCGCCGAAAACCGGCGTGCCCGCTTCGATTACGCGATCGAGGACGATCTCGAGTGCGGCATCGTGCTGGAGGGTTCCGAGGTCAAGTCCCTGCGCGCTGGCGGATCGAACATCGCCGAAAGCTATGCTTCGGTCGATGACGGAGAATTGTGGCTGATCAACAGTTACATCGCGCCCTACGAACAGGCCAAGGTCTTCAAACACGAAGAACGCCGCCGCCGTAAGCTGCTGGTTTCGCGCAAGGAATTGTCGAATCTCTGGAACGCGACCCAGCGCAAGGGCATGACACTGGTGCCGTTGGTTCTGTATTTCAACCACAAGGGCCGCGCGAAGCTGAAGATCGGCATCGCCAAGGGCAAGAAGCTGCACGACAAGCGCGAAACCCAGGCCAAGCGCGATTGGTCACGGCAGAAGCAGCGGTTGATGAAGGATCACAGCTGATCCTTCACCGGTTTCAGAACGCCATTGCGGCAGAAACGGCACGTTTCCAACGGTCATAGGCCGCATCGCGGTCTTCGGCGGACATTTCCGGTTCAAACCGGCGATCCAGCGCCCAGGTTTCCGAGAATCCATGCTGCTCCGGATAGATGCCGGCGCGCATCCCGGCCAGCCAGGCAGCGCCCAGGGCGGTGGTTTCCTGCATCACAGGGCGGTCAACCTCGGCGCCGAGATAATCCGACAGGCCCTGCATCGCCCAATCCGATGCACTCGCCCCGCCATCGACGCGCAGGGTGACATCAGTATCCGCGCCCCAATCACCCTGCATGGCATGCCACAGGTCGCGCGTCTGGTAGGCGATGCTTTCCAGCGTAGCCTTGGCAAACTCGGCGCGGCCAGAATTGCGGGTCAGGCCAAACACCGCGCCGCGGCAATCCGGCTTCCAATAGGGCGCCCCAAGGCCGGTGAAGGCCGGAACCAGCACAACATGCTGGTTGGGATCGGCCTGTTGCGCCAGTTCTCCGCTTTCCGGCGCCGAGTCGATAATCTTGAGCGCGTCGCGCAGCCATTGAACCGCTGCCCCGGCGACAAAGATCGACCCTTCCAGCGCGTAAGTCCGCTGACCGTCCAGCTGGTAAGCGATGGTGGTCAACAGGCGATTGTTGGATTTGACCGGCGTTGGTCCGGTGTTCAGCAGCGCAAAGCAACCAGTGCCATAGGTTGACTTCATCATCCCGGGCTGGAAACAGGCTTGTCCGATGGTGGCGGCCTGCTGGTCCCCGGCCACGCCAAGGATTGGAATATTGCCCCTAAATAGAGACGTATTTCCGAAGTCCGACGCGCAGTCATGTACCTTCGGCAGCATGTTCATCGGTACATCCAGCAGATCGCAGATCTCGGCGCTCCACTCACCCTTGTGAATGTCGAACAGCAGAGTGCGTGCGGCGTTGGTTGCGTCAGTGGCGTGGCTGCGTCCTTCCGTCAGGCGCCAGATCAGGAAACAGTCGATGGTGCCGAACATCAACTCTCCGGCTTCGGCCCGTTCCCGCGCGCCGGGTACGGTGTCCAGCAGCCATTTTACCTTGGTGCCCGAAAAATAGGGATCAAGCAGCAGACCGGTCTGGGCGGTGACGTCATCTTCACAACCGGCCTGCTTGTAGCGGGCACAAATCTCGGCGGTCCGGCGGTCCTGCCAGACGATGGCGTTGTGGATCGGTTTGCCGGTGGCGCGGTCCCAGACGACGGTGGTTTCGCGCTGATTGGTGATACCGATGCCCGCGATCTGATCTGCGGTTACGCCGGTGTTGTCCATCACCTCGCGGCAGACCCGCAGGACGCTTTCCCAAATTTCCTCGGCATCATGCTCGACCCAGCCCTCCTGCGGGAAGTGCTGAGTAAATTCGTGCTGCGCGGTGCCGACGCGCTGCATATCCGTGTCGAACAATATGGCCCGCGATGATGTGGTGCCCTGATCAATGGCAAGAATATAGGTCACGCCTGCGCCCTCTCCCGTTTGGTTTTGCAGAACTTTAGCGCAAACAATGACAATCGTGCCAGAGCGTTCAGACAGGAATGTTGTCGATCAGCCGAACACCTTCAAGCCAGGCCGCCGCCAGCAGACGGGCAGGCCGCTCGGCATGGCTCAAGGGTTCCAGTGTCTCGGCGCAGTGCAGTTTCAAATATTCCACCTGCGCAAAGCCAGCAGCCAGCAGGGCAGTGTGCGCCTTCGAAGCCAGCGGATCGAAAGCTACCCCGCCATCCAGCGCGTCCGCCAGTTCCTGCATGACCCTGCTCATCTTCGCGGCAGTCTTCAACCCTTCGGGTGACAAACGCAGATTGCGCGAGGACATGGCAAGACCCGAGGGTTCGCGCACCGTGGGGCATCCGATCACCTCGATGGGGATATCCAGATCCCGCGCCATCCGGCGAACGACCAACAGTTGCTGATAGTCTTTTTCCCCGAAATAGGCTCGATCTGACTGTGTTTGCAGGAACAGTTTTGCGACCACCGTGGCGACTCCGTCGAAGTGACCGGGGCGGAATTCGCCCTCAAGCACATTGGTCAGACCCATGACAGATACATTGGTGGCGAAGCCCTGCGGGTAAATTTCCTCAGGCTCAGGCACGTAGATCGCGTCGACACCCAATGGGGCCAGCTTCTGCGCGTCCTCGATTTCGGTGCGCGGATAATTGGCCAGATCCTCGGGGTTGTTGAACTGTTTGGGGTTCACAAAGATCGTGACGATCACCCTTTCGGTGCCCGCCTTCGCGGCCTCAACCAGCGACAGATGCCCCAGGTGCAACGCACCCATGGTGGGAACAACCCCGATCACCTCGCCCTTGCGGCGCCAATCGCTGGTCAGCGCGCGTAAGTCCGCCAGACGGCGAAGGATTGGAGCGGTCATTTCCCGGGTCCCTTGGACGGCGTCCGGTCGGCAAAGACATGTTCGTCCGCCGGAAAAGTCCGCGCCCGGACTTCGGCGGCGTATTCGGCAATGGCAGCTTCGGCCAGAGGGCCAAGCTCGGCATACCGTTTGACGAATTTCGGTTTGAAGGCGGTGAAAAAGCCAACCATGTCGTCTACCACGAGGATCTGCCCATCGCACCCAGCGGACGCACCGATACCGATCGTCGGGATCGCAATCTCAGCCGTAATGCGGTCGGCCAACCCTTGCGGAACTTTCTCTAACACGACGGAAAATGCACCGGCTTCGGCGACGGCATGGGCGTCGGCCAGCACAGCGTGGGCCTGATCATCGCGGCCCTGCACCTTGTAGCCGCCCAGCGTGTTGATCGATTGCGGCGTCAGGCCGATATGGGCCATCACCGGGATGCCACGCCTGACCAGAAAGCGGATCGTCTTGGCCATCTCAACGCCGCCTTCCATCTTGACTGCGCCCGCGCCGGTCTCTGCCATCAGGCGGGCCGCGTTCTTGAACGCCTGTGCCGGGTCGTGTTCGTAGCTGGCAAAGGGCATGTCGATGACCATCAAGGCCGTCTCCAACCCGCGCGCGACGGCCTGGCCATGCAGGATCATCATCTCCATCGTTACCCCAAGGGTCGATTCCAGCCCGTGCAGCACCATGCCGACGCTGTCGCCCACCAGAACAAAATCGCAATGGGTATCCATCAGCCGCGCCATCGGAGTGGTATAGGCGGTCAGGCTGACCAATGGATCACCGCCTTTTCGGGCGCGAATATCCTCGGCATTTGGGGCTTTTTTGCGGGCTGTGGCGCTCATGCTCGTTCCTGCAGGGTCAATGTTGCAGTGCAGCATAGCAGATCGCGCGCTGGCGAAGAAACCCCGGTTGCGCGAACATTTCCTTGAATGACCCAAGGTTTAGAGTGACATTGTTATCAATAAAGCCGGTGACAGCATGAGCCGGTCTGTTTTCAGTGGGGAGTTAATTTCGTGACAATACAGATGTTTCGACCCTTTGTGTCAGCACTGGCCGTCAGTGTCGGCCTGTTTGCCAGCCAAGCCCTGGCCAAATCAGATATCACAATAGCGATGGGGCTTGAGCCGCCGCATCTGGACCCGACAAGCGCGGCAGCACAAGCGATAGATTCGGTCGTTTACACCAATATCTTCGAGGGCCTGACCCGTTTCAGGGGTGACGGATCCGTTGTCCCGGGTTTGGCGGAAAGCTGGGAGATTTCGGATGATGGCACCGAATACACCTTCACGCTGCGCGACGGGGTGACGTTCCATGACGGCACGACCATGGATGCCGAGGACGTTAAATTCAGCCTGGATCGCGCCCGCGCCGAAGACAGCGCCAATGCGCAAAAGGCGTTGTTCGCCGGAATTCAGGATGTCGAGGTTGTTGACCCGCTGATCGTCAAAGTCACCTTGTCCGAACCCAATGGCAATTTTCTGTTCAACATGGCCTGGGGCGACGCGGTGATCGTTGCGCCCGAAAGCATCGAAAACATCAAGACAAATCCGGTCGGCACCGGCGCTTATACCTTTGGCAATTGGGTTCAGGGCGACAGCATTACGCTGAACCGCAATCCTGATTACTGGGGTGACCAGCCCGCACTGGAAACGGCCACCTTCAAGTTTATCTCGGACCCGACCGCTGCCTTTGCCGCCATGATGGCCGAGGATGTGGACGTTTTCGACATTTACCCGGCTCCCGAGAATCTGCCTCAGTTTGAGGCCGATCCGCGGTTTCAGGTTCTGGTCGGCTCGACCGAAGGCGAGACGATTCTGTCGACGAACAACAAGCTGACCCCGTTCGATGACATTCGCGTTCGCCAGGCGCTGGCTCATGCTATTGATCGTCAGGCCATCATTGACGGCGCCATGTTCGGATACGGCACGCCAATCGGCACACATTTCGCGCCGCACAACCCGGCTTATGTCGATCTGACCGGCAATTCTGCCTACGACCCTGAAAAGGCAAAGGCGCTTCTGGCCGAGGCGGGTCTGGAAAACGGGTTCGAAACCACGCTGCATCTGCCGCCGCCATCTTATGCCCGCCGTGGCGGTGAAATCATTGCCGCGCAGCTGGCCGAGGTCGGAATAACGGCCGAAATCATCAACGTGGAATGGGCGCAATGGCTTGAGACGGTGTTCAAAGGCAAAGAGTTCGGCCTGACCATCGTAAGCCACACGGAACCGATGGATATCGGTATCTACGCGCGCCCCGACTATTATTTCCAGTATGACAGCACGGATTTTCAGGCCCTGATGGATACCCTGAATTCCACGACCGATCCTGACGAACGCGCACGGCTTCTGGGCGAGGCGCAACGGCTGATTTCGAATGACTACGTCAATGGATATCTGTTCCAGCTGGCAAAGCTGGGCGTGGCCAGGGCCGGAGTGCAAGGGCTGTGGCAGAATGCGCCCACCGCCGCAATTGATCTGACAGGGATCAGCTGGTCAGAATAATATCACGCTGGGGCCGCGCCTGGCGGCCCCGGTGATCCCCAACTCAAAGCGAGCCTGAATGTGAAACTGGTCCGCGTCATATGTCTCCTGGCTGTGATGACATGCCTCTCTGCGATCGGGGGCGGGCCGGCATTGGCGCAGAACACGCTGGGCGGCGGGCTTCACGCGCTGAAGGGGACACCGGAAAACCCGCTGCAGGTCGGGATCGGCATCCGGATCGATCAGATCACAAGCGTGGATCAGAAGGCTGAAAATTACGGGGCCGTCGTAATATTGAGGGCCGAATGGACCGATCCGACGCTGGCCTTTGACCGGGATGACGTCGGACGCGAAATTCAGGTCTTTAACCCTCCGGTGCTAGCCAATCACGCCCGCGAATTGGGGGCGGTATTGCCTGCGTTTGTGGTGCATAACCAGCAATCCAACAAGTGGGTCCATGAAGCCGCCGCCTCGCTGCGCCATGACGGGCATGTTGTCTATGTAGAGAAATCCTCGCTGACTTTGCAGGCCCCGCATTTCGATTTCCGGAAATACCCCTTCGACACGCAGCAGTTCTATTTCGAAGTCGTCTCGGTTTTTCCGACTGAATACGTGTCCTATTACCCGCTCGAGGCCCATTCCGGCCTCGGCGATCTGCTGGGTGAGGAAGAGTGGATCTTGGACAACGCCCGGGTCGAACACTCGACCGTGATCGGACTGTCCGGCCGGGACAGTGATCAGATCGCCCTGGCCTTCGAGGGTCACCGGCACCTGACCTATTATGTGATCCGGGTATTCCTGCCGATGCTGGTGCTGATCTCTGTCGGCTGGGCGCTGTTTTTTCTGGATGAATACCGCCGCCGGATCGAGATCGCCGGGGGTAACCTGCTGGTATTCGTGGCCTTCAACTGGGCCATTTCCGCGGATCTGCCCAAGCTGGGCTACCTGACTTTTCTGGACTTCATATTGCAATGCATGTTCCTGATGACCGGGGCGCTGATCGTGTTCAATGTTGCGCTGCGCAAACTGAAAGTGTCCGGTCGCGAGGACGCGGCACGAAACCTGGACAACTACGCGATCAAGTGGATCTACCCGCTGGGTTACGCAGCCATTGTCGGCTATGCGGTTTTTGCCTTTCTGATGACACCTTAGGTGCTGGACCCGTGCGGTATGCGCCCCTAACGTGGTTCTGATGCTGCGCTATGCCCTCAAACGTCTGATTTCTTTGCTGATCAGCCTCGCCGTCGCCTCGGTTGTCATCTTCGCGGTGATCGAGGTCGCGCCGGGTGATCCGGCCTCTTTCATGCTGGGCGTGAATGCACAGCCCGATACTTTGGCGGCGCTGCGGGCTGAACTTGGGCTGGATGGGACCAAGCTGCAACGGTATCTGAACTGGGTCGGCGGCATGCTGGTGGGGGATTTTGGCACGTCCTATACGTATCGCACACCTGTTTCCCAGATGATCGCGGATCGTCTTTGGGTGTCGCTCCCCCTCGCGCTCTATGCGTTGACGCTGTCTACCCTGATCGCCTTTCCCGCCGGAATCTACGCTGCATCCCGCCGTGGCAAGCCGGGTGATCTGGCCGTTATGGGTGCCACGCAGCTGGGCATCGCGGTGCCGAATTTCTGGTTTGCGATGATGCTGGTGCTGATCTTCGCCATCAACCTGCGCTGGTTCAATGCGGGAGGGTTTGCAGGATGGAAGGATGGCCTTTGGACCGGTCTGCATTCCTTGACCCTGCCTGCAATTGCGCTGGCCTTGCCGCAGGCGGCGATTCTGGCGCGTGTGATGCGGTCGGCCCTTCTGGACATTCTGGGTGAGGATTTCATGCGCACTGCCCGGGCTAAGGGGTTGACCCGCCGCCGGGCGTTGTGGCGGCATGGGGTTAGAAACGCGCTGATCCCGGTATTGACCATCATCGGGCTGCAGTTTTCCTTCCTTCTGGCCGGCTCGATCATCATCGAGCAGGTGTTCTATCTGCCCGGCCTCGGGCGACTGGTGTTTCAGGCCATCTCGGCGCGCGACCTGATCGTAGTGGAATCCGTGGTCATGCTGCTGGTCTTCGCCGTCATCACCGTCAATTTCCTGGTCGACCTGGCCTACGCCGCCGTTGATCCAAGGTTAAGGAGCCGGACATGAGCCGAAACCTGATCCTCGGCACTGCGCTGTCCTCGCTGGTTCTGCTGGCGGCCCTTTTGTCATTTGTCTGGACGCCCTACGACCACGCCACGCTGAACATCCCCGGCAAGTTGCAGACTCCGGACTCAATGCACTGGTTCGGAACCGACCATTTCGGGCGCGACATGTTTTCGATGATCATGGTCGGTGCGCGCACGTCGATTGCGGTGGCGCTGGTGGCTGTTGGCATCGGCATGGCGCTGGGCGTGCCCTTGGGACTGGCGGCGGCCGCCCGCAAAGGATCCTGGCTGGACGAGGTGATCATGCGCGGCAACGATCTGGTCTTTGCCTTCCCTTCGCTGGTCATAGCCATCCTGATCACCGCTGTTTTCGGCGCCGGTGCGATCAACGCGATCATCGCCATCGGGATCTTCAACATCCCGGTCTTCGCCCGAATTACCCGCGGCGCAGCCTTGTCGCTGTGGGAGCGGGAGTTTATTCTCGCCGCCCGTGTCTCGGGCAAGGGCGCGGCGCGAATATCGATCGAACATATCCTGCCCAACGTCGCCAATCTGCTGATCGTGCAGGGCACGATCCAGTTCAGCCTTGGCATCCTGGCCGAGGCGGGCCTGTCCTATGTCGGACTGGGTGCGCAACCGCCCACGCCAAGCTGGGGGCGGATGCTGGCGGATGCGCAGACGATGGTCAGTTTTGCCCCGCATTTGGCTCTGATTCCGGGGGTAGCGATCATCGTCACGGTTTTGGGGCTGAACCTGTTGGGCGATGGTCTGCGCGACTTTCTGGATCCACGTATTCGGGTGGCCCGCACATGAGCCTGCTGCAAATCGAAAACCTGTCATTGTCGATTCATGGCGCGCCGATCCTCAGACAAGTCGGCCTGACAATTGATCCCGGACAGATCGTGGCCGTAACCGGTGAAAGTGGATCCGGCAAATCCATGACCGCGCTGGCCGTGATGCAGTTGTTGCCGAACGGAGCGGTGGCCAACGGCACCATTCAGCTGGACGGACAGGACCTGATGCAGCGGTCCGAGAGCCAAATGTGCGCCCTGCGTGGCGCGGCCATCGGCATGGTGTTCCAGGAACCGATGACTGCGCTCAACCCGGTCATGACGATCGGTGATCAGGTGACGGAAACGATTCTGATCCACAAAGCGATGTCACCCGCCAAAGCCCGCGAGCAAACGCGCGAAGTTCTGACGCGCGTCGGCCTGCCGCCCGACCGGTTTCCGCTGTCGCGCTATCCGCACGAACTATCTGGCGGTCAGCGTCAGCGCGTGGTGATCGCAATGGCCATCGCCTTGCGCCCTCGGCTTCTGATCGCTGATGAACCGACCACCGCACTGGATGTCACCACGCAGGCACAGATTCTGGACCTTTTGAAGGGGCTGGTTCGCGAATACGGCATGGGATTGCTGATGATCACCCATGACCTGGCGGTTGTCGCCGACATGGCGGACCAGATTATTGTCATGCGCCATGGCGAAGTGGTGGAAAGGGGTGCAACGAATGATCTGCTGCGGAACATGCAGCACCCCTATACCCGTATGTTGTTCGAAGCCTCGGACCATCAGGTTACACTTCCCGATCCCGTTCGACCGGGCCCGCTGCTGGAGGTGACAAATGTCGTTCGTGACTACCGTTTGCCCCGCAGGCGGTTATTCGAAACACCTGCTCGCCACCGGGCGGTGGATGACGTCAGCTTTACCCTCAGCCGGGGTGAGCGCCTTGGTCTGGTCGGAGAGTCCGGTTGTGGAAAATCGACACTAACACGGGCAATTCTAGGACTTGAAGATGTTCAGGGTGGGCAGATTCTGTTGAACGGGCAGCCTGTTTTTGCGGCCCACAAGCCCAATCTTGCGGTGCGCCGTAACATGCAGGTGGTGTTTCAGGACCCATTTGGCAGCTTCAACCCACGCCATCGTGTCGGGCGGCTGATCACCGAGCCGTTTCACCTGCTGGACACCCCGCCGACGGGATCAGAGCGGCAGGACAGGATTTCCGATATGCTGACGGCCGTTGGCCTCAGCCCCGGTGACGCCGGAAAGTACATACATGAATTCTCGGGTGGGCAGCGTCAGCGGATCGCCATCGCCCGTGCGCTGATCATTCGGCCGGAACTGATCCTGTTTGACGAAGCGGTCTCGGCGCTGGATGTATCGGTTCGGGCGCAAATCCTTGACCTGCTGGCCGAGCTTTGTGCGACCTATGATCTGACCTATCTGTTCATAAGCCACGATCTGAGCGTCGTTCGCACGATCACGGATCGGGTCATGGTGATGCAATCCGGACGAATTGTTGAACAGGGTGAGACTGAAGCCGTCTTCAGCAATCCTCAGCATCCTTATACACAAAAGCTGATTTCCGCTGCGCCAAAGCTGCCGGATTACAATCGAGGTGCCGCGTAAACTACCTTGTTAGAGCCTTAATTGGAGACTTTGAATGACTGATCAGATCTGGTTTGACCCAACTCGGTGTCTGATAGCAGGCGAGTGGATATTACCGATCAGCGGCGGTACCTTGCCCCTGACCAATCCCTCGGACGGATCAGAAATCTGCCAGATTGCGCGCGGCACGAAGCAGGATATCGATGCTGCTGTTGGCGCGGCCCGGTCCGCTTCGAATGGAGCGTGGGGCCGAATGACGGCGCTGGACCGAGGACGTATTCTGACCCGCTTGGGGCAACTGGTTCTGGAAAAGGTCGAAGACCTTGCCACTCTCGAGGCGATGGATGTCGGCAAACCTCTTACCCAGGCTCGCGCAGATGCAGTTGCGTTGGCGCGCTATTGCGAGTTCTACGGTGGCGCAGCAGACAAGGTCATGGGCCAGACGATTCCATATCTGGACGGCTATACTGTCTACACGCTGCGCGAGCCGCACGGGGTTACCGGCCACATCGTGCCCTGGAACTACCCGATGCAGATCATCGGCCGGTCTGTTGGCGCTGCGTTGGCGATGGGCAATGCCTGTGTTCTGAAACCCGCAGAAGAGGCATGCCTGACCGCGCTGGCTTTTGCGCATCTGGCGCTTGAAGCCGGCTTGCCGCCCGGCGCGCTGAACGTCGTGCCCGGGCTTGGGGCCGAGGCCGGAGCGGCGCTGTCGGCACATCCGGATGTCGACCACATCTCATTTACCGGATCCGTTGCCACGGGCGCATTGGTGCAGCAGGCGGCGGGGCGCAACGTGGTGCCGGTGACGCTGGAACTGGGCGGAAAGTCTCCTCAACTGGTGTTTGACGATGCCGATCTGGATGCTGCGCTGCCCTTTCTGGTGAACGCAGGGATTCAAAATGCCGGCCAGACCTGTTCCGCCTCGTCTCGCATATTGGTGCAGCGCGGTATCTACGATCAGGTCCGATCGCGCATGGCCCAAGCTTATGAACAGTTGTCCGTCGGACCGGCGATGCAGGATTTGCGGGTTGGCCCACTGATTTCAGACCGGCAAAAGCAGATCGTGACCGGGTTTCTGGAAAAGGGTGCGGATCTGAAAATCGCGGCACAAGGGCGGATCGCTGAGGGTGCGCCGGAAAGTGGCGCTTATGTTCGCCCGACCCTGTTCTCGGACGTGCCGCCGGATCACGTCCTGGCCCGGGACGAGATATTTGGCCCGGTACAGGTTCTGATCCCTTTCGACACTGAGGAACAGGCTCTAAATATAGCCAACAGCACCGATTACGGCCTGGTTGCCAGCATCTGGACCCGCGACGGGGCGCGGCAGATGCGGCTGGCGAAACAACTGCGTTCGGGACAGGTATTCATCAACAATTACGGTGCAGGTGGCGGGGTCGAATTGCCCTTTGGCGGGGTGGGAAAATCCGGTCACGGACGCGAAAAAGGGTTCGAGGCGCTGTACGGGTTCTCGCAACTGAAAACGGTGGCGGCTTTCCACGGGCGATGATCTAGACGATCACTTCGATCGCCTTTTGCGCGCCAACACCGAATACACGCTTGTAGCGTTCGATCTGATCCGCCGGACCCATAGCCTTTTCGGGATTGTCCGATAGCTTCACTGTCGGTCGGCCATTGGCAGAAACTGCCTTGCACACCAGCGAAAACGGCGCCAGCGCATCATTTGGCACGAGCCCCCGGAAATCATTGGTCAACAGGGTCCCCCAACCGAAGGACACGTTGACCCGTTCCGCAAACTGGCCGTGCAATTCCTGAATTTTTGCAACATCCAGCCCGTCTGAAAAAATGATACGTTTCTGGCGCGGATCTTCGCCGCGGGATTTCCACCAGTCGATGGCAATCTCGGCTCCGGCGGCCGGATCGCCGCTGTCAATACGAATGCCGGTCCATCCGGCCAGCCAGTCGGGCGCGCTGTCCAGAAACCCCTTGGTGCCATAGGTATCGGGCAGAATGATCCGCAGGTTGCCGTCATGTTCCTCGTGCCAGTCGCTCAGGACGTCATAAGGCGCCTGGGCCAGGTCCGCGTCGCTATCGGCCAGTGCGGAATAAACCATGGGCAGTTCATGGGCATTGGTGCCGATGGCCTCGACCTCGCGTCGCATCGCGATCAGGCAGTTCGACGTTCCGGTGAACGAACTGCCCAGCCCTTCGATCATTGCTTGAACGCACCAGTCCTGCCACAGGAAGGAATGACGCCGGCGGGTTCCGAAGTCGGCAATCCCCAAGCCGCCAATACCGCGCAGTTGCTCGATCTTTTCCCAGACCCGTGTCATCGCACGGGCATATAGTACCTGCAGTTCGAACCGGCGCATGTCATTCAGAACCGCGCGCGACCGCAGTTCCATCAACACCGCCAGCGCCGGGATTTCCCACAGCATGACCTCGTGCCATTTGCCCTCAAAGGTCAGCTCGTACTGATCGCCTTTGCGTTCCAGGTGATAGGGCGGCAGGCGCAGGTTTTCGAACCATTCCATGAAATCCGACCGGAACATCTGCCGCTTTCCGTAGAAAGTATTGCCGCGCAGCCACGTGCTTTCGCCACGGCTGAGGCTGAGCGAGCGGATATGATCCAGTTGCTCGCGCAGTTCGCCTTCATCGATGAGTTTCGCCAGCGGAATGTGATTCGACCGGTTGATCAGCGAAAAAACGACGTCCGTTTGGGGCTTATTTCGAAACACTGACTGGCACATCAGAAGTTTGTAGAAGTCCGTGTCGATCAAAGACCTGACAATCGGGTCGATCTTCCATTTGTGATTGTACACGCGTGTCGCAATATCGACCATGTGGAACTCCTGCGATTTCCATTGTTAGATCAATCGGAACGATGAATGGCAAGAGTCGCCCAATTGGTGACAATGACAAGGTCCAGTCACATTGCGGGCAAATTGTGTGTGCTTTTCACGGGTTAGTGAAAAGAGGGGATGGACATGTGAGTTGAGTTTAGTGAATGGGTCTCGAGTACGACTTTGATATTGTAACGATTGCACAGGACGAAGTGGAGCCAGCTCAGGCGGACACAGTAGCTTTGCAAAATGGGAAGACGCGGGCCCGAGCCTTGTTCCGCGACTTTCAGACGGCAGAAGCCCTGCGCGACACGTCACCGAATATCCGCAAAATGTTTGTGGACGCCGGGTTCGATTTTGAAACCCGGAGCAGCAGTTTGCCCAATGGTATCTACCGGGCAGAAGACGAGGATTTGCGAAACCTCGTCATCCAGCGCCTTTTTGCCAATATCAAGGCCACGGGCCTGGCGGGTGAGTATTGTGGTGAATTTGATTTGTGGGCGTTTCTGAACGGCATCAAAACCGCCCGCCCACAAGGGAAACGCCGCCGAAAACCACCAATACAGTTGCTGCCCTACATTCAGCCTGAACCGGAAAGCGCACCGCAACCGGTGCCGCCCAAACGGCGGACGCTGCCCTGGCGCGTTGGAATCGCGCTGGGTCTGGCTGTGCTGTTGATTATCCTGCTCAGATTTCTGGCAGCAGCCGGCGCGACGCCTTAGATCAGGGTGACGCCGGCCTTGTGCATGGCGTTTTCTGCCGCCTTCAAGGATCCGTCCAGATCAATGGCGCGACAGGCCGCCATCCTGACAGTCACGTCAAATCCCAGACGCGCCGCGTCAAGTGCTGAAAACTGAACACAAAAATCAGTGGCCAACCCGACAAGCGTCAGTTTGGTGATGCCACGTGTGTTCAGATACCCCTCCAGGCCGGTGGGTGTTTTCTGGTCGTTCTCAAAAAAGGCCGAATAGCTGTCGACGGCAGGGCGAAATCCTTTGCGAATGATCAAATCCGCGTCGGTTCTGAGCCCCGCATGAAACGCGCCGCCCTGGCTGCCCTGAATGCAATGATCCGGCCACAAAACCTGCGGACCATAGGGCATCTCGATCGATTCAAATGGGTTCCGGCCGGGATGCGAACTTGCAAATGATGAATGCCCCTCCGGGTGCCAATCCTGGGTCAGAATGACCGCGTCGAAATCATCCATCATGTCATTTATTGGGACAACCACTTCGTCGCCGCCGGGAACAGCCAGCGCGCCGCCGGGGCAGAAATCGTTCTGAATATCGATCACGATCAGGGCATGAGTCATGCGGACCTCCTTCCGTCGATCTATCGGTAGGCGGGCAGATGGGGGGCGTCAATCCGTTCTCTTGCGACTCTGCGCGGGTGGTATTAGATCGCGCGCATGTACACAATCGCCGCTCTCTATCACTTTACCCGATTCGCCGATCACGCCGCACTGCGTGAGCCATTGCTGGAACTGTGTCAGGCGCAGTCCGTCAAAGGAATCCTGCTGCTGGCGCAAGAAGGGATCAATGGCACAATTGCAGGCCCGCGATCCGGGATCGATGCTGTTCTGGCCCATATCCGCGCCCTTCCGGGTTGCGCCGATCTGGAATGGAAAGAGGCTTCGTCGGATCATCCGCCCTTTGGCCGGATGAAAGTGCGCCTGAAGAAAGAGATCGTGACAATGGGGCAGCCGGATGTCGATCCGCAGGCCCGCGTCGGTCACTATGTCGAACCTGAAGACTGGAACGACCTGATCCGCTCGGATGACGTTGTGCTGATCGATACGCGAAACGATTATGAGGTGGCGATCGGCACTTTTGAGGGCGCAATAGACCCTAAAACAGCCAGTTTTCGCGATTTTCCGGATTGGTGGGAGGCGAACAAGGACCGTTTCCACAACAAACGTGTCGCCATGTTCTGCACTGGTGGTATCCGATGCGAAAAATCCACCAACTACCTGCTGGGACAGGGGGTCGACGATGTCTATCACCTGAAAGGTGGGATTCTGCGGTATCTCGAAGAGGTTCCGGCCGAAGACAGCACCTGGCAGGGGGAATGTTTTGTGTTCGACAACCGTGTCTCGGTCGGGCACGGGTTGGTCGAAGGGCCGCATAATCTGTGTCATGGCTGCCGGCGCCCGATTCTGCCGGAAGACACGAAGCGGCCAGAATACGAGCATGGCGTTTCATGCCATCATTGCATCAATGAGACCTCGGAGGCGGACAAGATGCGCTTTCGCGAACGGCAGAAACAGATTGCACTGGCCCGCGCCCGTGGTGACGCGCATCTGGGCGTGAACTGACCCCCATGTGTTAAGGGTTGTCGATTTCCGCCGGAATGCGGATGATCGCGCATACGCAACTGTCCGGAACACCCATGTCGACCGAACCAAGAACGCTGGAAGAATGGAAATCGACTTTGGCCGCCGCCTTCGGGCTGGTTCTGGTCAGCTTTCTGGCCTGGTACGCTCTTTCCCGCCTCAACGAGGCCACGGCAGGGAATACGATTGGCACGATTGCTTCGGGCGCGCTGGTGCTGTGGCTGATCTCGCAGACCTGGTACTACATGACTCAGGTCACGTCTCCCCGGCGTCAGCTGTTGTTGATGGGAATATCGTTCATACAGGTGGTGCCGTTTCTGTTCGCTGCGGCTTACGGCGCGTTCGGCTATTATGACCTGTGTGTTGTCGGCGCAAAAGGTCCGGCCGATGTTCTGTATTTCTCATATGTGACTTTCACGACCGTTGGGTTTGGAGATCTGAAACCCGCCGGTCTGTGCCGCGGCCTGGCAGTGGCCGAAGCGATCACCGGCTACATTCTGCTGGGCCTGTTCGTGGCCGCGGCAGTTGGGCTGTATGGGCGCGAACACAACAGGCATCCGCACTGACCCCTGAATACCCTCGCAACAGAGTCTATTTGTTGCTGTCAATCCACTGCGACATGCGTTGCTTGTCGCGAAAGCACTCGGAAGGAATAGGCCGGCGTTTGCTGCGTGAAATACGTTCGGCAAAGGCCACCTGCTTGCCAGTCGGGTAATTGGCGAAGGGTGAAGGATCGTTAGGTTTGTGTGCCGAAATCCAGTCCGACATTGATTTTCGGTCCCGCTGCGCCTCAACTGGAATTTCCAGAGCAGACTTTTCCGCAATGGCACGGGCATATCGCATCTGCCGGTCCGTCACTGGCAGCATGTGATAGTCGTTGCTGGGCGCATCAAACCAGCTTTGGCGGGCAGCGTTGGTCATAGCTCGAAAACCTCCGTTCCACATGAGAACAAATATAGAACATTTTAGGAACTTTTCAAGATTTCCGCTGACCGGCTTCTGATTGAGCCGATATTTGTCCAGCCTGTCCCCTCGCCATGCGAGCAATTTGGCGCGTTTTTTTTGCGTCCAATGGAAATGAAGGAACGATTCGGTGTGAATTCAACCCATGTTCGGTCACGTCGCCGATAGTGGCAGGTTGAACGGCGACAATGCGCGCGAATTGTATTGCGCCCGGATCGGCCTGCTTTTGATCAGTCTGCTAAGTGAAATTAGATCGAAGCTTACTGCTTCTCGAAACCTTAGACTCTGTACATCAAGATCAATCGACCGAGAAAGCGCTGCCGAATAGGTAAGGAGAGATTAAGCCCGGTAAGACTAAAGTTACCTTTCCCACGGCATTACAGTGCTGTTTGTGATCGAACAGCCGATGCGTCTATTCCCTCGAACCACTCATGCAATCGTGGGCAGTGGCTTTCGTTAAGGATCAAGCGCGGCAAGCAACTCGGCAATCTTTTGGCGGGTATCTTCACTATCTTTCAAAAGATATGCCGCATTTGCCAGCGGTTTGGCCGGGTTTCGTGCTGGTTGTTTTGCCAATGCCCGCGTCGTTGCGGCAATCTTTGCGAACTGCCCGTTTTGATCTGCTGTTTGATCTGTCAGATTGGCCAGCCAGAAATACCTATCGGCTTCATTCAGCGTCCCAAGCTTCTTCGATAGTTCACCGGCTTTTTCGAAATCTCCGACAGTACGGGCCGCCTCGATCCGAAGTAGGTCGGCTTGAACGCTATCATCGTCGGCAAGCTCGAGCATGGCTTGATGAGGACGCCCGCCCAGCAAGGCCGCGCGAGCCCTCAGCCTTGCACGCTCCGACCGTTTGATACTGTCTTGCGGACGGCTGGCGAAGAAATGGGCCTTTGACGCAAACCCGAGCGTCGCCAGCCGATCGGAAAGTGCGATGGCGGTTTCGGTGCTCAGATCCGACACGAAGTCATCCGCCAAGCCCAGGGTTCGGCGCAGAAATGTCACGTCATCCGAGCGTTCCGCCACCATCAAAATAACCTGGTCCAGCGTTCCCGCCCTGCCTTCACCCGCAGGCAGGCTTTCGGCAAGATCCACCGCCGCATCGAACTGGTCACTCAGGCTCAGCGCCACTGCATGGGCTTGCATCATCATTGACCCAATTTCCGATCTCTGGAACTCCCGCACATATGCTGCCGCCAGATCGACGTCCCGAGCCGAGACCACACCCCTTTCCCCCCAGCGTTTTTTTATCAGTTGCGCCAGCGCCAGCGGGGCTTCCAGCACGGCATCTGGTGACGAGATGACTTCGTTCAGTAAAGCCTCTGTTTGCAGGTCATCCCCTTCAGCACTGGCAACCGCAGCTTTCGCGCGACTGACCTCAGGCCGGCTTTCGGGCTCAACTCTGTCGATTGTCCGCAGGATCCGCCGCGCCGCCTCAAGTTTCTGGCCTTCCACCAGGATATTCGCCAATGAAGGGCCGAAGTGGCGCTGAAGATGGTTTGGCAGGCGCGGGAAAGCTTGTTCAATGGCCTTCAGATCAGCGTCGGCCCGCAATGTCCGTTCACTTAACACCGACCAGAGCGCGGCGTCACTGGCGCACCCTTGAAGATCTTCGAACGGGTTCGGTTCAGCGACTGTCTGATCGTCAATGATCCGGGCAATGGCCGCGATCCGGTCCCTATCGGAAGATTGCGAAGTGGTCAGATCCAGCACCTGTAAAGCCTCGATTCCGAAACCGTGGAAAGCGTATAGTCTTGCCAGTTTCATGACAGCTTCCGAATCCACACGATCAAACTCTTCAAAGTGTCCGACTCGCAGATCGGCTATCTGTTCGGAAAAGGAACGCCCGTCTGACCAGCTATCAAACCCGATTTCCGCGCGTGTCAGGCAGGCCGGGCGCGAAGGCACCGGTGGAATGTCCAGCACCGGAAAGCCCGGCAAGTCCTCCAGCACTGACGAAACCCGGAAACTCGGCTCCAGGTCCGGCAAATCTCCCAAAGCGTCGACCTCAGGCACCCGGCGTGGTCCTTGACCGGCAAGGTTCAGGTCAAGGATGTCGCGATCCGCTCCTTGCACGAACCGCGTAGAAAGCCGTTCTTCTATTCTCTGCAATCCTTGTTCAAGAAGCGGCAGTGCAAATGGCTCTGGTGCCCGGTCAGACGCGGATTGTACTTGCTCGAAACCCTGCGAGATGTCTGGCACGGACACCAACAATGGGCCAAGTGGTGGCAGGATATCCGCCGGGGCAATATCGATGACGATCATCGTGTCCTGATACAGAAAGGCAGACGCGGCACAGTCACACCCGAATTCCATGTCCAATTCGGCACCAGACCGAGCCTGAGAAAGCGTGCTCAAACGGGCGCTTGAGAGTCGGGCAAAGACAGACCCTGTTTCGAACCTGACATCGTCAATGGCCACCTTCAGACGCGCACCGTTCTTTTTCTGGGTCAAAGCCCACTCGGTTCCATGAGGCACCTGCGCGACAAGCCGCGTGTGCCCGTCATGTTCGCCGGATCGAACCGTGACGGATTGTGCCGCGGCACAATTGGCGACCACGAACAGAGAAATAGCAAGAGCACCCCGGATCATGCCGCCGCCTGTTTGAGTTCCTTCAGCGCATCCTCCAGTTCGGCAAAGCCGGGGCGGTTGTGCCTTGGCGTGTTTTGTCGTCCGACTTCAATACACATTGCAGCGTTGTGGTTGTGCAGGTTGGCAACCAGAACCTCTTTGATCAGTTGATAAAAATGGTTGTCCTCCTCGACCACTGCCTTCAGTTTCCCCGCGAACGGTCCGACCAGGCCATAGGCCAGAAAGACACCCAGAAACGTGCCGACCAGGGCGCCGCCGATCAGCTTTCCCAGAACTTCGGGTGGCTGGTCGATCGATCCCATCGTCTTGATCACACCCAGAACCGCCGCGACAATTCCCAGCGCTGGCAGCCCGTCCGCCACGGTCTGCAACGCGTGGCTGGAATGCATGGCATGGTGGAAATTGGCCTCCATCCGTTTTTCCAGCACTTCTGCCACCTGATGCGGATCGTCATAATTCATGGCCGCTGATCGCATCGTGTCACAGATCAGATCCACCGCTTCCTGGTCTGCCTGAATTTTCGGATATGCGGAAAACAGAGTAGAGTTTTCGGGTTCTTCGATATGCTGTTCAACCTCGACCGGGTTGGCTTTGGCCATGCGGATCAGGGAAAACAACAGGCACAGCAGGTCGCGGTAATCCTGCGGTTTCCATTTGGGTCCCTTGAATACCTTTCCCATGTCTTTGGCGGTATGCTTGACCGCGCTCATGTCGTTGCTGATCAGAAATGCCCCAACAGCGGCTCCGCCGATCATCATCATTTCAAAAGGCAATGATTTCATAATGATAGCCATCTTGCCGCCAGCTGCGAGATAGCCGCCGAAAACCATGACGAAAATGACGATGATTCCTACAAGTCCGATCATCTGCGTTCTCCGGCAAAATGTGTTTTGGGTACGACCAATAGTTTCATCATTCTTCGGGGCCGAAGCGTTGCGACCTGCCATCACGACGCTCACCGTGTAGGCGACCTCGGGCGGGAGCCCGGCAAGAATGCCGGCCGCAGCATCGGAAGGCATTCGGGCCAGAAAACCTGCAGAGAACACCGGGTCCATGGTTTCGAATAATGCGGCGGCGTCTTTCGGCTTCATGCTTTGGTACATGTCCGTAAGCTTGCTCAGATCGCTTTCGGCGGCCGTGTCGGCGATGGCCAAAGTGGCTCGCAGGTCCTGTTCCGCCTGCTGCAGGGCAATCAGGCGGGATTCGATGGCCTGATCTGCTATTTCCAAGGCCTTTTCCCTATTCAGAAGGGTGTTTTCACGTTGTACCAGCTGTTCTTCCCGGCGAAGCAGTTCGGTCAGCAGAACCTGAACATCCGGTGCCTTTTGAGAAGCAGGTTGCAGCAGTGGCTGAGACGGGTCGGCAGCCTTTGCAAGGGCGGGGCCGGCTTCCAGACCCAATCGGATCACAGCGGACCCGACCATCAGCAAGGAAATCACAGTCAATACTCCGCCACGAGACCGACCCCGCCTGCTTGGCGTTTTTCGTTGTTTCATGGCGTAGCCTCGCCTGATTTGCGGGCATGCCTGAAAAACATCAGACCTTCCGGCTGTCCCTTAGGCTGAGGTGCGACCTCGAAATCCTCGTGTTTCTCCGTATCCGGTTGCTTTGTGGGACCCTGTGGCGCCGGGGTCTCCGAATCCACCGCCGGTTCAATCGCGGAGTTTTCTGTCTCGGCTTCACCGGGCTCAGGGTCTTCCGGACCTGGGCCAACGTTGTCCTCGTCCGGGACAATGTCGTGCATTGAAGCCATCATCAGCTCGAGACGCCCGGCTACGGACTCGGCACGCTGGGTCAGCTCCTTTAAAGCAACTCCGGATTGATCGGAGGCAGACCGGGCCGACTCAAGCGATCTTTTTAGCGCGTCCGCCTGCGAGGACAGAACCGCCACGGCACCACCGACACCCTGCTCCAGATCAGTGAATTTCCGGAGCCGCCGCGACAGTACAAAACAATACAGACCGGCGCCAAGCGCGCCTGCAACAAGCAAAATATCCGCAATCAGCTCCAATTTCGCCTCCTAATTCAGTACAAATTCCATCACCAGAACATCGCGGACGCGCCCTTTGCCCACGACAATTTCGATACGCCGCAGCAGGTGTCCACGAATGCGGATCAAAGCCAGCGAATCCTCCAAGTCTTCGACTTCGATCGCGCGGAGATAACCATTGAGAACGTCCATGATGCGGGGCTTCATCTTTTCGACATCACCGATGTAGGGTGCATTCACTTCAAGCTGGGCATGAAACCTCAGATGACGCGAATCGCCGACATCCACCGAAATGATCGCGGGTGGCAGGTCGACAAAGCCAATCTCGGGCACTGCTTCGGCAGAGATTTCAGCCGTTTCTTCATCGGATTCGGTACCGTTGCCAGCCAGCGGCAACAGGCCGGACGTTGCCAGAAAATAACCGCCGGCCGCACCCAGAACGGCCAAAACCGCCCCGACGATCAGGCCCGTTTTCCTCGGTTTTACCGGGGCTTCGCTTTCTTCAGCCGTTGCGTCAGCCATGGCGTCCTCATCCATCCGTTCGGCCACCGTCATAACCCCGCAGGGACTAACCGATTGTTAAGGGCAATCGTCCAAACAGAGGTTGCGCCGGGCAGAATGTCGGCGAGTCGGAGGTGAGAGTGCAGCAGATCGGAACTGTCTGGGCAAATTTGGACAGGCGTAGGCAAATTGTCGTCGCCGGTGCGGTGGTGCTGGTTTTTCTTGGGGTTCTTGCCATGTCCCGGCTGGTGACGGCACCGTCGATGACGTTGTTATATGCCGGGCTCGAAAGTGGGGCCGCTGGCGATATTGTCCGGGCTCTGGATCAGCGCGGGGTTGCATACGAGATTCGCGGCGGTTCGATTTATGTCCCCGGAACGCAGCGGGATGAACTGCGCATGACGCTCGCCAGCGAGGGGTTGCCTGCAAACGGCAACCGCGGGTACGAACTGCTCGACTCGCTTAGCGGGTTCGGCACCACGTCGCAGATGTTCGATGCCGCCTACTGGCGCGCCAAGGAAGGTGAGCTTGCCCGGACCATCGTCGGCAGTGCCTATGTCAGTCAGGCCCGTGTTCATATCGCCAACAGTTCTTCCAACCCGTTCCAGCGCAGCGCCGCGCCAACAGCATCGGTGTATCTGGTGCCTTCGGGTGGTCAGATTACAGCAGATCAGGCCCGTGCTATTCGCTTTCTGGTGTCGTCGGCGGTCAGTGGCCTGACCCCGGAAAACGTGGCGGTTATCGATTCAAACGGAGCGGTGATCGGCGCGCAGGAAAGCCAGGCCGCGGCAGACACGGCTGATGACAAGGCCCGAACCCTGCGCGAGCGGGTTTTGCGCCTGGTCGAGGCCCGCGTTGGTGCGGGAAACGCAGTGGTCGAAGTCAGTGTCGATACGGTGACAAGAACTGAATCGATCCGCGAACGCCGCATCGATCCCGAAACGCGCGTGGCGATCAGCACGGATGTAGAAGAACGTTCGGACAGTGCGCGCAACCAGTCCTCGGATGTGACTGTCGCGTCGAACCTTCCGGATGGCAACGCTGCAAGCGGTGACGAATCTAACTCCACTGCGACCCAGACCCGGGAACGGGTGAATTACGAAGTGTCCGAGACCGAACTGGAAGTGCACAACGCCCCTGGTGCGGTCAAGAGACTGACAGTGGCAGTTCTCGTCAACGGTTCCAGGGAAGTGACGGATGAAGGGACGGAAAGCTTTGTGCCGTTGCCGCAGACCGAACTGGACGCGCTTCGCGAGCTGGTCGCGTCTGCCGTTGGTTTCGACGCTGCGCGGGGCGACGTGATTACACTCAAATCGATGGATATGCCTTTAATAGAGCCTCAAGGAGTGCTGGTTTCCGGTTCCTTCTGGCCGAAACTCCATCTGGACGCCATGTCTCTGATTCAGATGGCGGTGCTGGCGATTGTCTCTCTGATCCTGGGGTTGTTTGTCATTCGCCCGATTCTGACAAAGCCGATTGCGGCCACCGCGCTTTTGCCTGCGGACCGTACGCCCGAGTCTGAGGACGCTCCGTTTCTTGTTGGTGAAATCGCGACGGCGGATGGGGTAGAGTTTGCGCAAATACCCAGTCAGGCGAAGCAGGCAGAGGTTCCCGCGCTGGGATCGCCTGCCGGCACTGACCCGGTTGACCGCTTGCGCGCACTGATCGGTGAAAAGCAGGAAGAAACAGTCGAAATTCTGCGCAGCTGGCTTGAAGAAGGTGAGGAGGCTGTGTGATGTCCATCGCACATCTCCTTGAAGACTTCTCGGCACAGGCCAGTGGTGTTCAGGTGCATCTGCTGGACGAGGACGCGCTGGAAGAGCATCGCCTTGCCGCATTTGAACACGGCTACAAGGCAGGTTGGGAGGATGCCCTGACCGCACAGGAACAAAGCCTTGATCAGGCGTCCGCTGCGCTGGCCGCCTCGCTTGAAGACATGTCCTTCACCTATCACGAGGCGCTGAACCGGATGTCGCTGTCGCTTGAGCCGATGTTCGAGGGGCTCGTCCGTCTTGTTCTGCCGGAAACGCTGGAGCGGGGCTTTGGGACCCGTCTGGTGGAGCAGTTGTGCGAATTGGCTGGCGAGCAGATCGGTCAGTCCATGCAAATACTGGTTCCTGTGGGGCAGGCGGATGGTGTCGGTGCTCTTGTGCCGCTGGGTCTGAGCCCACCCCCAAAAGTGATCGAGGATTCATCGTTGGAACCGGGGAAGGCGCGGCTGCAGGTTGGCATGTCGCAGCAGGAGGTGGATTGCAACGCCTTGCTGGCGTCGATTTCCAACGCATTCGACGCTTATCTGTTCGAGGCAAAAAAGGCACTGTCAAATGAGTGAAAATCAGACCCTAAATAACGGAAAATCAAATCCATTTGAAACTGCCCCGATCGAAGTGACGGTCTCGGTCGGTCGGGCGCGGCCATTGATCCGCGACCTGCTGGCGTTGGGCGAAAACGCGGTACTGACCCTGGACAAGCGTATCGAGGATCCCGTTGACTTGTATGTCGGCGACCAGTTGGTTGCGCGGGGGCTTCTGGAAGAATTGGAGGGCGATCAGGCCGGTCAACTGGCCGTGCGCCTGACCGAGATATCGGACCATCAGCGCGGGATCGGCTGATGCGTCCGCTGGTCTGGCTTGCCTTGGCGCTGGCGCTGCTGACCCCGTCCTTGGCGGCGGCGCAGGATGTGACCTTGTCGCTGGGCGAGGGTGGGTCGATCTCGGCGCGCACTGTGCAGCTGATCCTGTCGATCACGGTGCTGAGTCTGGCGCCCGGACTGGCCATCATGATCACCTGCTTTCCGTTTCTGGTTACGGTTCTGGCCATATTGCGGCAGGGCATCGGCCTGCAGCAGTCACCGCCGAACATGTTGATCGTCAGCTTGGCCCTGTTCTTGACCTATTTTATCATGGAGCCGGTTTTCACCGAGGCCTGGGAAACCGGAATACGCCCGATGGTTGAAGAGACAATGGATGTGGAACCGGCGCTGGAACGTGCGTTGGTTCCATTTCGCGCCTTCATGGCCGCACGAATCGACCCGGACACGTTTCAAGCCATGGCGGCCCTGCGTCCGGGCGGCGACACGATTGCGCTGTCGCCGGACGCGCCGGTATCGATTCTGATGCCGCCTTTCATGCTGTCGGAAATTGCGCGGGCCTTTCAGATCGGATTTCTGGTTTTCCTGCCGTTTCTGATCATTGATCTTGTGGTCGCAGCGGTTCTCATGTCGATGGGCATGATGATGGTTCCCCCGGCTACCGTGTCACTGCCGTTTAAACTGGCGTTTTTTGTCATCGCTGACGGGTGGTCCATGATCGCAAGCGCATTGGTGCGCAGTTACACGATCTGACAAGAGTCACTACTGCCGTGTGATGTGCAGACGGGCACGCAATCCCTGTTCTCCGGCCTCGAAGCTAAGTGTTCCACCATGCTGTTCGGCGATGGTTGCTGCGATCGTCAGACCCAAGCCATAGCCGTCAGAGGATCCGATATTCGACCCGCGCCGGAACGGTGCCATCAGCGCCTCGATATCCGCGGCGGTCAGGTCGGCGCCTTTGTCCTCGACCGTAATGGTGGCCGTCTGGGCATCTGTCGCAAGCTCGACCTCGGCCTGCCGCCCGTATTTCAGCGCATTGTCGATCAGATTGGTCAATGCGCGTTTCAGCGAAATTGGCCGCCCGATAACCAGAATGCGCCGCGTTTCGGGCATGGAGCCATGGCCGCGGCGCGACATGAAAACCGAACGCCCGCCTTCGACCAGAACCGGGGCGGCCTGTTTCAGGGTGACGGGCCGGTCCATGTCCTGGTAATCGGCCACCACGGATTCAACCAGCGCCGTCAGCGAGATCTGACGTGGTTCCTCGACACTGAGTTCGGACCGTGTCAAAGTCAGGACGCTTTCGATCATTCCGGTCATCTGGTCCACGTCAGCCTCGAGTTTCTCGCGCAGGTCGCGGTCGGGGATCAGAGCGGCGCGCAACCGAACGCGCGTAGCCGGTGTGCCCAGATCGTGACTGACGCCAGACAAGACAATGGCGCGCTTTTTCAGCTGCGCCCGTTCCGCATCAAGATGGTCGTTCACGGCCTCGACGATTTCGCGCAGTTCGCCGGGACCCTCGGTATCGTAGCTGTCCGGCCCGCCGCGCCGCTTTCGGTCGCGCAGTGCGTGTGAGAAACGGGTAAATGTATCGCTGACATTCCCGACCGAAGTGAGAAGGATCGCCAACGCAACAACGGCCACCAGAATTGCAGGCAGCCGGAGATCAGTTGGTGCGGCACCGCAGCCCCAGACGTCGGTTCCGTCCACCATCTGCCACGCACTGCGCCCAAAGCGGGCGATCAGAACCGGTTCGCTGCAATAGGTCGCCAGGAGCCGGGTCAGGCTGCCCATCTTTTCCGGCCCAGTCTGATCACTGCCCGAGAGAATGTCCGAAACGGGGTAAACCAGGCGGTCCGACATGACGGCCAGGGTCAGTTCGCGCCCGCTCAGCGGGGCGGAACTGTCGGTGAAGATCGACAGGTTGGTGACAAAACTGCGGTCCGACATGCCGGGCAGTTGTTCGAACTGGCCGACCTCGGCCAGGGCGGCGCTTGGCACGGGCAATCGGGTTATCGTGATGCCGGAGGGCGGGGTTTTGCCGACACGCAGGTCCTCATAGACCGCGAAGCCCGCAACTTGCGCCCGCGTCAGGAAGCCCTCCCACGCCTGCGCAGACGCAAACCAAAGCCCGGCTGAAACCAAACCGGCGGAAAACGCGGCGATTGTCCAGATCCAGCCCAGGCTGCGCAGACGCAACGCAGGCCTGTTCATGCGTCCTCTTCCACCGAAACGTCCGTGGCAAAGACATATCCCAGCCCCCGTTCGGTTCGCAGCATTTGCGGCTCTTTGGGATTGGCCTCGATCTTCGAACGCAGACGTCCCACCAGCATATCGATGGCGCGGCCCTGTGCCTCGCTCTTGTCGCCATCACCGGTGACGTCCAACGCTGCGGCGATCTCGACCCGGGTCAGCGGGATATGCGGATTGGCCAGCAACACCTTGAGCAATGCGCTTTCGCGCTGAGAAAGTGGCACCAGATAGCCCTCGGGCGAAAAAACCTCGTCCCGTTTGCCGTCATATACCCAGCCGGCAAAGCGAAAGGTCCGGGTGCGGCGCCGATAGGCCAGAGACGGCGTGCGCCGTGTCCGCTGCATCACGGCCCGCACCCGCGCCAGCAGCAGATGCGGGTTGAAAGGCTTGGCGATATAGTCATCCGCGCCCACCTCGTACCCGGCCATGCGCTGATGATCGGCGGACAAGGCGGACACGAATATGATCGGGACATCCTGTTCGCGCCGCAATCGGGCGCAGATGTCCACGCCGTTCTCATCTCCCAGCATGACATCCAGAAGAATAAGATCGATGCGCCCCGAGGACATATGCGTGCGGATCTCCATGTCCGAACTGGCGGGAAGTGCGATGAACCCGTTTTGTTGCAGAAACTGGGTCATCATCGACCGCATTTCGGGGTCGTCATCCACCACCAACAAGCGCGAAATGGTCACGCTTCTCCTCCCTGTCACGGTTTCTGTCCGGCTCGCCAATTGTAACGAACGGCAACAGATTCAAGTTCAACGTAACAGGCTGTAACAAATGGTGGGAAAAATTCCACCATTGCCGGGATTTACCCCGGATAATCATTGCCAGACGGCCATCCGCTATCCGTAGTATCGCGCATCGCCGCCGGTCCGGTGGCTAAAAAAGTATCTGGGAGGATCCCTTTATGAAACGTTTTGCATTGTCCGCAGTTTCGACACTGGCTGTGGTCGCAGGCACCTCGGTTACGGCCGAGCCGCAGGCCGAAGTTCTGCATTGGTGGACATCCGGCGGCGAGGCCAAATCGGTCGCCGTTCTGCAGGAAGAATTCGCCTCGAATGGCGGTACCTGGACTGACATGCCCGTTGCTGGCGGCGGTGGTGATGCGGCAATGACCGCGCTGCGGGCCCGTGTTCTGGCCGGCAACGCGCCGACCGCAGTTCAGTTGAAAGGCCCGGCCATTCAGGAATGGTACGAAGAAGGCGTTCTGGCTGACATCTCGAACGTGGCCGAGGCCGAAGGCTGGGCGGATGTCCTGCCCGCGTCGATCGCCGGTCACATGATGTGCGAAGGCACGTGGTGCGCCGCTCCGGTAAACGTCCACCGCATCGACTGGATCTGGGCGAACGCTGACGTGCTGGCCGCGAATGGCATCGAAATGCCCACGTCCTGGGAAGAGTTCAACGCTGCGGCCGAGAAACTTCAGGCCGCCGGTGTGATCCCGCTGGCCCATGGTGGTCAGTCCTGGCAGGACGCGACCGTATTCGAAGCGGTTGCTTTGGGTCTGGGTGGACCAGAGTTCTACCAGAAGGCCTTTGTTGATCTGGACCCGGAAACGCTGACCTCGGACACCATGGTTCAGGTCTTTGACCAGATGCGCACCCTGCGCGGGTTCGTCGACGAAAACTTCTCGGGCCGTGACTGGAACCTGGCCACCGCCATGGTGATGAATGGCGAAGCGGCGTTCCAGATCATGGGTGACTGGGCCAAGGGTGAATTCCTGGCGGCTGGCAAGAAGCCCGGCGAAGACTTCCTGTGCGCCTCGACCCCCGGCGACGGCTACCTGTACAACGTCGACAGCTTTGCCATGTTTGACGTGGAAGGTGACGACAAGCGCGCCGGTCAGGAACTGTTGGCCAAGCTGATCGTTGCGCCGAACTTCCAGGAAGTGTTCAACCTGAACAAAGGCTCGATCCCGGCCCGGACCGATGTTGCACTGGATGCGTTCGACATCTGCGCGCAAATTTCGGCCGAAGACATGGGCTCGACGTCGGCAGGAGGTTCTCTGCTGCCGTCCTACGCGCATGGTATGGCTCTGCGCGGTGCGCAGGCTGGTGCGATCACCGACGTTGTGACCGCGCATTTCAACTCGGATATGTCCTCGGCTGACGCGGTTCAGCAACTGGCGGACGCGGTGGCAAACAGCTACTGATCCAACTCGCTCTGCCCCCTATACTGAGGGGCAGAGCATCTTTCCCCGGAGGAAAAAATGTCCGAATGGCTGGAAAACCACCTGCCCAAGGTGGTGCTGGCACCGTCGTTCATCGCCGTATTGATCTTTGTCTACGGATTTATCGGATGGACCGCGTGGGTGTCGCTGACCCGATCGAAACTACTGCCGAAATACGAGATCAAGGGCTTCATCCAGTATGAACGCCTGTTTGACTCGCCCCGTTGGGATACGGCGATCAACAACCTGTATATCTTTGGCGCGCTGTTCATCGTAATCGCGATGATGCTGGGCCTGTTGCTGGCCATTCTGCTGGATCAGAAGATCCGCGTCGAAGGGGCGATCCGCACGATCTATCTGTACCCCATGGCACTGTCGATGATTGTGACCGGTACCGCGTGGAAGTGGATCCTCAACCCGGGCCTGGGTATCGAGGCGATGGTGCAGGGCTGGGGCTTTCCGAACTTCGAATTCGACTGGCTGGTGAACCCGGATTACGCCATCTACACCATCGTCATTGCTGCGATCTGGCAGAGCTCGGGCTTTGTCATGGCGCTGTTCCTGGCCGGTTTGCGTTCGGTGGATGGTGAAATCATCAAGGCCGCGCAGGTCGATGGTATCCCCACATGGCGCATCTATACTGCAATCATTATCCCCTCGATGGCCCCGATCTTCCTGTCCGCCTTCATCGTGCTGGCCCACCTTGCGATCAAGAGCTTTGACCTTGTCATCGCCCTGACGGGTGGCGGTCCGGGTTACGCGACCGACCTTCCGGCCACGTACATGTACGCCATGGCGTTTTCGCGTGGCGATATCGGTCAGGCAGCATCCTCCGCGATGATCATGATGCTGGTCGTCTTTGCGATCGTGGTTCCCTACCTTTACTCAGAGCTGAGGGCGAAAAATGACTGATCTGTCGATGCCCCAAACCCAAACCCGCACCCAAAGTGCCACCGGCAAGATTGCCCTGCGTTGGCTGCTCTATGTCCTTTTGGGACTGTTCGCGCTCTATTACCTGATGCCGCTCTTCGTGATGTTGACCACATCGTTGAAAAGCCTTGAAGAAATCCGCACAGGCAGCCTGATCTCTCTGCCGCGCGAGGTCAGTTTTGAGGCCTGGAAAACCGCGTGGTCCGGTGCCTGCACCGGTATCCAGTGCGAGGGCCTGCGGCCCTATTTCTGGAACTCGGTCCTGATCGCGGTGCCCGCAGTGGCCATCTCGACTCTGCTGGGCGCGCTGAATGGCTATGTCGTGGCGCAATGGCGGTTCAAAGGCGCGAATATCATCTTCTCGCTGATGCTGTTTGGCTGCTTTATCCCGTTTCAGGTCGTCCTGCTGCCGATGGCGCGCCTGTTGGGCATGATGGGGATTGCCGGGACCATTCCGGGCCTGATCTTTGTGCACGTGATCTACGGGCTGGGCTTCACCACGCTCTTCTTCCGCAACTACTATGTCACCATTCCGTCCGAACTGACCAAAGCGGCCCGCGTCGATGGGGCCGGGTTCCTGCGGATCTTCTGGTCGATCTTCCTGCCGCTGTCACTGCCCATTATCGTGGTGACCGTGATCTGGCAGTTCACGCAGATCTGGAACGACTTCCTGTTCGGCGTGTCATTCAGCCAGGCGGGTACACAGCCCGTGACCGTGGCGCTCAACAACATCGTAAACTCCACCACCGGCGTCAAAGAATACAACGTCGACATGGCGGCCGCGATCATCGCGGGGCTGCCGACGCTGCTCGTCTATGTCGTTGCCGGTAAGTATTTCATCCGCGGCCTGACCGCCGGTTCCGTGAAGGGATAACCCATGGCTCCCATCCTCGATATCAACAACCTGTATAAGAATTACGGTGCGACCGAGATTCTGAAGGACATCAACATCTCGATCGAACCGGGCGATTTCCTGGTGCTGGTCGGCCCCTCGGGCTGCGGCAAGTCCACCCTGTTGAACTGCATTGCAGGTCTGGAGCCGATCTCGGGCGGCACCCTTTCCATCGGTGGCAACGACATGACCCATGTCAGCCCCAAGGATCGCGACATCGCGATGGTGTTCCAATCATACGCTCTGTATCCGACCATGACTGTCGCCAAAAACATCACCTTTGGTATGAAGGTGCGAGGCGTCGATCAGGCCACGCAGGACGCGAAACTGAAAGAGGTCGCGTCACTGCTGCAGATCGAGCAGTTGCTGAACCGTCGCCCCAGCCAGTTGTCTGGTGGCCAACGTCAGCGTGTGGCGATGGGGCGGGCGCTGGTGCGCGATCCCAAGCTGTTTCTCTTTGATGAACCCCTGTCCAACCTTGACGCCAAGCTGCGGGTCGAGATGCGGACCGAGATCAAGAAGTTGCACCAGACGCTGGATGCCTCAATCGTCTATGTGACCCATGATCAGATCGAGGCGATGACGCTGGCCACCAAGATCGTCGTTCTGAAAGGTGGGATCGTGCAACAGATCGGCAGCCCGGCCGAGATCTACAACAATCCGGCCAACCTGTTTGTCGCTGACTTCATGGGCTCACCTGCGATGAACCTGATTCCGGCAAAAGCATCGAACACCGGGTCAGGCACCGAGATCGCAATCTCGCGCGGAGAGGGCGAAACACTGGTGCTGAACGATGCCCGCGACTTGTCCCTGCCCAAGGATGTGATCCTGGGCCTGCGCCCCGAGGATATCGCCGAAGCGGGTTTCCGCGCCGGAGCGGGCGTACAGGAGGCTGCGTGCATGGTCGATATGGTCGAACCGGCAGGCGCGGACACTTATGTGGTCTCGGAACTGGGCGGCAAACAAGTCACGGCGCGCCTGCATGCGGAAACCAGCGCACAGGCCGGTCAGATGCTGAACCTGGCTTTCGACATGAGCAAAGTGTCTTATTTCGCCGAAGAGACCGGCGAACGCCTCAACTGAAATGAAAAAGCGCCGCGCGAGGATTTCGCGCGGCGCTTTTTTGATCTCTCGAATGGGATCAGCTGAGCCGGTTCATGTCTTTGATCAGCCTGTTCAGGTCGCCGCCACGCGCATCCAGCATCGCTCCGACTTCTGTCCGTTCGGTCAGCAGCATGTTCACCCCTTCGATGAACATATTGAAGAACCGGTCACGCCCGGATTTGTCCGAGACCAGAAAGGTTACATCAAACGGCGCGGATCCCTTTAGCTTGACCGAGGTTCGGACCTCGTAGCCAGCCTTGATTTTCCGCGCGTCGCGAACAGTTACTTCGCCACCGATGAATTCGCGGAACCGGCGTCCGTATTTGGTGGAAATGTAGCCCTGAAACGCCTTGGTGAACTGTTTCAGCTGCGTTGGGCTGGCCGCGCGGCCGTCGGCGCCCAGCACATAACGCGCCATGATCGGCACATCGGCATATTGCACGAAGATCTTTTCAAAATCGCGCAACATGGCATTTTCGGATTTGCCCGAGGCGATCACGCGATTGATGTCGTCAACAACGCTGACAACCAAAGCCTTGGCACTGGCTTCGGTCTGGGCGAGCGCGGGCAGGGGGACTAGGGCAAGCGCAAGGCCTGCCAATCCGGTGGCAACAAAATCGCGTCTGTTCAGAGGGTTATTCGGCATAGGGGTCCTCGTAAGGGTCTAGATAGGGGTCCCTGACAGGGTCGGTTCCGGTTTCGGCATAGGGGTCAGTATAAAGACCCAGATAGGCGTCCTCATCGTCTCTGGCCAGTTCAAAGCGGCGATTTTGCAGGTAGATCGTGCGCGCCTGGGCATAGCTGTCGGCGCTTTCATACAGGATCGAGTCGATCGTGTCTGCAAACCGTCCCCGGTCACCCATCCGGCGTACAACTTCGGCATAGACGCCGATGTTGTCCACCGGGCGGACCGGGCTGAAATTGATCGGGTTCGAGAACAGGTTGACGATCACCCCGACCGAGTCCCGCGCGGTCGACGGACCATAGAAAGGCAGTTCGACATAGGCGCCTTCACCGACCCCCCAGACATGCAGTGTTTCACCGAAATCCGTATCCACAGGCGGCAGGTTCAATTCGCTTGCCGGGTCGGACAGGCCCACACCGCCCACGGTCGTATTGATCAGAAACCGCAGCAGCGCATTGCCGGACTGTTTGATATTGCCCTGCAAAAGATAGTCCAGGGCCTGACCGGGCATGGTCAGGTTCTCGGCGAAATGGTTGAAGCTTGTGACCATCGGGTCGGGCACGATCTTCACGTAGCCTTTCGAGGCGGGACGAAACAGAAACCGGTCAACTCCAAGGTTGAATTTGTGGATACCCCGGTTGGCATTTTCATACGGATCAAAGATTTCTCCGCGTGCGGCTTCGTCCTGCGGTTGGGATGCGCAGGCGCTCAGGACAGCAAACACAGACAGCAGGATCAGAGATTTCAGGCTGAATTTACTCGACACGGTCTTCGTTACTCCAATACATCCGTTGCGGGTACACCGGATACTTAATCAATGTGGCCTTTTTCAGCGCTTCAAGGCCCAATTCGCCGTCACATATGTGTTTCGCAATCACTTTGAAACACATAGCGTTTAACCCGCCGAAAGGAAGTAGGTAAAGTGACTCAAGTTCAACAGTTCAGAATAAGAAAAGTTTCGCCAAGGCCGATCAGCGATGAAAAATGACGGTTTCCAGCTTTCCCAACCGCGTGTTCGCGGTTAGCGTCCGCCCAAGTCAAACAAGGTGAGGATCATCACATGAGCATTGCAGCGAAACTGGAAAGCCTGGGCGTTGCCCTTCCCGACGCACCCGCACCGGCCGCGAACTACGTGCCCTTCGTACGTGTTGGCAACATCGTCTATGTCTCCGGTCAGATTTCCAAGGCCGACGATCTGATCACCGGCAAACTGGGCGACGACATGGATGTCGAGGCAGGCGCAGCTGCAGCCAGGGTGTGCGCCATTAACCTGCTGGCCCAAGTCAAGGCGGCTTGTGGCGGCGATATCGAGAAACTCGTGCGCGTTATCAAGCTGACCGGCTTTGTGAACTCGACCGCTGATTTCACGGCCCAGCCGCAGGTCATCAACGGCGCGTCCGATTTCCTGGTCGAGGCGCTGGGCGAAGCCGGTCGCCACTCGCGCTCGGCTGTCAGTGCGGCATCCCTGCCGCTGGGTGTCGCGGTCGAGATCGAAGGCATTTTCGAAGTCCAATGACGCCATCTCTGCCAGCAGAGTTCCTGCGAGCCCCGATTGCACATCGGGCGTTGCACGACATTGCGGATCACCGCCCGGAAAACAGCCGGGCGGCCATTCGCGCGGCTGTCGCGGCCGAGTACGGCATTGAGGTTGATCTGCAACTGACGGCCGATGACCGGGCCATGGTATTTCACGACTATGACATGACCCGGCTGACCGGGCGGCCTGGCCCGATACGTCAGACCACCTGCGCGCAGGCACAGGCCACGTCTCTGCTGCATGGCGATGACGGCATTCCCACGCTGGACGAGGTGCTGGAGCTGATTAGGGGCAAGGTACCACTGCTGATCGAGCTCAAGGATCAGGACGGTGCCATGGGCACTGATATCGGGCCGCTGGAACACGACACCGTGCGGGCACTGCGCGGGTATGAAGGCCCCGTGGCGCTGATGTCCTTCAACCCCAACAGCGTTGCGGAACTGGCGCGGCTTGCGCCGCATCTGCCACGTGGTCTGGTCACGTGTTCCTACGATCCAAAGGTGGAGCTTCTGCCGCAAAAGGTTTGCGACCACTTGCGCGAAATCCCGGATTTCGACCGGGTCGGTGCCGCTTTCATCAGTCACGAGGCGGAGGACCTTTCCCGCCCCCGCGTGGCTGAACTCAAGGCGCGTGGCGTGCCGATCCTGTGCTGGACCGTTCGCTCGCCCGGGCAGGAGGCCGAGGCGCGCAAGGTTGCCGACAACGTGACCTTCGAGGGGTATCTGGCGGCACATCCGGGTTGATCACGCCCCGGGCCGTCACAGATAAAGAACAGACGCGGGAGGGGATATGGATCAGGCACAGATTGAGGTTCGGGTTCTTGGGTCGCTCTCGCAGATACCTGCGGTCGAGTGGGACAGTTGCGCTTGTCCCGAGACTGATGATGGTGGGCGTCCGCTGGACCCGTTCACCACGCACCGGTTCCTGCTGGCGCTCGAAGAGAGCGGCTCGGTCGGGCGCGGTACCGGCTGGCAGCCGCAATATCTGGCGGCTTATCTGGACGGGATGCTGATTGCTGCCGCCCCGATGTATGCCAAATCGCACAGCCAGGGCGAGTATATCTTCGACCATAGCTGGGCCCATGCCTATGAGAATGCCGGCGGGCGCTACTATCCGAAGCTGCAAATCGCAGTACCTTTTACCCCGGCAACCGGGCGCCGTTTTCTGGTGCGCCCCGGCTATGAAGGTGTCGGCACGTCGGCGCTGGTTCAGGGCGCGGTGCAGCTGGCAGCCGACAACCGGGTCTCGTCAATCCACATAACCTTTTGTACCGATGATGAGGCGCGTGCAGGTGAGCAGATGGGACTGATGCACCGAACCTCGCAGCAGTTTCACTGGCTCAACGACGACTACACCGATTTCGATGCGTTTCTGAGGGCACTGTCGTCCCGCAAGCGTAAGAACATCCGCAAGGAACGGGCACAGGCAAACGGCTTCGGCGGAGACATTCGCACACTGACGGGCACGAATCTGCATCCCGACCACTGGGACGCTTTCTGGCGCTTTTACCAGGATACCGGGTCGCGCAAGTGGGGCGCGCCCTATCTGACGCGCCAGTTCTTTGATATTGCACAGGAAACCATGGCAGAGGACATGGCGTTGGTGTTGGCTGAACGCGATGGGTATCCGGTTGCCGGGGCGCTGAACTTCATCGGGCGTGAAACGCTGTTCGGACGCTATTGGGGCTGTGTCGAGCATCACCCCTGTCTGCATTTCGAGTTGTGCTATTATAGAGCGATCGACTTCGCCATCGCTCATGGCCTCAAACGGGTCGAGGCGGGCGCGCAGGGCGAGCACAAGCTGGCCCGCGGCTATCTGCCCACGCGTACGCACAGTCTGCACTGGATCGGCGATCCGGGATTTGCGGACGCTGTGCAGAATTATCTGGACGCCGAAGCCCGCGCGGTGGGAGAAGAGATTGAGATTCTGACGGACTATGGCCCGTTCAGAAAATCGAACCCGGAGGAACAGCAATGACCGAACTATTGTCGACCGAGACACGCGGCCCGCTACTGGATCCGTTGTTCAGGAACGGCTGGACGATGGTCGATGACCGGGATGCAATCACAAAAACCTTTATCTTCGAGGATTTTGTCCACGCTTTTGGCTGGATGACGCAGGTGGCGATCTTTGCGGAAAAGTGGAACCACCACCCCGAATGGTCGAATATCTACCGCACGGTCGAAGTGGTCCTGTCCACCCATGACGTAGGCGGCCTTTCCGCGCTGGATGCCAAGCTGGCGCGCAAGATGGACAGTCTGCTCTAGCCCCGGTCGCTACCCGAGCCCACACCGCCCGCCAATGATGCGGCTACGCCCATCTGTTCGAATTCAGCCGGAGTAACCGTGCCATCGCTGACATTGATGCCGCCTGGAATCCGGGTTGTCTTGTTGCCGATCGACCGGACGCTGCGCGCCGCCGGGTTAATATCGAGACAACGTGTCTGATAACAGGTCAGACCATTGGTGTTGATCTGGATACGCGCCTGCCCGTCGGGGCCTGTCACTACCGGGGCCTGCGGGACGTTACAGGCCGCCATCACGCTCAGAACACCAAGGCCAATCCATTTGTTCATCAAAGGCTCCTGTCCCATCAGATCAGCCCCGGTTGTTCCGCGGCCGGTCCGTTTCAGTCCAGCTGGCCATTGCCGTCCTGGTCGGCGGCCAGAAAATCTTGGTTCATCTGTGCGTCATATTCGGCACGAGAAACCTGGCTATCGTTGTTGCGGTCCACTTTCCGGAACATGTCGAGACTTAGAAAGGGTTTCGCTTCGGCCTGACCCAGGGTGCCATTCTTGTCCTCATCCATTGCCTGAAAGGCATAGTCGGAAAAGGCGTTGAACTCGTCCCGCGACAGGAAGCCGTCGTTGTTTCCGTCGATGGCGTTCAGCTCGCCCTCATGCAATTCGGCGACGCTTTCCGCGGAAACGGCACCGGCCATCATCATGGCCATGATCACTATAATACCACGTTTCATCCTGCCTCTCCTCAGCACGCGTAACGTTGACCGGACACGCCACCGGCTGCCGCACCGGCTGCCGTCAGGATCGTTTGGCCCGATCCGCCGCCAAACTGATTGCCGATGGCCCCGCCAATCAGCGCACCACCCAAGGTCCCGCTGAGGCAGGCAATCTCATGCTGCCGTGCGGCTTGCTGCTGCGGTGTGGGGGCCGGTCCACAGGCCGCCAACAAGCCTGCGCCACCTAAAATCAAAGGAAAAATCTTTAGCATCATAAACAAACTCCCCGGTTATATGTGCCAAGTATTCGCACTTCGGGGCGTTGCATCAAGTTAAATGCACTTTAACCGGCCCCGGCTTGCCCCGGGGCCTTCCAATTTCAGATGACGTCCAGCAGACCTTCGCCGGCCGAAATTTCACATGCGCCCGGGCTTTCTTCGAGGTTCAGCGCCACGACCCGGCCATCTTCGACCAGCATCGCATAACGTTTCGACCGCGCGATCAGACCCGCGGGCGGGGCGTCGAAGTCCATTCCGATGGCTTTCGTGAACTCGGATGCTGCATCGGCCAGCATGGTCAGGCCCGCATCCGAGGCGCCCGTCGCCTCGCCCCATGCTTTCATCACGAACGGATCGTTGACCGAGATGCAGATGATCTCGTCGACGCCTTTGGCGCTGAACTGATCCTTGGTGCGCATGAAGCTGGGCACATGCGCCGAATGGCAGGTCGGCGTGAATGCGCCCGGTACGGCAAAAATCACCACCTTGCGCCCTTTGGTCTTGTCCGACACCCGAACCTCTTCCGGGCCTTCCGCACCGATCTGGGTCAGCGTGGCCTCGGGCAGCATATCACCTGTTGAAATCATTTTAGCGCTCCTGTCATTTGGATTTGCAGAGTCGGTCCCTGCCGCAATATAGGTGAGCGAATCAAGTTAACCACGGGAATTCGACAGGGTGAGAGGAACATGAGCCATATTGTCGTGATTGGTGCCGGTCAGGCCGGGTCTTCGCTAGTTGCCAGACTGCGCAAGGACGGGTTTGAGGGGGACATTACCCTGATCGGGGCCGAGCCGCATCTGCCCTACCAGCGCCCGCCATTGTCCAAAGCCTACCTGTTGGGTGAGATGGAGCTGGAACGCCTGTTCCTGCGACCCGAAAGCTTCTATGCCGAGAACAATATCACCCTGCGTCTCGGCCAGCGTGTCACCGCCATCGACCCAAAGGCAAAAACCGTGACTCTGGGCGATGAGGTCATTCCCTACGACGAGCTGGCACTGACCACCGGATCGGACCCGCGCCGCCTGCCCGCATCCATAGGCGGGGATCTGGACGGCGTGCACGTGGTGCGTGATCTGGCCCATATCGACGAGATGGAGCCCCGTGTGACAGACGGCGCACGCGCGTTGATCGTGGGCGGCGGTTACATTGGCCTCGAGGCTGCGGCGGTCTGCGCCAAGCGCGGAGTCAAGGTGACGCTGGTCGAGATGGCCGACCGCATCCTGCAACGGGTCGCTGCCCGCGAGACCAGCGACTATTTCCGCGCCCTGCACAGTGAATATGGCGCCGACATCCGCGAAGGCGTCGGGCTGGACCGTCTGGTTGGCGACAACGGCAAGGTCACCGGCGCGGTACTGACCGACGGCACCGAGCTTGCGGTTGATTTCGTGGTGGTCGGCGTTGGTATCGCCCCGTCGACCCAATTGGCTGAAATGGCAGGCCTGGAACTGGACAACGGCATCAAGACCGACGCCCATGGCCGCACTTCTGACCCGTCGATCTGGGCGGCGGGCGACTGCGCGTCCTTCCCGCACAAGGGCGATCGTATCCGCCTTGAAAGCGTGCCAAACGCCATCGATCAGGCCGAGATCGTGGCCCAGAACATGCTGGGGGCTGCAAAGGACTATGTTGCAACGCCGTGGTTCTGGTCAGACCAGTACGACGTGAAACTGCAAATCGCGGGGCTGAACACCGGTTATGACCGCGTTGTGACCCGAAAGGGCGAGGGTCAGACGGTGTCGTTCTGGTATTACAGCGGGGATCGGTTGATTGCCGTTGATGCGATGAACGACCCGCGCGCCTACATGGTCGGCAAGCGCCTGATCGAAATGGGCAAGACGGCGGATCCGGCCACTGTGGCCGACCCCGACGCGGACCTGAAACCGCTGCTCAAGGCGTGAGGATCATCGCCGGAGACTTCCGGGGCCGCGCGCTGGCCCCGGTCGGCAAGGGGGACGCAGGCGCGCATTTGCGCCCCACCACGGACCGGGTCCGCGAAAGCCTGTTCAACGTTCTGGCCCACAAGATCGATTTTGACGGTCTGCGTGTGCTGGACCTGTTCGCGGGCACAGGCGCATTGGGGCTCGAGGCGCTGTCACGCGGAGCATCTCATGTGACCTTTGTCGATGACGGGCGCGTGGCGCAGGGGCTGATCCGACGCAATATCGACCTGACCCGCAGTGCCGACCGCACCAACCTGATCCGCCGCGATGCGACCCGGTTGGGGGAAAACCCCGGCGCGCCCTGTGATCTGATCTTTCTGGATCCGCCTTACGGCAAGGCGCTGGGCCAGAAGGCAATCGCCGCTGCCCTGACCGGCGGCTGGATCAGCGACCACGCGGTTCTGGTCTGGGAAGAAAACTCTGCCATGGTTGTACCTGAGGGGTTCAGCCTGCTGGATGCACGGAAATACGGCGACACCCATATCTCATTGATGCAGCGTGGCGTTTCAGATTGAAACGGCCTGCGCGGAGTGACGCCGAGCCCAGATTTGCAGGCTGGTCGATCCTCGGCTAGCTCAACCGAAAAAGGCGGAGGACCCCATGCACGATCTGGTCATATTCGATTGCGACGGAGTTCTGGTTGATAGTGAGGTCATCTCGAACCGGGTCTTGATGGAAAATCTGGCGCGATACGGGCTGAGCCTGTCACTGCCGGATTGTATGTCTCTGTTCGTGGGAGGAACCATGGCAGGTGTCCGGGACAAAGCGCGGGCTTTGGGCGCGGACCTGCCCGAGGACTGGACCGATCAGGTTTATGCGGAAACATACGAAAAGCTGCGAGCGGGCGTGCCGTTGGTGGCAGGTGTGCAAAGCCTGCTGACGCTATTGGATCAGAAGGGCATTCCGTTCTGTGTCGCGTCCAATGGAAGCCCGGACAAGATGCGGATCACATTGGGCCAGAATGGATTGTGGGACCGGTTCAGCGATGTGATGTTTTCCGCCCATGTGCTGGGAACCGGCAAACCCGAGCCGGATATGTTTCTGGCCGCCGCTGAACGTTTCGGTTCGATGTCCCCGGTGGTGATCGAAGACAGCGTGAATGGCGTCACTGCCGCCATTCGTGCCGGAATGCGGTGCCTGGGGTTTGCCGCCCATGACGATGGGGCATCTCTGGCGCAATTGGGGGCAGAGGTGTTTCACGACATGGCCGACGCCCCGCGGCTTTTGGGAATCTGAGCTGGGCGTGCTACCATCCCTGATATGGACCGCGCCTTACCGTCTCCGTTCTGGACGATCACATCCGATACCGACACAACGACCGGCCCGCCGCCAAAGCCGCGTCGCGCGCCCGTGTTTATCCACGACGCAATCACCCCATGGGGTGAGGAGACGATGCTGCTGAAACTGCTGCGCGAGCAGGCTGCCGATCAGGAAGAATAGGTCGGGTGGAACTTTCCGCCTGGTGACAGGGTAAAGATCTCGACCCCGTCCGAAGTCACCCCTACCGAATGCTCGAATTGCGCCGACAGCGACTTGTCGCGGGTAACAGCGGTCCAGTCATCGGCCAGGGTCTTGGTTTCGGGACGGCCCAGGTTCACCATCGGCTCGATGGTAAAGAACATGCCTTCTTCCAGTTTGGCTCCGGTACCCGGACGACCGTAATGCAGCACGTTCGGCGGGGCGTGGAAGACCCGGCCCAGACCGTGGCCGCAGAAATCGCGGACAACGCTCATCCGATGGGCCTCGACATAGGTCTGAATGGCATGACCGATATCGCCGAACGTATTGCCGGGCTTGACCATTTCGATGCCCTTAAACAATGCGTCATGGGTTACCTGGATCAGCCGTTCCGCCTTGCGCGGCAGTTTGCCCGCAACATACATGCGCGACGTGTCGCCGAACCAGCCATCAACAATGACGGTGACGTCGACATTGAGGATATCGCCGTCCTTCAGCTTCTTGTCGCCGGGGATGCCGTGGCAGACCACGTGGTTCACGCTGATGCAGCTTGCGTGCTGATAGCCCTTGTAACCGATAGTTGCCGATGTCGCGCCCGCATCTTCGACCATCCGCGTGATGAGACCGTCAATCGCGCCCGTCGTCTGACCCGGAAATACGTGGTCGGCAATGTCGTCGAGAATCCGCGCCGCCAGCGCCCCTGCCGAATGCATCCCGGCAAAGTCACCCTGTTCATAAATGCGGATGCCGTCCTTGGTCAGACGGCCACGATGCTCTTTCATCGACGCTAAGCTCCAAATGTGTCGCGCAGCATTCCTTTTACGCTGCTTGTGCAGAAAGTACCAGAGGGTGCAGGGTAGCACCTGCAGTCGGAGGGTTGCCTCATCTCTGGTAGACCCTGCGGGCAGAATGAAATAGCACATGGCAAAAGCCGCCGGGTTTGTGCAAATGATAGAAAGGCATGGCAATGCAAAAAGCTGATCAGCTGAGGGCCGAAATCGCCAGCATCAGCGATCTGCTCAGGAAAGGCCGGGCCGATCGGGCTTTCAAACGGGCAACCAAGGCCGCCAAGAAATGGCCGAACGTGTCGGCATTGCCAAGACTTGCCGGTCTGTGTGCGATCCAGCAGGGCAAGTTCCCTCTGGCCCAGACTTATTTCGAACGGGCATGGCGGCTGGAACCCGGAAACGCGGATTTGATCCAGAATTACGGCATGAGCCTTGTTCAGGGTGGCGACGCTGGCAAGGCGCTGGCGTTCATTGACAAAATCGGCGCGCGCGCACCCCTGACGCCACCCCAGCAGTTCATTCGCGCGATGGCGTTTCTGCGAGAGCAGAAGGAACAAAAGGCGTTGGAAGCCGTTGATCTGGTGCTGAAACGCCAGCCCGGCAATCTCGAGGCGCAGTGCCTGAAAGCCGACATTCTGGACGAATTGCGCCGCTGGGATGATGCGGTCGGGCTCCTGACGGCGCTTGTCAAACAGCATCCCAAGTTTCAGTACGGGCAATTGCGACTGTCCAAGGCTCTGGCCGGGGTCGGTCGGCTGGACGAAGCCCTGAAACACGCACGTCTCGCGCTTGCCTTGGCGCCCGGTCATCCGGAAACACTGGAGTTCATTTGCAAGCTGCCGGGCCTGAAGCAGGACGATCTGCCTGCCTTGCAGGCTCAGGTCTCAAAATTCCTCGGCGAGGGGCCGATCGCCAACCGTGAAAGTGCCTCGCTGATTCACTTCGCCGCCGCAAGCCTTGCGCGTCTGGACAAGGACATGGCGCAGGAGATGCATCATCTGGACGAGGCGCACAAACTGCGGCGCGACGGTTTGGAAAGTCTTGAGGAGAGCCGCGAGAAGGAATGCCGCGACCGTCTTGCTGCGCCTTTGCCGAAGGAATCTTCGGACCCGCGAACCGACATTCCCCGCCCGATCTTCGTTGTCGGCCTTGCCAGATCGGGCACGACTCTGGTCGAGCGTATCCTGTCGGCACATTCACGGGTACAGGGGCTTGGAGAGCTTGCCACCGTTCAGTTCTGGGTGATGAAGGAGGAAAGCCTGCATTCACAGGCGCAACCGCTGACGGATTACTATGTCGAGCGCCTGCCCGAGCTGAACCGGGACGCCGCGGCCTTTGTGGACAAGATGCCGGGCAACTACGCCTATCTCGGCGCGATTGCACAGGCCTTTCCCAATGCGTTGATCCTGAACGTCCAGCGCGATCCAAGGGACGTCGCCCTGTCGATGTGGCGCGAGAATTTCGGTGCGCAGGGGATGTATTTCACCCATGACTTCAAATGGATGGCGGCCGAGGCCAACCGTTACCGCCGCTACATACAGCACTGGCACAAGGAACTACCGGGCCGTATTCACGAGATCCGGTACGAGTATCTGGTCAACAATCTGCAGGACGCCGCAGCAGAGCTTGCCCGGGTTTGCGACCTGTCGTTCGAAGAAAGCATGCTGGCGCCGCAATCCTCATCGGACGCGGTCAAAACCGCCAGCAGCCTTCAGGTCCGCCGGCCCGTCAGCACGTCGTCGGTCGGGCGTTGGCGCGAGGTGGCGGATCACTTGGCGCCATTTGTGAAGCGACTGGATGCGGAGCTTTGGCCGGAGGTGTACGGAGAGGCTCAAGACGCCGTGAAGTAAGAGGCCCAAATTCAAGGAGACCCATGAACTCCACCTTGCCAGGAAACGCAGGTAACCCGTCGATATCAGTGTGGTGATCCAAATCTGGGTTGAAACGAAACGCCTGCGCCGTGCAAGGCGTCTTTAGGTGGGAATGGGTCTCGGGTTTACCCAAACACCTTCCGGCGAAATCCGCGTTCCGTAAACCAGCCGCTCGACGCCCTGCGCCTGCGCGGCCTCGAAGGCTGCCGCATAGGCGGGGTCGATATCGTCGGCCAGCGCAAACCGGTCGCAATCGGTGCGCTGCACCAGATAAAGCATAATGGCGCGGTGTCCTTGTGTGGCCATCGCCGCCAGCTCGCCCAGATGTTTGGTGCCGCGCGCGGTTACGCTGTCTGGGAACTCGGCCAGACCGGGCTGGCGGGACAGTGTGACGCTTTTGACCTCGACATAGGCGTCCGGCAGCCCAGGCCCGGTCAGAAGGAAATCGATGCGGCTGTTCTGGCCGTATTTCACCTCGGCTCGGATGGTTTCATATGCCGCCAGTTCCGGGATTTCACCGGCGTTCAGTGCTGCGCGCAGGGCTTTATTCGGAACCGATGTATCGACCCCGGTGAAATGTCCGGTTTCGTGATCGACCAGCCGCCAGCCGTATTTCAGCTTTTTCTTCGGATCGTCATTGGGCTCCAGCCAGATTTGCTCACCCGGTTCGGCCAGCCCCATCATCGAGCCTGGGTTGGCGCAATGGGCTGTAACCTCGCGCCCGTCCTCAAGCGTGCAGTCGGCCAAGAAGCGTTTGTATCGGCGGATCAGGCGGGCGGGGACAAGAGGGGTTTCAAATCGCATGTCTCACGGCCTATACCTGCCCAAACGGTCGATCAAGAGGGGAGCGCACATGGCCAATCCAACCGCCGCAATGCTGGTGATCGGGGATGAAATCCTGTCCGGCCGCACCCGCGACGCCAATATGCACTATCTTGCTCAGGAGCTGACCAAGCACGGCATCGACCTGAAAGAGGTCCGCATCGTTTCAGATGAGGCACCGGCCATCGAGGCGGCGGTCAGGGCGCTGTCCGATGCGCGCGATCATGTCTTCACCAGCGGTGGCATCGGCCCGACCCATGACGATATCACCGCCGATTGCATCGCCCGCGCGTTTGAAACCCCAATTGATATTCGCGCCGACGCACGTGCCCTGCTGGAGGCGCATTACGACAAGTCGGGGCTGGACCTGAACGCTGCCCGTCTGCGCATGGCGCGCATTCCGGACGGTGCCGTACTGATCGAAAACCCGGTCTCGACGGCGCCAGGCTTCACCATCGAAAACGTGCATGTGATGGCTGGGGTGCCCTCCGTCTTTCAGGCCATGGTGGCCAGCGTTCTGCCCACGCTGACCGGCGGCAGCCCGTTGTTGTCGCAGACCCTGCGCATTGACCGCGGTGAAGGGGATATCGCGCAAACCCTGGCGTCGCTGGCCGAGGAGTTTTCCGATCTGACCATCGGCTGCTACCCGTTCCAGATCAACGGGGTCTTTGGTGCCAACGTCGTCGTGCGCGGCACCGATGGTGCCCGCATCGACGCCGCAACCACCCGCCTGGCGAAAGAGCTTCAGCTTTGAGCGTCAACTGGGAAGCCGTGGTGGATGGCACATGGCCAGCCGCCGCGTACGAAACAATCGGGCCGTTCCGGCTGCGGCAAGGGCAGGGTGGCGGCTCTCGGGTGTCCGCCGCCAGTGCGACTTCTTCCGCGACCGAAGCCGATATTGATGCGGCCGAGAAAGCTATGGTGGAACTGGGGCAGAAACGCCTCTTCTGTCTGCGTCCGGGGGACGACGCGCTGGATGCCCAGCTTGCCGGACGCGGCTACACGGTGCTTGATCCGGTCAACATCTACACCTGCCCGGTCGGGCATTTGACGGACGTGCCGGTGCCGCGCGTGACTGTTTTTACCATCTGGAAACCGCTTGCGATCATGTGCGAGATTTGGGCAACGGCCGGTATCGGGCCACAGCGTCTGGCCGTCATGGACCGGGCGGATGGCCCGAAGACCGGCCTGCTTCTGCGGCGCAAGGACCAACCGGCGGGGGTTGGATTTGTGGCTGTACATGAAGGGGTTGCCATGATGCATGCTTTGGAAATCCTGCCCGCCCATCGCCGACAGGGTCTGGGACAATGGGCCATGCGCGCCGCGGCCTTATGGGCGCTGGACAACGGCGCCCATACCTTTAGCGTGATCTGCACCAAGGCAAATACCGGCGCCAATCGTCTCTATCACTCGCTTGGGATGGAGATCGCCGGAGAGTATCACTACCGCCAGCTGGCCTGAGGAGAAAGACAGCCGTGCCCGATCAAGACATGCCCACAGCGCTGAACCTCCCCATGGTCGACCCGCTGCCGCCCGAGACACAGAAGTATTTCGACATCTGCGTCGAAAAGCTGGGCATGGTGCCAAATGTGCTGAAGGCCAATGCGTTTGATATCGACAAGCTGAACGCGTTCACCGCGATGTATAACGATCTGATGCTGGCAGACAGCGGGCTGACCAAGCTGGAACGCGAGATGATCGCGGTTGTGGTCTCGTCCATCAACAAGTGTTTCTACTGCCTTGTGGCCCATGGCGCAGCCGTCCGGCAATTGTCCGGCAACCCGCAGCTGGGCGAGATGCTGGTGATGAACTACCGCGTGGCGCCGTTGGACGACAAGCAGCGTGCGATGCTGGATTTCGCCGCCAGAATGACGACAGCCAGCGCCGAGATCGAGGAAACCGACCGCCAGCGGCTGCGTGACGTTGGTTTCTCGGATCGTGATATCTGGGACATCGCCAACGTGACCGGCTTTTTCAACATGTCGAACCGGGTGGCCAGCGCCACGGGTATGGTCCCGAACGACGATTATCACGCCCAGTTCAGATGATCCGCCGCGTTGCCCTTTGCCTGTTGATGCTGGCCGCTCCGGCAGCGGCGCAGGACCTGACGATGCCAACCGGTGCCCGTCAGATCAGCGACCGTACCAGCCCGCTGGACAGTTACGCACTGCCGACCGGTCCGTTCGCCGATGGCGCAGTCCCGACACGCGAGGTCGAGGGGCGGGTCGAACGCTTTACCTGGAAGCTTCAGGCCGGATCCAGCACGACGTTGCAGATTCTGGCCCCGCTCAGGGATCAGCTTGTCGCGCAGGGCTTTGATATTGGGTTCGAATGTGAGGCCCGCGCCTGTGGCGGTTTCGATTTCCGCTTTGGCATCGAAGTGGTTCCGACGCCCGACATGTATGTCGCCATTCAGGATTATCGTTTTCTGTCCGCCTCGCGCGATCTGGAAGTGCTGAGCCTGCTGGTCAGCCGCAATCCGCCCGACGGGTACGTGCAGATGATCCGTGTTACACCAGTGGCGGAAACCGCGCCGCCCCCGGTTGTGGTCGAGGAAACGGTCGAAACCGAAGGTGGCCTGCTGGCGGACTTGCAGCAGAATGGGCATGTCATTCTGGACGACCTGCATTTCAGCACCGGTGAAGTTAATTTGGGCGAGGGTCCGTTTGCCTCATTGGCGCTGCTGGCGGGGTTTCTGGGCGACAATCCCGACCTGCGCCTGGCGCTTGTGGGCAACACCGATGACACCGGCGACCTGCAAGCCAATATCTCGGTCAGCACAAAACGCGCCCAATCGGTCCGTACCCGCCTGATCGAGGCACATGGCGTCGCGCCGGACCGGATCGAGGCGGAAGGCGTTGGATATCTGGCACCGATCACCTCGAATGCAACGCCGGAAGGCCGTGATCTCAATCGCCGGGTCGAGGCGGTTTTGCTGATCAATTAGGTGTCAAACAGACCTGCCTAGGCTGCGACAAAAAAAGGCCCGCACAAAAGGCGTGCGGGCCGTTCAGTTGCCACGGGGAGAATTTACCAGTCCATCGGACCCTTGTCGCTGAATGAATCAGCCAGAAAATCAATGAATGCTCGTACCTTGGGCTGCGTGAAGCGGCCGGGCGGGTAGACGGCATAGACGCCCTGTACCTCATCCGGCAGGGACGGCATCGCGTCCTGTACCGCGCCGGACTTCATCGCGTCGGCATAAAGATAGCTGGGCAGGTAGGCGATACCCAACCCTGAGATGGCGGCGTTCAGCAGGGATTGGCCGTCATTGACGCTCAGCCATCCGGCGGTGCGAACCTGCCGCTTTTCGCCCGAGGGTGCAGTCAGTTTCCAGACATTGCCGGATGACTGGCTGGAATAGTGCAGAAGCTTGTGTTCGTTCAGATCGTCAATCTTCTGCGGGCGTCCGTATTTCTCGATATAGCTGGGGGCCGCAACCATCCGTTTGACGGTTTCGGTCAGCTTGCGTGCGCGCAGCGTGCTGTCTTCCAGCTCTCCGATTCGCACTGCGACGTCGAACCCCTCTGAGATCAGCTCCACGTACCGGTTGTTCAGCACCATGTTCACGGTGATGTCGGGATAGGCCGACAAAAAGCCGGACAACACAGGCGACAGGTGATTCACACCAAAATCCGTGGCCACGCTGATCCGCAGCAGACCGGACGGTGCGGACTGCATCGATGTCACCAGCGCGTCCGCTTCGCCTGCGTCATTCAGCACCCGGCGGGCACGATCATAATAAGCCAGCCCGATCTCAGTGGGCGAAACGCGGCGCGTTGTCCGGTTCAGCAGTCTAGCACCCAATCGTGCCTCAAGGCTCGATACATGCTTGGAGACAGCCGATTTGGAGATGCCCATCTTTTTGGCCGCATCTGTAAAGCCGCCCTGATCCACTACATTGGAAAAGGCTTCCATTTCGGTCAATCGGTCCATTCGCGTACCCCAGGTCTTGGTTCTTTGCCTGACCATGGCCCTGAACTTGGGCGGAAACGGGGCAGACATGGGATAATATCTGGGATTTGATTCGGATCGTTTGCACATGGGAAACGCTGAAACAGTGGTTTCCATGCGCGCTACAGGACGTGCCTTGTCAGCAAATCAGGGGATAATTGCCCAATCGTGCTATGTTGAGAATGGCAAATTTGTGTCCAGGGAGGGAATCATGAAATCATTTTTTGGTGTTGCCGCGCTTTGCCTGTCCGCTTCGCTTGCGCTGGCCCAGGGTGAGACGCCGTCAAACCCCGACGCCCGGGTCTATTTTGTCAATCTCGCGGATGGTGCCACCGTCCAGTCGCCGGTCACGGTGGTGTTTGGCCTCAGCGGCATGGGGGTTGCCCCTGCGGGGACGGAAAAGGAAAACACCGGCCATCACCACCTGCTGATCGACCGCCCGCCATTGGGTGAGGGCGAGGACGGAGCGGACGAGCTGTCCTATGGCCTGCCCGCAGACGACAATCACCTGCATTTCGGTGGCGGCCAGACCCAGGTAACGCTGGACCTTGCGCCGGGCGAACACACGCTGCAACTGGTTTTGGGCGATGCGGGCCACGTACCGCATGCGACCCCGATTGTGTCCGAGGTGATTACGATTACGGTGGAATAAGCTAAAGGTCGCGCAGTCTATGCTTCTAAGCGGCGGCAGGCAGCAGGAAAACACCGCGCGCCAATGCGGAATTCAGCCGTTCCTTTGAATACCACTGGTCGAGCACGGTCTTGGCCATTAAATCGGGGTTTTCCCGCGTGAAACACTCAAAGTCATCGGTTTGAGTATCGGCAAGGCGCTCTGCAATCAGGCTCATGAATGCATATGTGATCGTCAGATTGAATTTGTCCGGAGCGCCGGCCTTGGCCGCAAGCGTGCGAATTCCTTTGGCGTAGATTGCGGCGGCATCGATAAAATCATATTTGCGAAGCAGGTCGTAAGCGACCCGCACATGTTCAGCATGTCCGAACGTCGTGTTGTCGATGGCGTGTGCCTCAAACGCGTTGGTGATATCGGCGCTCATTCTCCGTCCTCCTTGAAACGGTGACTGTCCTCGGCTGTCCAGTCGAGGTCATAGACACTTTTGAGCTGTTTGATCTTCTCCAGCGTCTCTTGAGAAAACGCGGGCTTGTTTTCAAAACAGTGTAAGGCGATGCCTTCGATCAGATCGCCAAGGGTCATGTCCAGCGACTCTGCCAGTCCTTTCAGGACTTTCAGCAGGCGCTTTTCGATTCGAATTCCCGTCTGGGTGCGCTCTATTTTTAGACTCATTGGGTACATATGTACATTAGTACCAAAGGAGTCAAGCGACACAAAAAAAGCCGCCTCTTTCGAGACGGCTTCCCTCAGCGCAATTGTGATCTTCCTGTCAAAACGCAGCTGCCAGCCGCGTGCCCTGATTGATTGCCCGTTTGGCGTCCAGTTCGGCCGCAACATCCGCGCCACCGATGACATGTGGCGTAATTCCGCGTTCGATCAGCGCATCTGCCAGACTGCGTTCGGACACCTGACCGGAACACAGAACGATCGTGTCCGCTGCAATCACCGTCGGGTCGGCGCGTTCTTCGCCAAAGCTGACATGCAGGCCCTCATCATCGATACGCTCATAGTTCACGCCGCCCACGAAATTGACGTCCTTCATTTTCAGTGTCGTTCGATGAATCCAGCCGGTGGTTTTGCCCAAACCTTTGCCATGCGCCTGTTTTTTGCGCTGCAGCAGCGTGACCTGGCGTTTTGGCGCTTCGGGTTGCGGCCCTTCCGGCGCAAGGCCCGAGCGGTGCCTGGCCGGGTCAGTAACACCCCATTCCTTCATCCAAGCTGGCAGGTCAGTGGTCGGGCTGTGGCCTTCTTCGACCAGATACTCAGACACGTCGAACCCGATGCCGCCCGCGCCGATCACGGCCACGGACTTCCCGACCTCGGCCTTGTTGCGCAATACGTCGACATAGCTGAGGACATTGTCCCGATCCTGCCCCGGAATCTGCGGATCGCGCGGGGTGACGCCGGTGGCAATCACCACTTCGTCATATCCGGTCAGGTCCTCTGCCCGCACCTCGCGGTTCAGCTCCAGCTTCACGCCAAGATCGCTCATCATGGTGCGGTACCAATCGACGAGGCCCCAGAATTCTTCTTTCCCCGGAACCTGCTTGGCCATGTTCAGCTGGCCGCCGATTTCGGCGGCGCGGTCAAACAGCGTCACGTCGTGACCACGCTGGGCGGCGGTCATCGCGGTGGACAGTCCGGCAGGCCCTGCGCCAACAATGGCAACGGTTTTTGGCGCCTCCGCCTGGGAAATCACCAGCTCAGTTTCATTGCAGGCACGCGGGTTGACCAGGCAGGTGGTCAGCTTGCCGCTGAATGTATGATCCAGACAGGCCTGATTGCAGGCGATACAGGGCGCGATCTTTGCGCCGTCGCCAGCGATGGCCTTGTTCACGAAATCCGCATCCGCCAGCATTGGCCGCGCCAAGGATACCATGTCGGCGCAACCGGTCGACAGAACTTCTTCGGCAACTTCGGGTGTGTTGATCCGGTTCGAGGTGATCACCGGGATCGACACCTTGCCCATCAGCTTCTTGGTCACCCACGCAAAAGCTGCGCGTGGGACGCTGGTGGCAATCGTCGGAATTCGCGCTTCGTGCCAGCCGATCCCGGTATTCAGGATCGTGGCCCCCGCCTTTTCGATCTCCTGCGCCAGTTGCACAACTTCGTCATGGGTCGAGCCGTTGGGGATCAGATCGATCATCGACAGGCGATAGATGATGATGAATTCGGCGCCCACCGCCTCGCGCGTGCGGCGCACAACCTCGATCGGCAGGCGCATCCGGTTTTCGTAGGAACCGCCCCAGCGGTCGGTGCGCTTGTTCGTGTGCGTCACAAGAAACTGGTTGAGGAAATACCCCTCGGACCCCATAATCTCGACCCCGTCATAGCCCGCTTTCTGCGCCAGAACGGCGGCAGTCACGATGTCGCTGATCTGCTTCTCGATACCCTCTTCATCCAGCTCATGCGGGGGAAACGGCGAGATCGGGGATTTGACCGGGCTGGGGGCCACGCATTTGGGGCCATAGGCATAACGGCCCGCATGCAGGATTTGCATGGCGATCTTGCCGCCCGCGTCGTGCACGCGCTGGGTCACGATGGAATGGTTCGCCACTTCTGTCTCGTTGGTCATCATCGCCGCCCCGGGCAGTACCGATCCCTCAAGGTTCGGGCCAATTCCGCCTGTCACCATCAGCGCCACGCCGCCCCGCGCCCGGTCGGCATAGAATTCGGCCACCCGGTTCCAGTCGCCGGTTTCCTCAAGCCCAGTATGCATCGACCCCATCAACACGCGGTTTTTCAGCGTGGTAAAGCCCAGATCCAGCGGGGCCAGCATGTTTGGGTACGCAGTCATGGCGGAACTCTCCCTCGTAAACTCGGCTGATAGATTGACGTTCGCGTCAACATTGTCACGTGAAACCTAACGTCATACTCTTTGCCTTCGCCGTGCCGCTTGTTACAGACGCTACACAGCATTTTCACGAGGCCGCACATGACACCTGAAGAAATCGCCAGACTGCCGTATCGTCCCTGCGTCGGGCTGATGCTGATGAATGGCGAGGGCAGGATATTCGTCGGTCAGCGCAACGACCGCCACGCCGAGGCCTGGCAAATGCCGCAAGGTGGCGTGGACGAGGGCGAAGACCCCCGCGATGCGGCCCTGCGCGAACTGATGGAAGAGACGGGCGTCACCGCGGACCTGGTTCAGATCGTGGCCGAGACCGACGGCTGGCTGCCCTATGATCTGCCGCATGACATCGTTCCGAAAATCTGGAAGGGCCGCTTTCGCGGGCAGGAGCAGAAATGGTTTCTGCTACGCTTTACAGGCCGTGACGATCAGATCGATATCCAGACCGAACACCCGGAATTTACACGCTGGAAATGGCAGGAACCCGCACACCTGGTCGACGAGATCGTTCCGTTCAAGCGGGACGTGTACCAAAGTGTGTTGGAGGCCTTTGAAGAATACCTGTCCTAAGTCAGGCGTCCGTCGGCCGACTTGACTGCGTGATGACTATGCCTTGCGCCTACCGGCACAACGGCCCACCGCCGCGTCGGGCGGTGTCGAAATGAAAATGGCCTTTGTGAAACCGGTCTGAATCTGGGCCGAGAACTGTTCCGAACAGACCACAGGCACCCTTGTGCAGTTCACGCAAAACGTCGCTGTTGTCCTCATCTGTCCAACCGTCGCCCACCGTGATGATGGTGCCGTCCCAGAGCACAAAGGAAGAAATGTCCACGGCACGGCCTCTGGCGTGTTCCGACAGGCGCGCGCGTGGCCGGTTGTTCTGCGTCCGACAGGCGTAGTGGCCCGCAAGCCGCATTCCTTTCAGGCCGCCGCCCTGATCCGCGAACGCCGGTTTGGCCGTGTTTTCAATCCAGGTCTTCAGCGTGATTGCGGTTTCGCAATCCATCAACGCCAATTGACTGAGCGCGACATCCGAGATCTTTCGGACACGAACCGGGTTCGCGATCCTGCACCCCCTGTATGGCCCCGATATCTGTTTGAGCGTTTCGCCCAGAATGGTCCAGTCTTTGCACACCGCACCCCGATTGCGCATGCGTTCGCGTCCCCGGGCAATGTTGCGGAACTTGCAGGGCCTTAATTGCGGTCGCCGTGACTCGGTGACTTCGGTCCCGGGTGTTTCGGCAGGCAGGTCCGATGCCTTGTCCGATTCAAGTGCGTCGATTTCAAAGGCAACCAGATCGACCGCGTTTCGCACCGGGCTTTCGGCACAATCCGGTTCGGCCTGCGCTGCGGCGGCCCATAGCACCAGAAGTGCGACCAGACCCCGCCTCAACGCGCTGAATCCACCGAAAGGTTCTTCACCTTCAAATCCTGGGACGCCGCTGACTTGTGGGTACATCCGGATCGGGAACGGATAAAGAATGGGCCCAGAAAGGAATTATCGGATTTACGTGCCAAATTAAGTTTCGCTTTTCAAACAGTGCCAGAACGCCGGGAGCAGCGAAGGGCTTCGGCTGAATGATAAGAAGAAATGCCTTCTGTTGTTAAACAGTTTTTTCCAAGCGATCAGGACACGTCGGCGCAATGTTTCGCAGAAATACCCGCGCCCGATCCGCCGATCCTGAAAAAGAAAACCCGCCAGCCGATCCGGCAGGCGGGTCAGGAATGCATCCATGCAGGGGTCAGAGCAATCCTTCTTCCCGCAACAGCGCGACCAGATCCGCTTCGGGCCTCGGTCCGATATGGCTGATGACTTCACGGGCGCAGATATTGCCGATCCGGGCGCAGGTCTCATAATCCCGGCCTGTGGCCATGCCGAACAGGAACCCGGCGGCGAACTGGTCGCCCGCGCCGGTCGCATCCACCGGTACAACCTTCTGAACGGGAACGTCGATGCGCTGTCCTTCGTGCAGAATCGTCACACCGTCGCCCGAGCGGGTGCATACGACCAGCCGACAAATCTCGGCGGTTTTGGCCAACGCTTCTTCCAGGTCGTCAGTTTCGAACAACGACTTGATCTCGGCTTCGTTGCCGATTACGAAATCCAGTTCGTTCTCGATCAGCAGAAGGAAGTCCACCCGGTGGCGTTCCACGCAGAAGGGATCTGAAATGGCGATACCCGCCTTGCCGCCGCCTTTGTGGCAATTGCGCGCGGCCTCAAGGAACGCAGCCTTGCCCTTTTCCTTGTCAAACAGATAACCCTCAAGAAACATGATCTGGCTGTTGCCTGCCACGTCCGCTGGAACATCCTTGGACGACAGTTCCGAGGAAATCCCCAGATAGGTGTTCATCGACCGTTCACCATCGGGCGAGACAAAGATCATTGAGCGCGAGGTCGGCAGTTCACCACCCGGGACCGGGGCGTTCACGAAATCCACACCGTCTTCGTTCATCGCGTTGGCATAGAACCGGCCCAGCGCATCGTCATGCACCCGACCGATGAAGGCAGCGTCCAGCCCAAGCGCTCCGGCCCCGGCGATGGTATTGGCCACCGAGCCACCGGGCGTCTGGACCCGACTGCCCATCGCGGCGTACAGCACCTCGCCTCGCTCGCGTTCGATCAGTTGCATGATGCCTTTCTCGATACCCATCAGCTCAAGAAAGCTGTCATCGGCTTGGGAAATCACGTCAACGACGGCATTTCCGATGCCGACAAGCTGGTAGGTTTTCATAGGTTCTTGTCCTCGAATTGACAGAGATCGCGGATAATGCAGGTTCCGCACAGAGGTTTGCGCGCTTTACAATGATAGCGGCCGTGCAGGATCAGCCAGTGATGCGCGTGCAATTGGAAATCGGCCGGAATGTTGTCCTCGATGGCACGCTCGACGGCATCCACGTCCTTGCCGGGGCAGATCCCGGTTCTGTTGCCAACGCGAAAGATATGTGTGTCCACCGCCTGCGCCGGTTGCCGCCACCACATGTTCAGCACCACATTGGCCGTCTTGCGCCCCACCCCCGGCAGCGATTGCAGCGCGGCACGGGAGTTGGGAACTTCGCCGCCATATTGCTCGACCAGAATTCGGCTCAGCTTGATGACGTTCTTGGCTTTCTGACGAAACAATCCGATGGTCTTGATGTGTTCGGTCAGACCCTCTTCGCCCAGCTCCAGCATCTTCTGCGGTGTATCTGCGATCTTGAACAGCGCGCGCGTGGCCTTGTTGACACCCGCATCTGTTGCCTGCGCCGAAAGCGCCACCGCCACGACCAGGGTGTAGACATTGACATGTTCCAACTCGCCTTTGGGTTCCGGGTCGGCTTGTTGAAAGCGTGTGAAGATCTCTCGGATCGTGTGGTAGTCGAGTTGTTTAGCCATCCAGAACGGTATGCCCTGCCGGATCGCTGCCCGCAATTAAAAAGGCGGGAAATTGACAATACGAATGGCCGAGTGTCGGGGCTGCTATCGGAATTTCACGCCTACAGACCTCGAAGCTCCGCCCCATTTAACTCCAGCCGCTCCTTGACCTTCGCCCAGTTTGCTGGATTGGCCGCCAGAACAGCCGTCGGGTCTATGTGCACCCGATACCCCCGGTTCAGCGCCCCCTGCGCCGTCTTGTTGACGCAATGACAACCATCAAGACCGGTCAGGATCAGTGTTCCGATCCGATTGTCTTCCAAAAACTGTTCAAACGCATTCGAGGAAAAGGCATCACCTATGGATTTCACAAATTCCGTTTCCGCATCCAGCCCGAGGCGCGGATCGGTCTCGATCCCGGCCGACCCTTCATTGCCACGCCCCTGATTAAACCAGCCGTTCAGAAGGTTCGCCAGCCTGCCCTTGAAAACGTGCCGAATGGCGATCACGGGCATTCTGTCCTCGTGAGCCTGCCTGACGGAGTCTCTGATGTTCGAAATGGTACCATCCAACTCCGCTGCATCCCATCCGGGCACTGAGGTGAAATCAGTTTGCATGTCGATCACCACCAGCGCCGTTGCCGGGCGAGCGGCCAGATCAATTGCCGGTCCGGTTGTTGGCGTGCCGATCCTGCGAATTTCATTGAGAACATAGAGAACCGCGATCACAATTCCGGCGACGATGATCCAAAGAACTGACATCTCATACCTCCTCAGTCAGATTGGCAAAAAACCGTGTGAGCGCCAGTTGCACCTTATGGTAAGTCGCAAGCTCTTCGGGAGAGAAGTCTTTGGAAAAACCGGCCAGTTTTGACATTTCATCTGTTCTGATCGCAGTGATGATGTCTTGGCCGGTGGGGGTCAGCCTATAGCAATAAGAACGCGCGCGCTTGGGGTTGGCGCGACTGTCGACCAGACCGGCCTTCTTCACTTCCTGCAGGATGCGCGCGACGTATTGCCGTTTTAGCTGCAACTCGGTGCACAACTGTGGGGCCGTCGCTCCGGGGAAAAGGGATAACCCCTCAAGGATCGCACGTTGTCCAACAGTTACGCCTTCGCGATTGCTGCCGCGTTCAACCGCGGCTGTAATGTTGCGTAGCAGGGGCCGTGTGGCCTGAACTGCCTGATAGAGCTGATCCAACGAATGTTCCATGACCTCAATCTTGATGGGCGAAAAACAATTCGTCAACTCAGTTGACAAGAATATGCGCAGGTTCCGGGTCGCGGCATTGGTCTGAGCGCGGTAATGTTAGTGCAAGCGAAGAGGTGCAACATGAACGTCCAGAATCCAGAAACCGGCTATCACTACAACGTCATGCGCCGGGCCATCGATCTGATCGACCAGGGCGGCGAAGCGCTCAGCCTTGATGAGCTTGCTCGCCAGATGGATATGAGCCCCGCGCATTTTCAGCGGTTGTTCTCGCGCTGGACCGGGGTGTCGCCGAAACGTTACCAGCAATATCTGACGTTGGGCCACGCCAAGGCGCTGCTGAGGGAACGGTTCACCACATTGGAAACCGCGCACAATGTCGGCCTGTCCGGCAGTGGCCGCCTGCACGATCTGTTCCTCAAATGGGAATCCATGAGCCCCGGCGAATACGCCCGCAAAGGCGAAGGACTGGCGATCTTCTGGGGCTGGTTCGAAAGCCCCTTTGGCCCGGCTCTGGTCATGGGAACGGAAAAGGGCATCTGCGGTATCGCGTTTGCGTCCGAGACGGGCGGGGAAGCAGCGATGGAGGACATGGTCGCGCGCTGGCCGAATGCGGAGTTTGTGGAAAATTCCGAACGCCTGAACCCTTGGGTGCAAGGTGCCTTCGGGCCCAGCCGCGCCGAGACGCCGCTGCACCTGCTTGGCTCTCCTCTACAGATCAAGGTGTGGGAAGCGCTGATGCACATCCCGTCGGGTCAGGTCACGACCTATTCCGAGATTGCGCAGCGGGTCGGTTCACCACAAGCCGTGCGCGCCGTGGGAACAGCCGTGGGCCGCAACCCGGTCAGCTGGCTGATCCCCTGCCACCGCGCCCTGCGCAAATCCGGCGGGTTGGGTGGCTATCACTGGGGGTTGCCGGTGAAACGCGCGATGCTGGCATACGAAGCCGCGCAGGCGGATGCCTGACGCCCAGTAAGCGAGGCACCCTCGGGTGCCGCGCATCTGACTTGTTGTGGCGCGTTACTCTGCCGCCCAGCCGCCGACGGCTTTGACTTCCAGAAAATCCTCAAGCCCCCAGACGCCGCCTTCGCGCCCATTGCCGGATTGCTTCATGCCGCCAAAGGGCGAGCCGGCACTGCGGGACTGGCCATTCATCTCAACCATGCCGGACCTCAGGGCGCGGGCCATCCGGTTGGCGCGCGCACCGTCCTGTGTCTGGACATAGTTCGTCAGGCCGTAGGGCGTGTCATTGGCGATCCCGATGGCCTCTTCCTCGGTGTCGAAGGGGATCATGGTCAGAACCGGGCCAAAGATCTCCTCGCGGGCGATGGTCATCTGGTTGTTGGCATCGGCAAACACTGTGGGCCGAACATAGTAGCCCTTGTTCAAACCTTCAGGCCGACCGGTGCCGCCCGCGACCAGGCGTGCGCCTTCGTCAATGCCTTTCTGGATCAGGTCCTGAATCTTGGTCCACTGCACCTCATTCACGACCGGGCCAATGTGGCGACCTTCTTCGGCGGCGCTGCCGACAGTGACCTTACCGGCCACTTCGGCCGCCGTTTCGACCGCCTGATCATAAATCGGACGTTGCACCAGCATACGGCTGGGCGCGTTGCAGCTTTGGCCCGTGTTGTTCATCATGTGCAGAACACCGCGCTTGACCGCCTTTTCGTCCGCGTCGGCGAAGACGACATTGGCGCCCTTGCCGCCCAGTTCCAGATGAACTTTCTTCAAGGTATCAGCCGCGCTTTTCGAAATTGCGGTCCCAGCACGGGTCGAGCCGGTGAAGCTGACCATATCCACATCCGGATGCGCAGACAGTTGCGAGCCGACCCCGGCGCCATCACCGTTCACGAGGTTGAACACACCGGGCGGAAAGCCTGCCTCGTCCATCATCTCGGCAAAGATCATCGCGTTCAGCGGGCTTTGTTCCGAGGGTTTCAGCACCATGGTGCAGCCCGCGATCGCCGCCGCACCGACCTTGAGCGTGATCTGGTTCATCGGCCAGTTCCACGGGGTGATCAGGGCCGCCACGCCGACGGCCTCGTAGATGATTCGGTCATTTGGGGCGTGGTCGCCCAGCGGACGCTCGAACTCAAAGGCTTTGGCGGCCCGGATGAAGTTCTTCAGGTGCCAGATACCTGCACCTGATTGCTGGGTGCGCGCCATGTCGATCGGCGCACCCATCTCAAGCGACATCGCCTGCGCCAGATCTTCGCTGCGGGTCTGGTAGATATCTGCAAGTTTTTCCACCATTGCGATCCGCTGCGCCACCGGTGTCGCCATCCAACCCGGCAGAGCCGCCTTGGCAGCAGCGACTGCAGCGTCGGTATCCGCCTGCGAGCCCAGTGAAATCACCGCGCATGGTTCCTCGGTCGAGGGGTTGATGACGTTGAAATCCTGGGGCGCTGACGGCGCGACCCACTGTCCGTTGATGTAGAAATTGCGTTTCTCGATCATGGCCTGTCCTCCTGACCCTGTTGCTCCGGCTTCGGGCTCGGCGTCACTCTGTCACTGCCGCCAAATACGGGCAAGAGATAATTTGATCAAATTATTTCTGCGAATTGCTGACTGCTTTGCTCTGCATATGGTTTAACAATTGCGGAAAGTGTTTAGGTTTACGGCAACCGACTCGGTTTTTTCACAGGAAAGGAGATGCCCCATGGGTTTGCGCATCAACGATACCGTCCCGAATTTCACTGCAGAAACGGATCAGGGCACTGTTCAGTTCCACGATTGGATCGGTGACAGCTGGGCCATCCTGTTTTCGCACCCCAAGGATTTTACCCCGGTCTGCACCACCGAATTCTCGGCTGTGGCGCAGCTGAACGATGAATGGGCTGCACGTAACACCAAAGTGATCGGCGTGTCCGTCGACGGTGTGGAAGATCACAAGAAATGGAAAAAGGATATCGAGGCCTATGGCAATGCCAACCCCGGTTTCCCGATTATCGCCGATGACGGTCTGGCGGTATCCAAGGCCTTTGACATGCTGCCTGCCGAAGCCTACCTGCCCGATGGCCGCACACCTGCCGACAGCGCCACGGTGCGGTCGGTCTTTATCATCGGGCCGGACAAGCAGCTGAAGCTGTCCATGACCTATCCGATGACTGTCGGCCGCAACTTTGCTGAAATCCTGCGCGCGCTGGACGGGCTGCAGATGAGCGCGAAGGGCGTAGCGACCCCGGCAAACTGGGTTCCGGGTGAGGATGTGATTATCCCGCCCACCGTGTCGAATGAAGACGCCAAAGCGAAGTTTGGCGAGTTCGAGACGATCTTCCCATATCTGCGCAAGACCAAGGCGCCGTCGTAACGGCTGCTTGGGTCCAGGGGGGGTTGCCCCCCCCATCGCGCCCCTCGGGGCGCGATTTCTCCCGAAGGTACTGTCTATCTGCTTACGGCAGTGGTCTTTGTGGGTGCAGGTGCAGCTTCGCCCGGTAGGCAGCGCGCTTGAATTCCCGTGTCAGCTTGTCGCTGAGCGGCGGTTTTATCTGAATGGTGGAGCCGCCGATTTCCCGCGCCACTTCACGGTTGCCGCTGCCCAGCAGGGTGTGGATCGGCTGGCCGGTCAGCCAGTGCATCTGCTGAAACGTGTCCACGGGGCGGTCGATTTCGTTGGTTGCGGCCAGCAACCGTTCTGCGGCGCGCCGGCCAACCATCTGGCACACGCATTGCAGTCCGATGACTTTTGGCAGGATCAGTTTCAAACCGTTCTTCTCGGCCAGGGTCTGCACCGGCACTTCGCGCTGTTTCACAGGGATGCGGATGTATTGGTCGGGTGTCGCAAGAGAGTCCAGCATGTCCAGTGCTTGGGCCATGCGGGGGGGATCTACGCGCAGATCATCCTCGGTGATGATGGCCAGATCGATCTGTTCATCGACTATCTTTTTCCAGATCCGCCTGTGGCTTTCGAAGACGCCGATTTCAGCGGGGCGCAGGGGAAACGGATAATGGGGGCGGTGCAGGTTGCCGGGATGCAGTCTGACATGTGCGATCTGGTCCGGGTCGCGACCGTTCACGGCCTCGAACAATTCGGCATTGGGAAGGTCTTGGCACAACTGATCGGCATTGGCGCGGCGCGCTGTGCTTGAGGACATATGAATGACAAAGGATCGCATGCCCCCGTGCATAGATCACGCGGGCACGCGGGGAAAGCGAAACCGGAGGGAAACACTTTCCCGTACCGCGTCAGAACCTGTAGCGCAGTCCGAGATTTATACTGAACGTATCCAGATCGTCCTCGACCGACCCGGTCAGCGCGCCGTTTGGCGCCAAACGATCGGACGAAACATCAAAGGCGCGCGAATAGCGGGCATCGACGATGAATGCGGTGTTGTCATTGATGTCATACGCCGCCCCGGCAATCAATTGCGCCGTGAAATCGGTGCCGCTGTCGTTCAGCTCAACCCCCGGACCATAGGCGAAATCCAGATCTGAATAGGTCGCGCCCAGGCCAAAGCCGAAATAGGGTGTCAGCGGTCCGCTTTGCTTGATGTCGAACAGGATGTTTGCATACAGCGAGGTCTGGGTGACATCGCCCGAGATATTGCCCTCGGTCGCCGGACCGTTGCCAGAGAAGTTCACCCCGTCCACATCATTTTCGCGATAGGACAATTCCAGCTCGATCCGGGTTCCGATCCTGTCGTTGGACCATTGCGGAACTTCCGTCCCGATTGCCACGCCAAGCCCATAGCCTGCGTCGAAATCGGTATCACCGATTGGTTCGCGCTACCGATCGAGCCCGCAAAATCGCTGTCCTGTAACTGGCTGTAGCCGGCGAAGCCCTGAATATAAGCGCCCTCGGTCAGGCTTTGCGCGCCAGCGGCGGAAACGCCCAGGCCCAATGCGGCAGAGGCGAGGATGAAACGGGTGATCATGGTCATGTCCTTTGTTCCGTAAGATGCACGGGGCACATGTGGGGCGGATCGGAACAAACGAAAGCCGGTCCCCGATCAACTCGGGTCACGGTGGATTTGAACAGCGTGAGTGAATAATTTCGCCGGTGGCATCGGCCCCATTGGCAATGATACAAGCTGCTGTAATGTAGGAGGAAAACAACCGCAGGCGCATGAGTTTGCGGCTCACGCGCCCGCATCGTCTTAGTGCATGAAATGCAGGGTCGAAAAGCTTTGCCGCCAGTCTGAAACCTGTTCTGCGATATCCTTTTTCGCTAAACCGTCTGCAATCAGCGCGGCCAGCTGTTCGGCGTTAGCGGCAGTCATGCCCCACCGGACCAGTTCCGGTGTTCCGATGCGCAGGCCGTTCAGATCGCCGGCGACAGCGTCAACGGGCAACCCAATACCACAGGCCAGGAAACCCGCATGCCGCAGTGTTTTTGAGGCCGCTTGCCCGCCGCCAAAGGGCTCCGCCAGCACGGCGAACTGATGCGAGGCGGTAAAGCCCCCGGCACCCGCAAAAACCGGAACCCCTCTGGCATCCAACGCGTCGGCCAGCGCTTTGGCCATCGCGATCATCGACGCCGCGTATTCTGCACCAAAATCGCGCCAGTCCAGCATCGTCACAGCCAGGGCCGCCGATTTGGCCACGTCAAAATTTGCCGTCATGCCGGGAAAGGCGATGCGATCCAGCGCCTGCGCAATCTCGGCGTCATTGCTGACGATCAGTCCCCCTGCAGGTCCGCCCAGGCTTTTGTAGGTGCTCATGGTCATGAAATGTGCGCCTTCGGTCAGTGGGTTGCGCCAAGCCTTTCCGGCAATGATCCCACATTGATGTGCGGCATCGAACATGACCCTGGCATCGATTTCATCGGCGATGGCACGGATTTCGGCGACCGGATGTTCAAACAGGTTCAGGCTGCCGCCAATCGTGATCAGGCGAGGCCGTTCCGTCAGCGCGATCTGCCGCAGCTGGTCCAGATCGACGGTGTAGCCATCGGGATTGACCGGCGCCTCGATGGTTCTCAGGCCAAACAGTCCGGCACAGCCGGCCAGGTGATGGGTGACATGCCCGCCGATTGACGCGGGTGGTGCGATGATCGTGTCGCCCGGTTTGCAGGTGGCCATAAAGCCGTAAAGATTCGCAATCGCCCCAGAAGGCACCCGGATCTCGGCGTATTTTGCATCGAAAATCTCGGCACACAGCTCGGCCGCAATCACCTCGATCTCTTCAATGGCTTCCAGGCCCATCTCGTACTTGTCGCCGGGATAGCCCAGCGAAGGGCGCGAGCCGATGCCCGATGCCAGCAATGCCTCGGCCTTCGGGTTCATCACGTTTGTGGCAGGGTTGAGGTTGAAGCACTCTTTCTCGTGGATGTCCCGGTTTCGTGCCACAAGCTGGTCAATCCGCCCCAGCAGATCTGCCGAGGACGCCTGTGCCGTCCTGGCCGCGATATCCTGCACAAGTGTCTCGCATGCCGCAGGAACCCAGGCCCGTAGTTCGATTGTCATATCTGTGTCCTCCATTTGTGGCCAAGATTGATCACTTCGAATGACAGCGCAAATCAGATTTGCTATTTCTTGGCGTAGAAAAGCTAAGGCTAGGAATTTGCCCGTTTCACCACGCCGCCCCAAGGGGCCACCCATGAACGCCCTGCGCGCCTTCGAGGCCGCGGCGCGTCACGGCAGTTTTGTCGCCGCTGCGGATGAACTGAACGTCACACCCGGTGCGATTTCCCAGCATATCAAGGCGTTGGAGGGCTGGGCAGGGGTGACATTGTTCCGCCGGAATGCGCAGGGCGTACAGTTGACCCCGGCTGCCCGCAGTCTGAGCCGCGAATTTACCGAGGCCTTTGACGCGCTTGCATCCGCGACGCAAAGCCTGAGGAACCAGCGACCCAATGCGGATATCCATATCGCCGCTCTGCCGTCGGTCGCGCAGCTTTGGCTGCCCGCCCGGCTTGGGCGAATCCGGAAAATCTATCCTGATATCAATTTCTCGGTCACCGCACTGGAAACACCGCCCAGCCTGACGCGCGAGTTTTTCGACCTGTCCGTATTCTTCGCCATCCCCGATGGCAGCGCCGAGCAGGTGGTCCTGGCCAGGGATATCATCTTTCCCGTCTGCACTCCGGCATTGGCCAAAGACGTCGCAAAGGGTCGCGATCCGGGCACCCTTCCATTGTTGCACGATCAGACATGGCAGGACGATTGGGCGATTTGGTCGGATAAATCCGGGCGGGCGCTGGCTGATCCGCAAAAAGGACCGCGCTATTCCCTGTACAGTCTGGCTGTCGAGGAAGCCAAATCCGGGGCGGGGGTCTTGATGGGCCATGCCTGCCTGATCGAACAGGCGCTGAACACTGGATTGCTCTGCCCGTTATTTCCCGAAAGATGCGAGAGCGGCCTCTCACTGGTCCTGAACCGCCCGCACAGGACCCGGCGCAGGCCAGAGGTCGATGAAATCGCCGACCTGCTGAGCCAGAGCGTTCAGTCGCCGGTAACCTGACCTGAAAACCAAAGCCCATAAAAAAGACCCCGGCCAAAGCCGGGGTCTTCTGTATTCCCGAAAAAGGGGCAGATTACTCTGCGCTTTCCTCTTTCTTTTCTTTCTTCTCGGGGACGATCTCTTCACCGGTTTCCTGATCGACGACTTTCATCGACAGGCGGACCTTGCCACGATCGTCAAAGCCCAGCAGCTTGACCTTCACTTCCTGACCTTCTTTCAGAACATCCGACGGATGGTTGAGGCGGCGGTTCTCGATCTGGGACACGTGGACCAGACCGTCGCGCTTGCCAAAGAAGTTCACGAAGGCACCGAAGTCGACGATTTTGACCACTTTACCGGTATAGACCTGACCTTCTTCCGGCTCGGCCACGATCGAATAGATCATGTCATAGGCCTTCTTGATCGATTCACCATCCGGCGAGGCGATCTTGATGACGCCGTCGTCGTTGATGTCGACCTTGGCACCCGAAACCTCGACGATCTCGCGGATGACCTTGCCACCCGAGCCGATTACTTCGCGAATCTTGTCGGTCGGGATGTTCATGGTCTCGATGCGCGGAGCGTGGACCGAGAATTCGTTGGTCTCGGACAGGGCTTTGCCCATCTCGCCCAGAATGTGCATCCGGCCTTCTTTGGCCTGTGCCAGAGCAGTTTCCATGATCTGCGGCGTGATGCCTGCGACCTTGATGTCCATTTGCAGCGAGGTGATGCCGTTTTCGGTACCCGCCACCTTGAAGTCCATGTCGCCCAGGTGATCTTCGTCACCCAGAATGTCGGTCAGAACGGCGTAATCACCGTCATCTTCCAGGATCAGGCCCATGGCCACACCGGCAACCGGCGCTTTCAGCGGAACGCCTGCATCCATCATCGACAGCGAACCGCCGCAGACAGACGCCATCGAGGACGAGCCGTTGGATTCAGTGATCTCCGACACCACGCGGATGGTGTAGGGGAAGTCGGTCGGCGCAGGCAGAACCGCCTGCAGCGCACGCCATGCCAGCTTGCCGTGGCCGATCTCACGACGGCCGGGCGAACCAACGCGGCCAACTTCACCAACCGAATACGGAGGGAAGTTGTAGTGCAGCAGGAAGTTCGATTTGAAGTTGCCGTGCAGCGCGTCGATGAACTGCTCATCGTCACCAGTGCCCAGCGTGGTCACGGCCAGCGCCTGCGTTTCACCACGGGTGAACAGGGCGGAGCCATGCGTACGCGGCAGCAGCGAGGTTTCGGCTTCGATGGCGCGGACATCGGTGGTCGAACGGCCGTCGATGCGCTTGCCGCCTTTGACGACGTCGCCGCGCAGGATGCCAGCTTCCAGCTTTTTCATCGCGGAACCCAGGTTCGCGTCTTCCAGCTGTTCCTCGGTCAACGCTTCCTTGATCGCTTCACGGGCAGCGGCAACAGCGGCGGTGCGCTCCTGCTTGTCTGTGATCGCGAAGGCGGCGCGCATCTGCTCTTCACCGGCTGCGGCAACAGCGGCGTAGAGGTCCGAATAATCGGGCGCTTGGAAATCGAACGGCTCTTTAGCGGTTTCTTCGGCCAGATCGATGATCAGGTCCAGAACCGGCTGAATCTGCTCGTGCGCAAAGTTCACGGCGCCCAGCATTTCGGCCTCGGACAGCTCGTACGCTTCGGACTCCACCATCATCACGGCGTTCTTGGTGCCGGCGACAACCAGATCCAGACGCTGTTCGGGGTTCAGGCGCAGGTCCTGCATGTCGTCCACAGTCGGGTTCAGGACGTATTCGCCATCCACGAAACCAACACGGGCACCAGCGATCGGGCCCATGAACGGCGCGCCCGAGATGGTCAGGGCAGCCGAGGCGGCGATCATCGCAACGATGTCGGGGTCGTTGACCAGATCGTGGCTGAGCACAGTGCACATCACCAGAACTTCGTTCTTGAAGCCGTCAACGAACAGCGGGCGGATCGGACGGTCGATCAGACGAGCGGTCAGCGTCTCTTTCTCGGTCGGGCGCGCCTCGCGCTTGAAGAAACCACCCGGAACCTTACCGGCGGCATAGTATTTCTCTTGGTAGTGCACGGTCAGCGGGAAAAAATCCTGACCGGGCTTTTGTTGCTTGGCAAAGGTCACGTTGGCCATGACGCTGGTTTCACCCAGCGTGGCAATCACGGTGCCGTCGGCCTGACGGGCAACCTTGCCGGTTTCCAGTGTAAGCGTCTCCTCGCCCCACTGAATTGATTTCTTTGTTACATCAAACATATGCGTATCCTAGAAGGGAGCACTCCCGGCCCTCCGGGTCTCCCGTTTGCATGGCGGCCCCATTGCCGCCGACCCCACTTTATCTTCCATTCGAGTGCCGGGGTCAGGGCACAACGTCTCAGATACCCGCGCGCATACATGAGTTTTGGCCCGAAGGGAAGGGAAACCGGATGCCGATAGCGAAAGGGTGCCGAAAGCGTTTAGAAAGACCGTTCGCGCGATTTGCGCAGCGCGCGGATGTCTTGCGCGGGCTCTGCCGTCGGCGCGGTTGTGGCACTTGCTGCCCACTGCGATTAGCGCGAACGCGACCTGAGTGCTTTCGGCTGCATTTTGCAGAGCGCTCCAAGAGAAGGGTTCACCCACCTGCCAGATGGCAAACAAGATAGCGGACAGGTTCACAATGAAGGTCAGGCACCACAGTGCCGCCGCAAAGAACAACCCGTACATTACCGAATACAGAACCAAAGCCCTGTAATCCGTGCGCCGCGTTTCCCCCTTCAATGCCAGAGCAGCGCGTATCCCGAACAGGCTGATGAAGGCGCTTGTAATCGGCTCGCTGACATTACCGGCCAGCCCGAGGGTGAAAATATCCAGAACCATCCACACAACTATTGAGGCGAGGCTGATCGCAAGGATGGGGAAAATCATGCGGGGAGTGACGCGGAGCGACAGCACGAATGAGTTCAGAATTAGAAGCATTAAACAGGCTTTTGACATAACCTTAAGTTGTGCAGGTGGATAAATCTCAACCCATTGGCAATGTCAACTGAGTGGGTCGACCGTTCTGAAAAAGAGGTTCGATGGCCACAACAAAAAACGCCCGCCAGAATGGCGGGCGTTTGAAACAAATGCAAAAAGCGATTAGCGGCGGATGCCCAGCTTTTTGATCAGGTCCTGGTAACGCGCTTCTTCCTTGCCTTTCAGGTAGTCCAGCAGCTTACGGCGCTGAGCAACCATCTTCAGCAGACCACGACGACCGTGGTTGTCTTTCTTGTGGGTCTTGAAGTGCTCGGTCAGGGTGTTGATGCGCGAGGTCAGGATGGCAACCTGGACTTCAGGCGAACCGGTGTCGCCCTCTTTGGTTGCGAATTCTTTCATGACGCGTGTTTTTTCAGCGGCAGTGATCGACATCGGGGTCTCCTTTGAAAGGTTAGAGTGAATGGCGCAGGCCGGGATGTCGTCCAGCGCAGGCCCATGGAGAAAACCGCACCGATTCCGATGCGGATGCGCGCGTATAGGCGCATTTGCGGCAAATGGCAAAGGGAATCTCCTGGCTCAGTCCGGAAGGCCCAGCTGTTCCAGTTCTGCATCGGTCATCAACTGGATATCATCTGCCGTGATACCTTCGGCACCGAGCAGATGCGCCACATCCTGCCCGTTGACCATCACCCGGATCAGGTTTTCGTCTTCGGCGTCGGTTTCCAGGCGAATATCGGGTTCTTCAGCGTCGTTCCAGGAAATCAGCAACTTGTCCTGACCTGGCTGAAAATCCGTCACTGTGACCTGATCGTCGTCGTCCTCGGTGCTCAGAACAAATGTATCCGCGTCCTGTCCGCCAGTGACGATATCGCCGCTTTCCGCCAGAATCGTGTCTTCCCCTGCGCCACCGTTCAGGAAGTCTGCTGATTGTTCCGCGTCGCCATCGTCGCCTGAAATAAGATCATCGCCATCGCCGCCGAAAACGACGTCTTCACCGGCCCCGCCGCTTAGCGTGTCATTGCCATAGCCGCCCTGCAGCACATCATCGCCTTCCCCGCCGGTCAGAATGTCATCACCTTGCCCACCAATAAGCGTGTCGTCACCCTGCCCACCGTGCATCTCGTCCGAACCGCCATGTCCATAAAGCTCGTCATCCCCGCAATCGCCATTCAGAAGATCATCCCCATCCATGCCATGAATCAGGTCATCGCCTTCTGCACCGGACACGATGTCGTCGCCGGTGTCCCCGAACAACATGTCGTCCTCATGGCTGCCTTCGATGATCAAATTGCTGTCCTGAACGTCAGTCGGATCGTCCCCGGCCGCGTCTGGTTGCGTCTCGGTGTCATCGCCCGTTTCGGGGACTTCAGTGCCCTCGAACTCGGGTTCTTCAGTTCCGGTGGGCAGGTCTTCAACCTCGGGAGGGGCCGGGTCATCGACATTGTCGTCGATTTCCAGAAATGCCCCCTGTCCGGCGTCATCCGGCTGATCCGGTGCGACGTCGTCATCTGATTCTTCATCTTCGGACGAAAAGATATCGCTGACCGCGTAGGCGGCACCGCCTACGGCCGCCAGTCCAAGCAAACCGATCAGAAACATGAAAATCCTCCGAAAGCCTGGTGAAATATCCCATGGATTCAGAAGTTTGGTCAAAGCAAGCCTGAAGGTGTGGTTAACCTTTTGTCACCACGCTTGGGGCTGCTGAGAGTAGGCGATGTAGAGGGGATGCTTGGGATGCCCGTCTTTTGTCAGCCCAAGATGAAACAGGGGCTGGCCGGTTCCGCGCAGCAGGTTTTCAACAGCAGGGCCACGCTCAAGATGTGCGCCGTGGGTGCCCCAGGCGGCGATGACCTGGTCGGCCCATTGGACACCGTCCAGAATGGCCGCGTCATTCTCGGGTCCGACCGGATCGGGGGCGGCTCGCATCTTGCGCGGGTCGGTGTCGCGCCAGGCAAAGATGTTGGTCACCTGAAATGCGCCGAACCCCAATGCCCGCGCCCGACGTTCGCACCGTTCCACCGTTGGGTCGTTCTGTACCTCGGTCGCGGTCGATGGGTTCAGCATGACGAACAGCGCCTTGCGCCCCGTCGGATCCCAGATGCGTGTCAGGCTATAGCGATAGTTCTCGCAATCGGAATACACGGCGGTCGAGGGCGCGTCGCCTTTGGTGTGGGAACGGGTGATCATGATGGGTTAGTGACCAATTGCGCCGGCTTTCGCAAGCGCAAGCTCAGCGGTCGGTGTATTTGTCCAAACCTTTGTCGACCCAGTTCAAGGCATATCCCGCTGGCCCGCGTATGCCCTGTTTCGGATTCGTGGGACAATCAAGCTGCACATGCGGATTGTCACGAAGAAGCGTGAGCGCGTCCCTGGCCGCAGCCAACTGGTCCTTGGTGACTTTGGGTACGTCGCTGTGCTTGACGGCTGCCAGTGTCATCCGATGCAGCGCCGAAGCCAGTGTCCAGACCGTATGATACCGCAGGCCTTCCAGTTTTGGGTGCGCCGCGATGCGGGCGATGACGGCAACCAAAACGTCATAGAAGGTCAGGTCCCTGTTTGTCCGCAAAATCTCGGCGGCCACGTAAACATCTGCAGGGTCCGCGCCGGGTTTCAACCCGTCATGGATCGGCGCCGTATCGGGCAGGTTCCCCGCCAGAACTTTCAGCGACTGCCGGGTTTCTTCCAGTTCGGACACCGGCGCGTGAATGTCGAAGGCCGAATACAACGTGTTCAGACGCGCGTTTTCCTCTTCCAACTCGGCGACATGCGCCTCTGTTTCGTCGAGCTTTTGCTTGACTTCACGAAGCTGAACTTCGAACTCGCCAAGCTTTGCGGACGAAATGTAGCGAGGGATCGCCTTAAGGCGCTCGGGCTTGCGGATGATCCATATGACCAGCCCCAGGGCGATCAGCGACCAGATCGAGATGTTTTCAAGAAACAGCTTCAGGTATTGGAAGACCGCATCGTTTTCCAACGTGAACCCCCATCGTTGCAATCGGTAATCCGACCGTAGCGGCAAAACCCAGTTGGGGGAACATCGCTCAGCTGTCGACGAACACCCGGCTGGGATGCAATTCGCCGGATTTGTAGATACCCACGGCCACAGCCTTGCCATCCAGTGATGCCCAGGCCTCATCGCCGTATTCAACGTCCGATGCCAGAACCATGCCCGGATTGCCATTGCGCAGGCGGGTAGCACCTTCGGGGGTGCATTTCAGCTCGGGCAGGTCGGACAGGCCGGTCTCCAGCGGGTGCAGGTAATCGTCCAGCGCCTCGGTCTTGGCCATTTCATCGATCTGTTCGATGCTCAGTCCGTCTTCGGCCTCGAACGGGCCGGACCAGATGCGGCGCAGCTCTCTGACGTGGCCGTGACAGCCCAGTGCCTCGCCCAGATCGCGTGCGATCGAACGGACATAGCCGCCCTTGCCGCATGTCATTTCCAGCACGACGTGATCTTCATCGGGGCGGTCGACCAGTACCAGTTCCTCGACCCATAACGGGCGGGCGGACAGGTTCACATCCTCGCCGTCGCGGGCCAGCTTGTAGGCGCGCTGGCCGTCGATCTTCACGGCTGAGAACTTGGGCGGCACCTGCATGATGTCACCCAGAAACGGGGCCAGTGCCTGTTTGATGTCGTCATCCGAGGGGCGCGCGGGGCTTTCAGCGATCACCTCGCCTTCGGCATCGTCGGTGTTGGTGGCCTGACCCAGACGCACGGTGAAAGTATAGGCTTTCAAAGCATCGGTGATGTAGGGAACGGTCTTGGTCGCCTCGCCCAGAGCTACGGCCAGAACACCGGTCGCTTCAGGGTCAAGTGTACCCGCATGGCCCGCCTTTTTTGCATCCATCGCCCAACGCACCTTGTTGACCACTGCGGTCGAGGTCATGCCCGCGGGCTTGTCCACCACCAGCCAACCGGAAATATCGCGGCCCTTGCGTTTGCGTCCCATACTGCACCTAGAAGATTGCTGAGGCGCGCGGGTTAGCGGATCGCCCCACTGCTGTCAATTTGCTGGCGCATCCTCGACCACGCCGACGATTGGCCCCAGCGAAAACCCGACATCGGACCGTTTGTTCGCCCGGTCATACATCCGAGAGATATTGCCGTCGAAGAACAGCGCGTTGGGCGTACCCAGAAGATCCCGGAACAGGCCGCCGAACTCGTGGAAAGTGACGTAATCATCCGAAATTGCAAACACAGCGCGGGTGCCGTCGGCACTGGTGCCCACACCGTTGCGCACATAGAGCGAGGTCGAATCTGGCAGGAAGCGCGGATGCAGCTCGCCGTTGATGACCAGCATCGGGCCGGATTGTGTGGCAAAACGGCAGTCGGGAACCTGATCGACGAAATCCAGCGTCTCGAACACGTCGGCGCGACCCTCGCGAATGCAGAACACGCCATTGGGCAACAGACCGAAATTGCCGGGGCCCGGATTGGCGATCACGCGCATCTGTTCCTGGCCGTCTTCGACATAGTGACCGACAGGTGAGCGGTCTTCGTGATACATGCCCGCGTTCATCGCGAAGGCAAGCCGTTTGTCGCCCGGTTTCAGTGCATCATTGACGGAAGAGAAATGCCCCAGCAGCTCGCCGTTTTCATCGTTCAGAAACAGACGCAGATCTTCGTTCGCGGCATCCACCTCGCAGACTGTGTACCGCTTGCCCTCATGGGTCAGCTTATCACAGGTCACCGCAGAGGCTTGCGCGGCCCAGAAGGCCGCGATCAGCGAGACGGCGGGGCGGATCACTCGTCCAGATCGCGGCGCACCGCGTCCTGATCGAACATGCGGCGGGTGTCGTCCAGCCGGTCGAACGTGTCGTCCAGCCGGAACCGCAGATCGGGCGAGAATTTCAGACCGACCTTCTTGCCGACCATGCGCCGCAGCTCGCCCTTGTTGCGGGCGAGCAGCGCGATCACGTCCTCCTGCCCTTTGCCGCCCAGCGGCAGCACGTAGGCAGTGGCAATCTTCAGATCGGGCGAGGTGCGCACCTCGCCCACGGTGATCGACATGCGATTCAGGTCGGGGTCGTGGACATCTCCGCGCGCCAGAACCTCGGACAGGGTGCGGCGGATCAGTTCGCCGACGCGCAGCTGTCGTTGGGACGGGCCGGGGCCATCGTGGAATTTGTTCTTTGCCATAAACCCCGATCTAAGCGCAAAGCGGGGCTTTGCCAAGCGGGCGCGAACGGGGTAGGAGGCTTTGAGCCGACCATCCGGCAGGCAACGCGAAAGGACCAGCGCAATGACCCATATTCCGGGGATCGTCATCACAGGGGCTTCGGGCCGTATGGGGCAGATGCTGATCAAGACCGTAACGGACAGTGATCAGGTTCGTCTGGTCGGCGTGGTCGAGCGTAACGGCCACGACTGGATCGGTCAGGATGTCGGCGAGGCGATGGGTGGGCAGGCGCTGGGCGTGGCCGTGACCGATGACCCGCTCGAGGCTTTCGCGCAGGCGCAGGCTGTCATCGATTTCACCGCACCCGAGGCGACGCTGGAATTTGCCGCCCTGGCAGCGCAAGCGCGTTGCGTGCACGTGATCGGCACCACCGGCATGACCGAAGAACAGATCGCGGCGCTGGAACCGGCCGCGCGCCATGCCGTAATCGTGCGGGCCGGTAACATGAGTCTGGGGGTCAACCTGCTGGTACAACTGACCAAAAAGGTTGCCGCCGCGCTGGATGAGGATTTCGATATCGAGATCATCGAAGGCCATCATCACCACAAGGTCGATGCACCTTCAGGTACCGCGCTGATGTTGGGCGAGGCGGCCGCCGAAGGACGGGGCGTCAATCTGGCCGATGTGTCCGACCGGGGCCGCGACGGCATTACCGGCGCGCGCAAGCGCGGTGACATTGGGTTCCACGCCATTCGGGGCGGGGACGTTGTCGGCGAGCATGACGTACTGTTCGCAGCCCCCGGCGAACGCATCGTATTGCGCCATCTTGCCTCGGACCGCGCCATCTTTGCACGCGGTGCGCTGAAGGCGGCGCTGTGGGGGCAGGGCAAGGCGCCCGGTCAGTATGACATGGTGGATGTGCTGGGGCTCTGACCCGTAGACAGGTCGCAAGCCGGCGCTAAAGTCCGGGTATGCGTATCCTGAAATCCCCAGTGGCGTCCGGCCTGTTGCTCGTGGCGTTTTACCTGACGCTGCTGCCTTTTCTGGTGCATGGGTTTGGCATGATCGGTATTGGGCTGTCTGACGATGCAGCCCAGCGCAGCTATTTGTTTGCCGACGGTCAGAGCATCGGCAATACGATGATGATGGTGCACATACTGGCCGGAACGGTGCTGGTGGCATTGGTGCCGCTGCAACTGATCAAAAGGCTTCGGCTTGGATTCAACCGATTTCACCGTGCATTGGGTTCTGTTCTGATTTCGCTGGCATTGATCACAGGCGCGGCGGGAATGGCCTATATCCTGTTGCGGGGAACGATTGGTGGCCCGGTGATGTCTGTGGGCTTCTTCCTCTATGGCCTGTGCCTGTTTGTTTCGGCTCGGATGCTGGCCCAAAAGGCAGTGGCAGGTGATCGCGCTGGTCACTGGGCGTGGGGATTGCGACTGTTCTGGCTGGCGCTTGGGTCTTGGTTATACCGTGTGCACTACACATTATGGTACCTGCTGACCGGAGGGCTTGGGTCAGAGCCCGATTTTTCGGGCCCTTTTGATCTGGTGCAGAATTTCGCGTTCTTTCTTCCCTATCTGCTGGCCGTGCAGGTTTGGATTTCAGGGCGACGTAACGACCATCAGCGGGCGTTGGTCACAGATCCCTGATCTTGTCCGCACGCAGCGGGCAGGCGAGGTAGACACCGAATTCCTTCCCGATGTCAGCGCTGACCCGGGCGTGGACTTTGCCTTGACGGTCCAGGAACCGTTGATTGTCCTCAACGGGAAAAATCCCCTCGTGCCAGATGCCGGGATGGATATAGAGACCGCGCGAGCCGTCGCACCAGAACGCCACCACCTTGTCGGGGGTCAGGTTGTCGCCGGGCAGCGCGGCAGGCACGATGAACGGTTTGTTGTCCAGCGGCCAGAACATCTGCCCGCCATCCGGGTGATAGTTCATGTGCCACAACAACACCTGATCGCGCGGCGCGGTTTGTTGTTGTGATTGCGCTTGCTGCGGATCGGTCGACCAGCCGAGCACATAGTGACCATTGACGGCCTCGTTTCGACCATAAAGCACATCACCCTTCCATTCTCCATGGAATGTGCCCTCGACCCAGCCGCCTTCGTCACCGGTGCCGTCGTCGATCGGCCGCCAACCCTGTTGGGGCCAGCGGACGATTTCGATTTCGAACGTATCAGGATCATCGACCAGACAGCCGTAGCCTTTTACCGACTGCTCCGTCGCCCGGATCAGCGGAACCTCATGCCATGGCAGCGACGGCTTGGAGCTCGCTTCGAAGATGTATTCCGGCGCGTTCATGATGCCCCCAAATGTCTGTCGACCATACGCTGCACCATCGGTGCGAAATGGGCGAATTCCGGAGTTTCCATGTCGGCACGCTTGCCCGCCTCATCCAGATACCGCACCTGAATAATCTCTTTCAGGTTCGGGTTGGCCTCGAACTCTGCCACTTCATCGGCACTCATGGGTCCGCCCTGCAGTTCCAGCGTGTGGACCGACGCGGCGGACAGGCGGTTGAAGTATTCGGGCTTGGTGGCGCAGAGATAGCGCTTGGCCGCGACGTGATAGCGGCAACAATCGGTGATGACCGACGGAAAAAACTGCTCCAGCACCTCGGCACCAGCGTCCTCGTGGTGGCGATCCTCGGTGTCGTCGGGATGATAGGTGCCGAATTCGGACGTGAAATGGCCGATATCGTGCAGCAATGCTCCGACGATGATCTCTTCGGTCTGGCCGTTCTGCTCGGCAATCGTGGCCCCCTGCAACATGTGCTGAGCCATGGTGACGGGCTCGCCGAGATACTCCTCTCCGCCACGGCGCTCGAAAATATCACCGATGAAAGCCACGATATTGTCGCGGTTCAAGGTCGAGAAATCGGGTTTCATTCCGCCGCCTCCGGTTGTGCCATCTCCATCGCGGCTAGAGTGGACAGCAATCCATCCTTGTCGGCATAACACCCCTGCAGCCAGCGTGATCCGGCACCGGAATAGCCCAGACGGGCGTGCAGCACGCGGGTGTTGTCGACGATAAAGCTTTCGCCCGGTTCCAGCTTGAACGACACGCCCATGGCCGGGTCGTCGATGATTTCACCGAACTGTCGATAGGCGGCGTAGTAGGCTTCCATCTTGTCGAACGGCACATCCACAAACGGCGCGGATGAGCGGTTGTTAAAGCGGATGCAGATCAGTTCTCCGTCAGGCGAAAGCTCGATCATCGGGCGGCGTGAGCGCAGGCAGACACCGTCCGAACCCTTATACTCGAACCTTGCCGGATAGCCCGCCAGCAGGGCGAAGCCTTCAGGGTTCAGGTCCCGCAGCTTTTCAGCGGCCCGGAAGCCATCGACCACGATCGAGTCACCGCCTTCGGCGCTGTTTTCCAGGCAATAGAGGATTTGCAGCGTCGGAACCGGATCACGGTAGGGATTGTCGGTATGGGCCTGCAGACCAAGGCCGGTATAGGCAAGGTTGGTGGGGTTCACCTCGGTCCGGACCTCGAAATAGGGGCCGTAGTTTGTTTCGCGGACGTAACCGAACAGATCGGCCACTTTCAGCAGCGATTCCGGTTCGGCGGGACCGCCGGTCAGTTTGGCAAAACCGAACTCGGCCACTGCGGCCAGCCAGTCCCGTTTGGCACCGGGGTTGACATGAACCGCAGTCCAGTCGCCGGAGGGCGCGTTCATGCCGCGTTCCCAGGTTGTGATGCCCTGCGCGACTCGCCCGACTGCACCGCCGTGATCGTGATCATAGCCGTGGTCGGCCAGCCAGTCGGCCGGGAAGGAAACGGTCTTGCCTTCGGGCTGGAAGGTGACCTGCAGATCGCCGCCGACAATTTCTGCCGCACTGACCGAAACATTTGCGGGAATGTCACCGATGGTGATCAGACGTTGTCCGTTGCCCGGCGCGCGGGTGTCGGGGTCTAGCGCGTTGTCACGCAGCCAGATGGCGTGAAAGCGCGATTGGGACGCGTCGGCAAAAGTGACAGTTACGACGGAAGGGGTGAAAGTGGCGGTGCGCAGCATTGGGAATCTCCTGTTCAGCGCGGCTTTGGTTGAGGAGATACGGTGCTTGTGGCATTAATACAATTAATCCTTCTTTCTGCTGAGGCCCGGAAAAACTAATGGATAGAAAGAAAGCCGGTCTGCCCCCTCTGGATTGGCTGCGCGTGTTCGAGGCCGCCGGGCGTCTTGGCGGGTTTTCAGCCGCCGCGCGTGAGTTTGGCCTGACGCAGGCGGCGGTAAGCCAGCGGATCGGCAACCTTGAATCCTGGCTGGGCCGAACATTGTTCGTGCGCGAAGCGCGCGGCGTGTCCCTGACTGTTGAAGGCGAAAGTTACCTGCCGCTGGTGCAAGACAGCCTGCAGGCACTGGAGCGAAATACGGAGGACCTGTTCGGCAAATCCCCGCGAGAGCTGCGTGTCGCGGGCCTGTCCTCGAACATCCACGCACTGGTTCTGCCGGCCGTCGCGCGGTTTCAGGAGGTGCGGCCCAAGGTGCGGGTGATGACCGACTCGGTTGCGCGCCGGTCGTCGCTGGACGAGGAGCGGACATGGCTGCAAATCCGCTACGGCCGCGGAACCTGGCCCGGGCGCGATGCGGCGCTGATCGCGCGTGAGGTTCTGGTGCCGATGGCCGCGCCGGGTGTCGAATGGGGCGCGCCGCTGATTGATCTGCGCGGGGAACGACCAGCATGGCGGGACTGGGCCCGCAAGACGGACAATGCGGAATTGCCGCCGTCAAAGATCAGTCTCGATTCGATGGAACACGCGATTTCCGCAGCTCGGCAGGGGATCGGCGTGGCGCTGGGTTCGGTGCCTCTGGCCCATTCGGACTTACATGCGGGACGATTGTGCAGGCTGGATCTGCCCGAGTTGCCGACCAAGGATGGCTATTGGCTGACATGGCCCGAAGAGCGTGCGAAATCGAACAAGCAGCGCGCTCTGATTGCTGATTTTCTGCAGGCTTTGCGGGGCTGAACGATCAGAAATCGATGGCGATGCCTTTTTTCTCCCAGTCGCCATAGCGGGCGGGGTCGGGACCGTCGCGCCCGCCCAGTTCCTTTGGCATTTCCTTGGCTTCGGTCTCGGCCTTCTTGCGGCGTTCTTCGGCTTCGGCCAGCGCGCGCTGGGCAGCAGGCGGCAGGTCTTTGCGCTGATCGGTCATGACATCGGGTTCCTTTCCGTGCATGGGCTTGATATACGCCCGCGTCCGCCCTTGGCAATGCGGGCTTGGGTCACAGGAAAGGCGAATCCATGTCTGACAGCGCAACAGCGGCGCGGCGCAGCGCGATCTATCTGCTGGATCAGATTTTGGGAGAAGGGCGATTGCTGTCGGAATGCCTGGCCGCAGGCGCGCTGGATCGTCTTGAACCCGAGGACCGTGCAAGGGCTCAGCGTCTTGCGCTGCAAACGTTGCGCGGGTTGGAACGGGCGGACCGCCTGCTGGACAATCACCTGAACCGGACACCGGCGCTGACTGTCCAAAACGCCTTGCGCCTTGGCGCGGTCGAATTGTGCCACGGTGAGGCGGCACATGGCGTCGTCAACTCCATGGTCGAGATCGTAGGCCGGTCGCGCAAGCATGGACGCCTAAAGGGCTTGGTGAACGCCGTGCTGCGTAAAGTCGCCGCTGAAGGGCCGGATGCCTGGCCGAGAATGCGGGTGCCGCGCCTGCCGGATTGGCTGCGGGAACCGCTGATCATGGCCTGGGGTCCCGATGCCGTTGCGGGCATGGAGAGGGCTCATTTCAATGGCGCGCCACTGGACATCACGCTGAAGCCCGGCGCGACCGGACCCGGTGAGGCTTTGCCAACGGGTTCAATGCGCGTTCACGATGCCGGCCAGGTATCGACCCTGCCGGGTTATGACAGGGGTGCGTGGTGGGTACAGGATGCAGCGGCGGCCTTGCCCGTGCGGGTGCTGGCGCCAAAAGCGGGTGAGCGAATTCTGGACCTTTGTGCCGCCCCCGGCGGCAAGACGTTGCAACTGGCGGCGGCAGGGGCAGATGTCACTGCGCTGGACATCTCGGAAGGGCGGCTGGAGCGGGTGCGCGAGAACCTTGCCCGCACCGGTTTGTCAGCGAAGGTCATCGCCGGCGACGCGTTGGAGCATCAGGGTCAATATGATGCCATCCTGCTGGATGCCCCCTGTTCCGCCACGGGCACCATTCGTCGGCACCCTGACCTGCCCTTTGCCAAGGATGGTTCGGAATTTGGCGGGCTGATCGAATTGCAGGCCCAGATGCTGGCTCATGCCTGGACCCTTCTGAAACCGGGCGGGCGGCTGGTCTATTGCACCTGCTCGCTGCTGCCGGATGAAGGCGAGGTGCAGGTCGAAGAGGCGCTGGAACAATATCCCGATATGCAGATCGACCGAGGCGGGCTGGGCATCGAAGGTGTCGATTCCGACTGGATCACGCAGGAAGGCGGGTTGCGCCTGCGGCCAGACTTTTGGGAGGATCGGGGCGGCATGGACGGGTTCTATATCGCCTGCCTGAACAAATCCGCCTGAAGGCACGCTTTTCGATGACTTGACGCGCCGCCCGGTCTATCGTTGGGTCTCAGGCGCCAGCAGAGCGCAAGGGGCAGAGAAACAAGCGTCATGTCGAAGTCGGACACCATGGCCAACCGGTGGATGCGGTTTCAGAACCGTTTCTACGCGCGCCTCAGCCAGCGCCAGAAGGCGGTCACCGGATTTGTCAGCCAGCCCGAACCCCGCGCTGTCGGCTCATTCGCGCGCGGCAGGCAGTTGGTGGCCGGGAACCTGCTGTTCGCCGGTTACTTGGTCGAGGCGCAGGATACCGGGCTGTGGGATGTCGCAGCGCCCAGTGCCGGTTTTGACAATGAGCGTCACGGATTTGCCTGGCTGGACGATCTGGCCGCAGTTGGAGACATGCGCGCGCGGGAAAAAGCCCAGCGTTGGGTCTGGGGTTGGATCGCGACACATGGCCGGGGGCAGGGACCCGGCTGGGCGCCCGACCTGACAGGTCGCCGGGTGATCCGCTGGATCAACCACGCCATTTTCCTGTTGCGCGGTGTGGACGAGCAGCACAGCAGGCTGTTCTTCCGCTCTCTGGCGCAGCAAACGTGGTATCTGTCCAAACGCTGGCACGCCGCGACGCCGGGCTTGCCCCGGTTCGAAGCGTTGACCGGTCTGGTGCAGGCCGGTCTGGCGCTGGAGGGATTGGAGAGACTGGCCGATCCCGCCCTCAGCGCATTGTCGCGGGAATGCGAGCGGCAGGTGGATAAGCAGGGCGGGATCAGCACCCGGAACCCCGAAGAATTGCTTGAGGTATTTACGCTTCTGTCCTGGACATCCGCCGCGCTGAGTGAACTGGGCCGGGGGACGCCGGGATCTCAGCTGAACGCGATCAGACGCATTGCACCGACCCTGCGCAGTCTGCGGCATTCGGACGGCGCGCTGGCCCGGTTTCATGGTGGCGGGCGCGGCCTCGAAGGGCGGCTGGATCAGGCCCTGGCGCAAAGTGGCGTGAAGCCGGACCATTCAACAGGGCTGTCAATGGGATATGCCCGTCTCTACGCCGCAAGAACCAGCGTGATCATCGATGCCAGCGCACCGCCCAAAGGGGCTGCATCCTATAACGCGCACGCTTCCACCCTGGCGTTTGAGCTGACATCCGGACGCAGGCCGTTGGTCGTGAATTGCGGGTCCGGCGCTAGTTTCGGGGTCGAATGGCGTCGGGCCGGGCGGGCGACGCCTTCGCATTCCACCCTGTGCCTGGACGGATACTCCAGCGCCCGCCTGACCGATCCGGCCCCGGGCACGGAATACGAAGCGCTGGTCGATGCGCCCTCGCAGATCCTGACCGAGGTTGAGGCCGGTTTTGAAGGAACCCGCTTCATGGCTGGTCATGACGGGTACGCAAAAGTGTTTGGTCTGACCCACGCCCGTACTTTTGAACTGCGTTTTGACGGCCGCGAACTTGTGGGTGAGGACATTTTGCTGACCGCAACCGACAAGGCGAAGCGGCAGTTTGACAAGGCGATGGATGCCTCGGGCCTGTCGGGGATCGCGTTTGATATCCGGTTTCACCTGCACCCCGACGTGGATGCAGCGCTGGATTTGGGGGGCGCTGCGGTGTCGATGGCTCTCAAAAGCGGTGAGATCTGGGTTTTTCGCCATGATGGCGCGGGAAAATTGTCAGTCGAGCCAAGCGTTTACCTTGAGAAAGGGCGTTTGAAGCCGCGCGCGACAAAACAGATCGTTCTATCCGGGCGCGCAATGGAGTATGCGACCCGCATCCGGTGGACGCTGAGCAAGGCACAGGATACAGCCTATGCCGTACGCGATCTGCACCGGGAAGAGCCCGAGTTTGACTGACGCCAAAAGGACCTTTGGACCCATGACCGACCTTCACCCCGTGCGCCGCGCGTTGCTTTCCGTTTCCGACAAGACCGGGCTGATCGAGCTGGGAAAGGCGCTGGCCGAGCGAGGGGTCGAGTTGTTGTCGACCGGCGGCACCGCCAAGGCGCTGCGCGAGGCAGGGCTTGAGGTGAAGGACGTCAGTGACATCACAGGCTTCCCCGAGATGATGGATGGCCGTGTGAAAACCCTGCATCCGATGGTGCATGGCGGGCTGCTCGCGCTACGCGACAACGACACCCACGTTGCTGCGATGGAAGAACACGGCATCGGTCCAATCGACCTGCTGGTGGTGAACCTCTACCCGTTCGAGGCGACAGTGGCCAAAGGCGCGGGCTACGACGAGTGTATCGAAAATATCGATATCGGCGGACCTGCGATGATCCGCGCGGCCTCCAAGAACCACGCCTTCGTGAACGTGGTCGTGGATGTCGAGGATTATTCCTCACTGTTGGATCAACTGGAAGAAAACTACGGCAAGACTTCCTATGGTTTCCGTCAGTGGCTTGCGCAAAAGGCTTACGCCCGCACCGCGGCGTACGACACCGCAGTTTCGAATTGGATGGCCGACGCATTGCAGCTTGAAGCGCCCAAGCGCCGATCTTTTGCGGGTGAGCTGAAACAGACCCTGCGCTATGGTGAGAACGGCCATCAACAGGCGGCATTCTACACTGATGGAACCAACCGTCCGGGTGTGGCGACCGCCGTTCAGCACCAGGGCAAGGAACTGAGCTACAACAACATCAACGACACAGACGCGGCTTTTGAATTGGTGGCCGAGTTCGATCCTGCAAAAGGTGCGGCCTGTGCGATCATTAAGCATGCCAACCCTTGCGGCGTAGCCACAGGCACGACCTTGCTGGAAGCGTATAAGTCAGCCTTCGACTGCGACCGGACTTCGGCCTTTGGTGGGATCGTGGCACTGAACCAGCCGCTCGACGCGGAAACCGCACAGGAAATCACCGGGATTTTCACCGAAGTCGTGATCGCCCCCGGCGCGTCGGACGAGGCCAGGGCGATCTTCGCGGCCAAGAAAAACCTGCGTCTGCTGACCACCGAAGGCCTGCCGGATGTGACCACTGGTGGCAAAACCGTGCGACAGGTGGCCGGTGGCCTGCTGGTGCAGGACAAGGACAATGGGTTCATCGGAATGGATGACCTGAAGGTTGTCACCAAAAAGGCCCCGACCGAAGAGCAGATGCGCGACCTGCTGTTTGCCTGGAAAGTCGCCAAGCACGTCAAATCCAACGCCATCGTCTACGTCAAAGACGGTGCGACCGTGGGCGTGGGCGCGGGCCAGATGAGCCGTTTGGACTCTGCCATGATTGCCGCCAAGAAGGCCGAACGCATGGCCGATGCGCTTGGCTTGCCGCAACCGCTGACCATTGGCTCGGCCGTGGCGTCCGATGCGTTCTTCCCCTTCCCTGACGGGCTGATGGAGGCCGCCGAAGCTGGCGCGACCTGCGTGATCCAGCCGGGCGGTTCGATGCGCGATGACGAGGTGATCGCTGCGGCGGACGAGGCAGGCCTTGCAATGGTCTTCACCGGCATGCGCCATTTCCGTCACTGATGCGTTATCGCCTGCTGCTCTGGGCCGCGCTGGCGGCGCTGTTGATCGACCAGATCAGTAAATATCTGGTCGTTCACGTGATGCGCGTGGCCGAAAGGCCCGGGGGTGTCGACGTGTTGCCGCCGCTGCTTGTGTTCAAGTACGGCGAGAATCGCGGGATTAACTTTGGCCTGTTTCAGGGGAACACGGACGCAGCCCGCTGGTTTCTGATTGGCATATCGGTCGTGATCTGCACGGCCGTTCTGATCTGGTTGATGCGGACGACCCCGTCGAAGCTGATGCAGATTTGCGGCGGCTTGCTGATTGGCGGGGCGCTTGGAAATGTGGTGGACCGGGTTCTCTATGGCTATGTCCTGGACTTCCTGAACATGTCCTGTTGTGGCATCGATAACCCGTTTGTCTTCAACCTGGCCGATGTGTTCATTTTTGCCGGAGCGCTGGGACTTGTTCTGTTTGATGGCAAAAAGCCCTCGTGACGCGCCGGACGATATGCGATAAAAGCGCCTCAAACAGGCTGGAGACACAAATGCGGATGCCGCTTGCCATACTTGCACTGACACTTGCCGTTGCCGTGGCGGGCTGTTCCAAACGTGGTCTGCGCGATCTTCAGCCACCCGGACCGGGTCCGGACGAATTTTCGGTGCAGCCGGTCAAGCCGCTGACAGCACCCAAGGATTACAGCTTCCTGCCGGCCCCCACACCGGGCGGCGGCAATCTGGTTGATCCGACGCCCAAGGCGGATGCTGTCGTGGCGCTGGGGGGCAGTGCGGCGGCGCTGAACTCGAATACCAGCATTCCGTCTTCGGATGCGGCACTGGTCACCGCCTCCAGCCGTTACGGCGTTCCGGCCAATACGCGGCAGGTCGTGGCGCAGGAAGATGCCGATTTCCGCAAGCGCCGTGGCCGCTGGACTGGTCTGAAACTGTTCCCGGTTGACCGCTATGAGCAGGTTTACGAGCGGCAGGCGATCAACGCGAATGCACAAAACGAAGCAGCCCGCGCGGCAGGGATTGAGACTCCCTCGGCCCCGCCTGCCGATGAATAATTCTTAACTTTCCGTCATCGCCCTTGAACCCGCGCGGCGCCACCGTAGTTTGAAACGCATAAACCAAACGGAGGATGCCGCATGGTTCGGGCACTGGCGTTGTTTGCCGCCCTGATGACCGCGACCCCGCTTCTGGCCGAAGACGGGCAGGAGGCAGTCACGACTTTTACACTGGATAACGGCATGGATGTCGTGGTGGTCGAGGATCATCGCGCCCCGGTCGTACAGCATATGGTCTGGTATCGGGCCGGTTCGGCGGACGAGCCCATCGGCGCGTCCGGTGTGGCGCATTTCTTGGAACACCTTTTGTTCAAGGCCACTGACACGCTAGAGGCCGGAGAGTTCTCGGCCACCGTGGCGGCCAATGGCGGCAATGACAACGCGTTCACGTCGTATGATTACACCGCCTATTTCCAGCGCGTCGCCGCCGACCGGCTGGAACTGATGATGCAGATGGAATCGGACCGGATGCGCAACATCCGCCTGACCGAAGCCGATATCGAAACCGAACGCGATGTGATCCTTGAGGAACGCAACCAGCGCACCGAAAACAACCCTCGTGCCCTCTTCGGCGAGCAGATGAGCGCGGCGCAGTATCTCAACCACCGGTATGGTGTGCCGATCATCGGCTGGAAGCACGAGATGGAGGAGTTGGATCTGGACGATGCGCTTTCCTTCTATCGGATACACTATTCGCCCAACAACGCGATTTTGGTGGTCACGGGTGACGTCGACCCGGAGGAGGTCCGCGTTCTGGCCGAAAAATACTATGGCGTGATCCCGGCCAACCCGGACCTGCCTGAACGGGTCCGCTCGCAGGAACCGCCGCAAACCGCCGAACGACGCCTGACCTTCAAGGATCCGCGCGTGGCGCAGCCCTACCTGCAGCGCAGTTATCTGGCGCCGGAACGTGACGCCGGCGCGCAAGAAAAGGCCGCAGCGCTGTATTTGCTGGCCGAATTGCTGGGCGGCGGCACCACCTCGTACCTTAATGAAAGACTGCAGTTCGAGAAGCAGATGGCCGTCTATGCAGGCGCGTTCTATCGGGGCGTATCGCTGGATGACACGACCTTCGATATGGTGGTCGTCCCGGCCGAGGGCGTCTCGCTGCAAGAGGCTGAGGATGCGATGGATCAGGCGGTTGCGGACTTCATTGCCGAAGGTGTGAACGCAGAGGATCTTGACCGGATCAAGATGCAGCTGCGTGCCGCCCAAACCTATGCGCGCGACAATGTCGACGGGATCGGCAACCGCTATGGCCGCGCGCTGACCACCGGCCTGACGATCGAGGATGTGCAGGCCTGGCCCGACATTCTGCAGGCCGTGACCGGGGAAGAGATCATCGCGGCCGCGCGCGAGGTGCTGCAGCCCGAAGCGTCTGTCACCGGATGGCTGATGCGTGACGATGAGGTGACGCAATGAAACGGATATTCGCAACCCTGATCGCCTTGGTCATTGCGATGCCCGCATGGGCCGAGATCGAGATTCAGGAAGTCACCTCGCCCGGCGGCATCAAGGCCTGGCTGGTCGAGGACCCGTCGATCCCTTTCACCGCGTTAGAGTTGCGGTTTCGCGGCGGCACCTCGCTGGATGACCCGGACAAGCGTGGCGCGGTCTATCTGATGAGCGGCCTGATTGAGGAAGGCGCGGGCGACATGGACGCGCGGTCCTACGCGCGAGAACTGGAATCGCTTGCGGCCTCATTCACCTACAACGCCAGCGATGACACGGTTTCGATTTCGGCGCGGTTTCTGACCGAAAACCGGGATGAAGTGATCGATCTGCTGCGCACCACGATTCATGAGCCCCGCTTCGATCAGGACGCGATTGACCGGGTTCGCGCTCAGGTACTGTCCGGTTTGCGGTCGGATGAGACCGATCCCAACGACATAGCTGGCCGGAGCTTTGCCCGTATGGCCTATGGGGACCATCCCTACGGGTCCGAGGGCAAAGGAACGATCGAAAGCGTTTCCGCCCTGACGCGCGACGACATCGTTGCGGCCTACGACAACGTCTTTGCCCGGGACCGGCTGTATGTCGGGGCCGTCGGCGACATATCGGCAGAAGACCTGGGTGCGCTGCTGGACAAGCTGCTGGCCGATCTGCCCGAAACCGGCAAACCGATCCCGGACAAGGCGCAGGTTTCAATCACGGGCGGCATCAGCGTCGTTGATTTCGATACCCCGCAATCGGTCGCCCTGTTTGCCCAGAAGGGGATTGACCGTGACGATCCGGATTTCTTTCCCGCCTTTATTCTGAACCACATTCTGGGTGGCGGCGGGTTCGAAAGCCGCCTGATGCAGGAAGTTCGCGAAAAGCGGGGCCTGACCTACGGTGTCGGAACCTATCTTGTGCCCAAGGATCTGGCCTCGGTCTATCTGGGGTCGGTGTCATCGGCCAATGACAGGATCGCAGAAGCGGTCGAGGTGATCCGAGATGAATGGGCGCGCGCCGCGTCCGAAGGCGTGACTCAGAAGGAACTGGATGATGCCAAGACCTACCTGACCGGTGCCTATCCGCTGCGCTTTGACGGCAATGGCCAGATTGCCGGGATCATGGTCGGGATGCAGATGGAAGGCCTGCCCATCGATTATATCGCCACCCGCAACGATAAGGTGAATGCCGTGACGCTTGAGGATGTGAACCGTGTGGCATCCGAACTGCTGGACCCCGAAGGCCTGCACTTTACCGTCGTGGGCAAGCCGGTCGGTCTGGAAACGACAAACTGATGATCAGGGGCTGAGCAATGTTCAGCCCTTTTTCATACTCCGCAACATCTCACCCATCATCTGTCCGAACTTACCCGAACCACGCTGGTAAAGTGCTCCGTCAACGGCCAGAACCGTGCCGCTGATATAGCTGGCCAGGTCAGAGCCGAGGAACAGACAGGCATTGGCCACATCCTTCGGCTGTCCCCAGCGGCCCAAGGGCACGTCCTTGCGAAGCTCTTCGTGGGCGTTTTCGGTGGGGGCCAGACGTCTGGCCCCTTCTGTGCCCTCGATGAATCCGGGCACGACCGAGTTCACGCGGATGCCCTCGACACCCCATTCCATCGACAATGTGCGGGTAATCTGATCAACGCCTGCCTTGGCGGCACAGACGTGGGCCTGACCTTCGTAAGGCAGATAGGATTGCGGGGCCGAGATGTTGATGATGCTGGCCCCGGGGCGCTTGAGGTAAGGATAGGCCCCCTTCATCACGTGGATCGTGCCCATCAGATCAATATCGATCACGGTCTTGAACGCATTGACCGACATCTCGGCCGCCAAGGCGGGGAAATTGCCCGCCGCGCCCGACACCAGAACGTCGAAATCTCCAAATGCCCCGTGGAATTGCTTGAGGCCCTCAGCCACAGCCTCAGGGTCACGCACGTCAAACGCCGCACCGACGGCATCCTGTGCGCCCGCAGCTTTCAGTGCGGCAACCGTATCATCGACCTTCTCCTGCGACCGGCTGGCAACGGCCAGTTTGGCACCCGAGGCCGCAAAGGCCTCGGCAATGCCCCGGTTGATACCGCTGGTTCCGCCGATGACGATGACGGTCTTTCCTGAAAAGTCCATGTAGGCCTCCCGAGATGCGGGAGCCCTACTCGCCGTAAGGCACCCAGATGTTCTTCACTTCCGTGGCAGCCTGCAGGAAGCGGCGGGAATGGTCCATGCTCCAGTCAAATGCCGTCGCGTTATTGACCCAGGTCCGTTTCAGGTTCCCGGCCGAGACCACCTCGATCTCTTTCGACAGGTCGGTGGAAGAGAACGACCAGACCGCATCGACGTTCAGATGCGAGGCCAGCGGTTTCGCTAGTTCCGCGTGGCTGCCGGTCAGGATGTTGACCACACCAGCGGGCACGTCCGAGGTTTCGAGGATCTGGTAGAAATCGGTTGCCGCCAAAGGATAAGGCTCCGAGGCCAGCAGAACCGTGCGGTTGCCCATCGCAATCGCCGGAGCCATTACAGAGACCAGACCCAGCAAAGGTGTCTCATCCGCACAGAGCGCACCGATCACGCCAACGGGTTCCTTCATGGCAATCGCCACGCCGCGGATCGGAACGCCGTGCACCTGACCGTCATACTTGTCGGCCCAGGCAGCGGCAGTGAACAGGCGCTGGATTGATGATTCAACCTCTTTGGCGCCGTCCTTCTTTCCGGTCATGGCGTCGATACGAGCGGCGAACTCATCAGCACGGGCCGAGAGGTTCTCACCGATATAATACAGGATTTGCGCGCGCAGATGGCCGGTGGTCTTTGACCAGCCTTTGGCCCCCGCTGCAGCTTCAACCGCATTGCGAACGTCTTTGCGGTTGGCAAGGCCGACATGACCCAGCAGGCCGGATTTGCCCCAGACCGGTTTCGAATAACCCCCATCGGGCCGCGCCTGCTTGCCGCCGACATACATCTTGGCGGTGCGGTCGATGGGGTCGACCGGTGCGCCTTCGCCCGTCGTTGCTTCGACCTTCGCCAGTGGCTTGGCCTTGCCCTTGGGTTTGGTATAGGCCGCCAGACCTTCCCAGCCGCCTTCACGGCCAAAGCCGCTTTCGCGCACGCCGCCAAAGCCTGCGGCGGCGTCGAACAGGTTGGTGGCATTCACCCAGACCACACCCGCGACCAGCTTGGGAGCGATGTCCAGCGCGAGGTTCACATTCTCGGTCCACACAGTCGCGGCCAGCCCGTAGCGGGTGTTGTTGGCCAGTTCGACCGCCTCTTCCGGCGTGCGGAAGGTCGAGGACACCAGCACGGGACCAAAGATCTCTTCCTGCATCAGCGGATCGGACGTCTCCAGCCCCGAGATCAGCGTCGGAGGATAGTAGCAGCCGTTCGCGGGCAGCTCGCAAGCGGCCTGATGCACATGACCAGCCGTGTTGCTTTCGACCATGCCCTTGATGGTTTGCAACTGAACCGGGTCCACAACGGCTCCCACGTCGATGCATTTGTCCAGCGGATTGCCGACGCGCAAACCGTCCATGCGTGCGCGCAGCTTGTCGTGGAAGCGGTCGGCAATGCCTTCCTGCACCAAAAGGCGCGATCCCGCACAGCAGACCTGACCCTGATTGAACCAGATCGCGTCAACCAGACCTTCGATGGCGCTGTCGATATCGGCGTCGTCAAACACGATGTAGGCGGACTTTCCGCCCAGTTCCAACGTCAGTTCCTTGCCCGATCCAGCTGTCGCTTCCCGGATCCGGCGGCCAACGACGGTCGAGCCGGTAAAGGCGATCTTGTCAACGTCCGACGCCACGATCATCTCGCCCACTGCACCATCACCGGTTACAATGTTGACCACCCCTTTAGGCAGGCCCGCCTGCGAGCAGATATCGGCAAATAGCAGCGCAGTCAGCGAGGTGTATTCGGCTGGCTTCAGAACCACCGTATTCCCCATCGCCAGCGCCGGAGCGATTTTCCACGCCAGCATCAGCAGGGGAAAGTTCCACGGAATGATCTGGCCGCAAACCCCCAACGCCTCGGCACCGGGCAATTCGCTCTCCATCAGCTGCGCCATGCCCGCGTGGTAATAGAAATGCCGCTGCGCCAGAGGGATATCGATATCGCGCGACTCGCGGATCGGCTTTCCGTTGTCCAGGCTCTCCAGAACCGCAAACAGGCGCGAATGTTTCTGCAAAAGCCGTGCAATGGCATAGAGATACCGCGCACGTCCAGCGCCACCCAGTTTCTCCCATTTCGGCTGCGCCGCGCGTGCGGCAGCAACAGCGGCGTCCACGTCTGCCTGTTTGGCCTGCGTCAGCCTGGCCAGCACTTCTCCGGTGGCTGGATTGCGGCTGTCAAAGCCCTTGCCGGGCTTGGTGAAGGCGCCATCGATATAGTGACCGAACTTGTCGCCCTGATCGACCAGCCAGGCCAGCGCCTCGGCAGCGCTTTCGGGGGCGGGGCCATAGTCCATGGTTTCGAATATCTCTTTGACTGTCATGACTTCATCTTTTCCCAAATACTCACTGTCCAGACTTCAAAACGGGGCTCAGCCCATAGAATGTCTGTAACCAGCCGAGTAGGCCCCGGTGACATAGTGTTCCAACTGCCGTTCGATATCGCCCAGCAACGATGACGCGCCAAAGCGAAACAGATCGGGTTCCAGCCAGCGGTCCCCCAGCTCATCCTTGATCAGCGACAGGTACACCAGCGCATCTTTGGCCTTCGAAATTCCGCCCGCAGGCTTGTAGCCAACCCGATAGCCGGTGCGGTCATAGTAGTCACGGATCGCGCGGATCATCACCAGCGACACGGGTAAAGTGGCGTTGACGCTTTCTTTCCCGGTCGAGGTCTTGATGAAGTCCGCCCCGGCCATCATGCAGACCAGCGAGGCGCGCGCGACATTGCGCAGGCTGCCCAGTTCTCCGGTTGCAAGGATTGCTTTGACATGTGCATCGCCACAAGCCACGCGGAAGGCCTTCATTTCCTCGTACAGCGCCTGCCAGTCGCCCGACAGCACGTGACGGCGCGAGATCACGATGTCGATCTCTTCGGCACCAGCCTTCACGCTTTCTTCAATCTCGGCCACGCGCAGGTGGAAGGGTGACAAACCCGCCGGAAAACCAGTCGAGACAGCCGCAACCGGAATGCCCGTTCCTTTCAGCGCGTCCACGGCAGTTTCGATCATGTCGTGATAGACACAAACCGCCCCTGTGGTGATCGGCGGCATATCCAGCGCTTGCAGAACCGAAGGCGCCACAGGCTGCCGGGCTTTGGCGCACAGGCGACGCACGCGTCCGACGGTGTCGTCGCCGGACAGGGTCGTCAGGTCGATCATGGTAATCGCCTTGAGCAGCCAGGCCGCCTGATATTCCTTTTTGACTGAACGGCGGCCGGGCAGCGTCGCCGCGCGGCGCTCGATCGCCGAGGTGTTGGCCTGAACGGCGCGCACCCAGTCCATGTCCAGTTCCATGCCGGGGTTTCTGGGTTCTGTCACTTGCGGCAGATGCGCGGTGCGCACGGGGCTTTCTGAGCTCTGCGTATCCATCATCACGTCCTTTGGGAGGTTTGCGCCAAAATCGCACGGGACGAGGTGAAAGGGAAGGTGTTCGGCTGCTCTCAGCACAAATTTTTTGACCATTTGGACAAAAACAGGCGTTTTCTTGCGAGTAATTCGCAATAGCATTGACTTAGTTGCGAATGGTTCGCATATTCATTCTCAAGAGGATGCCATTTTGGGGCTGAATATGATTCGTCGCAGCTTTCTTGCAGTACTGGCCGTGGTCGCCATTCTGCCTTTGTCCGCCTTGGCCGAAGCGCCGCTGAAGGTGGTCGCCACTACCGGCATGATCGCCGATGCCGCCCGTCAGGTCGGGGGTGATCAGGTCGAGGTTAAGGGTCTTATGGGCCCCGGCGTCGACCCGCATGCATATCGCCAGACTCGCAGCGACATCGTTGCGATGACCCGCGCCGATCTTATTCTATGGCACGGTCTGTACCTTGAAGCGCAAATGGAAGATTTCTTTCATGACCTTGGCCGCAAGCGCACCGTCGTTGCCGTTGCCGAAGGAGTCGACAAATCCAAGCTGCGGGCGCATGACGATTATGCCGACAAATACGACCCGCATGTGTGGATGAGCCCGGCCCTGTGGCGTGATGTTGTGATCGAAGTGCAGGAGGCGCTGACCGAGGCGCGCCCCGAAGCAGCGGGCATCTTTGCCGCCAACGCACAGGCGCATCTGACCGAACTCGAACAGCTTGAAGCCTATGCCGGTCAGGCCCTGGCGTCTGTTCCGGAAAACAACCGTGTACTTGTCACCGCGCATGATGCTTTTGGCTATTTCGGGGCCGAGTACGGCTATGAAGTGATGGGTATTCAAGGCATCTCGACCCAGTCCGAGGCTGGTCTGAACCGGATCGGAGAGCTGGTGGATGCGCTGGTCGAGAAGCAATTGACCGCAGTTTTTGTGGAAAGCTCGGTCTCCGACCGCTCGATGCGTGCACTGATTGAAGGCGCCGCAGCGAAAGGCCATGAAGTGGGCGTTGGTGGCGAGCTGTATTCAGATGCCATGGGCGAACCGGGCACGTATGAGGGTACCTATATCGGCATGCTGGATCACAACATTACGGTTATTGCCGGCGCGCTTGGGGCTGATGTGCCTGCACGCGGCATGAACGGCAAATTGTCGGCGGGGTTCTGAGGCGATGCTTGAACTGGCCGCAAATCAGGGTGTTTCAGTGACCGACCAAAGCGCCGGAGACAGCCCGCTGGCCATTCGCGGGCTGACCGTTTCCTATGGTCAGAAACCGGCGGTGTTTTCGGTGGACATGACAGTCCAACCGGTGGCGATGACGGCGATTATCGGGCCGAACGGCGCTGGTAAGTCGACCCTTCTCAAGGCGGCTCTGGGGATCGTGTCGCCTTTGTCGGGGCAAGTCACGGTCTATGGTCAGCCGCTGGAGAAACAGCGCGCTCGTATTGCCTATGTGCCGCAGCGCGCCAGCGTGGATTGGGATTTCCCGACCCGCGTGATTGATGTGGTGCTGATGGGGCTGTCGCGCGAACTTGGGCTGCTGGGCCGCGTACGTGCGCGGCATATGTCGCGGGCGATGGACTGCCTGCACCGCGTCGGGATGCGCGATTTCGCCGATCGTCAGATTGGCCAATTGTCCGGCGGGCAGCAGCAACGTGTGTTCCTGGCCCGCGCGCTGGCGCAGGATGCCGATCTGTATCTTCTGGACGAACCCTTTGCCGGTGTCGACGCAGCTACCGAAAAAGCCATCATCGCGGTTCTGAAATCACTGAAAGAAGCCGGCAAGACCGTCGTGGTCGTGCATCATGATCTGGCCACCGTCACCGACTATTTCGACCATGTCTTCCTGATCAACACCCGTAAGGTTGCCGAAGGCCCCGTGGCGCAGGCCTTTACGGCCGAAACCCTGCAATCCGCCTATGGAGGTCGTCTGGCAACCGCACAGATCGACCAGATTTCCCGCGCGCTGGGGTAAATCATGCTTTGGGACGCCCTGACCCTGCAGCTTGGCTATAACGCCACGCTGGTCGCCATAGGTGCAAGCTTGCTGGGCGTGTCTGCCGGTGTGGCTGGAACCTTCTTGTTTCTGCGCAAACGCGCGTTGGTAAGCGATGCGATCAGCCATGCGACCCTTCCGGGCGTGTGCCTGGCCTTCATGGTGCTGGTTGCGCTGGGCGGCGACGGGCGCAATCTGATTGGCCTGCTGGCGGGGTCGGCTGTATCTGCCTGGGTGGGTCTGCTGTGCATGAACTGGCTGACCCGGCACACCCGTCTGGCCGAGGATGCCGCCATCGGCGCCGTCCTGTCCGTGTTCTTCGGGATGGGGATCGTTCTGCTGACCGTGATCCAGACCATGGGTGTAGGCCGTCAGGCCGGGTTGGAGGGGTTCCTGCTGGGCTCGACCGCAGGGATGCTTTGGGCTGACGCACTGATCATCGCCATGGGCGGGGCGGTTACGCTGCTGCTGGTGATGATTATTCGCCGCCCCATGATGATGGTGGCCTTTGACCCGGAATACGCGGCCGCCCGAGGAGTGCCGGTGCACCGGGTCGATCTGGCCATGATGGGGCTGGTCATGGCCGTCACGGTTGTGGGCCTGAAAATCGTTGGGCTGATCCTGATCGTCGCCCTGCTGATCATCCCGCCCGTGACTGCGCGGTTCTGGTCCGACCGGTCGGACCGCGTCGTCCTGCTGGCCGGGTTGACCGGTGGGATGGCTGGGTATCTGGGTGCTGGGATTTCAGCCTCGGCCCCCAATCTGCCGACGGGGCCGATCATCGTGCTGGTCAGCTTTGGCTTTTTTGCCCTGTCGCTGCTTTTTGCGCCGGTTCGCGGCGTTCTGGCCGCGATTTTGCGCCACCTGAGGTTCCAGCGTCGCGTTCATATCCGTCAGGGTTTGCTGGCAATGGCGCAGGGGCAGAAGATATACGAGCCGTTGACCTTGCGGTTGCTGCGCCGGGCCGGGCTTGTGCGTGCCGATGGCGTGGCGACTGAGGCGGGCAAGGCGCGCGCCGCCAAAGCCCTGCGTGATGAAAAAAGGTGGGAGATCGTGCGCGCCGATCAGGCGCACGAGGCAACAGCGGCATTGTATGACGGGTTGCGCGACATCGAATCTGTACTGACCCGCGATCAGATCACTGAAATCGACCGCCGCATCGGTGGCCCGCAGGAGGTCATGCCATGAGCGGTGAAGAATTCGTTCCCTTATCCCTGACGCCATTGCTGATCGGAACGTTTGCGGCGATTGCATGCGCTCTGCCCGGTAACTTTCTGGTGCTGCGCAAGCAGGCGCTGATCGGGGATGCCATCAGCCATGTCGTGCTGCCCGGTATCGTTGTGGCCTTTCTGCTGACCGGAGCGATTTCGACCTGGCCGATGATGCTGGGCGCAGCGGGTGCTGCCGTTGTCGCCGTTGTGATGATCGAGGCGATCCGGCGTCTTGGTCAGATTGAACCCGGCGCAGCGATGGGCGTGGTCTTCACCACCATGTTCGCCGCTGGTGTGCTTTTGCTGGAACAGACCGACACCTCGACCGTGCATCTGGACGTCGAGCATGCGCTTTACGGAAACTTGGAAAGCCTGATCTGGTTGGACGCCACGGGCTGGGCCTCGCTGCTGGACGCCGCGGCGCTGGCGGGCCTGCCGCCGGAACTGCCGCGCATCGCCCTGACGCTGGCCGGTGTGGTTCTGTTCACCTGGCTGTTCTGGCGACCGCTCAAGATCTCGACCTTCGACGAAGGGTTCGCGCGCACGATGGGCATACGAACGGGTGCCTTGGGTATGGCGCTTGTGATCGTGGCGGCGGTCGCAGCGGTTGCGGCGTTTGACGCGGTAGGGTCAATCATCGTGATCGCGATGTTCATCTGCCCGCCTGCCGCGGCGCGGATGATGACAAACCGGCTGGAAACCCAGATCGCATGGAGTGTTCTCTTCGCCGTACTGTCCGCCGTTTCCGGCTACATACTGGCCGGGTACGGGCCACTGTGGCTGGGCGGTGCGGATGCGGTCAGCGCGGCAGGGATGATTGCGACCATGTCGGGTCTGATACTCGCGTTGGCCGCCGTATTCGGCCCGTGCCGGACCCGTGCCGGGGCGCCTGCGGCTGCCTGAAGCGGCGCTTTCCCGCCAACCGTTGACGCAACGTCTCGGCCAAAACCTGCCCAAGTGAATGCGCATTCAGAGTTAACGCGAAATTCATCAGGTCCCGTGCTAGGGACGGGTCAATTGAACTTCGAACGACCACCACTCACCAAAGAACGTTCGGGCAATTGTGATCATGACGCCGCTATCAGACCGGCGCGATGCAATTGTCCGAACGCCCCCTCGTTTCCCGAAATACAGGTTTCAAATCGGTGGCAGAATCGCTCGTGATTGTGCTAGGTCTGGTGGTATGGCGCAGGCATACCCCAATATCGGCGAAAATCGCCCCAAAATCCGTCAACTTGACGACGCGGCTATTAATCGTATCGCTGCAGGTGAAGTGGTGGAGCGCCCTGCCTCGGCGGTTAAGGAACTGGTCGAAAACGCCATTGATGCGGGAGCGACGCGGATCGCCATAGATATCGCCGATGGCGGCAAGACGCTGATTCGAGTCACAGACGATGGCTGCGGCATCGCGCCCGAGGATCTGCCGCTGGCCTTGTCCCGCCATGCGACGTCAAAGATCGATGGGACGGATCTGCTGAACATCCACACCTTCGGCTTCCGGGGTGAGGCGCTGCCGTCGTTGGGTGCCGTTGGCCGCCTGACCATCACAAGCCGCGTGCCGGGGGCGGATGCGGCACAGGTCCATGTGTCGGGCGGGAAGATAGAGCCGGTTAAGCCGGCGGCTCTGCGCGCAGGCACCGTGGTCGAATTGCGCGACTTGTTCTTTGCCACACCCGCGCGCCTGAAGTTCATGCGCACTGACCGGGCCGAGGCACAGGCGATCACCGACACGGTCAAACGTCTGGCCATGGCCGAGCCCTCGATCACTTTCGCCCTGCGCGACGTCTCAGGCGGGGGAGAGGGGCGCGTGACCTTCCGCGCCGGCCGCGAGAACGGCGATCTGTTTGACGCCCTGCACGCCCGTCTGGCCCGCGTGATCGGGCGCGAGTTTGCCGAGAACGCGTTGCAGATCGATGCCACGCGCGAGGGCATCCGGCTTTACGGTTACGCCGCGTTGCCGACCTATTCCCGGGGGGCAGCGGTGGCGCAGTACCTGTTCGTGAACGGGCGACCCGTTCGCGACAAGATGCTGACCGGCGCGTTGCGGGCAGCCTATTTCGATTTCCTCAGCCGAGACCGCCATCCGGCAGCAGCCCTGTTCATCGATTGTGATCCGACGCTTGTGGATGTGAACGTACATCCCGCCAAATCCGAAGTGCGGTTCCGCGACCCGGGTCTGGCGCGCGGGTTGATCGTGTCCGCCTTGCGTCATGCGCTGGCTGATGCCGGGCACCGGGCGTCCTCGACCGTGGCCAATGCCACTTTGGGTGCGATGCGGCCGGAACCGGCGCAATCGGCGCCGGCGCGGGTCTATCAGATGGACCGCCCTTCACCAGCCGCGCGCCAGACGGCCTACCGGGCGCAGGCCCCAGGCTTTGCCGAACTGGCAAACGACTACAGCGGGAGCATCGTTGACGCGACGCCCTTGGCGTCTGCGATTGCGACGGTGGAAGAACCGCCTGCACAGGACCTGCCGCTGGGTGCGGCGCGCGGGCAGGTGCATGAGAACTACATCATTGCCCAGACCGCCGATGGCATGGTGATCGTTGATCAGCACGCGGCGCATGAACGGCTGGTCTATGAAAAGCTGAAAAACCAGATGGCCGCAAATGGCGTTGCCGCGCAGGCCTTGCTGATCCCCGAAATCGTTGAAATGTCTGAAGGGGATTGTTCGCGTCTGATGGCGGTGGCCGAAGATCTGTCCCGCCTTGGCCTGACGATCGAACCCTTTGGGGGCGGCGCAATCGCCGTTCGCGAAACCCCGGCCATTCTGGGTGAGGTCGATGCCAGGGCGATGACCCTGGATATCCTGGATGAGCTGACCGATCAGGGCGAGAGCCAGAAGGTACAGGCGCGGATCGAGGCGATCCTCAGCCGGGTGGCCTGTCATGGTTCCGTTCGGTCAGGCCGCCGGATGCGGGCCGAAGAAATGAATGCTCTGCTGCGCGAGATGGAAGCCACGCCTCACTCAGGCCAGTGCAACCACGGTCGGCCCACCTATGTCGAATTGAAGCTGAGCGATATCGAACGCCTGTTTGGGCGCAGTTGATCCTGTGCCCAATACAGGCTAAGGGGAATAAAACAAGAACACCCGAGGCAGCATGATCGAGATTACAGGTACACAATACGCGTTGAACGACCCATTGATCCTGATCGTGGGTGGAGTGGTTGCGCTGATCTTGCTGCTGTTGTTCCTGTCGCTGCGGGCGGCCAACCGCTCAGCCCGGATGGCGGAACCGCTGGCGCGGCAGATGGCGCATCTGGGCCAGCATGTGCAGCAGTTGGGGCAAGGGCAGGAGCAGCTGCGTGGAGGGCTGCAGCACGTGTCGGACACGCAGGCCAATGCGCAGGTTCAGGTGATCCAGACGGTCGAGGCGCGCCTGTCTTCGGTCCAGCAGCAGATGAACGACCGGCTGGCGGACAACGCGATGAAGTCGGCCCGCGCCCTGGCCGAGATGCAGGAACGGATGAAGGAATCGCTGCACGGGTCGTCGAAACAGACCGCGACCTCGCTGACCCAATTGCAGGAAAGGCTGGCCGCCATCGACAAGGCGCAGGACAACATCACCAAGTTGTCAGGGGATGTGCTGTCCTTGCAGGATATTCTTTCCAACAAACAGCGGCGCGGGATGTTCGGGGAAATCCAGCTGAACGACATCGTGTCCAAGGCGCTGCCGACCGACAGCTATTCTTTGCAGGCCACCCTTTCGAACGGCAAACGGGCGGATTGCCTGATCCACCTGCCCAACCCGCCCGGCCCCATCGTGATTGACGCAAAGTTTCCGCTGGAAGATTTCGAAGCGCTGGCCGCTGCTCAGACACGAGCCGAAGTGGACAGATGCCTGAAGGCCTTTGGTGCGGCGGTGAAGGTGCACATCAGGACTATTTCGGAGAAGTACATTCTGGACGGTGAAACAGCCGACGGTGCGCTTATGTTTGTTCCGTCCGAAGCCATCTATGCCGAATTGCACGCGCGCCTGCCCGAAGTGGTCCGCGAAGGGTTCGCGGCCCGTGTCTGGATCGTTTCACCCACGACCTGCATGGCAACACTGAACACGATGCGCGCGATCCTCAAGGACGCCCGGATGCGCGAACAGGCTGGCGCGATCCGCCGGGAGTTGGGGATGCTGCACAAGGATGTCGAAAGGCTGGGCGATCGCGTGGCCAATCTGGACCGGCATTTCGGGCAGGCCGCCAAAGATATCTCGGACATCAAGATAAGCGCCGAAAAGGCGGGACGCCGGGCACAACGGCTGGACAATTTCGATTTTGAGGAACTGTCCCCGGACGATCACGCCAACTTTGTGCCCTTGGGCAAAACCCAGGCCTGATCGCGCGGGTCAGATGCGCAGGAATGGCTGGAACAGGCGCGGCATCAGTTTGGTGAATTTCAGGGGCGCGTCCGTCACCGCCAGACAGATGCAGTCTGCCGAGATGTCGGCCACCGGCATGTGATGCAGGTCCTGATCGGCGATTTCGACATCACCACGCGCAAAGTGGTCGACCTCATCCGAAAACGCGCCCTGCAACACCATGGTCAGTTCTGTTCCATGGTGGCTGTGATCCGGTACGGCAGACCCTGCAGGGATAAACAGCAACCGGGCCGTTGACTCGCGTGTCGTCGGCAGGATCGCTTGCTTGACGCCCATGCCAATCGGCCTCCAGCGGATCGCGTTCACATCGCCACCGACGTAATCCTGCAAGGGCGCGGGCAGAACGGAGCAGGCTGGCTGTGCCGGCTTGGGCGTTGGCGCGCCCTGAGAAATCAAGGCCATGGTCGCCGCCAAACAGTCTTCGCTCATTGTGGGCATCTCGGCCTGATCCTCCAAAACCTCACCACCAATGATGTTGTAGCTTTCAGCCGCAGCCCGGCAGCGGTCGCACAGTGACAAATGTGTTGCGACCATCAGATCGAATGCTTCGGGCAGCGTACCTGCTGCATAGGCCATCAGCAGGTCGTCGGTCAGGTGATGTTTAATTGCGTCTGTCATCGTTTTCTCAGTTCATCGCATGGCGCAGACGATCCAGCGCCAGTCTAATTCGTGATTTGATTGTTCCCAGCGGCAATCCGGTTTCCGACGCGATTTCGCGGTGACTCAGATCGCCGAAATATGCTTTTTCGATCAGTTGGCGCTGCGCTTCGGGCAGAGCCTTCATCGCAATCCGCAATTGGTCGGTTTCCTGTTGCAGGGCAACAACCTCGGTTTGATCCGGTTCGGCTTCGGGTCCCCAGCCCAGATCCTCGGGTTCGGGGCGGCGTTGTTTGCGCAGGATGTCGATCCGCTTGTTCCTTGCAATCGTGAACACCCAGGTTGCCACGGTAGCGCGGGTCGGATCGAACAGATGCGCCTTGTGCCACAACGTTGCCATCACCTCCTGCGCGCATTCTTCAGCGGTGGTGCCATCGGCACCGGACTTGATCAGGAACGCCTTGATACGTGGAGCAAAATGCCGGAACAGCTCGGCAAAAGCCGCCTGATCCTGCGCGTCGCGGATGCGCTTTACGTGATCAACCCATTCGGACCTGACACCGCACTTCTTTTGCGTTCCGTTCAATTGTTTACCCTTGATGCGTTTCTTTGCGACCCAAGGCTGGCCCGCGCCACTTGGGGGCGCAGGATCGTCAAGCGTCGCGGTGTCGATCTCGGTAAACATAACCACATTACGTGGCAGCGCCAAAGCCGGATCATATAGTCCTGCATTTTTTGATCCGATTTGCCTATCTGGCCGTAAAAAAACTGAAATCAGCGCACTAAGTTTGCAGACACTGTATTATCGGTAGACTGACAGGAACCCGAAGCCGCATGAATAAAATCGACCATATCGCGGGGCACACCTATCACAGCCGGAAAGGTGCGATTGAGAACGCGTTTCGGTATTCGGTCGATTTCATTCTGTTCGACCCCGAAAACCTGCCGAAAACACCATATCTGTTCTCGTTTCGGCGTGCCAACCTGATGAACTGGCGCGACCGCGATCATGGTGGCAGCCCGGGTGAAGGGCAGGGCGTGAACTGGCTGCGCAGTCGGCTTGAGGAGACGGGCTTGCCCTCGCCGTCTCGAATCTTGCTGCTGACGCAACCGCGCGTACTGGGGCACGTGTTCAACCCGGTCAGCTTCTGGCTTTGCCTTGACCCGGAGGCGCAACTGTTTGCGGTGATCGCCGAAGTGACCAATACCTATGGGACGCGGCACAGCTATCTTTGTCACAAGCCCGATCTGTCGCCGATCCGGCCCGAAGATCGAATAGTGGCGGACAAGAAGATGCATGTTTCTCCGTTTCAGAAGATCGAAGGGACGTACAGCTTCCGGTTTGACTTCCGACCGGACCGAGTTGGCGTCATGATCGACTATTCCCGGAAGGATGGCGGATTGGTGGCAACCCTGACCGGGTTGCGGGCACCGTTGACCAACCGCTCCATCCTTTCGGCGCTTGTCCGTCGCCCCTTTGGGGCGCGCCGGGGATTTGCCTTGATCCTGTGGCAGGCTTTGAAGCTGTGGATCAAGAAGGCCACGTTCCGACCCTTTCGAACCGCACCGGTGCCAGAACAGCCGGTGTCGCGCCCCCGCATGTAAGATTCCCTCAGACCAGGCGACGTTTGCGTAAGATCAAAGACGCGGCCGTTGCGTCGTGATTGTGATAGCCTGAAACCCGCGAACACAAGGAGATGGGACATGCTGGAAATTTCGGCCAGAAAGGTTGCCCAGGTGGCAATGATGGGGCGCGAGCTGGGGCGTGCCGAAGCAGAGCTGCGCGCTTTCGTCGACCGCATGAGTGAAGATGAGCAGGCCGAACTGGTGGCGATCATGTGGATCGGCCGCGAGAGCTTTTTCGCCGAAGATCTGGCCGAAGCCATCGCAACCGCAAAGTCCGAGGCCTCGACCCCCTGTGCCGACTACCTGATTGGCACGCCGCACCTGTCTGACCATTTGGAAAACGGGCTGGATGCGCTGGGGATTTCGGCCGAGGATGTCGAGAATGACCTGATGTAGGCTCCATATGCCTGAACCATCGAACAGGGCCAGAGTCGTCTGATCCCAACTTTGGATTTCGAATACCCGCAAGCCGAACATTAATTCGGATTAATCCGGTGTTTTGGCATCGTTAACACTCCGCTCCTTTATCAGAACTGTGACCAGAAACGTTGTTCGGATGAGAAGGAGAAGGCGATGGCACATGTACACACAGCCAGACCGCAGCGCAGCTTCTTTGCCGGTTTAAGTTCAGATTATCGCGCGCTCAGAGATGAGTTTGCGCGTCGCCGGCAGGTCGCTGAGTCGATGCAAACGCTGGAAAAAATGACTGACCGACAATTGGACGACATCGGCATTCCGCGCCATCGGATCGCACGATCCGCCTATCAAAGCGTCTATGGTCAGTCCCCGTTGGAACTGCGTCGCTAAGCTGGTTCGTCCCGGCACGGACCGATCTTTGTCTGCAATTCAAGGAACAAAACGATGTTAGATACTATTGGAGTACACCAGGAGCGCCCCATTGCCAGCGCATTGCTGCTTTTTGACCGGGCCATGCAAATCCGTGCTGTTCGGTCCGATATTGTGCGAGCCGCTCAGGAGCTGAATCGTCTGTCCGATAACCAGCTGTCCGAGCTTGGAATCAATCGGTCTGACCTTGATGAAACGATCCAGCTTTACATCTGAAAGCGGGATGTCGGAACAGCCGCATCGTCACGCCGATGTGGCTGTCTTCTTGCGCGCTTAGAAAAAGCTCAGCTTGTGTGATCCACAATCTGCAAATGCTGCGCCAGCGTGTCGATTTCGCCCATCCACGCCCCCACCAGCTTGGGATCGCTGGGCGCCGCGTGAACGCCAGCGGGAATGGCGCGGTTCAGGACGGCTTCGACGGCCAATGAGACCGGGATCGATACCAGACGGGCCATGGCAGTGCCGCGTTCATCGCCCCATGCGTCCATGACGTAGGTTTTGTGCCAGACCTCGGCCCCGTCTTTTTCGGCCTTCAGGCCGACGCACAGAACCACGCGGTCGGGTTCGCCGTCGTCATAGGCGTTTTCTTCCCAGAACTGATCGGACATCTCTTTCAGCCGCGCATCGCCGTCCGGTCCGGTCAGGGTTTCGATTTCGCGGAACACGTCCGACCAGGCGTCCGCCCAGCCGTTCAGACGCAGAGTACCGCGGACGAATTCCTTGACCGGCCAGTGATCCTCGAAGTGATACTGCGCCATGAAAGGGATCGAGTCGCGGTTCGGGTAAACCTCAAAGCTTTCCGGCGCTGGAAGCGGCGCGATATAGCTGCTGATAGCATCCCATGGGCGTGCGACATCCAGCGGGGCGTAATCGCGGATCGATTTCGAGGGCGAGCGCAGCGCCTTGAGCACACCCAACGGCGACCAGCTGAACTTGTACCGGAACGGGTTGGGGTTCTTCGGGATGCCGCCGCAATACGAGATGAAGCTCAGGTGGTTCTGCGGATCGAACGCATCCGAGGCGCGGTACACATCGACCAGTGCATGCGCCATGAGATGGTCGATACCCGGGTCCAGACCGACCTCGTTGACCAGCGCCACGCCGGCCTCGCGCGCCTTGTCGTCCAGCGCGCGCATTTCGGGCGCGATATAAGACGACGAGACAAAATTCGCCCCTTTCGAAATCGACAGCTCCGCCAGCGGCACATGCCAGTCGCCCGGCAGCATGGACACGATCACGTCGCCCTTTTCCAGTACCGCACCAATTGCGTCGATGTCGAAGGCGCGGATGTCATCCGTCAGGTCTCCGACCTCGGCTTTGGCTTTTTCGATGGTCCGGTTCCAGACAGTGATCTTGTGCCCGCCCTTGAACAGGCGGCGCAGGCCGGGAATGGCCGATAGGCCGGTGCCACACCAGTGAATCGTCATCGCTCAGATCCCTTCGATATGTGTTTTGTAGGTTGCTTCTGCCCGGCCCCAGACACCACTTTCCAGATCGGTCAGAGTCAGCAGAGAGGGCAGCAGTTGCGCCGCGTAGTCTTCGGAACTTTCAACCGGCAGCATCGACGGCAGGTTGTCGATCGCCATCACATCCATCACCGGATCACTTGCCACGCGCAGGGCGGGGACGTCCCAGGTGGTGGCTCGGTCATAGACCGGAACCGGGTTGTAGTCGCTGTCCGGGTCGCAAGCCACGTCACCGATGGCGGTCAGCTTGCGAGTTGCGGTCAATGCCTCACGCGGGACGAAGACGGGCGTACCGGGGCGGGCGAAGATGCAGTTCAGGAACAGGTCATGGTCGAGAATTTCCGGAAAGGGCCCGCCGCTGGCGGTTTCGGCCATGTCCCATTTGGTAACAGTAACGCCCATGGCTTCGCACAGATCAGCCGCGCCCGTGCCAACGCGGCCCAAGGCACCGATGACAATGGCGCGGGGGCGGTCGGTGCCGGTCGCGTCCAGTTCGGCCAGAAGCTCCGCGTTCAGCGCATCTTTGCTGGGATAAACACCCACGGGCGGACATACCTCATTGCGCTGCTGTGCGGCCCACGTCTTCAGCGCCACCGCCGCGCCTGCGTACCCGGCCCAGTACCCGAAAGCCGCAACCCGGCGGTCGTTTTCGTCGACCAGATATTCCAGGTCATAAAGCGTGCCGCCACCGGTCTTGAACCGCTCCAGCAGCGCGCGGCCAGAATGCTGGCCCTTAAAGGCGTGGCCGAACATGATGTGTCGATGCGGCAGAGGCGTGCGATCCTCGGGCAGTTCCTTGAGGCCGAAGATGATCGCGTCACGCGGGGCGTCGGGCCATGAATTCTCGGCCGCGATCTCACACCCGGCGTCCTTGTAGCCGTCGATCGGGATCGCACGGACATGGCTTTCCTCGACCGTTACGCGGATGCCTGCGGCAAGCAGCGCGGCGGCGCCTTCGGGGGTCAGGCCGACCCGTTCTTCGTTCGGGCGCTGTTCTGCCCGGACCCAGAGATGTGTCATTCGTTGTCCTTTTGTCAGAGCATTCCGGTGGCGCGCACCGCCTGAACCGATGCGCGTGCTTCCATCGCCTCGCGGAAGGCGACAATCTTGGGAAAGGCCGAGACGTCCACGCCGTCGCCCTCAAGCCAGCTGCAGACAACATAAAGATAGGCATCAGCCAGCGAGAACGCGTCGCCCAGCACAAACGGTCCGCGCAGACCGTTCGACGAGATATAGTCGCAGGATGCGGTCATCGTCTGCGGTACCTTGTCCTTCATATCCTTCCAGCTGGCTTTCTTGTCTGCCCAACGCGGCCCGCGCAGCTTGTGCGCGTGGTTCACATGCATGGTTGAGGCCAGATAGTACATCACTTCGCGCATACGGGCCGCCATGACCGGGTCGTCAGGCACCAGCCCGGCCTCGGGCGCTTTGGCCGCGATGTAGTCCAGCAGCGCGCCTGTTTCGGTCAGAATACCGCCGTCAACGGCCAATGCCGGCACGCGTCCTTTGGGGTTGATCTGCTTGTAGGCCGGTTTGGTCTGCTCGGCTTCTGCAAAATCCAGACGTATGGCCTCGTATTCCAAACCCGCTTCCTCCAGCGCGATGGCGACGGCGACTGAAATCGTGCGGGGCGCGTAGTAGAGTTGCATCAGATGGCCTCCGGTTTCCTTACAGATGGGTCTGGGCAAACTGCCGGTCGGGCGCTTCCAGATGTGGCACGGCATTGAACAGAACCGTGCTGAGCTGCGGGCCGATCGGATGCAGACGATGCATGGACGTGTTCATGATGGCAAGAGCCACGCGAGCCATGGAAGGTATGTCCAGCCCCATAGCCTGCCGCACGACCATGGAAATCAGTCCGCCCGAGGTGACAACGATGGCCGGGCCGCCCTCGGTTCCGATATCCCGCAATGCCGCCGAAACCCGGGCTTCGAATTCAGCGAAGGTCTCTGGTGTGTTGCGGATATCGCCGCTTGCCCAGGCCGCAAAGGTTCGGGGCAGGTGTTCGACAAAACCTTCCCGGTCGATTGGGACGGCCACGCCATGCTGTTCCTCGAACAGCTTTGCGATTGTGAAATATTCAATCTCGTTCAGCCGCGCGTCGCGCACCGGGTTGAGGAGACCCATACTGGCAGCGGTCTCCACATGCCGGGTCAGGGTGCCACAATACGCCCGCGTGTGATGCGTATGCGTTTCCTTGAGGTACCCCCCAAGCCACCGCGCCTGCTGATGGCCCAGCTCGCTGAGCTTGTCATAGTCTTTTTCATCACGCGCAGAGGTGTTGGCCTGTCCGTGACGAACCAGTGTAATATGTGACATGGTGGTTCCTCTTGGCGTCATGTCTTAAGACAGCTTCATTGCCGGGGCCAGAGGTGTTGCACCCGCCCGGAGTGAAAAATCGCGGATTTGATGCAGCGGAAGACTTGCAGGTCAAGGCGCAGCCCATAAGGTTGATCGGCACAAAGGGGGCAATCATGGCTGTCGATGAAAACCGGTTTCTGGCCGATCTGCACAAATTGCGTTCATTTGGGGCGGCGGGTGTTGGGAAGGGCGTGGTCAGGCCCGCCTATTCCGACGCGGATATCGCGGCGCGCCGCTGGCTGGCCGGTCGGATGGAAGACGCCGGACTGCGCCCGCATTTCGATCCGGTCGGAAACCTGTTTGGGTTGGCCGCCGGTCCGTCGCGGCTGATGGGGTCGCATTCCGACAGCCAGCCAGAAGGTGGTTGGCTGGATGGTGCGCTGGGCGTCATCGCGGCACTTGAAGTGGCGCGCGCAACGGATCGCGCGATTTCGGTCGTCAGCTTTCAGGATGAAGAAGGGCGGTTTGGCGTGACCACCGGGTCTGCCGTGTGGTCGGGAACGCTGCCTTTGTCCGCAGCGGATGCTCTCACCGATCATGAAGGCACGGCATTTTCCGAGGCCCGTGCCTTGATGAGTGGTCTGGCTCAGGACTTCGTCGATCCCGATCAGTTCACCGGGTTTCTCGAGATGCATATCGAACAGGGACCCGCGCTGGACACAAGCGGGGATCAGATCGGTGTCGTGACCGACATCGTTGGCATCCGCGACATGAAAATCACCTTTGAAGGACAGCAGAATCATGCGGGCACTACACCGATGCATCTGCGTCGGGATGCGTTTCAGGCAGTGTCCCTGTTCAATTCGCTGATCAACGACCGGTTCCGGAATGTGGTTGCGCCCGAAACGGTCTGGACCATTGGCCATGTCGATCTGCATCCCAACGCCTCGTCCATCGTGCCGGGGCTTGCGCGTTTCTCGATGCAATGGCGCGACGGTACATCTGACCGGCTGGAACGGATGGAGCAGATCATCCGCACGACCGCGCAGGAGGTCGCCGATCGGATGAACATGTCGGTGACCTACGGGCCGTTGCTGGGGCTGGAGCCCGTGGCGATGGATCGGGAACTCCGCGCGGCGCTGGAACAGGGGGCGGAAAGAATTGCCCCATCCCGCTGGCGCTCCATGCCGTCCGGCGCGTTGCATGATGCAACCAATGTGTCCCGCCTGATGCCGGTTGCTATGCTGTTCGTGCCGTCGATCAACGGGATTAGTCATGACTTCTCAGAAGATACGTCCGAACATGATCTGATCGCGGGGCTGCATGTTCTTGAACATGCAGTCAACGCGCTGCCTTCGGGCAAATCCGTTGCCTGACGGAGAAAAGTTTCCTAAAGGGGAATTGTTGGTTGTATATCCTGGTATACAACTGCTGCCAAAAACAACGTTTGCGCCTCAGCCATCTGAGATTGTGTCGTTGCCGTTTGTTTTGCAAAACTACAAGCGTTGAAGTCAGGAGAGAACAGGAATGTCGACGTATTATTCTGAAGAGCACGAGTGGCTGCGAGTTGAAGGAGAAGTTG